>NZ_JBMOXD010000002.1:0-1014395 GCF_049315265.1 Lysinibacillus sp. NPDC056220
AGCTCTAAGTGTCGGCGGTTCGATTCCGTCCTGACCCACCATTTATGCGGGTGTAGTTTAATGGTAAAACCTCAGCCTTCCAAGCTGATGTCGTGGGTTCGATTCCCATCACCCGCTCCAAGGGCCTATAGCTCAGCTGGTTAGAGCGCACGCCTGATAAGCGTGAGGTCGATGGTTCGAGTCCATTTAGGCCCACCAATATTCCGAAGTAGCTCAGTTGGTAGTAGCACCTGACTGTTAATCAGGTTGTCGCAGGTTCGAGTCCTGCCTTCGGAGCCATTTTTTATGGGGAAGTACTCAAGAGGCTGAAGAGGCGCCCCTGCTAAGGGTGTAGGTCGGGTAACCGGCGCGAGGGTTCAAATCCCTCCTTCTCCGCCATCGGCCCGTTGGTCAAGTGGTTAAGACACCGCCCTTTCACGGCGGTAACACGGGTTCGAATCCCGTACGGGTCATACTAAGTGCAGTAGATGAATTTACATCTACTGCACTTTTTTTATGAACTGAAAAGCTAGAAAACTTAGCAGTAGAGGTAGGGAAAGAAGTAATCCCCCAAATGGATGGGAATGTTATTTTCTTCTTCACATACATGCCAATAGGTGATGATTCAGCATTAGCAACTGAACAAGAGTGGACAGAGATCCTCTTTGGAAAAACCTTTCTGCTGTACAAAAAGGCAATGCACATAAAGTAGATGATGTCATTTGGAGTACAGCTGGAGGAATTTTAGCTGCTGCTATTATGCTAGATCAAGTAGAAGAAATCTTTGCGAAATAATTAATGGATAAGCTATACATTCATGGAAATAAGGTGAGTGTATAGTTTTTTTATTTCCTACGTTAGATAGTAAGAGCATTTTGTATTTTTTAGAGAGATAGACTAAGATGTGGAGAGAGGGGGAGAGATATGAGAGAAAAATTAAAATGGATTCCTAATCAACATGATGTAGGCCAAGATAATGACGGACAAATAACAGCCTTACTTTCGAATTTTACACTTGAACAAGTAAAGAAAGTTAGTCAATTCCAACGTACATATGAGAAGTTTGAAAAGACACCACTCCATCATTTAGCATCATTAGCTTCTTATTTAGATGTAGAAAAAATCTGGATAAAAGATGAATCGTTTCGATTTGGTTTGAATGCCTTTAAAGTACTAGGAGGCGTTTATGCTATCGCACAATATGTTGCCAATCTGCTCAATAAAGATATTGAAGATCTTTCATTTGAACAATTAAAGTCATCCAAAATAAAAGATCAGTTGGGAGAGTTAACCTTTATTTCAACAACAGATGGGAACCATGGTCGTGGGGTAGCTTGGGCAGCTCGAGAGCTAGGTTTTCAAGCACGAATCTATATGCCTGCTGGTAGCGCCAAGGAACGATTACAAAACATTATAAATGAGGGAGCCCATGCTGAAATTACGGCAATGAATTATGATGATACGGTTCGTTATACTTCACACCTTGCTAAAGAACATGGTTGGGTTTTAATTCAGGATACAATGTGGGATGGCTATGAGGAAATCCCATTATGGATTATGCAGGGCTATACAACTCTAATACAAGAGGTTGTTGAAGAGATAGAACAAGCTCCAACCCATGTGTTTTTACAAGCCGGAGTAGGGTCTTTTGCAGCAGCAGTCGTTGCCTTTTTAAGACAATACTATGAGCATGAAATTACTATTGTTTTAGTAGAGCCACATGTAGCTAATTGTTATTATGAAAGCTTTAAAGCAGGAACCAATGAATTTATAACTGTTGGTGGCGACATGCAAACGATAATGGCAGGGCTTGCGTGCGGCGAACCGAATCCTCAGGCATGGCAACTGTTAAATGCCTATACGAAAGTAAGCATTAGTTGCGGGGAAGAAGTAGCAGCAACAGGAATGCGTATCCTTGGTAATCCATTGAACACAGATACACGCATTGTAGCAGGAGAATCGGGAGCAGCTCCATTTGGTTGTTTTTATGAAATCATGACAAATAATCGTTATAGACAATTAAAAGATACGTTACAGTTAAATAGCGCTTCGAGAGTATTATTAATTAATACAGAGGGTGACACGGATAAAGAAAATTATCGACAAATAGTGTGGCATGGAAAATATCAATAGTAATTTAGACGAAAGCCATCGAGAAGTTCACTCTCGATGGCTTTCATTGTAAAAAAAGATGATATTAGTGAATTTTAATAGTGGCAATTTTATAAGCACCGTATTCATCTGTGATCACAGTATACGTCTTATACCGATCGTAAAATTGATAATTACCTTGGGCATCATAGAAATCAAAGGTTTCATTCATATCCACATAGTATTGGCCGTTCGAATATTGTACATCAAGTACTTCATTGTTTGTAAAATAGAAGTAGTTGCCTTGATACGCAATCTCATTAATATATTTTTCTAGTTCTTTATAAGCAGAACTACTAGGCGCAAGCATATCGGCAA
This sequence comes from Lysinibacillus sp. NPDC056220, assembly GCF_049315265.1. Classification (NCBI taxonomy): domain Bacteria; kingdom Bacillati; phylum Bacillota; class Bacilli; order Caryophanales; family Bacillaceae; genus Lysinibacillus; species Lysinibacillus sp. NPDC056220. The sequence continues at coordinate 2,449 of NZ_JBMOXD010000002.1, forward strand.
TCCAATAAAAATCCCCCTCATTAAGAGCCATTTCATAGTATAGGCGGAATGCTTGTACGAATTGACCTGCTAACAAATTGTCCGTTTCATTAGTAATATCTGATTTACTAACAGGTTGTTGATTATTTTCGTATAGATTAGCAACAGAAAGAACCTCATTTGCAGAAAGAGGCTGAGCAATCCAACCATCAAATTGATCTACCATACTGTAAAGAGGGATAGAGAAGGCGAAGTGTGTACTTGTTTCGGTTGTGTAAAGTAGTGAGTTAATGCCAATTACATTTCCTGTATTAACATCCACCAATGGCCCCCCACTACTACCTTTATCAATTTGAGCATCGACCTGATATATTTGTTTGTATATAAAATTTTCAAGTTTCATATCACGTTTATTACCTGTTATATAGCCAATGGAAGCTGAATTTTCAAAGCCTTGTGGACTTCCGAAAGCAATGACCTCTAAGCCAATAGGTGATTCTGTTGTTTCAATTCCTAATGGGGGTTTGTCTTGATAGTTAGGAACATGTATTAAAGCTATATCATAACGATTAGATATACCGACTACAGTACCAGGTGATTCTTGACCCACAGAGTTACGAACCATTACTTCGACTGCACCTTGCACAACATGCGCATTAGTAATAACATACCCTCCTTTTTTATAGAGGAAGCCTGAACCTTGCGCATTGTTCGTTAGGATGGTGAATACCTTTTGCTGAATTTCCTTTATAAGAGTAACGCGATCAACCTGCTGTGCATGAGCCTCTTGCTTTTTCGTCAGTTCCTCAGAGGAAACTTGTTGTATCTGTGTCTCTAAATTCTGATTGCCGTTTATTTCTGAGTAAGTGGCTGAATTTTTATTTGAGAAAAAGTCCCAGTACGCATAGCCTAGCCCACCAATTGCAATGAAACAGACGGACAATACAATAATGGCCCATGCTGGGACACCTTGTTTTGATGATGAATTAGTCAATTTAGTACCACAACCTAAGCAAAATTTACTGTCATTTAGATTTTCATGCTGACAATTCGGACATTTCATCCTATTACCCTCCTGTGAAATATTTACTATTTTTATCGGTTAAAAATTATAGATTTATAGGTAGTTATGGAATTGTATGAATGGAGAGGATGATTTTAGGGAGGGGGAAATAATTTTAATTTGCCTATTGACCTTAACGTTGCGTCAAAGTTTACAGTAGCATTAATGGAGGTGAAAACATGGAATATACAATTCAAGAGCTTGCCCAATTGTCTGGGGTAAGTACGAGAAGTCTGCGCTATTACGATGAAATTGGACTACTGAAGCCAGCAAGAACCAATGAGGCAGGTTATCGATTTTACGGTCAAGCGGAAGTTGATCTGCTACAGCAGATTTTATTTTACCGAGCGTTGGATATGAAGCTAGCAACTATTCAGGATATTATTCAAGCTCCTCATTTTCAACATTTCAAGGCGCTAAAGTCACATAGAGCTGCTCTGCTTAAACGAAAAGAACAGCTTGAGACGATCTTACAGACGGTAGAAAAAACGATACTATCAATTGAGGGGGAAAAACCTATGTCAAATGAAGAAAAATTTAATGGATTTAAAGAAAAGTTAGTTGAGGATAACGAAAATAAGTATGGTCAAGAAATCCGTGCCAAATATGGAGACAAAACCGTAGATGCTTCGAATGCTAAGCTTATGAATATGACAGAGGAACAGTTTCAGGCAATGCAGCAATTGGAGCAGCAAATGTTTGAGCGTTTAACAGAAGCAATAGGGGTGGGAGACGCAACAAATGAAGTTGCGATGGAAGTTGCGGAGCTCCATAAACGATGGCTGAGCTTTACATGGAAAGAATATTCTAAAGAGGCACATGTAGGACTCGCTCAAATGTATATTGCGGATGAACGGTTCACCGCTTATTACGACGAGCGTAGTGTAGTGGGAGCTGCGCAGTATTTACATGATGCAATCGTAGCGTATACGAATAAATAAAAATATAAATAAATAAACCTTCCTTATGCTGATGTTTTAGAAATAATAAATTAGGAAAAAATGAAAGCATAAGGAGGAGATTTTTTTGGATCAACAAGTTATGAAAAAATTAAAAAGGCAATTAGAGCAAGAATTACAAGAAATCGAAAAGCGAATAGATGAATCAGAGCGTCCCCAAGCGACAGAGCTATCTAATTATGATAATCATCCTGCTGATAATGCCAGTGATTTAACGGATCAGCTCACAGAAATGGCTATTGACGAGCATCGTGGTGACAATGCAGAGGAAATAAAAGAAGCTCTTCAAGCAATGGTAGACGGAACATATGGCAAATGTGCTGTCTGTGGTAAAGAGATTCCAATTGGACGTTTAGAGGCTATGCCGCAGGCTTTGACATGTGTCGAACATGCGGAAAAGAAAGAGGATAATTTACGACCAGTGGAAGAGGATGTGCTCTCTTCAACACCAAGATCGGATGATTTTATTGAGCTTGAAGAATTTGGCTCTTCTGATACACCACAGGACAAAAGTCAGTAAGTATTTTCCTTACCAAAGCAGTATAATAGCTGTAGAGGTGAGAAGATGAACATTATTGATTTACATTGTGATGCACTGTTGAAATTAACAACGCTTGAAGCGGCAAGTTTTGCAGAGGATGTACGTATGCATGTCAATCATAAAAGACTGCAATTAGGGCAAATAAAAGCACAGGTATTCGCCATCTTTATTGACCCTGAAATCCCGCAAAATCAGCAATTTCTTGAAGTCATACGTCAAATGGAAGCATTTCATACTCATGTTTTACAAACAGAGGGCATGGTGCATATTACAGATTGGGCACAGTTAGAGCTATTAGCTCCCCATGAAATAGGAGCTATCTTAAGCTTAGAAGGCTGTGGTGCTATTGGCGAAGATTTAACAAAGCTAACTGCTGTACTTGATGCAGGCGTCAAATTAGTAGGTTTAACGTGGAATGAAGAAAATGCTGTTGCCCATGGAGCTGAGCAAGAGGCAAGTCTTGGATTGAAGCCATTTGGTAAAGAAGTCATTCAAGTATTAAATGACCGTGATATAATAATTGACGTCTCCCATCTAAACGAACAAAGTTTTTGGGATGTGTTGCCATTAGCGAAGCATATTATTGCTAGTCATAGTAATGCACGAGCATTATGTGATCATCCTCGTAATTTAACAGATGCACAAGCGAAGGCTCTTGTAAAACATGGAGGGCATATCCATGTTGTTTATTTTCCACTCTTTATTAGTGAACAAGATGCAACGCTGGAACAATTGGTTGATCATGTGGAGCATTTAGCCCACTTAGTAGGTGTGGAGCATATAGGGTTAGGATCAGATTTTGATGGCATAGGTGTGACCGTAAAAGGATTAGCTCATGCGGGAGAGGCTCAAAATTTATTAGAGGCATTACGAACTCGCTTTTCAGCAGAAGAAGTACAAGGAATCGCTAGTCAGAATTTCAAACGCTATGTAAAAAAAGCAGCAACCCGTTAAGGCTGCCGCACTTTTTAAAAGAAATAATCAATTAATAAACCAATTCCTAATAGGAAGCCGAAGATTGTATTCGTTTGCGCTGTATATTTCATCGCAGGCATCACTTCTTTGGCTTCTTTTTTATCTCTGAATATTTGAATGGCACGTAATGGTTTAGGAATACTTAAGAAAATAATCAAAGCCCAAAAAGTAATGCCATCAATTGCAACAAGGGCGATTACCCATAGGTAGGATACAATAAAAAATCCTGATAGCACGGAGATTGCATTATCACGTCCTACTAAAATAGCCAGTGTTTTGCGTCCACCTTCTGTATCGCCAACAATATCACGAATATTATTGGATAGCATAATAGCACCAACTAAAATCATACTTGGAACGGAAAGTAAAACGGCATCAAGTGTTACTGTAAGCGTTTGAATATAGAAAGCAATCAAAACGATTCCCATTCCCATTACTGCCCCAGAAACTATTTCGCCAAAAGGTGAATAGGCTATTGGGTATGGACCACCTGTATATAAGAAACCAATTAGCATACAAACTAGTCCAACAGCAGCTAGCCACCAAGATGTTGAGGCACATATGTAAATGCCAAGTAGCATGGCAATAGCATAGAAGCTTAGCGCAATCATCATGATCGTTTTTGGTTGTACACCATGACGGACAATCGTACCGCCAATTCCGACAGAATGCTCGTTATCTAATCCTAATTTGTAATCATAATATTCATTGAACATATTCGTTGCTGCTTGAATAAGCATACTTGCAATGAGCATAGCAAAAAATAGTCCAAAATCAATTGTTTCTTTTTCAATTGCTAGTGCAATTGCTGTTCCTAGGAATACTGGAACAAATGAAGCGGTTAAAGTATGTGGACGTGTTAAATGCCACCAAACTTTAATACCCCTATCAGCTTCAATGACTTTGGTCATAAGGTCTTTCTCTCCTTCAAATGTTGTCGACTCTTCTTATTTTAAACGAAGATTGAGAAAATGGGTAGGTTCACAGCTTATTACATACTGTAAAATGAAAAAAAGTGATACAATAGAACATGCATTTATGAACTGAAAATAAAAATAGGGTGAATAGCAACAGTACGAATGACACGGTTGCCAGCCCCCAAAATGATGTAATTTCGCCATCATTGATTATGTACATTGCAACAACGGAGGTAATTTTCATGCAACAGAAGTGGTACCAAGCCACAGAAGTAGAAGTGGACTCTTTGGGCCAAAGCCTTCATTTTTATATGGAAACAATGGAAGTGAGTCACCTGTCTGCATTAGCGTTTTATACAGCAGGTGAAGAGTGCTATAAAGGTGAACGATTTTATTGGCAAAATAGAGAAAAAACAATGACTTTAGTTGGGCTAGGACATGCCCATACCATTCAAAATAATAAAAAAAATGAACGTTTTGATGCTGTAGAAGCTGAATGGAAAAATTTAACGAAAAATTGTCTGAAAGGACAACGTGAGCTCCAACCTATTTTGTTCGGGGGCTTTACATTTGATCCACAGAATAATGTTGCTGGGGAATGGACGGGTTTTCCAGAGGCTTATTTTGCATTAGCAACATTTCAGCTTGTTATACGGGATGAAAAGGCATATGTGAGTATTCATCTTCTGACACAGGATCAGGATGGTGAGGCTCAGTTTGAGGCATTAAGAAAAGAGCGAGATTATTTAGTTCATGCAGCACAGGTTAAAGAAGTGAAAACGTATTCAAAGCCTGAAATATCAAGCTACTTTGAGCCTTATAAAGAGCCTTATTTAGCTTCTATAGACCAAGTGACAGCTTTAATTAAGCAAAAGAAAGCGGATAAGGTTGTTATTGCACGATCACTTGCACTGCAATTTAAAGAGCAAGTAACTGCTCCACAAGTGTTATCACAAATTATCCATGAACAACCAGAAAGTTATTTGTTCGGCTTAGAGCATGAACATCTTTTGTTCTTCGGAGCATCGCCTGAGCGTCTTGTAAAAGTGGAGGATGGTCGAGCCTTTTCTTCATGTGTTGCCGGTTCAATTAAGCGAGGAAAAACAGCAGAAGAAGATGAAGCTTATGGACAAAGCTTGTTACACGATCCAAAAAACGGAGGAGAACACCAATATGTTGTCGATATGATAGCAGACACATTCCGAAAAAATTGTGTGGATATAAACCTTCCTGAAAGTCCTCGTCTATTAAAAATACGAGATATTCAGCATTTATATACACCTATTGAAGGACAACTAAATAAGGATGCTACAATATTACAACTCACTAAAACTTTACATCCCACCCCAGCATTAGGTGGTGTACCACGTATGGAAGCGTTGGCAGCTATACGTAAGTATGAACCGATGAATCGAGGCTTGTATGCTGCGCCAATCGGCTGGTTGGATGCAGAGGGAAACGGTGAATTTGCAGTCGCGATACGGTCAGCGGCATTGCTTCACGATAAAGCTTATTTATATGCTGGTGGTGGTATTGTAGCGGATTCAGAGCCACAATCTGAATATGATGAAACATTAGTGAAATTCCGTCCAATGCTTCGTGCGCTAGGGGGACAATTACATGAGTGAACGAAAAAATTTAACAGATTATGTATATAAAATGGTTGCGTCATTAGTACAAGTAGGAGTAGAAAATGTTGTTGTTAGCCCAGGCTCGCGTTCAACACCTCTTGCCTACGCCGTCGCTTCTACAAAACAAATAAAAATGTATCGTCAAGTAGATGAGCGCTCAGCTGCTTTCTTTGCTTTAGGGCTTGCGAAAGCTACTGCTAAGCCTGTTGTCCTCTTATGTACGTCTGGTACAGCGGCAGCAAACTACTTTCCAGCAATTGTTGAGGCTAGCTATGCCCGTGTGCCACTGATTATCATTACGGCTGATCGACCACATGAATTACGTGAGGTAGGCGCACCACAGACCATTAATCAGCCTCATCTATATGGTTCACATGTGAAATGGAGTGTTGATTTTCCATTAGCAGATGGTGCTGCTCCCACATTGCCTTTTATCGAACGTCATATAGCGCGGGCAGTGGCAATTGCAACAAGTGCACCTTTTGGGCCAGTGCATTTGAATGTTCCATTCCGAGAGCCTTTATTAATTGATTTACAGGATGAATTGCCAACCATGACATTTAAACATAGCAGTATGGGACAATTAATCCCTACAACCTCTGCTATGCAGGAACTTTCCTCTATTTTAAATTCGACTAGAAAAGGCTTTATGATTGTTGGAGAATTAGCTCTTGGTACGGATCTAGCATTTCTCTGGGAATTTGTGCGTCAGTTGAAATGGCCAGTCATAGTGGAAAGCTTGTCAAATATGCGTGCAGCTGTACCAGAGGATTGCTTACCATATCTCGTGACTACCTATGATGCCATTATGAAGAGTGAGGATTTTAAGGCACTTGTTCAGCCAGATACAGTTTTACGAATAGGGGCACAGCCCGTTTCAAAATTCATTATGCAATTTATTACAAAAACACAGCCTAGTGCTTATGTAATTATTGATGAAGATCCTATGTTTAGAGATGCTACGGGCGTATCTACACATTTTATTCATGCAAATATCGATCAATGGTTAACACATCTAACCCTTACTAACACAGCATTTGAGGAATCATACTTAGCCGAATGGCAAAAAGCTAATCAGTTGGCTTCTACCTATATTGAACAGTATTCGGAAATAGAAAAAGATGAGGGAGCGATGGTCAGTCGTTTACTGAAAATGATTCCTGATGGTAGCGATATATTCGTTAGCAGTAGTATGCCAGTGCGTGATATTGATACATTTTTATTAGCAACACCAAAGGATATCCGTTTCTTTGCGAATCGCGGAACGAATGGGATTGATGGCGTAGTATCAACAGCATTAGGCTTCAGTCAAGGAAATGACCGAGAAACTTATTTATTGATTGGTGATTTAGCTTTTCTACATGATGTAAATGGGCTGATTGCTACTAGATACCAAGAATGTAACTTAACTATTCTTGTAATGAATAATGATGGTGGAGGAATTTTTTCTTATTTACCACAATCAACAGTAGAAGCTCATTATGAGGATCTGTTTGGCACACCGACTGCACTTGAATTCCAAGATATTGCCCATATGTATAATATGGATTATGTACGTGTAGATACAATAGCTGAATTATCAGGGAAGTTTTCATCAGTCAAAAAACGTCCTTTACGCTTAGTTGAAATATTTACAGATAGAGCGGAAAACGTTCAGGCTCATCGAGAGCTATGGAATCGTATTAACGCGGAGCTAAAAGCATGACGAGCTTAGTAATCCGAGGACTTGAAACCAATGTGGATATATGGAATGAAAACGGTATCCATACATTAGTTGCTTTGCATGGATTTACAGGGAGTACGGCTACATGGCACAATCTAGCACAAGCACTACCGAATGTCCGGGTTATTGCCATAGATTTAATTGGGCATGGGCAAACAGCTACTCCAGAGCAAATTAAGCGTTTTTCAATGGAGGAACAATTACAGGACTTAGAGGAACTGTTTTGTCAGCTCCATATTGAGAAATTTACATTGCTGGGCTATTCAATGGGGGGAAGAATTGCATTATCTTATGCCATTACGTTTCCAAATCGGATTCAAAAGCTCATTTTAGAAAGTGCTTCTCCTGGTTTACGAACAGTAGAGGAACGACGTGAACGTAGGGAGCGAGATGACATATTGGCACAAAAAATCATCACCAATGGATTAGTCTCTTTTGTGAATGCATGGGAGAATATACCGCTTTTTGCATCACAGCGTCATCTTTCTGAAACTGTGCAAAAGGCCATTCGGGCTGAAAGACTTTCACAAAAGGAAGAAGGTTTATCAGGGAGCTTAAAAGGTATCGGAACAGGAACCCAACCTTCCAATTGGCATCTCTTGGACCAGCTTGAAATACCTGTGCTACTAATTACAGGTTCATTAGATGAGAAATTTTGTAAAATTGCACTAGAAATGAAAGCGCTATTAAAAACTGTTAGGCATATGACAGTAATTGATGCTGGACATGCAATTCATGTGGAAAATCCCGCTGAGTTTGCTACAATAGTAGAGGAGTATATAACGTAATATTATTTTTACGTTAGCGCCTCGATAATAACGAGACGAATTTACAATATAGGAGGCAATTCAATGACACGTCAATGGACTTCATTACATACTTATGAAGATATTAAGTATGAGTTCTATAACGGAATCGCAAAAATTACGATTAATCGTCCAGAAGTGCGTAATGCATTCCGCCCAAAAACGGTTATGGAAATGATTGATGCATTTTCACGTGCACGCGATGATAAAAATATCGGTGTAATTATTTTAACAGGTGAAGGTGAACATGCCTTCTGCTCAGGCGGAGATCAAAAAGTTCGCGGACATGGTGGCTATGTAGGAGACGATGAAATCCCACGTCTAAACGTTCTTGATTTACAACGTTTAATCCGTGTAATCCCAAAACCTGTCGTGGCAATGGTTGCAGGCTATGCAATTGGTGGAGGACACGTATTACATGTTGTTTGTGATTTAACTATTGCTGCTGACAACGCTCGCTTTGGACAAACAGGTCCAAAAGTAGGTTCATTTGATGCTGGTTACGGCTCAGGCTATCTTGCTCGTATTATTGGACATAAAAAAGCTCGTGAAATTTGGTACCTTTGCCGTCAATACGATGCACAGCAAGCACTTGATATGGGCTTAGTTAATACAGTGGTTCCTTATGACCAATTAGAAGATGAAACTGTTCAATGGTGTGAAGAAATGCTACAAATGTCACCAACTGCATTGCGCTTCTTAAAAGCAGCGATGAACGCAGATACAGATGGCTTAGCAGGTCTTCAACAAATGGCTGGTGACGCTACTCTTCTTTACTACACAACAGATGAAGCAAAAGAAGGTCGCGACGCTTTCAAAGAAAAACGTCAACCAGACTTTGGCCAATTCCCAAGATTCCCTTGATTTAGTTAGGGTGTAAGGCTCGTATCTTTTTGGATACGAGCTTTTTTGTATGCCTGGGAAAGAGGATAGAAGCAAAATACTAACGTTTAAAAGCAAATGTAACATGAATAGACAAGCGATAAGGTAAAGCGTTAAGATGTAGGGTGATTGGAGTGACAAATATGTATCCGAATTGGATTATACAGCGAGCCTATTTAACACCGTTACGTAAGGCATTAACTTATAAAGAACAAAGTTGGACTTTTCAAGAGTTGAATGATTTATCTATCAAGCGTGCCCGCCAATTAGTAGGACTAGGTATACAGCAGGGAGATCGGATTGCCATCATGGGTCCAAGTAAACCTGAGCTTGTAATTACCATGTACGCTTGTATGCATCTGCAATGTGAGATGGTTATGCTAAATCGTAGGTTGTCACAGGATGAACTTAGTTACCAAATGGCGGACTCTGAGGCAGTTGCCGTATTGATTGCAGATGAGGATGTAAATAAGTTGCCTGCAAATATGGCTCATTATTTATTTTCAGCGATTGAAAAGGTTGAGGAAGGTGCATTCGATATAACAAAGGAATGGCCTTTGGAACAAACAACAACGATTATGTATACATCTGGGACAACAGGCTTTCCAAAGGGCGTCCGTCAAACGGTAGGCAACCATCAGGCTAGTGCAACGGCCTCGGTTTTAAATATTGGTCTACAGACTGATGATGTTTGGCTTTGTGCTGTACCATTATTCCATATTAGTGGATTTTCGATATTAGTGCGTTCGCTGTTATATGGCAATCAAGTCTATTTATATGATCATTTTGATGTAGACGCTATTACGCATCATATTATGAAGGGTGAAGTAACACATATGTCAGTTGTAGCTGTGACGTTGGAAAGAATCTTACATACGTTGGAGCAACACAACGCTAAAGCTTCCTCGCGTTTTAAATTAATGCTTGCTGGTGGAGGACCGGTGCCAGCTGATTACTTAGCGAGAGCACATACGTTAAACTTGGCTGTAGCTCAAACGTATGGTATGACAGAAACCTCCTCACAAACAGCTACATTAGCAAGTGAGGATGCGATACGGAAAATTGGCTCTGCCGGGAAGCCTTTATTTTTTAATCAAATCAAAATTGTAGAGCCAAACGCACAAGGAGAAGGAGAAATTTGCATTAGAGGGCCCCATGTTACACCTGGATATATCGGCCGTTTTGCACAAAAAAGCGCCACGCGAGATGGCTGGTTGCATACCGGAGATATTGGTTATCTAGATGAAGAAGGCTATTTATTTGTCATAGATCGCAGAGCAGATTTGATAATTTCTGGTGGAGAAAATATATATCCCGCAGAAATAGAGAATGTTCTGCTTATGCATCCAGCTGTTAAGGAGGCGGGCGTATGTGGTGCCGATGATAAGCAATGGGGACAAGTACCAGTTGCCTTTGTTGTGTTAAATAAACAAGCATCAGTCGAACAATTACAAGCCTTCTGTCGACAAAAGCTGGCTAAATATAAATTGCCAAAAGAAATTATTATTACAAACAGTCTTCCACGAAACGGAGCTAATAAGCTGCTTAGACGTAAATTACTACAATAAAATAAATGTAAAAAGAAGCCCATTGAACGCTAGGCTTCTTTTTATTTTGTAAATTATTGAACTTTTAGCATGAAATTAATCATTCATTAACATAATAAAAAAAGAGAGGCATAAACTATTTAGTAAAGGAGAATGACTCATATGAGGAAATATATATATAATGCTGTCATTATATTATTTGTTCTACAAATGAGTCATGTGCAAGTTTTTGCAAACTATGAAAAAGATGATGTAGCAACTGCTCATTCAATTCAAACACTACAATCTCTCATTAATAAAGAAGTTATGCAGCTATCAACGGAATTCTCTATTTACTATACTGGTGACATATCTGATATTAAAGATGAACTAACAGACATTACGAAAGGTGCGATTCAAAACTCTTATATTTATACTAATATTTCTAGCTTTAAATGGAAGTATGATGGTTATAACCATAAAATTGCGATTGCTTTTACGTTTACCTATCATCTTTCACCAAGTGAAGAAGCATTTGTCGAGCAAACATTGACGGATATTATTGCACCTATGCAAGGATTAAGTGACCTACAAAAATTACAGGCTGCACATGATTTTATTGTTCTAACTGCGGAATATTCCAAGGAAACGGAAGGAAGTCAATATTCCCCTTACACGCTACTGACGGAAAATAAGGGAGTCTGCCAGGCATATGCATTAGTGCTTTATCGAATGCTAGAATTGCTGGGTTTTGAGGTGCAATATGTCCCTGGAAAAGTGGGCGAACAGCTTCATGCCTGGGTATTAGTGAAAGTTGATCATAATTGGTATCACATCGATGTGACATGGGATGATCCGTTACCTGATCGGAAAGGGGAAGTACGTTATCAATATTTCCTAGTGTCGGATCGGCAATTATCACAGGACCATACCTGGGATTATGCAAGCTTCCCGGCTGCAACAAGCGAAAACTATTCAGACTTGCAGGAAGTAACTAAAAGACAAAGTGTAACAACCCCTTTGCATGAAGGTTTCAACCCAAATAAGGGGATGTCTATAATGGGTGAAAATAGGCTGGCTATCAAACCATTCATGGAGATGCCTACAAAACTTGTCTCACAAAATCAAAATGATTCAAACACTATAGTTCCGTTTGACTTTAATGAATGGGCAACGATTTTAGTAGAAAGTATGGTGGCTTTCCTAGTGCCTCATTCAAAAGATTTCCATGTGCCCAAAACAAATAAGCGGTTCTTGTCTATTGAGCGAACAGAAAAACGAATGCCGCAAGAAAAATACGTCATAATAAAGGAGGTGTCCCATCCATTTTCGGGGCACCTCCTTCTTTCAATTATTGATTGCTTAAAGCCTTATCTAAAGTTTGAATATTTTTCTTCATCAATGTGAAGTAAGTTTCTTTATTTTTTTCATCGTCTGTCGTTAATACACTTAAATTATGCAATACAAGTGATTTCGCACCGACTTCTTTTTGAATAACCTCTGCTAATTTAGAGGAAACATTTTGTTCAAATAAAATATGGTGAATATGCAATTCATTGGCTTTATCAACAATCATTGTTAGTTCTTTTTGTGAAGGTTCATTTTGAGAATTTAAGCCAGCAATAGGTATTTGTGTTAGCCCATATTGACCTGCAATATAGCCGAATGCTGCATGAGATACAAAAAATGTTTTATTTTGTGCTTGATCAGCCATTACTTTAAATTCCTGATCTAAATCCTGTAACTCTTTTACCAATGCTTCGTAATTTTGAGTAAAAGTAGCTTCTTGAGCAGGCATTTTTTCTACTAATGCATTTTTAATAGCAAGTGCTAAATCTTCACTAATTGTTGGAGATAGCCAAACATGAGGATCGATATCGCCATGCTCATGGTCGTCATGTCCATGTTCTTCTTCTGCATGATCGTGATCTTCCTCGGTTGCAGCATGATCATGTTCATGATGATCATCTTCAGCATGAACATGGCCTGTGCTAATAGCTAATTTTTCATCTGAAACTTTATCAGCAGTTGCCACCATTGTGACATCTTCATTGGCTAAAGTCTTTTTAGCATTTTCAACAAAGCCCTCAAGCCCTAAGCCAATATAGAAAAAGATATTGGCATCTGCTAATTTCATCATATCCTTTTGTGTTGGTTCAAAGGTATGTTCATTAGCACCAGCCGGATAAATAGAAGAGACATCCACAAAGTCACCCCCAATACGCTGTGCAAAATAGCTTAAAGGATAAACAGTTGTATAAATTGTTAATTTATCCGTCTCATTAGAAGACTTTTGGGAAGTTGATGATTGGTCTCCGCAAGCAGCGGTAAACAGGGCAAGAACTGTGACTAGCAATAATACATAAACTTTTTTCATATAATATAATCCCTTTCTTAAATAGTAACCATTACGATTTATTTTTTAGAACAGTTATTATAATAACGCACAACTTCAAAAAGTACAAGAAAAAATGACCTCCGAAAATTAATTCTTTTTCGAAGGCCATTTTTCTGGCACTGGATCAAAGCCACCAGGATGAAATGGATGGCATTTGGATATACGTGTGATGGTTAAAATAAATCCTTTTAGCGCCCCATGCTTTTGAAAAGCTTCGAGGCCATAAGAAGAACATGTGGGATGAAAACGACAAGTAGGTGGCGTCATAGGTGAAATGTATTTTCTGTAAAACTTAATGAGCCAAATAAAGGGATACTTCATCGTTGTTCTTCCTCTTGTTGCGATGTAATTTGCTCTGGCTTTGCATCAATTGTTTGCGTAAAGATATGATTTTTTTTCTTGATAATGAAAATGACAGAAAGACCAAACATTAACATCATCATAGCAATCATAACGATAATTGGTAATGGCACACCCATTGCTTTCACTCCAAATTCAATTAATAAAATTTATAAATCATGAATGACCTACTAGTTTTCCTTTTGATGATAGCTTTGTTTCGGTTTTTCATCAACGGTATGTTTAAAGGCATAGGCACGGTTGACACTGATAACTGTCGCAATAGTGATAATAATAACGATGATGATTGCGACGATTAAGAGCGTAGTTAAACTCATCATACTCACTCCGTTCTTTGTTCATCATACTTATTATAAGTTATATGGACATTTTAATTGTGAAGGAAGTTTGACATTCCAGGGAATAAAACAACACCTTTCTCTCCATACTATGGGAAAAGGAGTGAATCGTAAAGATGGATCGTCAACGTGTATATTTTTCACTTGCCAATAGAACCTATTATACCAATCCTTATGCAGGACCTTGGAATTTTGAACTCAATGTGGATCGACAAGCATTAGATGTTTTTGAGAAAATTTTTCAGCAAATGCAGTTGTTGGAGATCTCCAATGCATGGCGTGCTCAGTTACCGTACATTCAATATCATTTAGATAGAGAAAATGATGAAATCGATTTAAGATTGATGAAAATTTATGCACTAGTTCATGAGTATGGAGATGAGGAAACCAAGGCGTTTGTAGAGCAGTTACCTTATTTTAACAAGCGTGTCTAACGGGGAAATTTCAGCTTAGGTTGATTTTCACTTTGAGTGTCGCCACTCTCAGTGAAAATCAATCACCTCAGTAGAGGGTATTAACATATTGCCTTTAATATAGTAAAAACAGCTTCACGTGGGACGATTACAGGTATATTTAGCTGATGTTTAATCATATTTTTCATAGGTGTGGAATAGCCCATACAATCAAGAATGAGCAGATCAGCGCCATCGGATTCTAATTGCTGTGCCTTTGCTAATAAATCATGTGCATTAAAGCGGTAGGGTGAACTTGCAGAGTAGTTCACATCAAAATGAGCTTTTTGCCATTTTTCTGCAACCGTTATTTGTTGCTCAGGCTCCGGACCTATTAAACCAATTGCTAATTCCGTATGAAGACCCTTCACTAAGTTAGTCATCATTCTATCCGGAAGCAAAAGATTTTTAACGGATAGTTTATTGGCAAAATCGCCTGTACACATTAGCAAAATCCAAGTAAAGTCTTGGAGATCATGAAGGCATTGCTGAATATAGGGCATGAGCTTCGCTTTACTTAACCGTACCTGCTGACTATTTGCCAGGAGAGTCACTAAAACATCAGTTTCTTCCTGTGAGGGAGAAAGGGCAGCGATTTCAGATGGTGAAAGCGAATCAAGGACACCAAATTCATGAACATGTAGACCCCCATGTCTTAATTGCTGAATATTCTCCGCCATATCCTTGCGAGGGGCTTGACCGATAGTTACAATGGCAATTTTTGAGTTTTCCATGGTGCTTCCTCCGCTTCGAAATATTTTTCTCCGTTTACATAAGTTTGTAGGACCTTCGCTTCGGTTTCAAAAATAGGGTGTGACCAAACAACAAAATCAGCATCCTTACCTTTCTCAAGACTACCAATTCGATGATCAAGCTGTACGATCTTAGCTGCATGTATAGTAATGCTTTTTAAGGCTGTTTGTTCATCTAATCCATAACGTATTGCTTCAGAGGCACAATACTTTAAGTACTGAATCGGTACAAAGGGATGATCCGTCATGATAGCAAAAGGAATATTATGCTCTTTAAATATGGCAGCAATCGCTGGTGTAGAATGACGTGTTTCATATTTAGATGGGGTTAACATATAGGGACCAAGCGTTGCATGGTATCCACTATTTTTTACTGCATCAACTATCAGATAGCCTTCTGTACAATGCTCTAAATGGAGCTTCACATTAAATTCCTTGGCAATTCGTATAGCGGTCATTATATCATCTGCTCTATGGCAGTGAAGACGAAGCGGCATTTCACCACGGAGTACCTCAATAAATGGACGTAATTCAGAATTTTGTTGTACTTTTTCAGCTTGTTCCTGTTCATTCAGCAGGCTAGCTCGTTGGAAGCCATCACGTAGTAGCTGAGCAATCGCCATACGGGTCATTGGCTTTCGTTTATATTGAATACCAAAGACGTTCTTTGGGTTTTCCCCTAATGCCCCTTTTAATCCACTTCGTTCTACTAAGACGCGAGAAGCAAGGGTAGGACCCGCTGTTTTCAGGATACTCCAAATGCCACCAATAACATTGGCACTTCCCGGACCAGTTTGTACAGTTGTCACACCACCTGCAAGTGCATGCTGGAAGGAGAAATGGCGAATATCAACACTGTCTAAAGCATGCATAAGCGGTGTAAAAGGCTCGCTATATTCATTAGCATCATTAATATCTTCGGTTACTTCAGCCCATGTTCCAACATGTGCATGGATATCTATTAATCCTGGTGTGACATATGCTCCCTGTAGATCGATTAAGTGCGCATGAGGGGGGATATCTTTGGCTGGCCCTACATAAACAATGCGTCCATCTTCAACCCATAGCTGTTCAAAAACATCATTTTGTTCATTAACTGTGAGAAACGTTGCATGATGATAAATTATCATTTTGACATACCTTCTTCCGTTGCATAAACTTTTTTCCCTTTAATAAAAGTTGCGATAACCTGTGCATCTAAATTTAATGGATGCTTATCCCATATCACAAAATCAGCATAAAGGCCATCACGAATAGCCCCTATTTTATCGTCAATGCCAAGGAAATTAGCAGCTCCTGTTGTTAATGTATAGAGAACATCCGAGCGGGACATACCTTCTCGAACAGCTAAACACCCTTCTAATGTTAGATGGGATGTGCTACTAACAGGGTGATCTGTACAAAAAACAAATGGTATTGTTTGAGTGAATAGCTGAGGATAAAGCTTTGGTGACAGCTCCAGCATCTCATTATGCTCAATATAACGGAATGTCGGGCCAGCAATAACGGTATGGAAACCTGTCTCCTTAAGAAGAGGAATTTCCGTGCCATGAATAATATGAAAGTCAAAATCGTTAGTAAATTCTTGTTGTAGTCGATGAATTAGTTCAATATCGACAGCTTTATGCGCCCGCACAACAATCTTATGGATGGAGGGCTCCTGCTGTTGAATTTGTTGGAGTGTGTCCCTTAAGATTTTAGCGATACCCATGCGAGTCAGTGGCTTTCTCTTTTCAGCAAAAAATGTACTTTTTGCCTGGTGTCCAATAGAAAAGGAATAAGCGACATCTTTTACAATAACCATATCATCTACAGTTGTATGTGTATGATGAATGATTGCCGTTTTGGCCCCAATTAAGCTTTTAGCGGAGGGAACAATATGAGATGCTGTAACCCCATGTGAGACAGACTTTTGAAAGGCTACATCAAACGGGTAAATGCCATCAATAACAGAATATTGTAAGTGTGAATCAAATTCATAGCTATCATCACCTTCCCAACGAATCCCAATTTCAGCTAAACCAATTTGTGAACAACTATCGATTAGGCCAGGCGTAATATAATAGCCATCTAAATTTATTTCATTTTCTGCAGTATGTGTTGCTGGTTTGAAATATTCCCCTTGCACTTGGAACGACTGTTTATCAAAGCTACGAGTGTCAGAGTTAAATACAAGCCCATTGATGTATCGAGTCATCGGATCAAATCTCTCCTTATGAAGAGAAAAGCGGAGACAAGAATCTCCACTTTTCTAGTTAAGTTATTTTGAAATGGATACGTTTGTGCCGTTTGGATGCACAATTTGAACAGAGTTATCAGCAGAAACCTCAAAGCCATGTACATTTTTATTTACGCCTGCAACAGTTTGAGTTGCTTCTAATTCGATACGAGGAACATCCGTTAGTATAAGTTTTAATGCCTCTTGGTATAATTTTGCTCGCTCTTCTTGTACGACTGTTTCGGATACAGCGCGCTCTAATAATTTATCAACCTCTGGATTGCTGTAGCCTTTACCATTACCCAACGCTCCGATTTGATTTGTGTGGAATAATTGATAGAGGAAGAAATATGGATCTGGATACCAAGTCCAACCACCAATATTCATTGGAGCATTTCCTTTTGCAACTGTATCACTGTAAGTACCCCATTCCAGTACTTTAATTTCAACATCTATATTTAAATTTTTCTTCAACTGACTTTGGAAAATCGTTGCATAAGGGACACGCGCCTCTGATACGTAAATCTCAGTTTTAAAGCCATCAGCATAGCCCGCATCTGCTAATAATTTTTTAGCTTCTTCAGGGTTATATTTCGGTACCATATCGACTAAGGATTTATCATAGCCCCAAGAGCCTGGAGGTAATGGTAAATAAGAGACATCACCGCCACCCCATTGGTTAACACCAGAAATGATTTCCTCAACATTTGTTGCCATATAAATGGCTTCACGTACACGTTTATCGGCAGTTGGACCTACCTTATTGTTAAGATCCAGATAAACAATGGATAATCCAGGATTTGTTAAGAGCTCAAGATTACTATCTTGATTGATAATTTCTCGGTTTTGGCCTTTTACGTCCATCGCAATATCAATATCACCTGAACGTAATGCATTGGTCATCATATTTTGATCAGAGATAAATTTCATTGTTAAATGGTCGAGATGTGGCTTGTCTCCCCAGTAATTTTCATGGCGTACCAGTTTTACTTCTTGGTCTTTTTTCCATTCTGTTAACTGGAATGGACCAGTACCGACGAAATGCTCAGAAAATTTATCGCCCCAGCCCTCAATCTCTTCTTTTGGAATAATCATATTACCAGCATCTGTTAGCATAGCAAGTAGGGCAGCATTAGGAGTAGCTAAGTGAATCTCTACTTCATAATTAGACAGTACCTTAACCTCTGTCACACCACTAAGGCGATTCATAGCTGATTCTTTAGCGGAACGTTCTAATGAATATTTCACGTCTTCAGCTGTCATCTCACGACCATCTTGGTATTGCCCCTTTTGGAATTTTACACCTTCACGTAATTTGAAGGTATAGACTAACATATCATCTGATACTTTCCATTCCGTTGCTAAAGATGGAATGATATCTGACAGATCTTTGTTATAAACAACTAAAGTATCACCCATTTGACGCATAACCTGTGATTCATAAACCCCAGTATATTTGATTGGGTCAAACGTTTTGGCATTCGCTGAAAGACCAACATTTAATGAGCCTCCAGAAGTAACTTCTCCATCTTTTCCATCTGATGAATTATTTTTTTCTGTATTCCCACCACAAGCAGCTAAAACAGCAATCATTAAAGTTAAAAAGAAAAGTAGGAAAGATTTTTTTACGTTTATTTTCTTCATCCGTGCTAGCCTCCTTTATTTTGTTTCACAATATGAACCGTTGATTCAAAAAAATAGTAGGTTCGAAATAAAAGTAGCACATTTGTAAACAGGAAGTAAATATAAAATTAAAAAAATTCAGAAAAAATATATTTACAAACAATTGTCGCTAGGTGTAGTATTTAGTTATTCACAATATGAACCACTGATTCTAATAATGAAAAGGAGGTCTTTGTAGGATGGGTTCATTTATTTTAAGAAGGTTAGTAAACCTTATTCCCACACTGTTAGTAGTTGGTATCATCGTATTTATTATTACGCGAATGATTCCAGGTGACCCAGCTTCTGTCATGCTTGGTCCCCAGGCTAGTGTGGAAGATATAGAGAATTTAAGGGAAGAGCTGGGGTTGAATAAGTCAATGCCTTCACAATTTATATCATATGTAGGTGATTTAGCTCGGCTGAATTTGGGCTATTCCTATTCTTATAGCGAGTCTGTTTTGGGGCTTATTATCGAAAGATTCCCAAATACAGTTGTACTGGCACTAGCAGCCTTATTAATAGCTGTTGTAATAGGAATCCCAGCAGGTATATTGGCAGCTAGAAAACAAAATACAATAATTGATTATGTTGTCATGCTTGTGTCACTAGTAGGAGTATCCATGCCAATTTTTTGGTTGGGGATCATGCTTGTTTTATTCTTTAGTGTCAATCTTGGCTGGTTCCCTGCGACTGGGATGGGGAATATGAGTGAAGGTTTCTGGCCTTATTTGAAGCATTTAATTTTGCCTGCCTTTGCTTTAGCAACAATTCCGATGGCCACATTCGCGCGTATTACACGTTCGAGTATGTTAGAGGTCATTTCACAAGATTATATTAAAACAGCACGTTCTAAAGGTATTAAAGAATATTTGGTTATTGGTAAGCATGCCTTTAAAAATGCTTTAACGCCAATCTTAACAGTACTAGGTATGCAAATTTCTAATTTACTAGGTGGTGCCGTTTTAACAGAAACAATTTTTAGCTGGCCTGGGATGGGTCGACTGATTGTAGATGCAATAGATAAACGTGACTTTGTCGTTGTACAAGGTACAGTTATTTTCATTGCCTTTATTTTTGTACTAATTAATTTGATTGTTGATGTGCTGTATAAGGTTGTGAATCCAAAGGTCAATCTTGAATCGAATGGAGGGAAGAAATAACAATGACTCAAGCAGTTGTCAATGAAACTAGAAAAAGAAATACATTGTTGCGAAAGTTGCTTAAAAATAAATTAGCAACAATTGGGTTAGTGATTGTATCCTTGATGGCCATTGTTGCTATCTTCGCTCCGTTAATTGCAACCCACCCACCAAATGAAATGACTGTTGGTAAATCATTTCTACCCATGAATACCGAAGGACATTGGCTTGGAACTGATAACTATGGTCGAGATTTGTTTAGTCGTTTAGTTTATGGAACTCGAATATCTATGATTGTTGGGATTGCAGCAGTGTTATTTGGTGCTGTGTTTGGTACATTACTTGGTCTTGTGGCGGGATATTTTGGGGGTCGTAGTGACTCTATTATTATGCGTACGATGGATGGCCTTTTCGCCTTTCCATTCATTTTATTAGCTATTACACTTATGACGGTATTAGGACAAGGGCTTGTCAATGTTATTGTCGCCATTGGTATAGCCAATATCCCAGGGTTTGCTAGGCTTGTTCGTGGTCAGGTTTTAAGTGTTAAAGAAGAAGAGTTTATTGAGGTGACGCATTCCTTAGGGGCTACACATTCACGAATTATTTTTAGTCATATACTACCCAACTGTTTAGCTCCATTGATTGTCTATGGAACGATGAGTACAGCAGGAGCTATTATTTCGGAGGCTGCGCTTAGCTTTTTAGGGTTAGGGGTACAACCTCCAACAGCTTCATGGGGGAGCATTTTAAAGGATGGTAAAGACTTTTTAGTATTAAATCCTCAAATGGCGACATTCTCAGGTATCTGTATTTTATTAACAGTCCTTGGAATAAACCTTTTAGGGGATGGATTACGTGATGCATTAGATCCGAAAATGAAAGTTTAATGAAAGGGGGTGGCGTCATGACTGAACGTTTACTAGATGTAGAAAACTTGACAGTAGAATTTAAAAGTGGCGGCTCTACAATGAAAGCTGTTAATGGAGTTAATTTACAATTGAATAAGAAGGAAACACTAGGAATAGTTGGCGAGTCTGGATCAGGGAAAAGTGTTACTGCCACTGCTCTCATGCGTTTGATTCCCTCTCCGCCAGGAAAAATATCGAACGGAGCCATCCATTTTAATGGACGCGATTTAATGGGGGTTTCAGAAAAGGAAATGCGAAATGTCCGAGGCAATGAAATGTCGATGATTTTTCAAGACCCTATTACCAGTTTGAATCCCGTTTTAACAGTGGGCAATCAAATTTTAGAAGTGATCCAAGCTCATGAACGCTTATCCAAGAAGGATGCAGCAATAAAAGCTGTTGATATGCTGAAAATGGTTGGTATTCCAGAGCCAGAAAAGCGTTTGAAAATGTACCCTCATGAATTTTCAGGTGGGATGCGTCAACGTGTCATGATTGCTATTGCGCTTGCTTGTAATCCACAGTTACTTATTGCTGATGAACCAACTACAGCATTGGATGTAACTGTGCAGGCTCAAATTCTTGATTTGATGAAAAAATTACAGCTAGAACATGATACGGCCATTATTATGATTACGCATGATTTAGGTGTAGTTTGGGAGCTTTGTGACAAAGTGAATGTCATGTATGCAGGTCGTACTGTGGAGTCAACTACGACAAGACAGCTCTATGAAAAGCCTTTACACCCCTATACTTGGGGATTATTAGAGTCGCAGATTACGATGGGGACACATGGACAGCAAAGGTTGCCGGCCATCCCAGGAAGTCCACCCGATTTAACAATGCCGCATAGTGGTTGTCATTTTGCAGCTCGCTGCCCATTAGCAACGGATATATGCCGTAGTACAATACCCGATTTAGTGGAAGTCCAGGACAATCATTTTGTAGCCTGCCATTTGCAATCAAAAGGTCAAATTGTCGCAAGGAAGGTGGGGGTTTTTCATGCAACAGCCCAATGAATTGATCTTAAAGGTAAATAATTTAAAAAAGCATTTTCCTATTAAAAGCTCAATTCCTTTTAAAAAGTCCACCCAATTTGTGAAAGCAGTAGATGGGGTAAGCTTTGAATTATTTAAAGGAGAAACACTTGGGATTGTGGGTGAATCAGGCTGTGGGAAATCGACGGTTGCTCGTTTAATCAACCAGTTAATATCACCAACCGAGGGCATTGTTGAGTTTAAGGGAACCGATTTAGCAAGCTTAAATACGAAGGATATCCGCTCTGCACGAAAATCTATACAAATGGTTTTCCAAAATCCCTATGCATCATTAGATCCTCGTAAAACGATTGAATATTTAATTGCTGAACCATTAGTGATACATGGTATAGGCGATGAATCATCACGTAAAAAGCGTGTCATGGAACTACTTGAAACAGTAGGATTGAGTGCTTATCATGCAAAGCGCTATCCCCATGAGTTTTCAGGTGGACAAAGACAGCGCATCAATATTGCACGGGCGCTTGCTCTCCAACCAGATATTGTTGTGTGTGATGAACCTGTATCCGCCTTAGATGTATCTGTACAGGCACAGGTAATCAATCTATTAAAAGATTTACAGAAGGATTTTGGTTTAACCTATATTTTTATTTCACATGATCTCAATGTTGTAAATTATATGTGTGATCGCATTGCTGTGATGTATTTAGGCAAAATTGTTGAAATGGGCACATATAAGGAAATTTATGATAATCCTCAACACCCATATACACAGGCTTTGTTATCGGCCATTCCTAAGGAAAATCCTTTTGATACAAAGGAAAGAATTATTTTAACAGGGGATGTTCCTAGTCCTGTGAATCCTCCGAGTGGCTGTGCTTTCCATAAACGTTGTCGTTTTGCCACAGACAAATGTGCAAAAGAGCAACCCATACTCGATACGGTGTCAGTAACCCATCAAGTATCATGCCATTTATGGAAAGCTATTCAGCAAGAAGAATCTACAATATAGATGAGTAGCTTACGAATCGTAATGAATAAAATTTTTAGATAGAAAAAGGAGCGGACTAATTATGTCATTGAAGTATGTTATGGAGTTATACGAGGTAATGGATAGTATGTATGTAAATGGTGAGGTGATTAAAGAATATTTACACACTATTAATCCAACAGCAGATGTAGTAGTAAAAACCATTAAAGGTGAAAGTGGATCAACCGATTTTGTCCGCGTTCTAGTGCAAGGAAAAAGTGGAAAATCCTCAGGTGGCCATGCACCTACATTAGGTATCATCGGTCGCTTAGGAGGTATTGGGGCACGCCCTGAAATGACGGGCTTTGTATCGGATGGAGATGGTGCACTAGCCTGTATGGCCGGCGCAGCAAAAGCAATTGATATGGCATTAAAGGGTGACCAGTTAGAGGGAGATGTAATTTTCTCCACTCATATTTGTCCAACTGCACCCACTTTACCACATGAGCCAGTGCCATTTATGAATTCTCCCGTCGATATTAGCGTCATGAACGAGAATGAAGTGGAAGAATCAATGGATGCTATTCTTTCGATTGATACAACAAAAGGTAATCAAGTATGTAACCATAAAGGATTTGCCATTACACCGACGGTTAAAGAAGGTTACATATTAAAAATTAGTGATGATTTGCTGCAAATCTACACGCAATCAGCCGGTATTGCACCTGTTGTACTGCCATTGACAATGCAAGACATTACCCCATATGGGAATGGCCTATTCCATATCAATAGTATTTTACAACCCGCTGTGGCAACATCAAGTCCCGTTGTAGGTGTAGCGATTACAACTGAATCTATTGTGGCAGGCTGTGCAACAGGTGCAACACATGTTACAGACGTAGAGAGTGTTGTTCGATTTGTCTTAGAAGTAGCGAAAACGTATGGTGCTCATAAATGTTCGTTCTTTGATGAAAAGCAGTTTACACATATGAAGAATTTATACGGTAGCATGAAGCATTTACAAACTAAAGGAAATGAGGTGCAAGCACATGAATGACTTACATGCTCTAAAAATGAAATTAGTAGATGAAGTAGAAAATCATCAAGCAGAGTTAATTGATTTTTGTTCGAAACTCATTCAAATTCCAAGTGTTAATCCCCCAGGAGATACGACTGAGATAACAGCCTTTATCGAGCGCTATCTAAATGATGTAGGCATTGTTTACCAAAAATATGAAGCTACTGATAAAATGTTTAACTTAGTAGCTTCTATTGGAAAGGATGAAGGCAAAGAACTAATTTATTGTGGGCATACAGATGTCGTGCCTGTTGGAGATTTATCTAAATGGGATTTTAATCCTTTCTCTGGAGAAGTGAAGGATGGTTGGATGCTTGGTCGTGGTGCAAGCGATATGAAGGCGGGTTTAGCAGGTATTATTTTTGCAACAAAATTACTCAAGAAATTGAATATTGAATTGCCAGGAAAATTAACATTAGCAATTGTACCTGATGAAGAAACTGGTGGAGAATATGGTGTTCCTTGGTTGTTGGAGCGTGGTTTAATAAAAGGCGATGGATGTTTAATTGCAGAGCCTTCATCTCCATTAAATCCGACAATAGGGCAAAAAGGGTCCTTCTGGTTTGAATTAGAGGTGCATGGGGAACCAGGACATGGAAGCTTATCCCCTTTAGCAGGTCGTAATGCAATTAATGATGCAATCCGTGCTATTCAAGAAATTCGCACACTATGGGACATGAATATTGTCATTCCTGAGGAAGTACAGTCACTAATAGAAGTATCGAAAAAATACATGCGTGAAGTGGAGAAAGACCGCCTGAAATATCAAGAAGTACTAGAGAAAATTACTGTAAATATTGGTACAATTGAGGGGGGGACGAAATCCAACGTTATCCCAGATTATTGTAAGGTACAGGTCGATTGTCGCTTACCATTCGGTATTACACAAGAAGAAGTAACAGAAATCTTGAAGAATAAATTAGATGCCTTAGACATTGAGTATTCGATCAGACGTTTTGGTTTCAAAAGTGTAGCCAATTATACCCCAGCTGAAAATCCTGTTTGCCAATCGATTGTGGAAAATATTTCATTTGTAACAGGGTTAGAAGCTTATGGTGTCATGCAATGGGCAAGCAGTGATGCTCGACATTTCAGACAGTATGATATTCCGGTTTTACAATATGGGCCAGCCTATTTACCAAGTATTCACGGGTATAATGAAAAAGTGCGTGTTGAGGATATCGTACGCTGTGCAAAAGTATATATTACTGCTGCTATTGATTTCCTCTATCAAAAGTAAGAGATTAGCTACTCTCTTACTTTTGCTAAAGTGATGTCAGGTGCTTATGGCTGTTAAATCTTTCAATTAATTCCCCCTTAAGAGAGAGATTTACAGCCGGTTGTACAGATAAATAGATCAAAAGGATGAGAGATATGCTAAAGACGTTAAATTTATCAATTGAGGTTTTAAAAATGTTTACAAAGGAAAAGCCGGTGTGGGGTGGTCGAGAGTTAGCGATGGCGATGAATATGAATCATACAAATTTATATCGCATTCTTGAAACATTTGAGAATAATGGGTTTATTACAAAAGATCCTGTAACCAAAAAGTACTCCTTGGGTATTGCATTATGGGAAATTGGTATGAATATGTATGATTCATTAAACATAGATCAGCTATGTATGCCTATTCTTGATAACTTAAAGGATGTTACTGGTGAAACCGCTATATTTACAGTTTTGAATGGGTTGGAAGCTTTAACTTTATTAAAAGCAGAGCCTGTGAATAAGGTGAAATTTACTGTTTCAAGAGGAAGTAGATCTCCGCTTTATGTAGGTGCTTCCTACCGTTCGATGCTTGCTTTCCTAAGTGAAGAGCAAATTTCTAAGGTTATTGATGAACCACTAACTGCCTATACAACGAATACGATGACGAATGCAAATGACATACGATTAGAGCTTGAAAAAATTCGTAGTTGTGGCTATGCGATAAGTAACAGTGAATATTCCGTCGATGTATTGGCACTTGCTATGCCTATTTTTAATAGTGACAAAAAGGTCGTAGCTTCTATTACTGTTTCTGGTCCCATCTACCGATTTACAGAAC
This sequence comes from Lysinibacillus sp. NPDC056220, assembly GCF_049315265.1. Taxonomy (NCBI): domain Bacteria; kingdom Bacillati; phylum Bacillota; class Bacilli; order Caryophanales; family Bacillaceae; genus Lysinibacillus; species Lysinibacillus sp. NPDC056220. The sequence goes on from NZ_JBMOXD010000002.1 coordinate 28,777, forward strand.
AACGGGTACCAGAATTTTTAGGGCCTTTAACAGAGGCTAGAAATGAAATAGAAGGAATCATTCGTAGATATCATTTAAATTTTAATTAAGGAGTACTATTATGCAGCATTTACATGATATTGCACTGAAGGTATTAAAAGATCATTTAAATGTTCAATCGTCAGAAACGCTTTTAATTTTGACAGATGTTCAAAAGCAAGACTTAGCAACCATCTTTTATAAGGCTGGGCTAACAATAACAGCTAATACAATGTTTATGGTTATGCCGTTATTAGAAAAATCAGGGCAGGAGCCTATTCAAGCAGTTTCATCGCTTATGGCAAATGCTGATGTCTCACTTTGTTTGACCGCTCACTCCTTAACACATACAGTAGCATGCAAAAATGCCTGTGAAAAAGGTGGACGTGTAGCGACAATGCCCGGTATTTCATGGGAAATGCTTGAACAAGGTGCGCTTCATGCGGATGCGCAAGAGATTGAGGAAATGGTAGAAAAGTATGTCCAGCTGCTCGATATGGCGGCAGAAACTCGAATTGTCAAAGATGGTCATGAGCTAATATTTAGTATTGCAAACCGTTTAGGCATTCGTTCAACTGGCGTTATTCGCCAAGCAGGAGAGCATGGTAATATACCCTCGGGTGAATCCTATATTGCGCCGATAGAAACATCTGCAAATGGGGAAATTTTAGTGGATGGTTCGATTGCTAATATTGGTGTCTTAAAGGAACCATTATTATTGAAAATTTCAAACGGACGATTAATAGAAGCTATTGGTCCGGATGGTCCTCGATTGCTGGAGTTACTTGGGGAAGGGAATGGTCGAATCATTGCAGAGTTCGGCATTGGAGCTAATAAAAGTGCCATTTTATGTGGAAATGTACTGGAAGATGAAAAAGTCTATGGGACAATCCATATCGCATTTGGTAGCAATACGCCATTTGGTGGAGCAAATGCAGCGGATGTCCATATTGATTGTGTAGTAAAAAATCCGATTGTTTATTTCGATGGTGAACGAGTAATGTAATGAAAAGCGTGACTTCATAAGAAGCACGCTTTTTTGCTTGCTTGACCTATATTTAGAGTTGCTTGTTTCTGTATGATTACACTATAGTTAAATTAGATAAGCTAGAGGAAATTGAATGATTTGCACCTAGTGGAAATGCATGGCTAGCAAAGCAGAAATGATAAATTCAATACGCCTATAAGTGTAGGCAATGAAAAAATAACTTCTGTTATTCAGCATGAAAGAACGTGAGGTTGAAGATATGTTAACATTTACAGATTTACATGGCCTGCGCGTAGATTTGAGTTTTACGAGAGGTGAGTTTGACGTAGAACCCAAACACGTCCTTGTTTTTTTAAAGCACCAAAATAAGTGGCTATGTACTATTCATAAAAGACGTGGTGTCGAGGTGCCAGGGGGCAAACTGGAGAAAGGTGAAACGCTAGAGGATGCAGCCATAAGGGAAGTGTATGAAGAAACGGGTGTCCGTGTGAAAAATCTTCAATGGTTTGCAGAATATGCGGTTCATGACGACAGCTTATTTTGTAAAACGGTTTTTACAGCACAATTTGCTGGGCAGGAGGACATTGAATTTGATTTAGAAACATCCGGTATGCTGTGGTTAACTGATGAGGAATTTGCCCATCATCCAAACTTAAGCTTTCATATGAAGGATGAGGGAATGGAGAAAATGCTGGAGGAGCTGAAAAGACGTGACAAATAATGGTGATATCGTTGAAAAGCGTGCATATCCTTCACCCAATCCAGCAATACGGTTAACAGAAATCACTTATATATCACAGGGCTTGCGAATAAAAGGACTTTTAGCAGAGCCGAAGACTGAAGGTACATATGATGGCTTTTTATATTTAAGAGGGGGTATGCAAAGCATTGGCATGGTAAGGCCCTCGCGTATTGCCCAATTTGCCGCTCAAGGTTTTATCGTCTTTGCACCTTATTATCGTGGGAATAGAGGTGGCGAAGGCAAGGATGAGTTTGCAGGGGCAGACCGTTATGATGCTGTTTATGCTGTCGATGTACTGAAGCAATTTTGCAACGACAATATACATGTTTTTGGCTTTTCGCGTGGAGGTATCATGGCTCTATGGACAGCTATTTTACGAAGGGATATTACTTCCGTTGTGACATGGGCTGGAGTCTCTGATGCAACGGCCACTTACTGGGAACGTACAGATATGCGACGGATGATGAAGCGCGTTATCGGAGGAACACCCAACCGTGTACCGGAAGCCTATGATGCTCGTACACCTTTATTCGAAGTTGAGCATATAACAGCCCCAGTGTTAATTATTCATGGCTATCAGGATGAGAATGTGGATATAGAGCATGCTAGACAGCTGGCATTTTTTTTAGAGGATGCTCATAAAACATACGAAACATGGTATGACCTTCATTATGCACATCAATACCCACCAGCTAAAAATCGTGAAACCGTTCGTGCTCTTTGTGAATGGATGAAGCAACATTAGAAAATGAAAAAATTAATGCCCCTTCCTTTACATAGCTATCATCTGGAGATGAATAGTATTCTAAAGGAAGGGGCGTTTAATTATTTTGTATAAGTTTCCAAGAATTGTTGAATCGTTTCCCAATAGAGCTCGCCTGCTAAGCTTTCCGCACCACCGTGACCAGCCCCTTCGACCATTAACTTTTGTTTCGGTACATTTGCTGCTTCATATACGTCATCCAACATGGTCGAAGGAACAAAAGTATCGTTGTCTCCATGAATAAACAGCATAGGGGTTTTCGATTTTGCCACTTGATCAACAGCACTAGCTTCTGCTAGTGTATAGCCTGCTTTTAGTTTAGTTACGACCGAAGAGAATTGCATAATTGGGAAAGAAGGTAAGTGAAAGATGGCTTGTAACTGATAGGAAAATTCATCCCATACGGAAGAATACCCGCAATCCTCAATAATTGCCTTTACATTTGAGGGCAAATCCTCGCCTGAAGCCATCATGACAGTGGCTCCTCCCATCGAAACCCCAAATAGAACGATTTCAGCATCTTCATTCATATTTACAATGTCGTCAATCCATGAAATTACATCAAAACGATCATGCCACCCCATGCCGATATAATCACCTTCACTTTGACCATGTCCTCTTGCATCGGGAATGAGTACATGATAGCCCATATCATAAAATTGTTTAGCATACTTAGTCATTTGTGTACCATCACTTGAATAGCCATGAAAGATAATTGCCCATTTGTCTGTGGGATGGCTGTTTTGGATAGAGTATGCATGTAGCTTAAGGGAATCAAAGGATGGAATTGACTTCTCCTCAGAATGCTTGTTAAACCACTGCTCACGTGCCTCTTTCTCTCGAGCTTCATCTGAATTGCTATCGATTAGATTGTGGGGGGCATCTAGAACTGCTGTTTTATCAGTATCAGGATTTAATGCCAGATTATAAAAGTAGTTGCCTGCAAAAAAACCAGCACCAATAATTAATGCCAATAATATAGTAATTAATGCTACTAGTAATTTGTATTTTCTTTTCATATGTATCTCCTATATTAGCTTCTGTTTATGTATGGGAAAGAAAAAGAGAACGAATCATATCGTTCCCTTTTCTTGTTCTAGTTGTTATTTTAATGGACCACCAAGTGTAGTAATGGCTTCCGAAACGTTTGCAAATTTCTTGAAGTTTTCGTTGAATAAGCCTGCAAGTTCAGCAGCTTTAGCATCGTATGCAGCTTTATCTGCCCATGCTTCACGAGGATTTAACACTTGCGAAGGTACACCTTCAACTGCTGTTGGGATGTGTAAGCCAAAGACAGCATCTTGTGTCGTTTCAACATTTGTTAATTTACCATCGATAGCTGCACGTACCATTGTACGTGTATAAGAAAGCTTCATACGGCTACCAGTACCATATTCGCCACCAGTCCAACCAGTGTTCACTAGGTATACTTGTGCGCCATGTTCATCAATTTTTTGACCTAACATTTCTGCATACACTGTTGCAGGAAGTGGAAGGAATGGAGAACCGAAGCAAGTAGAGAATACTGGTTCTGGCTCTGTTACACCACGTTCAGTTCCAGCAAGTTTTGAAGTGAAACCACTTAAGAAGTGATACATAGCTTGCTCTTTTGTTAATTTGCTGATAGGAGGTAATACGCCAAACGCATCAGCTGTTAGGAAGATGATTGTTTTTGGATGACCTGCTACAGATGGATCAACAATATTTTCGATGTATTGGATTGGATAAGCTACACGTGTATTTTCTGTTAATGAGCCATCATCATAGTCACAAATACGAGTTTCTGGATCAACAGCTACGTTTTCTAAAACAGAACCGAAGCGGATTGCATTGTAGATTTCTGGTTCTTTCTCAGCAGAAAGGTTGATCGTTTTTGCATAGCAACCCCCCTCAATGTTGAATACTCCATTATCAGACCAACCATGTTCATCGTCACCGATTAGCTTACGGTCTGGATCAGCGGATAATGTCGTTTTACCAGTACCAGATAAACCGAAGAATAATGCTACATCGCCAGCTTCACCAACGTTTGCTGAACAGTGCATAGAAAGGATTCCTTGTTGTGGTAATAAGTAGTTCATAATTCCGAAAATAGATTTTTTCATTTCACCAGCATATTCAGTACCACCAATTAAGATAATTTTCTTTTCAAGTGATACAATGATGAATGTTTCAGAAGCAGTACCGTCAACCGCAGGATCTGCTTTAAAGTTAGGAGCTGAGATGACAGTGAAGTCTGCAACATGCGAAGCTAATTCTTCTTTAGTCGGACGGATAAATAATTGATGAGCGAAAAGGTTGTGCCAAGCGTATTCATTAATCACTTGGATGCTTAATTGTGAATCTTTGTCAGCACCAGCAAAACCTTTGAATACGAATAATTCATCACGTTCTTTTAAATATTTTATTACTTTTACATACAGATTATCGAACACTTCAGAGGAAATTGGTTGATTGACTTTACCCCAGTCAATTTGATCTTTTGTGCTTTCTTCTTCTACTGTATATTTATCTTTAGGTGAACGACCAGTGTATTTGCCAGTTTCTGCACGAACTGCGCCATCTACTGTTAACATTGCCTCACCACGAGAAGTAGCTTTTTCTGCTAATTGTGGTACTGAAAGTTGAACATTAATGTTACCGCCGTTTAATAATTCCTTCAGTTCGTTTGCAATTTCTACTGAATTCATCGATTAAATACCATCCTTTTTTATAGTATTCCCTTGGTTTAGAGGGATTTTTTCTTAATTTCAAAAATAGTATAACACAATGGGTTAAATAATCTATACTAATTAAGAAATTATTTTAGAGTTTTTATTACTTTTCAATAAACTGACAAAAAATAATGTTTTTCGAGTAGAAAACATTCAATGCTACAGTAAATTGTCTAAAATTTGAGCCACACATATGTTACCACAAGAAGCTAGGTATGTTGTAGGGATTAAATTTCTTCTATTTACATCATCACCCAAGTATGAAAATTTTATGGTGATAATTTTGTTCTTCCTTTCTATACAGTAATACATAAGAAAATATTTGACAACGATTGACCTTTTCAGTAACATGAAAATTGAACGGATACTCTTATCCCGAGCTGGTGGAGGGTCAGGCCCTGTGAAACCCGGCAACCTGCATGTATTATTTCACAACATGCGTTGGTGCCAACCTGATGCAAGGGAAAATCCCTTGAACGATAAGAGTGAAAGGTAACGAAGTCATTATTCCTTTCCTCATGTATAGTAACGTGAGAAAAGGATTTTTTTATTGTTAAAAATTAATGTAAAGGTAAGTATATGTAGTTCTTTCCTTATTATAATGACGGGTCTTTCGAAATCCTCGTGTTTTTAAGTAGCAGTTATTTTTTCTCGTAAAGTGAAATGACAACAACAGCGGCTTGAGAGAGTTCAATCCTTAGGAGCGGACTTGACATGGGTAATGAGTACCGTACAAATACTTTTTGTAAGAGTAATAGGAGGAAAACTAAATGACAAACCGTCGACTGTTTACATCAGAAAGTGTAACAGAAGGGCATCCAGATAAAATCTGTGACCAGATTTCGGATGCCATTTTAGATGCTATTTTAGCAGAAGATCCAAATGCACGTGTAGCGTGCGAGACAACTGTAACAACAGGATTAGTATTAGTAGCAGGAGAAATCACTACTTCTACTTATGTAGATATTAAAGGCATTGTACGTGATACTGTGGCGGAAATTGGATACACACGTGGTAAATATGGCTTTGATGCTGAAAACTTAGCAGTACTTGTAGCAATTGGTGAGCAATCTCCAGATATTGCCCAAGGCGTTGACCAAGCTTTAGAGGCCCGTGAGGGTTCTATGACAGATGCAGATATTGAAGCGATTGGTGCAGGAGACCAAGGCTTAATGTTTGGCTATGCATGTAATGAAACACCTGAGTTAATGCCATTACCAATTAGCTTAGCTCATAAATTAGCACGTCGTTTAACAGAAGTTCGTAAATCTGGGGAGTTAGCTTATTTACGCCCAGATGGTAAAACACAAGTAACAATTGAGTATGATGACAATAACGTACCTGTTCGTGTCGATACAATTGTTATTTCAACTCAGCATGATGAAGAAGCAACACTTGAACAAATTCAGGCCGATCTAAAACAATTCGTGATTGCTCCTGTAGTGCCAAGCGAATTATTAGATACAAACACAAAATACTTTATCAATCCAACTGGCCGTTTCGTAATTGGCGGACCAAAAGGAGATGCTGGTTTAACGGGCCGTAAAATCATTGTTGATACATACGGTGGTTATGCACGACATGGTGGTGGTGCATTCTCAGGTAAGGATGCAACAAAAGTAGACCGTTCAGCTGCCTATGCGGCACGTTATGTAGCTAAAAATATTGTAGCAGCTGGTTTAGCAGAACGCGCTGAAGTACAGTTGGCTTATGCAATTGGCGTTGCACAGCCTGTTTCCATTGCTGTAGATACATTTGGTACAGGAAAAGTGACGGAAAGCAAAATTGTAGAATGGGTTCGTGAGCTATTTGATTTACGCCCAGCAGGTATCATTAAAATGCTTGATCTTCGTCGTCCAATTTATAAACAAACTGCAGCTTATGGACACTTTGGTCGTACAGATGTAAACGTCCCATGGGAACAAACTGATAAAGCTGACGCATTACGCATAAAAGCACAGCTGTAAACTATTGTGCTAAAGTGCTGAAGTCTTTAGGAAATTATTCTAATGTATTATGAACAAAAGGGGCTTTTCTGCCCCTTTTGTTTTTTTGCAAAAATACCTCGCCCTTATTCCTTGAACAAATAATGTCATGGAAAGCGAGGAATTTTTTATGAAGGTACAATTTCTTTGTAGGTTTTTATTTTTGTAGAGATTTATAATACTGACCCTTTTCAGCGTATTCACGTACGATACGTTCCATATCCTCTTTATCCTCAGCATTTAATTCTCGTACAACTTTGGCTGGACGTCCTAATGCTAAGCTATTTGGAGGAATGACTTTACCAGGAGGCACTAAACTTCCGGCTCCAATAAATGCACCCTCTCCAATCTCCGCACCGTCTAAAATAATGGAGCCCATTCCGATTAAGGCTTTTTTTCGAATGGTACAGCTATGTAAAGTTACTTGGTGTCCTACTGTGACCTCATCTTCAATAATGAGTGGAAACTTAGGACTTTGATGTAAGCAGCAAAGATCTTGTATACTTACTCGTTTACCTATTATTGTTGGGGAAACATCGCCGCGGATCACGGTATTGAACCAAATAGTTGTTTCAGCTCCAATAGTTACGTCTCCAGTAATGGTTGCGTAATCGGCAATAAAAACAGATGGATCGATCGTTGGTGTTTTATCTTTGAATGGATAAATCATGAGAATCGCCTCTTTTCTTTTTGTAGATATAGTATTATCGTATCAAATACGCAACTTTAAGGAAATATAAAATTAAAATGAGCTGTTATTTCGATATAATCAAAGTGTAATTATTTTTTAGGAGGACTATGTAAATGTGGAAATGGGAAGCTGATGGACAAGCAAAGGCTGTGATTGCTATTCTTCATGGTGCTTATGAAAACCACCGTTGGTATGCATGGCTGATAGAAAAATTAAGATTGGAAGGCTTCCACATAGTCATGGGAGATTTACCGAATCATGGTGTCAATGCAAGATTTGCCCGTGTCCATGATGAGGACTTCAAATTGTACAATAAATATACAAGAAATTTGATTGAGAATGCATTTTCATATAATTTACCAACCTTTGTAATAGGACATGGACTAGGCGCTACTTTAGTTCTTCATACAATGCAAAAGAAAAAGTATGAGTGTGCAGGTATTATTTTGACATCACCATGGCTGCAATTGAAGCTATTACCAGGTAAATTATCAAATGCTTTAACAAGCCTGAGTGCATTAACAGCAAATGTAAAATTGACACATGACCTGACATTTGAAAAATTGACGCGTAGCGTAGAGGGTAGAGAAGAAATGAAGGATGATATACCATTTATGTCTGTAGTTTCGGTGAAATGGTATCGTGAGCTTCAGCAGATGATGAGAAATTTAGTTATGCTACCTAAGGACGAATTTCCTAATATGCCTATGTTAATTATGACAGCTGAAAAAGATAAAATTACGGAAACTCGACAAATGCGTAATTGGCTTCATCAACAAGAGTTAACGGAATTTCAATTTAAAGAATGGGCAAATTGTTATCACAATTTATTTCATGAAGTAGAGCGTGAAGAGATTTTTATGTACATTCGAGATTTTATCAATAATGCTCTTAGACGAATTGGATATATAATAAAATAGTTTCGATCCCTTCTAAATAGTAGGATACTTACTTAATTATTGTTACTTGAATATAATATTGTAATTTTCTGAAAAGTGTAATAATATAGTGACTTAAAGTAAGGTAATTCAAATTGGAGGGGTAAGATGGATGTAGTTGTTGGTAAAATGAATGACATATTATGGGGACCTTGGTTTATTTATGGTATTTTATTGATTGGGCTTTTTTTCTCAGTCATTACAAGGTTCCTGCAAGTAAGGCATATTAAAGATATGTTCGTGCTAATGTTTAAAGGGGAGAAATCAGAAAAGGGGATTTCCTCCTTCCAAGCAATGTCTATCGCTCTATCGGGTCGTGTAGGTACAGGGAATATCGCCGGTACTGCAACAGCTATTGGGATGGGGGGACCTGGTGCTGTCTTTTGGATGTGGGCAATTGCTTTCATTGGTGCGGCAACCGCATATGTAGAGTCTACTTTAGCGCAAATCTATAAAGAAGAGAAGGATACTGAATACCGTGGTGGACCGGCCTATTACATAGAAAAAGGAATGGGTCAAAAATGGTTTGCAGTGATTTTCGCTGTAGCTGCTTTAATTGCTATGCTTATACTTATGCCAGGTGTGCAATCTAATGCCATTGCAGGAGCTGTTGAAAATGCCTTCGGTATTGAAACTTGGATTACAGGACTAATTATTGTTGTTTTACTCGGTGCCATCATTATTGGAGGCGTTAAATCGATTGCCAACGCCGCACAAATTATTGTACCGTTCATGGCATTAGCTTACATTATTATGGCTATTATTATTATCGCTATGAATATTTCAGAGGTACCATCTGTCTTTGCTTTAATTTTCTCAAGTGCATTTGGAGCACAAGAAATATTTGGAGGTATTATTGGCTCCGCGATTGCTTGGGGTGTGAAACGAGGAATCTATTCAAACGAGGCTGGTCAAGGGACTGGTGCGCACCCTGCTGCTGCAGCAGAAGTATCTCACCCTGCTAAACAAGGGATTGTCCAAGCAGCGTCTGTATACATTGATACATTATTAATTTGTTCAGCTACAGCCTTTATGATTTTATTTACAGGTATGTATAATGTACAAGATGAAAAGGCAGTTGAAGGAACAGATTCATTTATTCACGTTGGGGAATTCAATAAAGGTGGCTTAACGGGTGACGAGCAAATGACATTTGCTAAAAGTATTAAGGAAGGTGCTGCCTATACGCAATATGCAGTAGAATCATCCTTACCTGGATTTGGCGCACCATTCGTAGCTATCGCACTATTCTTCTTTGCCTTTACTACGATTATGGCTTACTACTATATCGCCGAAACAAATGTCGCTTATTTATTTAGAGGTAGTACCGAAAAGGTTTTCATTTGGATTGCGAAAATCGCTATTTTAGTCGCAGCATTCTATGGCACGGTTCGTACGTCTGAACTGGCTTGGGCTATGGGGGATGTTGGCCTTGGTTTAATGGTATGGATTAACGTGCTAGCTATTTTAATTATTATGAAACCAGCCATTGTTGCATTAAAAGATTACGAGAAACAGAAAAAAGAAGGAAAAGACCCTGTCTTTGATCCTCGTAAACTAGGCATTAAAGGTGCAGATTTCTGGGTTGACTATAATGAAGAACGTAAAAATAAATAGGTAAAGAGAAAGGCTAACTAATAGTTACAACTATACTATTAGTTAGCCTTTTAAATTGTCTATAAAGTAGGATAATCCTTCATCTTTTCTAACGCAATGATGAATGGAGGATCATTTTGCTGATTGAGAAATTCGTATTTTAAAACATGTACATATTTTTGTGGAAGCTGGCTGACATAGTCAGTCACGGTATCTCGCTCTTCTTTGCCCCCAGGGTGGCCGTGATAAATAACAAGAATGATTAGACCGCCAACTTTTAAAAGCTTAAGTAAGTCTTCAATAGCTTGTATGGTTGTAGTAGGCTTGGTAATAATATCATGATTGCTACCAGGCAAATAGCCGAGATTAAAGATGGCTGCAGCTACTGGCTTGTGTATAAAATTGGCTACTTCTTCATGCCCTTTATTTAACACAAGAGCCCGATGCTCCAAACTTTGATCTAGTAGACGATGTAGCGTTGCATCCACTGCTTTTTTTTGAACATCAAAGGCATAAACTTGCCCTTCATCCCCGACTAGCTGTGCTAAAAATAGCGTATCGTGGCCATTTCCAGCAGTGGCATCAACAACCGTATCTCCTTCCTCCACACTATCTTTTAGTAGCTGCTGAGCATATTGTAAAACTCGTTGTAGTTTCATTTTCCAACCTCAGCTTTATAAAATTTCCCTTGCCAACTACCACGACGCTCCAATTCGGCATCGATGCCATTTAATACTTCCCATTTATTAACGCTCCACATTGGGCCAATCATTAAATCTATAGGTCCATCACCTGTAATGCGATGAATGACCATATCAGGTGGTAAAATTTCTAGCTGATCAGCGACTAGTTTTGTATAAACATCCTGATCTAAAAACTCAAGCATCCCTTTTTCATATTGCTTCACCATTGGGGTCCCTTTTAATAAATGAAGTAAGTGGATTTTAATACCTTGAACATCTAGCTTGGCCACTGCACGAGCTGTTTCCATCATCATGTCATAATCTTCAAGCGGTAGACCATTTATAATATGTGAGCAAACACGAATACCATGCTTCCGAAGCTTTTCAACGCCCTCCACATAGGTTGCATAATCATGCGCACGATTAATAAGATTTGCTGTTTTTTCATGAACAGTTTGAAGACCAAGCTCAATCCATAAATACGTACGTTCGTTTAATTCTGCTAAATATTCTACAACATCATCTGGTAAACAATCAGGGCGAGTAGCGATAGAAAGGCCTATAACACCTTCCTGCGCCAAAGCAGCTTCGAATTTTTCCTTTAAAACAGGGAGCGGGGCATGTGTATTTGTATAGGCTTGAAAATAGGCCATATACTTGCCATCTTTCCATTTTTGATGCATTTTGTCTCGAATTTCAGCAAATTGAACATCGATCGGATCAACTTTATTACCTGCGAAGTCACCAGAGCCTGCTGCACTGCAAAATGTACAGCCACCAAAGGCAACCGTACCATCACGGTTTGGACAATCAAAGCCAGCATCTAATGCTACTTTAAATACTTTGTGACCAAATTGATCGCGTAAATAGCGGTTCCATGTATAGTATCTTTTCCCTTCTGAAGGAAAAGGAAAATTTATTTCTGTCATTTATTTCACTCCTCTAACGCCTTATTTTATCATGAGCACCTCGTTCCGTCATGGGGTAAGGGTTTATCCTGCAAGATGCTACTCTAACTTTTAATTGTATCTAGTAAATTATAGCTATTTATAGTATTTAATAAAATGTAAAAAGGGTAAATTTATTTTCCTTGTACTTTTAAGTATTTCAGCATAAACTAGCTATTTAGAGAAGCGAAATAATGGAGGTCATCAAATGCCAAAACGTGTTTGGTTTTTAATTATCGGAATGCTTGTGAACACAACAGGTAACTCATTTTTATGGCCTTTAAATGCCATATATATGCATGATTATTTAGGGAAATCCTTAGCGATGGCTGGCTTTGTGCTGATGCTGAATTCTGCTGCAGGTGTTTTAGGTAATCTATTAGGTGGTTACCTATTTGATAGAATTGGTGGCTATAAAGCCATCATGCTTGGAATCCTTTTAACAATTGCTTCATTAATTGGTTTAACGCTTTGGCACGGTTGGCCACATTATGTATGGTTTTTAACAATACTAGGCTTTAGTGGGGGGATTGTTTTTCCTAGCATGTTCGCATTGGCCGGAGCTGCCTGGCCAGAGGGTGGACGAAAGGCCTTTAATGCCATTTATTTGGCTCAAAATGTCGGTGTTGCTGTAGGTCCTGCACTTGCAGGTGTGGTGGCCGATTATCAATTTGACTATGTGTTTAAGGTCAATTTAGGGATGTATATAGTATTCTTTTTCATTGCTTTACTTACATTTAAACGTTTAGAGGTAGGGAGTATTGCACCAAAGAATGTGGTCGGTGAAAGTAAGCGAATTATTAACAAGGCACCATTCTATGCCTTATTAATCATTAGTTCGTCCTCCGTTTTATGTTGGTTAGCCTATTCGCAATGGAGTGCAACGATTTCATCTTATACGCAAGATTTAGGTTTAGGATTAAAGCAATATAGTTTACTATGGACGATAAATGGTCTGCTAATTGTTATAGGGCAGCCGCTCATTGCGCCGCTTGTAAAACGTTGGGAACATCAGTTAAAACGACAGTTGGTTTTTGGTGTCATCTTAATCGCTATATCCTTTGGTATTATCGCCTTTGCGAGTGATTTTAAAATGTTTGGTGCAGCCATGCTTGTCTTAACTTTTGGAGAAATGTTTTATACACCAGCATTACCAACTATTGCTAATCAACTTGCGCCAAAAGGCCGACAAGGATTCTATCAGGGAATTATCAACAGTGCTGCGACCGGTGGACGTATGATTGGTCCTTTATTCGGTGGAATTATGGTGGATCAATTTGGCATGATTCCTCTCGTTTTAACATTAGTAGTAATTGTACTGTTCGCGATTATACCATGTCTTATTTATGATTATCCTCTAAAGAAGAACAACATAGTAGTAGATTAATAGTGAAAAATGTAAAGAGCAAATCAAGTATTCCACACTTGGTTTGCTCTTTTTTAAATAGTAGATATTGAAAAATTATCGATTGAGGCGTACAATCATACATATTCAAATATTTGAATATGTAGTTGTATGGAGGGATTTATTTAATGGAAGAAGGATTGCAGCAGTTTAAGGCAGATTTTTTTAAAGCGTTAGCACATCCATTACGTATAAGAATATTGGAACTTCTTGTAGATGGTCAGAGGAGTGTTAATGAGATTCAAGATTGCTTAGAGAAAGAGGGCTCCGCCGTTTCTCAGCAGCTAAGTGTATTACGAGCTAAAAATATTGTTTATGGAGTGAAAGAAGGCAAAAAGGTTTACTATTCTTTAAGCGATCCAATGATTGGTGAATTACTTGGCGTGGCCAAGGATATTTTTAATAACCATTTAGTTCATACCATTTCAAGATTAGAGGAAATGACGAGTAATGATAGTGACGAAGAAAATAAGTAACCTCCATAATGTGGAAAAGTTATGCTTTGCTTATTATTGGGAAGGGAAGATTTATCTATGAAGTCGCTGTTTACAGGACGTTTTGAAGGGTATTCAGTCCATCATGCTAAAAAGGATTTATTGTCTGGAATCATTGTTGGAATTGTTGCTATTCCACTTGCTATGTCCTTTGCTATTGCATCAGGAGTAAAGCCCGAATATGGCATTTATACGGCTTGTATTGCAGGTATTCTGATTTCAATTTTTGGTGGATCAAAATATCAAATTGGAGGGCCCACAGGAGCTTTTGTGCCAATTCTTTTAGGAATTGTCCTAACGTATGGTTATGAGGATTTATTACTGGCTGGTTTAATGGCAGGGGTATTGCTTTGCTTAATGGGTATTTTTAAGCTAGGGACTTTAATCAAATTTATCCCTCGCCCTGTAACCATCGGTTTTACAGCGGGTATAGCGGTGATTATTTTTACAGGTCAAATTGCCAATTTTTTAGGTTTAAGCAATATGACAAGACATGAGTATTTTATAGCGAATATTCAAGAGATAGGAAAGCAAATTGGTACTACTAATATTTACAGTATTTTAACGGCAGTCATTTGTTTAATCACCATAATAATGACACCTAAATTTTTTCCAAAGGTTCCCGGGGCATTGGTAGGGATTGTTGTCTCCACTCTTGTGGCGACTTTCTTTTTTTCAGGACAAGTGGCTACGATTGCCACAGCCTATGGTCAAATACCTAATACATTACCCAATTTTGCACTACCTACTATGACATTTGAGCGTCTACAGCAGCTCATTGGACCAGCATTTGTCATCGCAATGCTTGGAGGTATAGAGTCTTTGTTATCTGCAGTCGTGGCAGATGGAATGACTAATAGCAAGCATAATAGTAATCGAGAGCTAATCGGACAAGGAATTGCCAATATCGTAACGCCTATGTTTGGAGGAATACCCGCGACAGGTGCGATTGCTCGTACAGCAACTAATATTAAAACTGGGGCAGTATCCCCAATGTCTGGTATCATCCATGGTGTGTTTGTATTACTTACATTATTGTTATTAGCGCCATATGCTTCACATATACCTTTAGCAAGTATGGCACCAGTATTAATGGTAGTTGCTTGGAATATGAGTGAACGGAAGCATTTTTCTCATATTATAAAGTTGAAATCTGGAGATTCGCTTGTTTTATTAATTACCTTTTTATTAACCGTATTTACTAGCCTTACATTAGCTGTTGAAGTGGGGCTTGTGTTAGCCGTGCTATTATTTGCGAAACGAATGAGTGAAAAGCTTGTTGTGACAAAGGTACTGCCAGATCATTCGAATAAAAGTGAGAAGGTACAGCCTCATGTCGTTCATCAACAGCATGATTGTCCACAAATAAGCATGTATACCATCGAAGGTCCGCTGTTCTTTGGTGCAGCACAAAGATTTGAACAAATGATTGAAGGCACCTTACAACAGCTACCAAGAGTTTTGATATTACGCATGGGGAAAGTGCCCTTTATGGACTCTACAGGGGAAGCATATTTTAGCAATATTATAGACAACTTTACAGCACAGGGAGGTAATATTTTGGTAACAGGGGTGCAGGATGACCTAAAGGTTGCCCTTCAGCAAAATGGTCTTTACGCTAAAATAGGAGCGCATCATTTTTATCAGCATACAGGAGAAGCGATTTCAAGAGCCCTCAACTATTTGGACAGAACTCAATGTATCGGATGTCAGCATTTTGCTTTTCATGAATGCAAAGATTTATCAAAATCTGAGGAAAAAAAGGATTTAATTGTTCAGTAATGGGTAACCTGTAAACAAAGGCTTGTGCTTTTCAATACTTTCCATTAGAATAAATGCAATATCATGTAAAGACTGTGATGAGGAATAGTAGATTTGTGGTTCTTTTTAGAGAGCTAGCGGCTGGTGAGAGCTAGTAGGAAAGCAAATCGAACTCGCCTACTGAGTCTGCCCGCGTGAAATAGCGCGTGTCGTTTCTTCCGCGTTAAGGAAGCTTAAGCCGAGTGTAATCACTAATTTGGGTGGTACCGCGGGAGTGCTAATTCTCTCGTCCCTTCTATAAGGAAGGGGCGAGTTTTTTTATTTTTTAAATATTTTGTCAATTCTAACGGAGAACAGCAGATTCATTGAAGGAGGAAAAAAAATGAGTTTTAATCATCAACAAATTGAAAAAAAGTGGCAGCAATATTGGGCTGATAACAAAACATTTAAAACTGAAAATGAAACAGAAAAGCCTAAATTCTTTGCACTAGATATGTTCCCATATCCATCTGGCGCAGGCTTGCACGTAGGACATCCAGAAGGATATACGGCGACAGATATTCTATCTCGCTTTAAACGTATGCAAGGCTACAATGTATTACATCCAATGGGCTGGGATGCATTTGGTTTACCAGCGGAGCAATATGCACTTGATACAGGAAATGATCCCGCAGAATTTACAGCGAAAAATATTGCGACCTTTAAACGCCAAATTCAAGAGCTAGGCTTTAGTTATGATTGGGATCGTGAAATTAACACGACTGATCCAGCGTATTATAAATGGACACAATGGATTTTTATTCAGCTATATAAAAAAGGTTTAGCTTATGTGGATGAAGTAGCTGTTAACTGGTGTCCAGCACTTGGTACGGTATTGGCGAATGAAGAAGTAATTGATGGCAAATCAGAGCGTGGTGGGCATCCAGTAGAACGTCGACCAATGAAGCAATGGATGCTTAAAATTACTGCATATGCAGATCGTTTAATTGATGACTTAGAGGAAGTTGATTGGCCAGAGTCTATTAAAGATATGCAGCGTAACTGGATTGGTCGTTCGGAAGGTGCAGAAGTAACATTTGGTATTGATGGCACAGATGAAAACTTCACGGTATTTACAACACGTCCTGATACATTATTTGGTGCTACATATTGCGTGCTTGCACCTGAACATAAATTAGTAGAACAAATTACTACAGTTGAACAACGCCAAGCAGTCGAGGATTATTTAGAAAAGGTTAAAATGAAATCTGATCTTGAGCGTACAGATTTAGCGAAAGAAAAAACAGGCGTATTTACAGGTGCCTATGCAGTAAATCCGATTAACGGTAAAAAAGTACCGATTTGGATTGCAGACTATGTGTTAGTGTCTTATGGAACAGGTGCTATTATGGCAGTTCCTGCACATGATGAACGAGACTATGAATTTGCATCAGCATTTAGCTTAGACATTGTTCCTGTACTTGAAGGTGGGGACATCAGTAAAGAAGCGTTTACAGGTGATGGGCAACATATTAACTCTGATTTCCTAAATGGCTTAAATAAAGTAGAGGGTATTGCTAAAGCAATTGAATGGTTAGAGGAAAAAGGCGTAGGAGAGAAGAAAATTTCCTATCGTCTACGTGACTGGTTATTCTCTCGTCAACGTTACTGGGGTGAACCGATTCCAATGATTCATTGGGAAGATGGTACCATCACTCCTGTTCCAGAAGAGGAGCTACCATTAATGCTTCCGAAAACAGATAATATTCGTCCATCGGGTACTGGTGAGTCACCATTAGCAAATATTGCTGAATGGGTAAACGTTGTAGATCCAGCGACAGGTAAAAAAGGCCGTCGTGAAACAAATACAATGCCGCAATGGGCAGGTTCTAGCTGGTACTTCCTACGCTATATCGATCCTACTAATACAGAAGCAATTGCAGATCCAGAATTGCTAAAACGATGGCTACCAGTTGATATTTATATTGGTGGGGCTGAGCACGCTGTACTACATTTACTATACGCTCGCTTCTGGCATAAAGTTCTATATGATTTAGGTGTTGTTCACACGAAAGAGCCTTTCCAAAAATTATTTAACCAAGGTATGATTCTTGGTGAAGGTAATGAAAAAATGTCTAAATCTAAGGGCAATGTCGTGAATCCAGATGAAATCATTGAGTCACATGGTTCAGATACATTGCGTCTATATGAAATGTTTATGGGACCACTTGAGGCTTCTGTAGCTTGGTCTACAAATGGTTTAGATGGGGCACGTCGCTTCTTAGACCGTATTTGGCGTCTACTTGTCAATGAAGAGGATGGAACGATCTCAGCGAAAATTCAAGTGTCTGACGATAAAACACTAGAAAAATCATATCATCAAACAGTGAAAAAAGTGACAGAGGATTATGAAGGTATCCGCTTTAACACGGCTATTTCACAAATGATGGTATTTATCAATGATTGTTATAAAGCTGAAGTCATCCCAACAGCTTATGCGGAAGGCTTTGTTAAAATGCTAGCACCAATTGCGCCGCATATCGCAGAAGAGCTATGGAACTTATTAGGTCATGAAGGAACACTTTCTTATGAGCAATGGCCAACATATGATGAGTCGAAACTTGTAGATGATGAAGTAGAAGTAGCAGTGCAGGTTGCTGGTAAAGTTCGTGCAAAAATTGTCGTAGCTAAAGATGCTTCAAAAGAAGACATTGAAAAAGTAGCACTTGCTGATGAAAAAGTACAAGAATATATGGCAGGAAAGGACTTAGTAAAAGTCATCGTTATTCCAGGCAAACTTGTCAATATTGTCGTTAAATAAATTGATATAACTAATAAAGATGTACATGACTAAATTAAATTTTAGTGATGTACATTTTTTATGTTAGAGAAAGTCCTAATGTTATAAAAAACTGCACCAACAGATAGATGTAGGTGCAGTTTAAATAACAAAATGACTTTCAACTTAAATAATCAAGCCAACAATTATTGCCGTTAAAATACTTACAAGTGTCGCTCCGTAAAGCAATTTTAAGCCAAATCGTGCAACAACATTTCCTTGTCTTTCATTTAACCCTTTAACTGCTCCTGAAATAATACCAATGGATGAAAAGTTGGCAAAGGATACAAGGAATACCGAAATAATGCCTAGTGTACGTTCACTCATGGACTCTGAGACATCGCCAAGGTTGATCATAGCAACAAATTCATTCGTTACTAATTTAGTGGCCATTATTCCTCCAGCTGAAACAGCGTCTGCCCATGGGATACCCATTAAGAAAGCTATTGGTGCAAAAATATAGCCTAATATTTCTTGGAAAGAAACACCGATAATCATATCAAACAATGAATTGATTAAATCCATTAATGCTACGAAACCGATAAGCATCGCTCCAACAATGATGGCTACCTTAAAGCCATCCATAATATATTCACCAAGCATTTGGAAGAAAGCTTGCTTTTGTTCGTCTTCAATGGTTAATATATCTTCCTCTTCTTTGACAGTATAAGGATTAATGATGGAAACAATTATAAAACCACCAAATAAGTTTAAAACAATCGCCGTTACGACATACTTAGGCTCAATCATTGTCATATACGCGCCAACAACTGACATAGAGACGGTCGACATCGCTGATGCACATAATGTATACATACGCTGAGGAGTAACCTTGTCTAGTTGTTTTTTAACTGTAATGAAAACCTCAGATTGACCTACCATTGCCGAAGCAACAGCATTATAGGACTCTAATTTTCCCATGCCACTTACTTTACTTAAAAAATAGCCGATCCATCTCATAAGGAAAGGAAGGATTTTGAAATGCTGTAAAATCCCAATTAACACAGATATAAAAACAATTGGTAATAAGACACCTAAGAAGAATGGGGATTCTCCTTCATTCGCTATACCACCAAAAACAAATGATATACCTGTATTTGCGTAGGATAATAAATGATCAAATACATTTGTTATTCCTTTAATTAGTACATAACCAAACGTTGTATTTAATAGTAAAGCTGCTAATATAAATTGGATGATTAACATAATCAATATATATTTATATTTTATTTCTTTTTTGTTTTTACTCATTAACAGAGCTAAGCCAAAAACAAGTAACAATCCACAAAGGGATATTAAGTATTTCATAAATTCCTCCATAAGTATAATTTAGGGCGTTTGATTCCAAGACAACAAATGCTCTTTCGCTCATTATGTTTTTCTAAAAAATTTCAGAGCAGCCAAAGATTTTAATTTGTCAGACGTCAGACAAACAATCTCACTATAACAGTTTTTTAACTAGCTATTCAAGAGCTAAAAGAAAAAAAGTATGCGACTCGGCATACAAGAAGGAAAAATCCAGTATCAAAACAACTAAATCATATTTTTTTTAGACTTTCTTAAATGATGATTTCCCTGAATGGATGAATACAAAACTTTGTCTTGCTTAAAGTTGTTAACATAAATTTAATAGTGGGAATCTCCTACAAACGTCGATTCCCATTTTATTGTGTGATGTTTTTGAAATATTATGTCCATCGTTTGAATTAAAAGTATACTTTGAAATGATATTTCTTTTAAGGGAACCACCAATAAGGAGGTGTTAGGGTGGAAGCATTTAGAGGAAGAGGAGCATAAAGAAAATTATTTACGAGTATGTAAAGGACTGAACGATTAGCTACAGAAATTGTTCAAAATATAGATTTCACCTACTATGTCAACTGGGATTACATCGAGCAAAGATTCTCTTTAAAAGACGTATATAAATGTAAAACAAATGCCTGAACCCGCTATTTTGGGAGTTCAGGCGTTTTTATCTTCCGTTTCAGTCTGAAGCATTAATAGATAAATACTAGAAATCATCATGCTAGTTGCTAATCCGTAAAGAGCATTGAAGATTAAACCAACACCGATTCCTATAATGATGGATAACAGTATGACAAGCCAGGTATATTTATGGATATGACGATTTGTAAATAAAAGAATGAACATAAATGGTAGCATGGTAATATGTAGAAATGCGAAAGAATAAATAACTCCTAAAATCGTTAAATCTACAGATAAGAAAAAGGTAAATAAGATGCCTAGTAGACCTATTAAATAAAAGTAGTAGGGTCTTTTCTTCACAAAAAATCGTTTGGTTGCTCGCAAATCTACAAGGAGGGTTGTAACAACGGCCAACAGTGCAATAACAAGGAAAGCAAATGTCAAAAACCCTGGCTGTACTTCATATAAAAACGTAAAAATTAGAACTTGGAACTGACCAAATGAGCCACTATATAAAGCAATCATTAAAATAGCTGTAAAGGATAGCGTTAATAAAGCTAAAATCACACCTGATGAAAATAGGCTACGACGTACCTTTTTAGGTTTAATAAAAGCGATTAAATACCATGTTGATTTATCAAAAAGAACTTGTCCTAAGACGGCTAGTTGAATGATGACATAGAACAGCAGGATTTCGCTATTTTTAAAGTAAAATAAATAAGGGTGATATAAGCGAATACCTTCATAAACGGTGCTAGCCCCATTTTGGATAAAATAATAAATGGGTATAAAAATAAGTAAAGAAAATAGAGAGATAATAAATAAAATCTCTAGCCACAATATACTTTTCACAGACATAATGCGGTCCAGCAGTAACATCCCCATCAAAAATAAAAATAGTGTTATGGGGACCGGTATCGTTAACATAATTTCTGAGAGCACACTAATACTTATTAATTGAATTAACCAGAGTTCGATGCCTGTCAGAAGGTAAAAAAATCGTATGACTTTTAAATTCATTCCACTCAATTTTTTTTGTATCGTAAAGAGTAAAAAGCTTTGTGTATGCTGATTTTGTGTGTAATCACTCTTTTTTAATAATGAACCCAGTACCATAAAAGATATAGCTGTTGCGAATGTATAACAAATGCCCGCCATAAAGCCATAAGAAATAAGGGCAGAAGGAGAGGACAATAATAAATTACCATTAATCCATCTAGCTAAAAGTATGATGACACCTGCTGCTGTGCTTAAACTAGCAAATGGTACAAGCAATGAAAATTTTTTTAACATACCTTCAATTACCTTTACTCGTTTTAGATGTTTTGTATTGACGAGGTGATTGATTATATTTTTTCTTAAAAGCTACACTAAAATAGTGCTGGCTATTAAAACCACAGCTCTCAGCAATTGCTGACATACTAGCATCCAGATTTTCACCTATTTTCTTCACGGCCATCTCTAGGCGATAATTATTAATATATTCATTAATGCCGATGGATTGCTCCTCCAAAAACTTACGGCTTAAATAACTAGGATTCAAATGGATTTTTTCGGCAATAATATTTAAACTCAGTTTTTCATGATAGTTTTCATGAATATAGGAAAGCTGTTTACAGGTCTCTTATATACAGGTGTGATAAATATGAAGCAACTAACAATCTATATGATTTTATTTAGCTGTGTATTTTTTTGGGCCAGTAACTTTATTATTGGCTCTATTTTAATTGAACATTGGTCTCCGATCATGGTTGCCATTTTTAGATTAATTGTCATTGTCCTATTTTTAGGCTGCATTAGTTGGAAGGCTATTATTCGTACAAGATTAACACGCAATGACCTCCTATTACTAATCATTGCAGGGATACTAGGTGTTTCCATCAATCACTTTAGCTTTTACGCAAGTCTTCAGCATACCTCTCCTATTACCGCGGCTTTAATTTTAGCCTGCGCACCGATTGTCACGTCTTTGCTTAATAAAATGATGTATCAGGAATCACGAAACGGTATATTTTGGTTAGGTGCAATCATTTCGTTCGTAGGAGTTGGCCTCATCATTACTAAGGGAGCCCTCATCACCATTTCTATAGGGAAGGGGGAGGTGCTAAGTTTAATAACGATGCTAAGCTTTGCCTTATTCCTTATTATTGTGAATCATCTCAGTCTGAAATTGTCAGCTCAGTCCATCACCTTCTATACAAACTTAATCGGTTTGCTAGTGCTTGTACCATTTTCGTTTACAATGTGGACACAAACAAATTGGCAAGTAGCATACCCTTATTGGATTCTACTCATTTTATCAGCGGTTATTATTCATGGGATTAGTAATTTATTATGGAATCAAAAAATGAAGGAGATTGGCTCAACGAATGCTTCGCTATTATTGAATTTTGAGCCAGCTATCGCAATGCTATTAAGTGCAATTTTTTTAAAGCAATTTCCTACAAGTGTCCAAATATACGGCTCCTTATTGATTTTACTAGGAATTCTACTATGTATTTACTATAAGGAAATAAGAACTTTACTTTTTATGAAAAGAAAAATAACTTAAACAATCTTTTTTTCCGTACAGTATGTTGGAAATGTTTCTAGCATGCTGTTTTTTTCTGTATATATTGTTTTTTTGAAAAAATAATATGTCTTAAAAAAGGGTCTTGTTCTGGCATGTTTGTCACCTGATAGAAGCGAATGATTCTGTTACAGAGTGTTGAGTGTTCAACTTTAAGTTGAAAAAATATATATTTGAATAATAAAAATGTAGAGATATTGAAAGTGATTTAAAAATTATACATTCCATGTATTGTTATAAAAATATCATTTTACAAATATAAGTAAAAAAACAGTCGTTATTATATTTTTAAGGTTATTTTTAATGATGAAAATTTTGTTCGTTTCTATTGTAAATTTCTCTCTTATTCTAAAAATTTCTACATTATATCTTTAGCGTCTGCTTCGTTTTAAGTGATAGAGAGGTACTGTTAGAAATGGTGAAAAGAGACGTATACATCTAGTGAATGTGAAAATATGCACAAAAATAATTATCTTAATATAATTAATAGTTATTTATAAAATAGAGTAGAAAAGTAATAATAGCTAAATGGTGTAATGTTTTTTGTAGGATAAACGCTGTTCTGCTTAGAGACTGTAAGGGTTATGTGATGAAATACACTAATGGGAAAACAAAATACTTTTTGGAGAAATAATATTTTTTAGAAAAACATCTTGCATTTGAATAATTCTAAGTGGTAAATTGTTTTACATGGACGTTCATAGAATTTTCACAGGTAGCAAAAGAGGGGAGAAATGAGAATTTATGAATAAAAATAGATGGTTAATTGCATTATCTGCAATCGCTATTCACCTTTCAATCGGTGGAGCCTATGCATACAGTGTATACAAGCTACCGATTGTCACAGAAATGGGATGGAGTGAAACAAAGGTAACGGTTGCCTTTACCATTATGATGGGGCTTGCTGGGTTTTCAGCTGCATTATTTGGTAGTTTAGTAGAGAAAATGGGACCACGTAAATCGGCGATGGTAGCAGCTGTCTTATTTGGAGCAGGACAAGCTGGTGCAGGTGTAGCGATTTCAATGGATTCTGTCGTGTTGTACTGGTTAACATATGGTGTACTAAGTGGATTAGGTATGGGGATTGGTTATATTGCGCCAGTATCAACGCTTGTAAAATGGTTCCCAGATCGACGAGGTCTAGCAACAGGGATGGCCGTACTTGGGTTTGGATCTGGTGCCCTGATTACTGCACCGGTGGCAGCCAACTTAATGGAGGCAGTTGGCATCTCTACAACATACTTTATTTTAGGTGCAAGTTATTTCACGTTAATGATTTTAGGGGCTTCATATATAGCGCCGCCTAAGCCTGGTTATATGCCAGCTAATATGAAGGCAGCAGCCGATAACGGCAAAGGAGTAGTAAAGAAAGATTTAGCAGTTATGTCAGCACGTGAGGCTGTCAAAACAAAGCATTTCTGGATGCTATGGTCTATGCATTTAGTTAATGTTACAGCAGGAATTATGATGATATCTGTTGCCTCACCAATGGCGCAGGAAATTGTTGGGCTATCAGTCGCAGGAGCAGCAGCGATGGTAGGAATCATGGGGTTATTTAATGGTGGTGGTCGTTTAATCTGGGCGGCTGTGTCTGATTATATTGGGCGTTCAAATGTTTTTGTTATTTTCTTTACAGCACAGCTAATCACATTTATCGTTTTACCACATACAACAAACGTAATTATTTTCCAAGCACTTATTTTCTTAGTAGTTAGTTGCTATGGTGGAGGGTTCTCAAATTTACCTGCTTTTGCAAGTGATTTATTTGGAACAAAGCAACTGGGTGTTATTCATGGGTATTTATTAACAACTTGGTCATTGGGTGGTATTTTCGGACCGTTGTTAGTAAGCACAATTAAAAATGCTTATGGAAGCTATATTCCTGTATTCTATGTATTTGCAGGTTTAATCGCTGCTTCATTAATCATTTCATTAACATTACGTGCAGATGTACGTAAACAAACAGCTTTAAAAGCGGCACAAAATGTTGGAGACGTTTCCGCTACTCAATAATATATTTTTGGGATAACTGTATAGGTGTCATTTCGCACGTGGCACTTATATAGTTATTTTTTTGCTTTTGTTGTTATATAACAATATTCAATTACTTATTTAATGTATAACAGTGCATTTCTGATGTCAATACCATTACTGGAAATAAAAAGATTTCTTTATTAAAAGAGAAAATTTGTAACGAAAGAGGAGATAAGGGATAAACAGCTAAAATTTGAATCTTTTCTCAAGGGTAATCGTATATAAAGTATTTAGGGAGGGATTTACTATGGGGAAATTTTCTTTAGATGAATTTGTTCAAAAAACACAGCAGGATGATCTAGAAAATGATTATTTTGAATTGGAAACTGAGCGTGTATTAGAGGTAAATTTAAACGGTGAAGTATGGTCCAAAATGGGCGCAATGATTTCCTATACAGGAGACATTAAATTCGAACGTGAGCGCGTGTTGGAGCACGGACTTGGTAAGATGTTTAAGAAGGCTTTAACAGGTGAAGGTACACAATTGATGAAAGCGAGCGGGAAGGGTAGACTTTATTTAGCAGATCAAGGCAAGAAAGTAACCGTCTTCGATTTGAAAAATGACAGTCTCTGCGTTAATGGTAATGATCTGCTCGCATTTGAGCCTAGCATCAACTGGGATATACGTTTAATGCGAAAAATGGCTGGCATCATGTCAGGTGGCTTATTTAATGTAACGTTACAAGGTACAGGAAAAGTAGCGATTACAACACATTTCGAACCATTAACCTTATTAGTAAAACCTGGCGAAACGGTATATACTGATCCACATGCTACGGTTGCGTGGTCAGGTAATTTAACACCTGAGTTTAAAACAGATATCAGCTTCCGTACATTTATCGGTCGTGGGAGTGGCGAATCAATCCAGATGGCGTTTTCGGGTGAGGGCTTTGTCATTATCCAACCATTTGAGGAAGTATATATGTCTAGTGAAAGCTAAAAAAAGCGTGTCCGTTTTGTCCGGACACGCTTTTCTTCTATTATTTTAATGCAGCGTGCATACCTGCAATGCGTCCTGTTACTAAGGCTGAGGTAATATTATATCCCCCTGTATAGCCGTGAATATCTAGAATTTCACCACAGAAGAATAATCCTTCTTTTCTCTTTGAAGCCATTGTTTTTGGTTCAATTTCTTTTACGGAGACACCACCGCCCGTAACAAATGCTTTATCAAGTGATTGTGTGCCACTTACCGTCAATGTGAAGTTAACGAGTAAACGCGCTAGGTGACGAATTTTATCTTGGGATAATTCAGCCCCCGTTAATTGTACATCGATATTGGCCCGTTCACATAAAAATAATAGCCAACGTTCAGGAGCAATACCTTTCCAAGCATTTTTCACAGCCTTTTTCGGATCTTCTTTAATCAACTTATTTAAATATTGGAGACATGTTTCTTCATTATAATTAGTTAATGTTTGTATACGCATTGTCACGGGCTCGTAGCCTGTTTTCATTAATTCTTTCACAACGAATTGGCTACAGCGTAAAACGGCAGGACCGCTTAAGCCAAAGTGCGTAAAGAGCATATCCATTTGATGGGTAACGAGTACCTTACCTTTTTTATTTAGCACAGAGACAGCAACATCACGCAATGCAAGACCCTGTAGTTCACGTGATAAAATAAAGTCCTCTTTCGATATGACAGGGACTTCTGTTGGGAATAATGTTGTGATTGTATGGCCAGCCCGTTCTGCCCATGGATAGCCATCACCTGTAGAGCCTGTTTGTGGGACAGCCTTGCCACCAACGGCCACAATGACGGCTTGGCTACGAATTTCTGAGCCATCTGCAAGGCGCACACCCAAAATTTTTTCTTCATCCATAACAAGCTTGTTAACGGCTGTGTGTAAACGAACTTCAACATGTAAACGTTGAAGCTGACGAATTAGCGCATCGACAACATCTTGTGCTCGGTTAGATACCGGAAACATTCTACCATGATCCTCTTCTTTTAAAGACACACCAAGCCCTTCAAAAAATGCGATAATATCTTCATTATTATAAACGGTAAAAGGACTATAAAGGAAACGGCCATTACCAGGTATATGTTTTACTATTTCTTCAACAGGCAAACGATTGGTCACATTACAGCGCCCGCCGCCAGAAATGGCTAATTTTTTGCCAAGTTTTGCACCTTTTTCTAACAATAAAACTTTCTTTTTCCGCTCTCCAGCAGCAATCGCCGCCATTAAACCAGATGGGCCACCACCGATCACGATTACATCATACATAGTTAGAAACTCACTTTCTTTTCAATTTAGGAATCTTTCCTATTATACATGAAGTCTATATAGAGGAGGGGCTTCTTTGACATTGAAAATATTAGCAAAGTGTTTTATAATTCTTTATCCCTTCCCTCGTGTAGAAGGGGATTTTATAGTAGAATGAAACACAATAAATTTTATTATACAATTATATCGATGAAAGTTTCCTTTATTAGCATTGTCAGCATGAAATGAATGTCTTTTCATGCTATTATGGTAAAGGTTATGCACTAAATTATGAGGTGAAAATAGAATGTGCGGATTTATAGGTTATATTAATGGAACAAATGTGATTGATCATCATCAAACAATTGAAAATATGATGAATACAATTATTCACCGCGGGCCAGATAGTGGTGGTATTCATAGTGACGATACAGTAACGTTAGGATTCAGACGATTAAGTATTATTGATTTATCGGATGTAGCGAATCAACCACTATATAGTGAAGACGGCAATATTGTGCTTGTATTTAATGGAGAAATTTTTAATTTCCAAGAGCTACGTGCAGATCTGATTGAAAAAGGACATACCTTTAAAACGCAATCAGATAGTGAAGTTATTATTTATGGTTATGTAGAATACGGTGTAGATTTTGTGAAAAAGCTACGTGGTATGTTTGCTTTCTGTATTTGGGATAAAAAGAATGATTTACAATTCATTGCTCGTGATGGCTTTGGCATTAAACCATTGTATTACTCTGAACATACAACAGACGGTACGTTTATTTTTGGTTCTGAAATTAAATCATTTTTACCACATCCTTCATTTATTAAAGAATTAAATAAAAAGGCATTACGTCCTTATTTAACATTCCAATATTCTTCGATGGATGAGACCTTCTTTAAAGGGGTCTTTAAATTACCACCAGCACACTATATGCTTATTCAAAATGGCAAAAAGCAAATTGTGCAATATTGGGATAAAAAATTCCATGCAAAAGAAGCTTCCATTGAAAAATACATTGAAGAAATTCGTACAACTGTTAAAGAATCAGTAGAGGCACATAAAATCAGTGATGTAAAAGTTGGTTCTTTCTTATCGGGGGGTATTGACTCAAGTTATATTACTTCATTATTGCGTCCCGATAAATCATTCTCAGTTGGGTTTGCTGATTATGAAGATATGTTTAATGAAACGAACCTCGCAAAAGATTTATCGGATACACTAAATATTCAAAATGAACGTAAATATATTACAGCAGACGAGTGCTTTGAAGCTCTTCCGAAAATCCAATGGCATATGGATGAGCCGCAATCGAATCCTTCTTCTGTACCACTGTACTTCCTTTCAGAGCTAGCCTCTAAAGATGTAACAGTTGTCCTATCAGGTGAAGGAGCGGATGAAATTTTTGGTGGCTACTCTTGGTATCAAAACTCAGGAAGAATGCAAAAATATGAAAAACTTCCATGGGGTGTTCGTAAAACGTTACGGGGAATAGCAGAAGCTCTACCTAAAAGCCAATATACTAACTTCCTCATTAAAGGTGGTCAAACGGTAGAAGAACGCTTTATAGGAGAAGCAGTAGTTTGGGATGAAGTAGATGCGATTAATGTTTTAAAGCCTGACTATAAAAATGCACCATCTGTAAAATCGATTACAAAACGTATTTATGACGAAGTACCAGGCGAAGATGATGTGACGAAAATGCAATACTTAGATTTAAATCTTTGGATGCCAGGAGATATTTTATTAAAAGCTGACAAGATGAGTATGGCGCATTCGATTGAATTACGTGTACCATTCTTAGATAAAGAAGTTATGGAATTAGCTAAAAATATTCCATCTCAATATCGTGTCAACGACATTGATACAAAATATGTTCTACGCCAAGCTGCACATCAAGAATTACCAGAAGAATGGGCAAAACGTCCAAAGTTAGGCTTCCCAGTGCCAATTCGCCACTGGTTGCGTGAAGAGAAATACTACAATATGGTAAAAGAAATGTTTACAACTGACTTTGCCAATGAATTCTTTGATACAAAACAATTGGTTGGCTATCTAGATGAACACTATGAAGGAAAAGCAAACCGTGGCCGTTATATTTGGACAGCCTATGTATTCCTAGTATGGTATAAAAAGTTCTTTGTGGACATGTAATAATGAAATGAGCTTTAATCGGTGGGGTTTTTGTAATCCTCACCGATTATTTTCAGGTCTTTTTTCATCAAGTATACTTTTAAATGAACTTTTTGTTGTTTTTATGCGTCTCATTTCCTATAAATATGTTAAGATTACAGTTGGTTTACTTATGAAACATACATGCTATAGCGCTTGTATGTTGTTACTTCAAAAAATAATAAAAAGATTTATAGGTCAGCTTTTGAGTATTTCTATAATATTGATTTTACAATGAATGGATGGGTATGATGTCCAATTTAATGAAAGGTACTGCGATATTAACATTGGGGATGTTTTTATCGAAGGTGCTCGGATTAATTTATATTTTCCCGTTTTATGCAATTGTTGGAGAGAAAAATATCGCGCTCTATCAGTATGCATACATCCCTTATTCTATTATGCTGGCAATTGCCATTTCAGGTGCGCCCATTGCCGTCTCTAAATTTGTTTCTAAATACAATGCAATGGGGGACTATCAATCAGGTCGTAAACTGATGAAATCGGGCATAATCATTATGATGATGACCGGTTTTGCAGCATTTATTGCACTCTTCTTCCTTGCTACGCCTATTGCGGGATTGGTTATTAAGAGTGAAGAACAAGTTTTTACAGTAGATCAGATTGCATCGGTTATAAGATGGGTTAGTTTTGCCTTAATCGTTGTACCATTTATGAGTCTTTGGCGAGGTTTCTTCCAAGGCTATGACAAAATGGAGCCTACCGCTGTATCACAATTAGTGGAGCAAATTGTGCGAATTGTCGTGTTACTAGGTGGTTCCTTTATCGTGGTTGTTGTGTTCAAAGGTAAACCTGAGACAGCCATTTCCTTTGCCGTATTTGCAGCCTTTATCGGAGCAATTGGTGGCTTAGGTGTTCTATATTATTATTGGAAAAAATATCAGCCTGAATTTAACTTACTACGCAGTCAAAGTGTAACCTCTACACAGCTGCCAATGTCCAATATTTATAAAGAAGTTATTACCTACTCCATACCAATGGTGTTTGTAGGTGTAGCCAATCCACTATTCCAATTAGTCGATATGCTTACTTTTAACGGGGCCATGACATCTATTGGCTTGGCTGAGGTGACAGATACCTATTTATCGATGATTAACTTTATGACACATAAGGTAGTTATCATTCCTGTCATGCTAGCAACAGGTTTTTCGATGGCACTTGTCCCAACCATTACAAAATATTACACACAGGGTGAATATTTATCCTTGCGTCATGCGATGGATAAAACCTATCAAATTTTAATCTTCATTACATTGCCAGCAGTGGTTGGTATTTCTCTGTTAGCAAATGAGATTTACTTTATGCTTTATTCCGAAAGTGAAATGGGTGCGATGATTTTAGCCCATTATGCACCTGTGGCCATTTTATTTGCGTTATTCCAAGTCACAGCAGCCCTATTACAGGGAATTGATTTTCAAAAATGGATTGTTTTCAGCTTATTATCAGGTATTTTCGTTAAGCTAGCGTTAAATATCCCATTAATTCGTTTGTTGGAGGCAGATGGTGCAATTGTAGCAACTGCTATCGGGTATAGTGTATCAATTCTTATTAATATACTTGTGCTACGTAAAACATTAAATTATCGATCAGAAATGGTCGTTCGGCGAGTCCTGTTAATTGCATTATTGACGATGGCAATGGCAATCAGTGTGTTGATTGTGCATAAGCTACTAGAATTACTAATGGGTCCTGTCGATAGTAAATTCTCTGCATTACTGTTCTCAGTTATTTGTGCAGTTGCTGGAGTGGCTGTCTACGGCTTCTTGTCACTTCGTATAGGTTTAGCACAGAAGCTATTAGGTGAACGGTTGACTCGTATTATGAGCAAGCTGGGAATGAAATAGGAGTGGTAAGATGCGTTTAGATAAATTACTTGCAAATATGGGGTATGGCTCGCGCAAGGAAGTTAAGCAGCTATTAAAGCAAAAAGCTGTCACAGTAGACGGTGCTTCTGTCAAGGATGCTGCCATGCATGTAGATCCAGAACAGCAAAATGTATCCGTCTATGGAGAGCGTGTCATTTATACGGAGTTTGTCTATTTTATGATGAATAAACCACCAGGTGTTATTTCTGCAACAGAAGATTTAAGAGATGAAACAGTTATTGACTTACTGGAGCCAGTAGACCAGCATTTTCAACCTTTTCCGGTTGGCCGACTCGATAAAGATACAGAAGGCTTACTGGTATTAACGAATGATGGCATATTAGCTCATAATTTATTGTCTCCTAAAAAACATGTGCCAAAGGTTTATTACGCACATATTGAAGGTGTTGTAACGGAAGAGGACGTAGAGAAGTTTGCGAATGGTTTGGAGCTAGATGACGGGTATATGACAAAGCCTGGAAAGCTTGTCATTCTCAAATCTGCACCACAATCTGAGATTGAGTTAACCATTCAGGAGGGCAAGTTTCATCAGGTGAAGCGAATGTTCGAGGCTGTAGGGAAACGCGTAACCTATTTAAAACGTATATCTATGGGGAATCTAAAGTTAGACGATCAACTGGAGCTAGGTGAATATCGTGAGCTAACTGTAGAAGAATTAGACTGCTTACAAAATAACCCTTAACATGTTCCTCGGTGCTGACTTAGCATCGGGGATTTTTATATACAGCCTTATAACCGTAACTGTATAATATGTAATGTGTTATCTTAATATAGTGAAGAAACGTATCATTCTCTAAGATATTTCCAAAAAATGATGGTGAAAATAAGTAGAGGGCGGGCCAATAAATGAAGAACCTGCGAATTAAATTATTACTATCTTTAATAGCTTTTGCAGTCATACTTGTTGCTGTGATTTCGTATGTAAATAGGCAAATATTAGCTGACGATATAGAAGAACAAGTAGCCAGAAATAGAGTGTTAATAGAAAATCATATTCTTACAGATATGCGAGCTGTAGATAATGCGCACTTATATTTTGATGCAAATATGTCAGACGAAATGGAGCAGGAACTTAGAGCTTTAAAAAACTATTATCGTGAGAACCCTAATGTTGCTACATGGGATTTACAACAATTGAAAAATAAACATGATATGGATATATACATATTAGATCAGACTAATACAGTGTTATACACAACATTTGATAAAGATATAGGTTTCAATTTTTCTAAGTGCTGTCAACGTTTTTCCGCCTTATTGGATGAACGGCGTGCGAGTGGAGAATTTTTCACAGACGGAATAGACATTTCCACAACGACAGGAGAATACCGAAAATTTGCCTACCTTGCGACACATGATAAGAAATATCTACTTGAACTAAGTATAGACTTATTGAAAAACCCAGTCTTTCAAACCTTTAACTTTGAAAAAACTTCAGAATATTTGGTAGCGAAATATGTTGATTTAGTAGAAGTGCAAACGATTAGTGCTGGTGGGGTTTTCTTTAATGATTCAAAATCGAAGCGGATAACCGTTCAAGAACAAACCGAACAGTTTCAGAAATATTTTGAGCTAGCAAGGAAGAAGATGCAGCCTGTCGAGTATCAAGAAGCATTTAATCAGGGTTATATGGAAACGCATCTTTTTTTACCATATGAAGCAGAGACGGTCAGAGGGGAGTCTTCCCACAGAATTGTTTATGTGAAGTATGCTAATTTCACAAAAATGGAAGCGCTTCAAAAAAACACAAAACAGTTTTGGGTTTTATTAACCATTGCTTTAGTAACTGCCTTTGTCATGCTGTTAGTTATCAATAAAATACTCTCTAAAACAATCCATCTCGCCACTTTTGATCCGTTAACAGGTGTCTATAATCGAGCGACCTATATTCGAAAAATGGATAGCTTACTAAAGAAACGAAAATTAAATAGACCTGGACTATTGTTAATCGATTTGGATAATTTTAAACAAGTAAATGATCAATTTGGCCATGCGGAAGGCGATCAGATCCTAATTGGAACAGCCAAAATCCTAAAAAAAGTAGTGAAAAAAGACGGATTTGTCGTAAGATTTGGTGGCGATGAATTTGCCATGGTTTTGTACGATACAACAGAGCATCATATGCAGCAGGTAGCAGATGCTATCTTGACGCAAATAAGGACTCTCAAATTGGAAGATCATGCCATTCAAAAATGGTCCGTTCTATCAGTGAGTATGGGGGGGGCTATCTATCATCATCCCGAAGATTCAGAAATGAGCTTATTTGAACGAGCAGATCGAGCACTCTATCAATCGAAAAATGCTGGTAAAGACCAATATTCTAGCTTTGTCGAAGTGGCAGAGGTCGAAGATACCAAGATTTAAAAAAACGCCCCATACTATAGATAGCAAGGTGAGCTATTTTATAGATATGGAGCGTTTTTTAATGTGTTGATGTTTTAGATCGATAAAAGATACAGCTACATAATACAAGAATGGCAATAATTGCAAACATGGCACCCATATAGTGCGTTAATAGCCAACCTCCAATAATGGGTCCGATAAAGCCCCCTAAATTTTTAAATTGTGCAGCGCCAAGGTAGGTCGCTTTTTGGGTGTCAGGCGCAATTTCATCAATCATGACATTCATTGTAGGGAAGGCAAAGATTTCGCCAATTGTAAAAATAATCATCGCGATGATATAGAGTGTATAGTTGCTAGAGAACCCAAACATAAATAGTCCGATAGCAAAAAACAGAATACCGACTAATAGAGTGGCGGAGGATGAAAATCGTTCAGACACAATACTAATAGGCAATTGTAATAATAAGACGACCGCTGCATTGAGTGAAATCAATAGGGAATACAATTTTGTCCCATTTTCAACGGTTAATTCAATAACTTGTGGTAATGTCGAATCAAATTGAGAGTAGCCAATATTGATAAGGATTGCTCCAAAAATAAAGCTAAGTAACACACGATTTGTTAAAAGGATTGTGAAGGTATGCAATATTTTTGTTTGAGTTATAGCTTTTTGTTGTTGCATTTGATAACGATTTAACACGAAAAATAAAAATACGGCGTAAATTATATACATAATACCTGTTAGCATAAAAGGTATACTTGGACTTGCTAACTGAGAGATATAGACGCCTATTATTGGACCAATGACTGCGGCAATATTAATGGCCGTGTAACGTAATGAAAAAAGTCTTTTCCGTTTATCAGCAGGTGTAAAATCAATCATTAATGCCTGAGTGGAAGGTTCAAAAAATGAGCGACAAAGACCATTCAAGGCGTTGAATAGAATAAATAACCAAACCGTATGGACAGTGGCAAAGCCAAAGAATACGAGGCTCCACACTATAATCGTTATTAGAATGACACTTTTCCTTCCAAAACGATCCGTTAAATATCCACCGAAAAACCCGCCAACAGTGGAAATAAGGGGTGCAATACCAATTGTCAATCCAATTTGTAAAGGAGTGGCTTCAATTTCATTATGTAAATAAATAGCTAAAAAAGGCATTGCCATAAAGCTTGCAATCCGTGTGAAAACTGTTCCACCTAAAATAATCCAAACTAATGGATGAAACAAATTTGACAGTTTCATATAAAGCCCTCCTCTCAACAATTTAGAATGTTTCGAGTTTAACGGATTGTTAAGCAACTGTAAATAGTCAAAATAATCTCTAGAGATACACGTCAGTGAAATAAACTAAATGACTGAACGAGCTACACTTCATTTAAAAGAGAAAAATGAGACAGAGCTACTACGTAGAAGACCGTTCAATTTGTTAGCTTATTTCCCTGCCGATTCAATACAATAAAAATTATCTAATAATCTTCTAACAACAAAAAAAGAATGACCCCGACGAAAGGTCATTCTTTTCCATACACAATGCTTTACGCATTCTACGTAAAACTAAGACGTCAATTTTACTTTTTTCTTCGTCGTTGTCCATCTGCCTCGACTTGGACTCGTCACCAAATCGTTAAAGGCTAACACGTTCAAATCTCTTTGAACGGTGCGAGGAGTGATACTAAACTCTTCGACTAAATCCTGTGTAGACACGGTTCCTTTGTCTAAAATAAACATGTACACGTCTTTAATACGATTAAGCATTCGATCAGTAGTTGGTTTCATTAAATGAACCACTCCTTCATCTTAATTCTCTTGGCAAAGACTAGCGGACGACAATATGTGCGGAGTGCACTTAGGCTATTAAGTAGCTGCCTTAGACATCCCCTTTTCTAATTTTTATGTCAGAACAATTATTCTGATAACTTCATTATATAGAAAAACTACATGATTTTCTAGTGAATGCAAGAGAAATTTACAATAGAAACATAAAATTTTCACTGTATTTTGTGGGAATACGTGAAAAACATGCTATATGTGGTAGTGTCAGTAGAAGTTACTGAAAATAGTTGTCAGAAAGAGGATTGTCATATATGTTGTAAGGTGTAGAATAATGTTACTACTTGAAGGAGGTACATGGTATGGATTGGTTACAGGCTGCAAAAGAAAGGCAAGATGAATTAGTACAAGAGTTACAGGAGCTTGTGCAAATTAATAGTGTTCTTGATGAGGATACGAAAACTACTGAGGTACCTTTTGGTAAAGGTCCACTTCAAGCGCTTGAATGGTTACTTGCGAAAGGCCAAAAAGAAGGGTTACTAACGAAAAATGTTGATAACTATGCTGGACATATAGAAATGGGTACAGGTGAAGAATTATTAGGTATTTTATGTCATGTTGATGTTGTTCCAGTTGGAGATGAAGCTGATTGGACATACCCGCCATTTAGCGGTACTGTAGCTGATGGTAGGCTGTATGCACGTGGTGCAATTGATGATAAAGGCCCTACAGTTGCGGCATGGATGGCCATGAAGCTTGTCAAGGATGCAGGTATTCAATTAGATAAAAGAGTGCGAATGATTATTGGTACAGATGAAGAAACAGGGTTCCGCTGTGTCGACCACTATTTCAAACAGGAGGAAATGCCGTCAATCGGTTTTGCCCCCGATGCAGATTTCCCGCTCATTAATGCTGAGAAAGGCATTGCAGAGCTTGTGTTCTCTCAAAATAAAGTAGGTGATGCAACGAAAGAACAACTACTATTATTTAATGCAGGAAAGCGTCCAAATATGGTACCAGATTTGGCAGAAGCCTCAATTCAG
The DNA here is from genome assembly GCF_049315265.1 of Lysinibacillus sp. NPDC056220. Classification (NCBI taxonomy): domain Bacteria; kingdom Bacillati; phylum Bacillota; class Bacilli; order Caryophanales; family Bacillaceae; genus Lysinibacillus; species Lysinibacillus sp. NPDC056220. The sequence continues at coordinate 65,305 of NZ_JBMOXD010000002.1, forward strand.
CATGCCTCAGCGGAATTCGAACAGAATTTTCAAACATTCTTAAGCAAAAATCAGCTAGATGGCTCTTTATTAATGGAGGACTCTCGCTATATAATAACTATCAAAGGTAAAGCAGCCCATGCAATGGAACCAGAAAAAGGAATCAATGCAGCTGTTTATCTTGCTGCGTTTTTACAACAAGAGTTGACGACTGAGTCAAGTAAGCAATTTGTCGACTTTATCGCAGATGTTTTTTATCAGGATCATTATGGCCATCAGCTTGAGTTGCAATTCGAGGATGCGATGTCTGGTCAGACAACATTAAATCCAGGCATTGTTAGCTATGATGTCAGTAAAGGTGGCAGTTTAGTGATTAGTATGCGCTATTCTGTGTCCTATCCATTCGATGAAAAAATTACGGAGGCTCAACGTTTAGTTGTAAAAAGAGGATTTTCATTAGATATTCAAGACGACTCCAAGCCCCATTATGTCAGTGCAGATGATCCATTTATCCAAACATTAGCGGCTATTTATAGACGTCAATCAGGAGATACAGAAACACCGTTATTATCTACAGGTGGTGGGACGTATGCACGTGTGCTGAAAAAAGGCGTGGCCTTTGGCATGCTATTCCCTGGGGAGCAGGATGTGGCGCATCGGGCGGATGAGTTTGTAGTGATTGAAAATCTTGTAAAAGCAGCGGCTATTTATGCGGAAGCAATTGTTGAGCTTGCGGGAAAAAAATAACATAAAGACGAAAAGGATGAACGGAAAATGGCATATTCATTATGGAATGATCAAATTGTTGAAGAAGGATCTATTGCAATCTCACCAGAAGACAGAGGTTATCAGTTTGGTGACGGTATTTATGAAGTAATTAAAGTTTATAACGGAAATATGTTTACAGCACAAGAGCACATTGATCGTTTCTATGCGAGCGCCGAAAAAATTCGCCTTGTTATCCCTTATACAAAAGATGTTTTACACAAGTTACTACATGAGCTAATTGAAAAGAATAATCTAGAAACAGGACATGTTTATTTTCAAATCACTCGTGGGGCTAATTCACGTAATCACGTTTTCCCGGATGCAAGTATTCCTGCTGTATTAACTGGAAATGTAAAAGCGGGTGAACGTGCATATGAAAACTTTGAAAAAGGTGTTAAAGCCACTTTTGTTGAGGATATTCGTTGGTTGCGTTGTGACATTAAATCTTTAAACTTGCTTGGTGCAGTATTAGCAAAACAAGAAGCTGCGGAGAAAGGTTGTTATGAAGCGATCTTACATCGCGGAGATATCGTGACAGAATGCTCTTCAGCTAATGTTTACGGAATTAAAGATGGAAAACTTTATACACATCCAGCTAATAATTTCATCTTAAATGGTATTACACGTCAAGTCATTTTAAAATGTGCGGAAGAAATTAATTTACCAGTAATCGAAGAGCCAATGACGAAAGCTGATTTACTAACAATGGATGAAATCATTGTGTCGTCTGTATCTTCTGAGGTTACGCCAGTCATTGATGTGGACGGCAATCAAATTGGGGCTGGAGTTCCCGGTGAATGGACTCGTCAATTACAGCAATCATTTGAAGCGAAATTACCACTTTCAATGAATACCAAATAAAAGAACCTTGTAGAGAACTATCTGTATGGATAGTTCTCTTTATTTATGGGTGTAATGTTGGGTCTCGTCATGTAAAATAAAAAGGATAGTAGAATAATCTTACAGATTGAAATTTGTAGAGCAAATGTCGATGTAATGAATACATAAGAATGCATAGACTCTTTTTTACAAAAGGGATCGAGAAAAAAGAGAACTAAAGAGATGGTAAGTAAGAATGGAGTGACCTTTACATGGCACAATTAGTAAAAATACAAGATTATATTTCTCGCTATCAAATTGACTTAGCAAGATATCCTACACAATTTGTACGCTTGAAGAAAAGCCAATGGGACCGTATTAAGCGTCAATGGGAATTGGGCGAAGATATAAGCGAATGGCAACATATTGATAATGAGACAGAAGCGGATACTTTAGAGGAAAAAGAGCGATTTTCCTTCATAAAAAAAATATTTACTGGACGACAAAAAGAAACAGAAGATGTTGAAGATATCGAAATATCAAACGAACTCATAAGTAGTGAGGATACTATTCCAGAAGAAGAAACAACACTAACATTTGAACCTAAGATTGTGTATGCTCCACAATCCATCCATGAACTGAAGCGTATGTTTATTGATCAATTCTTCCATTTCCAAATGAAATGGGCTAGCTCAACATTACGTGAAAAATCATATGTAGATCCTCGCTTCATGCGTGATTCGTTACTACGTACTTTATTACAAACATTACCAGATAATTTTTTGTTGTTTTATTATCCTATCCTACAAATCAGAAAAGCACCGATTGAGCTTGATGTCGTATTAATGTCTCCGACGGAGTGTATTTGTATTACCGTTTTAGAAGCAGAAAATCAAGCTGTATATGTTGGTGGCAGTGATCGCTTTTGGATGAAAAAAGTAGGAACAAAGGACTTAAAAGTTTTGAATCCAACGATAAACTTAGCACGTATGGAGTCGGTACTATCCCAATTATTTAAAGAAGAAAACATAGATATGCCCATTCGTAAAGTTGTACTAACGCGGAATGGTTATTTTGATTATCCGGGTTCACCGTATGGGGTTCGTTTTGTTGATCGCCGTAATTACGGAGAATGGATGGAGCATTTGCGAAAGGTTTCTTCTCCAATGAAGCATATGCAAATACGTGCGGCTCAAACAATTTTAAATACTGTACAAACCACTTCGTTTAATCGAGATATTTGGCAGCAAGCATCACAAACAACAGAGGACTAAGTATGCAGATTCTATTTATTGTCAATGAAGCTGCCGGGAACGGAAAAGGGAAGAAAGTTTGGACTCAACTTCAAAAGCACCTAACGATAGACTATCAAGTGACTTTTACGGAATATGAAGGACATGGACGAGAGATTGCCAAACAATGGGTATTACAACAGCTGAATCGAAAGTTACTTATAGTTGTTGGTGGAGATGGTACCATCCATGAGGTGTTTAGTGCTGTTCTACATAATGAATTGTTAGTACTGGGTGTGGTTCGTGCTGGCTCTGGTAATGATTTTGCTCGCTCGTTTCCTACATTTTACAATGCTCAGCAAATCGAGGACTATGTAATGGCTTCTACCATGGCATTTACACAAATAGATGCAGGGAACATTCAGCTCAGCGATAGCTGGGATGAATTCTTTGTCAATAATGCTGGCATTGGTTTTGATGCATATGTCACAAAATCGATTAATACATCTCGCCTTAAATTTTACCTCAATAAATTAGGATTGGGTAAGCTATCGTATGCTGTTGCTGTCATTAGAGGCTTATTTAGCTTTAAATGTTTTAACGTCACCATACGTTCTGATCATCAAGAGTGGCAATTCCAACGAGCATGGTTTGTCGCCATGTGCAATCAGCCTTATTTCGGCGGAGGTATGAAAATATCACCAGCCGCAAAAGCAGATGATGGCCGAATGGACATTACAATTGTCCATGATATTTCTCGTCTAAAATTATTACTTATTTTTGTTACTGTTTTTTTTGAAAGGCATACGAAGTTTAAAGAAATCACATTTTTACAAGGACAACATTTCGATATTATCGTGAATGATGATCACAAGGTTGATTGTCATATGGATGGTAATTATAGCGGACGTGTCCATCAGGGTACTACCATCCACTGTACAGTGCAACAGAAGGCATGGAACATTACGACAAAGAGTTCTTAAATAATATCATTGCGCAATAATTTTATGCGAATGTAAGAGGAATACGTTATACTATAAAAAATCAATAATTTTATAAGAAAGAAATGAGGAACAACAGTGAGATTAAGAAACAAGCCTTGGGCAGAGGAAATGATTACAAATCATCCAGAGGTAATCGTTCCGAATCCTGAAGACTTTAAAGGAAATTGGCAGGTTGTTTTCGGAAATAACAACCCCATTCATATTGAAGTTGGTACTGGGAAGGGACAGTTTGTTACGGGAATGGCTTTGCAAAATCCAGATATTAATTATATTGGGATCGAACTTTATGATAGTGTAATCGTTTGTGCATTAGAGAAAGTTCTAGAAGCAAAATCTCCAGCGAATTTACGTTTACTTAAAGTAAATGGCGCGGATTTAAATAAATTCTTTAATAAAAATGATGTAGCACGTGTGTATTTGAATTTCTCAGATCCTTGGCCAAAAACACGTCATGCCAAAAGACGTTTGACGCATGGGGATTTTTTGAAATTATATGAGTCGATTTTGGTGGATAATGGGGAAATCCATTTTAAAACGGATAACCGTGGTTTGTTTGAATTTTCGTTAATCAGTATATCTGAATATGGTATGTTATTAAAGTATGTATCACTCGACCTACATGCAAACATGCCAGAGGATAATGTGATGACTGAATATGAGCAGAAATTCTCTGCGAAAGGACAGCCGATTTACCGCTTAGAGTCGCAATTTATCACTAAATTGTAGGGGGAATATGGATGGATCAGTTACAGTTTCACAATATGTCATTATCATGGCTTAACGGGGGTGTTACGTGTCTAGATGGTGGTGCGATGTTTGGAGTTGTCCCAAAACCACTTTGGTCGCGCAAATATCCAGTCAACGAAAAAAATCAAATTGAATTACCAACGGAACCAATTCTTGTTCAATATGAGGGCAGAAACTATCTTATTGATACGGGTGTTGGCTTTAACAAATTAAATGAAAAACAGCTAAGAAACTTTGGTGTAACAGAAGAATCTTCGTTAGCGGATAGTTTACAAGAGCTTGGTTTAACGACAGCAGATATCCATGCGGTGCTAATGACACATTTACATTTTGATCATGCTGGTGGTTTAACTCAGTGGCAAGATGATGTGCTTGTGCCTACTTTCCCAAACGCTAAAATTTTCGTAACAAAAATTGAATGGGACGAGATGCGTAACCCAAATATTCGCTCCAAAAATACGTACTGGAAAGAAAATTGGGAGCCTGTACAGCACTTAGTTGAAACCTATGAAGGTACGTTGGAAGTAGCTCCAGGAATTGAAATGATTCATACAGGTGGTCATAGTGAAGGTCATGCTGTAATCAAACTTACTCAACAAGGTGAAGTACTTTTGCATATGGCAGACATTATGCCTACACATGCTCATCAAAATCCATTATGGGTTTTAGCTTATGATGACTATCCAATGACTAGTGTTTTTGCGAAAGAACGTCTTATGAAAGAAGCTCTTGCCAATAACTATGGCTTTATTTTCTACCATGATGCCTATTATCGTATGATTAAATGGGATGAAACGGGGAAAGAAATCAAGGCTAAGCTCGAACGTAGTAGACAAGCTGTTATTACATTCTAACAATGACGAGGTAGTTGACATGAAAATGTCGATACCTCGCTTTTTTGTTCGTGAAGATGATGGAAAATATGATACACTAAACACGAAACTAAAATATAAAAGAGAGTTGAAATAAACATGGCAGCTGAACAACCATTTTTACCAGTTTTACTAGGGTCAGATATGAATGCATATGGGATGGCCCGTGCATTTTATGAAGCATATGGAATTAAACCACTTGTCTTAGGACGTTCTCATTTAACAGCAACACAAGATAGCCATATCCTGGAGTTTCAAGAAATCGACCGTTTAAATGAGCAGGATGTATTTGCACCTGCGCTTGCACAAGTTGCAAAACAATATGCTGATCAAAAGCTATTGCTCTTAGCGTGTGGTGACGATTATGCTAAGCTTATTATTAAAAATAAGCCAGCGCTGCAGGAGCATTTCACAGTGCCTTACATCGATGAATCTTTAATGGATGAAATTTTACTTAAAGAGAATTTCTACAAGATGTGTGATAAATACGATTTTAAATATCCAGGGACAACGACTGTAACAGCAGATAATTATGAAAATTTTACACCTCCATTCGAGTATCCAATTATTTTAAAGGCGTCAAATTCGGTGGAATATTGGGCATGTAAATTCCCAGGGAAGAAAAAAGTTTTTGTTGCGCATGACGAGGCAGAAAAAACAGCTATTTTAAAAGCGATTTATAGCTCAAGCTATCAAGATACAATGATTATTCAAGAATTTATCCCTGGTGATGATTCTTATATGCGTGTGCTTAATGCTTATGTGGGCAAAGACGGGAAAGTGAAGCTAATGTGTCTAGGAAATCCTATTCTAGAAGAGCATTCACCTGAAGGAATCGGCAGTTATGCAGCTATCGTAACAACATACGATAAAGAATTAATGGACCAAGTACGTTTCTTCTTAGAGGACATCGGCTATACAGGCTTTGCCAATTTCGATATGAAATACGATATTCGTGATAAACAGTACAAGCTGTTTGAAATTAATTTACGTAATGGACGTTCCAGCTATTATGTAACGGCAAGTGGCCATAACTTAATGAAGTATGTTGCTGATGATCATATGTTAAACATTAAGCAAGAAGTTACTTATGTGGAGGATAAACATCTATGGATGATTATTCCAAAAGGTGTATTGTTCAAATATGCATCGAACGAAAAGCTTAAATTAGAGGCAAAAAAATTAATTAGCGAGGGTAAATACACAAACTCCCTTTACTATAATGAAGATATGAATACAAAGCGTTGGGTGAAGCTAACACTCAATAACTTAAATTACTATCGTAAATATAAAAAATACTTTAATAATAAAGGTTTATCAGAATAATAAAGAGAAGCCATCTCAATTGAAAAGGAGATGGCTTCTTTTGCTTCTTTTTTAGCGCTAAACCTCTGTTAATTCAACTACAACGCCTGAGCGTGCATCAGCGGCAAATTCAAATGTTTGCATGTCACCTTCATGCATACGTGAGATTCCTCCACGATAGACAGGAATAGTAATGATACCATTTGTATAATCTTCTGTTTTCATAAAAATCCAGGAACCATCAATCGGTGCATCCTTTTTAAATTCTTTTTTTATGTTTTCAAGTACTTGTCCTGCAGGTACGAACGGAGAAACTTTTTCACTAGCTTCTTTAATAATGACTGCGGCAGCTAAGCCAGTTGCAACACCAATTAAAAAATCACGTAATTTCATACATCTTCCTCCTTTTTCTGTACCTATATTTTAGCATAGCCTATAGAGTGAATGCACGTTCACACGATAACAGTTTTAGGAAATGTATCAATATTTCGAATTCGGAAATAAATATGTTACAATAGGCGAGGAAGAATATTCTACTTCGTGGGGAGAGAGTCAACATGAATGAGGAAACATTGCAATTATTTAAAACATTAACAGAGTTACCAGGTGCTCCTGGTAATGAGCACGCTGTTCGCGCGTTCATGCGATCTGAGTTGGAAAAGTATTCAGATGAAATCGTTCAAGACAATTTAGGGGGGATTTTTGGGGTAAAGCATAGTGAAGTTGCGGATGCTCCAAAAATTTTAGTTGCAGGTCATATGGATGAAGTAGCATTTATGGTTACTTCTATTACTGATAACGGCATGATCCGCTTCCAGACGTTAGGTGGCTGGTGGAGCCAGGTTATGCTTGCACAACGTGTAGAAGTCTATACGAAAAATGGAGCTATCCCTGGTGTGATTGCATCTATTCCACCGCATTTATTAACGGATGCAGAGCGCTCTAAGCCCATGGATATAAAAAATATGTTAATCGATATTGGCGCTGACAACAAGGAAGATGCGGTAGCAATGGGGGTTCGTCCAGGACAATCCATTATTCCTGTTTGTCCATTTACACCTATGGCCAATCCGAAAAAAATTATGGCCAAAGCTTGGGATAACCGTTATGGCTGTGGTTTAGCAATTGAATTAATGAAAGAAGTCAAAAATGATAAGCTCGGATCTCATTTATATTCAGGCGCAAATGTAATGGAAGAGGTTGGTTTACGTGGTGCTCAAGTGTCAGCAAACATGATTAAACCAGATTTATTCTTTGCATTAGATGCATCACCTGCAAATGATACTTCAGGTAAAAAAGATCAATTTGGACAGCTTGGTAAAGGAACATTACTTCGTATTCTAGACCGTACAATGGTGACACATCGTGGAATGAGAGAGTTTATTTTAGATACGGCCGAGTCCAACCATATTCCATACCAATACTTTGTATCACAGGGTGGAACTGACGCTGGGCGAGTACATACAGCGAACGATGGTGTACCAAGTGCAGTAATTGGTGTTTGCTCACGTTATATTCACACATCTGCGTCTATCATTCACATTGATGATTATGCTGCTGCTAAAGCATTAATTGTTGAATTAGTGAAAAAAGCAGATCGTTCGACTTTAGAGTCTATTCGCGCTAATGTATAAGTAGTTGGAAAGATGCCTGTAAAAGGCATCTTTTTCTATGGAAAGAAAGTAGGGGTTTGATGAAAATAGCAATTGGAACAACTAATAAAGCGAAAACTGAAGCAGTTGAAGCTATTGCTCAAAATTATTTTGTGGATACAATCTTTACATATGTGAAAGCTGCTTCAGAAGTGTCAGATCAACCTATGTCGAATGAGGAAACGAGATTAGGTGCCATCAACCGCGCCAAAAATGCCATGCTAAAAACAGATGCATCATTATCCTTTGGCTTGGAAGGCGGTGTCACTGAAATCGAAGGCGAGATGTATGTATGTAATTGGGGTGCATTAACAGTCTCTGATGGGACAACGTTTACAGCGGCAGGTGCACAAATTATTTTACCAAAAGAAATTGCCCAGGAAATTAGAGCTGGTGGAGAGCTTGGCCCACTCATGGAGCAATATACACAGCGCAGAGATATTCGACAGGGGGCTGGAGCAGTAGGGATTTTCACTCAAGGTTTAGTCAGTCGACAAATGATGTTTGAGCATATTGTATCACTATTGGTTGGTCAATATTTGTTCACATTTCCCGAAAAATAGTTAAATGGAATTAGTGGTGCGTATGCGGAGAGGTTGCATCTTCCTAATAATTTTTTTAAAATAGAAAAAAGTTAGTAGTGAAAGAGAAAGGAAGAGAGACATGTCATATAAATGGCTAAAAGCTATTGGCCTGACGCTGTTACTTCTGATGCTTTCTGGCTGCAATCAATCGATCGATGAGCAAATTGCCAACGGGCTTCAATTCACAGAAACGGTTTTTGCAGAAGAGCCTGAAGAACATACCGAGGAAATTGGAGATATTAATTTTTACCTACCTTCAAATTTTAAAGTTGAAGATAGTTCAGATGCTTACAATATTGTTATTTCAAAAGGAAAAGAAAGCTATATCCTTTTCATTAACGATAGAGAGGCACCAAATAGTAAACTTTATTATCAACTTTTAAAAGAAAATGAAGCTGATAAAATCATTCAGGAAACCACTTATGATAAGGATGGTCGTTTTGGCTTTACAGCGGTACTAAAAACAGATGATGAGAATGAAATGGAGCTCATTGTGAGTAGTGGTGGCGTGAAAATGACCACGATTTCTCAGGCAAAGCATATAGAAGATAATTTACGAGAGATGACGAAAATAGTTCATTCGGTTAAGATAAAGTAAATAAACAAGATTGAACAAAACGGTTCACAAACATGTGAACCGTTTCATTTTGAAGACAGGATGTGAGAAAGAATGAAGCAATTGAAATCAGAGCAACTTGTAGAGCTTTTAAAAAAACGATTAAACGCAGAGAAATACGATTTTCATTTCGATAAAAAGCACGAAAAATTAAGATTGAATCATAAAACGATTGAAAAAGGTATGGAGCTTTCACTACCTGGGATTTTAGCAAAATACAATGATAAACAAGAGGCAGCTATTGATGAAGTTGTGTATACGATTACACAAACTTTTAATGCGATGGAACAAGAAAAAGAACAGGGTTTTCAAATGACTACACAAATTTATCCTGTTATACGTGCCACATCATATCCTCAAGCATCGAAAGAGGGCCATGCGTTTATTACAACAGATCATACAGCGGAAACACGCATCTTTTATGCGCTTGATTTAGGCAAAACCTATCGTTTTATCGATGAATCTATGCTAGAAGCTTTACAATTAAGTGTAGAGCAAATTCGTGAAATGGCACGTTTTTCAGTAAAACAATTACCAACTTCCTATAAAAAGGATGAGGTCGCCGATAATATCTTTTATTTTGTTAATATGAATGATGGCTATGATGCCAGTCGAATTTTAAATGAGAGCTTTCTAAAAGATATGCGGACTCAGATAGAGGGGGATATGACATTGTCTGTGCCTCATCAAGATGTGCTGATTATAGGTGATATTCGGAATGAAACAGGGTATGATGTATTAGCGCAGATGACTATGCATTTCTTTGCAGTCGGTACAGTACCGATCACGTCGTTATCTTTTATTTATGAAGATGGGGAATTAGAACCGATCTTTATCTTAGCAAAAAACAGAGTGAAAAAGGAGCAAGAAAAACAATGAATGTATTTTACAACAAAGAGCATGTAGGAGATGTATTACTAGTTCAACTAGCAACGGAGTCTATCGTGAACACAGCAGTAGAACGTGCTGGGGATATTGCTATATTAAAAGAAGCTCAAACTGGTGAAATTAAAGCATTTAATTTATTTAACGCGAGCCAATATATACAAACAGATGCAAAAGGATTAGTTGAGGTAACACCAGTGTTAGTTGAACAATTAGCTGCAGCAATCGAAAAGAACGGTGCTAGCATTAGCCTAGATGTTGACTTTTCTCCGAAGTTTGTCATAGGTTTTGTAGAAACGAAAGAAAAGCATCCAAATGCTGATAAATTAAGTATCTGTTCTGTAAACGTTGGAGATGAAACTTTACAAATTGTTTGTGGCGCACCAAATGTAGAGGCGGGACAAAAGGTGGTTGTTGCAAAAATTGGTGCGGTCATGCCTTCAGGAATGCTTATAAAAGAAGGGAATTTAAGAGGCGTGGATTCATTTGGCATGCTTTGTTCAGCACGTGAGCTAGCAATTCCGAATGCTCCTTCTGAAAAAGGAATCTTAGTTTTGCCTGAGGATGCTATCGTTGGTAGTGCATTTGAATCATCAGGTAAATAATAAATACATCTTTTGATAATAAAGTTATTAAAAGTTTAGTTTTTTATCATGATATTATCCAATGGGTCAAGGTGAAAATCCCTAAATCGTTATGTTACTAATATGCTAGTAACATAACGATTTTTTTGTGTAGAATGAGCCTCTAAATGCAAGTTTCGCGATCGTTTTTATGGTATGCTTTTGATATAGACATTGAGCTATTTTGATTTGAAGAAAATTAGACAATGCTAAAAATGAAGTGTAAGAGAAATGAGTGAAATGAAGTGAATTGGTTTAAAAAACAAATAAATAAAATTTTAAATAAAGATGAATATGAGTACGAGTATGAAGAATTTTATGAGGACTACGAAGAGGAACAAACAGAACAGCTACATATGCAGCAAGAACAACCCATGACTAAGCAAAAAACTTTCCGTTTCCCATTGATTGACGATGATGAGGAAGGCGTCGTGTCACAAACGCGCCAAAAAGAAATGTTTGATCAGGTAGAAAATGATGATTATTATGGGCAAATTGAGGATTTATCTTTACCCAAGCATTTAAATCAACATATCGTTGATTCAAGTGTTTACGATGTAGATGTTACAGGGATTCGAGATTTGTTAGCGAATCGTTCAAAACGCACTGGTAGAAAATCAACAATGAAAAGTCAACCAGTCCAACACGAACATCGTTCAAGAGCGAGTTTAGTTTTTCGAGATGCACAAGATCGAGAAGAGTCAATCATACCTCAGACTACATCTGTACCAAAAGATAAACTCGAGTGGAAAGAACAAAAAGTTCAAAAAGTAGATAGCGATTTTCTTGAAAATCGTAAACGCTTTATCCCAACGGACGTACCTTCACCCGTCTATGGGTTTGCGAAACCAAGTCCTATTAATGAATTATTGGATAAAAGAAAAGAAGAACATGAGTCACAAGAAACAACTAGGATGACCTCTGATTTATTGACAATTCATCAGCCATTAAAAGAAGCGACAACAAATGAGGCTAATGAAAATATACTAGAAGAAAAAGAGCCGCCTAGTACAGCTCATCGTGTTGAATTCGAACATGAAATCCATGAACCGATTGTTGAACCTATTACATTTGATGATGATGTATTGGATGAAGAAAAGGATGTACCAGACAGTGCGCCCACGGATATCGTGGTACCACAAACCACACCTTTTGCCATGGCATTTGAAGATCAAGTGAAGGAAGCTGCTAAGCAAGATCAAACCATACAACAGCTTTCAGCAGATCAGTCTGAGATTCATGTTAAAGAATTGATTGTGGAACAAGTCCAAATTGAAAATTCTACCATTCATATTGGAGAGGTAACGGTTGTACAGCCTCCGAGTAATGAAGAGGACCATCCGGTGAAGCTTGATGAACAATCATCATCAGATGCTATCCCAAAAGAAGAAAAAAGTCGCATTCCTTTCAATGTGCTAATGCTAAAAACAGATAAAGAAAAATGGCGAATTCAACAGCAAATGAAAATGGTCCAACCTATTCGTGTGGAAAGTAATCCGGAAGCGGTAGAAGATGTGCTGATTGATGGGGCGGAAGCTAAAGAAGAGGAACACTCGCCTTCTGAGAGCATAGATTCAAATGCTATACAGCTAGTTGAACCACAGCTGGAGGAAGAAAGTGATTCACAATCTGCTTTTTGTAGTCAAGAAGATGTTGAATGCCATCGACACGAAGAAGACAGAGATTTTAACACAGAAACTAAATCAGAAAGTCCAGTAGCGGTTATTACGATGGCTCCTGTAACAACTTTGACTAGTGTATCCGAGAATGATGCAATAGAAATTGAAAGAATTAATGCTGATGAAGTTGCTGCAACAACAGAGCTAGAAGCAGAGGTCATTTCAGTTACTGAAGTTCTTCCTGAAATTGTAGAGGATTCTCCAGTTAAACCTGTGGAAAACCAACAACAGGTTTTAGAAGCAGAACAGGAGCTACCAGTTGAGGAAAAAACAAAACCTGTTCATGTTTATCAAAAGCCTACTGACGAATATTTAGAGCCACCAGAGGAAAAAACACAGGATACAGATTGGATGGAGCAGCAGGGTGATACATTGGTGGAAGCACTTTCTTATTTCCAGGTTTCTGCTCAAATTGAATCGATTATGCAGGGACCTGCAGTTACTCAATTTGAAATTACTGTGAGTCACGGTACGAAAGTAAGCAAGATTAGAAATTTAGCAGATGATTTAAAGCTTGCTTTAGCAGCAAAGGATATTCGTATTCAAGCACCGATCCCTGGGAAAAGTTCGATTGGTATTGAGATTCCAAACCGAGTATCAAGAGCTGTACGATTATCTGAAGTGACGAATAGCGCATCCTTCCTTGAATCAGATTCGCCGTTAGAGGCAGCTTTAGGTCTTGATCTAACAGGTAAGCCTGTTACACTAGATTTACGAAAAATGCCCCACGGTTTAATTGCTGGTGCGACAGGCTCGGGTAAATCCGTTTGTATTAATTCTATTTTGGTTAGTTTATTATATAAAGCTGCACCACATGAACTAAAACTAATGTTGATCGATCCTAAAATGGTAGAACTGGCGCCATTTAATCATATCCCACACTTAGTAAGCCCTGTAATCACAGATGTGAAGGCTGCAACAGCAGCACTTAAATGGGCTGTAGAGGAGATGGAACGTCGATATCAACTGTTTGCGCATGCAGGTGCAAGGGATATTACGCGTTATAATGCAATTGCAGATAAAAATAATGAACATAGCCTGAAATTGCCATATATTTTAATTGTTATTGACGAGTTGGCCGATTTAATGATGATGTCTCCAGCAGATGTAGAGGAGGCAATTTGCCGTATTGCTCAAAAGGCACGTGCATGTGGAATTCATTTAATTGTTGCAACACAAAGACCATCTGTAGACGTTATTACAGGATTAATTAAATCCAATATTCCTACACGTATTGCCTTTGCAGTATCTTCACAAATTGATTCTCGTACAATTTTGGATGGGCAGGGAGCAGAAAGGTTACTTGGACGAGGCGATATGCTATATTTAGGTAACGGTATGTCTGCACCAGTACGTCTCCAGGGAACATTTGTTACAGATGATGAAATTGAAGCAATTATCGAGCATGTTCGTGAACAAGGAGAGCCTGATTATATTTTTGATCAAGAGGAACTATTGAAGAAAACAGAGGTATCCGCAGAACAGGATGATTTATTTGAAGATGTTTGTCGTTTTGTTTTTGAACAGGGTGGAGCTTCTACGTCATTGATTCAAAGAAAATATCATATTGGCTATAATCGTGCTGCTCGTTTAATTGATATGTTGGAATCACATGGCTTTATCTCAGAGGCAAGAGGTAGTAAGCCGCGTGAAAGTTTCATTACAGAAGAAGATTTAATTACTATGTTTGAATAAGAATTGCCTTGATTTCGTCTACATTAACTAATTTACGTCGAAATTAGTTTTTTTAGAAAAGTTACACATCTATCCTTATGCATAAAAAGTGCTATAATAGACAAGATGTGTTGAATAGTACGTATTTTTTAATACTTGTGAAGGTATTAATACCTAATCATTCGTGAAATAATACGATACACCTAATAGATGATAGATGGGATATTGAAATTCCCGGGGGGTTTAATTAATGACAGTTTTTCATTTCACAGGCATTAAAGGTTCTGGCATGAGTTCACTTGCACAAATCTTATTTGATGCTGGTGAACAAGTACAGGGCTCAGATGTCGATAAATATTTCTTCACGGAGCAGCCGTTACGTGAACGTAATATTCCAATTTTTACATTTAATGCAGATAATATTAAAGAAGGCATGACTGTAATTGCAGGTAATGCTTTTCCTGATGATCATCCAGAATTAATTCGTGCCCGAGAAATCGGAGTAGAGATTATTCGTTACCATAAATTTTTAGGAGAATATATCGGTAACTATATTTCCATTGCCATAACAGGTGCCCACGGTAAAACTTCAACTACAGGTTTAATGGCACATGTGGTAGGTGGTTACAAACCAACTTCTTATTTAATCGGTGATGGTACTGGTGCTGGTCATGCAAATGCTGACTTCTTCGTGATGGAGGCATGTGAATACCGACGCCATTTCTTAGCATATAATCCTGACTATGCGGTAATGACAAATATTGATTTTGATCACCCAGACTACTTTGCAAATATAGAGGATGTCTATTCTGCTTTTCAATCATTAGCTTTACAAGTAAAAAAAGCTATTATTGCATGTGGTGATGATGAACAACTTCAGCGTATCCAAGCAAAAGTACCAGTTGTTTATTATGGATTTGGTTCAGAGAATGATTTCGAAGCTCGTAATGTTGAAAAAACGACAGAAGGTACAAAATTTGATGTTTTCGTTCGCAATGAATTTTATAGCACTTTCTTTATTCCATTATTTGGGGATCATGCGATTTTAAATACATTAGCGGTCATTACTCTATGTGAATATGAAGGAATTTCACCTGACATTATTCAAGATCGTTTGCACACATATAAAGGTGTAAAAAGACGTTTTACCGAAACAGATATAGGGGATAATGTATTAATAGATGACTATGCCCATCATCCAACGGAAATTCGTGCTACCATTCAATCAGCGCGACAAAAGTTCCCAGATCGTGAGCTAGTTGCTATATTCCAACCACATACATTTACACGTACACAAGCTTTTTTACAAGATTTCGCAGATAGTCTAAGCCTTGCAGATACAGCCTATTTATGTGATATTTTTGGCTCTGCAAGAGAAACGCAAGGCGCACTTTCTATTCAAGATTTGGCGTCATTAATCGAGGGCAGTGCAGTGATTACCACTGAAGGAATTGATATACTAACAAAACATCAAGGTGCAGTATTCTTATTTATGGGTGCTGGAGATGTTCATAAATTCCAAGATGCTTTTGAAGCCGTGCTTAAAAACGATGAAACAGCTTAGTCCGTAGGGGTTAAGCTGTTTTTTTAAAATTTGAGCAGGAATTCCGTTTTTTTTGTCGAAGATAGGGAAAGTAATAGTAAAGAGAATTTACTAGCAGGAGGTCAACTTATGGAAGTGATTTTGTATATTGCAGCCATTATCGCTGCAATCGGGTTTTTAATTTTATGTGTGAGTGTAGGAATGACATTATTCTCGCTCAAGTCCATCTTAAGCAGTTTATCTGGGACATTATCAGGTATTGAAGGACAAATGGAAGGGGTCACACGTGAAACGACTTCTTTATTAACCAAAACAAATAGCTTAGCAGAGGATATTCAACATAAATCTGAACAGTTAAATTCAGTGGTTCAAGCTGTTAAAGGTATTGGTGATTCTGTCAATGGTTTAAATAATTCTGTACAGCAAATTACTTCTTCTGTTTCAAAAAGCGTAGAACAAAATGAAGAAAAAATTGCGCAAGTAGTACAGTGGAGCAATGTTGCAATGGGTATTGCTGATAAATGGAAAAAGCGCAAAATCATAGAGCAAGAATCTGTATCTGAGGATGTGTATGGCTTTGAAACGGTACAAGTAGAAAAGCCAAAAAGAAAATGGGGTCGTAAATAGTGAAAATTATTCAGTAAGTATTTGATACTGTCTGAATAAAAATAAAGTCTTGGACATAAATTGAACATGCCTCTGTAAAAAGTAGATGGACAACCTGTCCAGACAAAATTGATAATATGATGGGGAGGAATTGTTGCATGACAACACAAAAGCCAAATTTTAATGAAGTAAAGGAAAAACAGCTTGAAAGTTCATTGCCTCAGCTTTATCATCCGCAAGACTCGATTTATGAAGAGGAGCGTGTAAACATGAAAGATTTTGTGATTGGCGCATTAGTAGGTGGAATTGTAGGTGCTGCAGCAGGTCTACTATTAGCTCCAAAATCAGGAAAAGATTTACGTAGTGATGTGGCTGTACAAGCTGTTCATTTAAAAGATAAGAGTGCAGACTTCTCGACAACTGCAAAAGATAAAACAGTACAACTTTCTAAACAAATTCAAGAACAATCTACACAATTAGTGGAGAAAGTAAAAACTTTAAAAACGGCAAAGGCCCCTGCTGTTTTTGACGATGGTACGGTTTCCTTTGAGGGCGAGGAACCACTAGAGGATTTTATTCCTAACGAGGAAGTCAAAGCAGAAGAGAAAAAAGACGAAACAAAAGAGTCAAATGAAGAAGTACGTGCATAATGCATAACGAAAAGGGATACGTTACATGATCGTCGTGTAACGTATCCCTTTTTTAAACGATAGGGGTTTCGGCTAATAGTATTTCAAGTCGATCGCCACCGAAAATTTCCGTATCAAAACTTGCAGGCTGACCGTTTCTTAAAATGGTGAAGTTTCCTTTGAATGTGCTTGGGAGCTGCCAATTAGAAAAGCGAAATACATCTTGATAGATCCAAGGACTACGATCTTTTTCTGTAAAAATTACAGTGGCTCCATTCGGTACAGTTGAAAGAGGAGATACAATCATTTGATTGACCAGTGCTTCATGTACTGTTTTGGAAAGCTCCACTACTTCATTTTGGAAATGAATGATCATTTTATCTTCCAGCAAAAGATTCATTTGGTCCGCAATTCGCTGAACAGTTGGCAATGATTGCTGCTGAAAGTTAATCACATCGCCATCCTGCACTGCATAGCTCAATTTTGCCGTTTTTCCATTTATCATTAATGGAGAAGAAAACTCAGGTAAAAATAATGGCTGTCCATCGACATGAATGGTATAAGACTCAAATTGCTTTAATAAATCCCAATTATTTGTAACTTTGAAAATTTCCTCAATGGTTTCCGCTATATCAAAAACGACGCTATCACGATCATTTAAAACAGTATCAATGGATGCAGGAGAGTGATTGACTGTAATTTTCGGTTCAATTACATATTTTGTATTTTGGATAGTAATGGTCTTGATTGCAGCATTATCAATAAGATCTCTCACCGTTACTGTGGCTGGCTGTCCATCTTGTCCCTCCACTAGCTGAATGGCATCGCCTGTTTTAATCAATGTTTTCGTTGATGCCTGTTGTCCGTTTACTACTATTTCAGCCGGCTGCCCATGACCACCAGGAATGAATATATCTTGTCCATTGACACTAATAGATAAACCGTGGCCAGGTTTTCCATACAATTGTTTAGCACGGATATTGGCCGCTAAAAAAGCATCGGCAACTGTCATTTCTTTCAGCTCAAAAAGACGGACCACCTGATTATTGACAGTTAAACTCATATATTGGATGGGCATTTTTTTCGCTGCAATGGCAATACCGATTGGCGTAACTAACTCTGGTGATGCTTTAATATGCTCTTCCTTCGTCAGGTTTTGAATAGCATCAATGCCTCTAACAGCTATACGGTTTGCTGGTAAATCTAGGACTAGACCAAGTTCTGTTGTTAGGTTAGGTGTTAAGCTACCTCCTCCAACAAGCATAACAGCCTTTGGAGCCACTCGGTTATTGAGTCGTAAAATTTCTTCGCCAATGGACTTGGCAAGCTGCTTGACGGCAGGTTCAATGGCTAATAAAACTTCAGTCTTTGGGTAATACTGATCAAAACCAAGAATATCTTGAATCAATATTTCTTCTGCTGTTTGGAGCTGACGTTTTGCTATTTCGGCAACAGGGAAGTCTAGTAAATAATGGTCACTTAAAGCTTCTGTTATTTCATCGCCTGCTGTTGGAACCATACCATAGGCCACAACAGTACTTTTATCAGTAATGGCAATATCAGAAGTACCTGCGCCTATATCGACTAGAGCCACATTTAAGCGACGCATAGTTGAAGGAATAAGGACATTTATAGCTGCGATAGGTTCTAATGTCAAAGCTTCCATCTCTAAATCAGCTCGTTTTAAAGCGGCAATTAGTGATTCGACTACCACACGAGGTAGGAAAGTGGCAATGACTTCAATTTGTGCCTCATCCCCTTGTTGATCTAAGAGGCTGCCAATTTCTTCACCATCCAAGCGATAGTAGAGAACTGAGTAGCCTACGCAGTAATAGTGGCTTATTTTAGCATCTTCTTTATGTTGTAAAAGTTGTTGTTGGGCTTGTTGAACTGCTTGGAGCTCTAAGCGGCTTATATCTTCTTCTGTAAAAATAGGACGATTACGTATATTAATCGTTACGCTAGCTTGTTCAGTTTTCAAGGATCGGCCCGCTGCCGCAACACTTACTTTCGTAAGAGGACCATGTTTCTCTTCAAGTTCGTATTTAATTGTATTAATTAATTCTGCCACATACATGACATTATGTATTTGACCATCTACCATGGCACGTTCTTTATGCTCTTTCACTACTATATCTTCCACGTGAAAATGGTCATTTTCTTCTTGAAGAATAATCCCGACCACTGAGCGTGTACCAATATCAAGTGCAAATAATTTAGAACTCAATGTAATCGCTTCCTTTCGCGTTATATCTCAATTTCAATTTAGCGAGTTGAAGCGCTAAATTAAAAATGCGTGACATTCTGAACAACATTGATTATAATATTGCTATTATCTAAAAATGTAACATACATTTCAGAGTTCTGAAAGTGTCTGTCATGAGGAGAGGAGCAAGAAAGCATGAGCCAAAAAGATTTAGAAAGCTTACGTAGCCAAATCGACGAATTAAACTTAGAAATTCTTCGTCTTATTAACGAACGTGCAGCTGTAGTTGATGAAATCGGTAAAATTAAAGAAAAACAAGGTGTAAATCGCTATGATCCACTGCGTGAAAGACACATGCTTGATCTTATTAAAGAACACAACCAAGGTCCATTAAACCAAATGACGGTAGACTATATATTTAAACAAATCTTTAAAACAGCTTTAAAGCAGCTTGAAGCTGATAAAAAGAAAGAATTACTTGTATCTCGTAAGAAAAAATCCGAAGATACAGTTATTAATATCAATGGTGAGTTAATTGGTCAAGGGAAGCCATCTTTCGTATTTGGTCCTTGTGCTGTTGAATCTTATGAACAAGTAGCTGCAGTAGCGGCTTCTATTAAAGCAAAAGGTGAAAAGCTAATCCGTGGTGGTGCCTATAAGCCACGTACTTCTCCATACGACTTCCAAGGTCTTGGATTAGAAGGCTTAAAAATCTTAAAACGTGTGTCTGAGGAATATGGTTTAGGTGTGATTACAGAAATTGTGACACCAGGTCATTTAGAGGAAGCCTTAGATTATATTGATGTGATTCAAATCGGGGCACGAAATATGCAAAACTTTGAATTATTAAAAGCAGCAGGTGCAACTAATAAACCAGTCCTACTAAAACGAGGTTTAGCTGCAACAATTGATGAGTTCATCCATGCAGCAGAATACATTATGTCTAAAGGAAATGAAAATATTATCCTTTGTGAACGTGGTATTCGTACTTATGAAAAAGCAACTCGTAATACGTTAGATATTTCTGCTGTACCAGTGTTAAAACAAGAAACGCATTTGCCAGTATTCGTAGATGTAACACACTCAACAGGTCGTCGTGATTTATTGTTACCATGTGCCAAAGCAGCCATTGCAATCGGTGCTGATGGTGTCATGGCAGAAGTACATCCAGATCCATCTGTAGCACTTTCTGATTCACAACAACAAATGGACATACCAACATTCGATGCATTCTATGAAACACTACAAAAATTCATGAAAAATCATGAAATTCATGCTTAATTGTTAACAGCACACACCGCTTGCTTACTTTAGCAGGCGGTGTTTGTTATATCGTGACAAAATAATGTCTAGAATAGGACTATTAGTACTTGGTTTTTACGTAGTTCTTCTTGAAAGTAATATGAAAATTATCGTATGATAAGGCTATAATAGGAAAAAAGGGAGGCACGTACGATGACTGTTACAATTTATGATGTTGCAAGAGAAGCAAATGTTTCTATGGCAACCGTCTCTCGTGTAGTCAATGGCAATCAAAACGTAAAACCAGCAACACGAAAAAAAGTACTAGAAGTAATTGAACGATTGGAATACCGTCCAAACGCAGTAGCGCGTGGATTAGCAAGTAAGAAAACAACAACAGTTGGCGTGATTATCCCAGATATTGCAAACAATGTTTATGCAGAGCTGGCTCGTGGTGTAGAGGATATAGCCACAATGTACCGTTATAATATTATTTTAGCCAACTCAGATCAACATGAAGATAAAGAGTTACAGTTACTTGATACTATGCTTGGGAAACAAGTAGATGGTATTGTGATGATGAGTGATGAAGTAACAGAAAAGATGCAACAAACAATGGATCATTCACCAGTCCCGATTGTACTAGCAGGCTCTGTAGATGAATCGCAAACAATAGCTACGGTCAATATAGACTATTTCCAAGCGGCTTATGAAGCGATATCTTTACTCATTCAAAATGGACATACGCGCATTGGCTTCGTAACAGGTCCACTTTCGTATACAATTAACGGAAAATTCAAGCTAGCAGCCTATAAGAAAGCATTACAGGATGCTGGCTTGCCAATAGATGAAGCATTAATTGCTGCTGAAGAATCAAGCTATGACATGGGCTTAGAAGCTTGGGAGATTTTATCAGTGCTTGAACAGCCACCTACAGCCTATTTTGCGGGTAGTGATGAATTGGCAATTGGTTTAATTCATGGTGCACAAGATGCTGGTAAAAATGTTCCAGAGGATATCGAAGTAATTAGCTTTGAGAATTCTAAGCTAGCACGAATGGTTCGTCCACAACTAACAAGTGTTGCATTACCCCTGTACGACATTGGTGCTGTTGCTATGCGCTTACTTACTAAATTGATGAGTAAGGAGCCTGTCGAGGATGAGGCAGTGATTTTACCACATCGTATTGAACATCGACAATCTGTTAAAAGTAAATAATAAGTAGGAACACGTAAATCTTATCAAGGATTTGCGTGTTTTTTAATTTAAAATGGAGCGGGAAAGAGGCATGATAAAATGACCAAAGCAGGGAGATCTGGCTGCAAACCAATGAAAAAACCCCACGAAAATCGTGAGGAAAAGTGCTAATCTCGTTTTTCATTTCGAATAAGGTGTAGTGCTTTTGCTAACATTTGAGCATTTTTTTCCTCTATTTCTGCCTTCCTTGGAATGGGCTCATACAGAGGAATTGGGTCCTCCCAAGTTGGAATAAAAGGTACGGGAGCTTCGGGTTGCCATTGGTCAAGCCATGCCTGTGGGAGAGGTCCAGTTGGTAAAGCTTGGTCAGTCATTTCTAACCAAAGTAGGGACCAAGCACGTGGAACTACTCGCCATATATCATAGCCTCCTCCACCCACTGCAATCCACTTACCATCGCAATATTCATGGGCTAATTGATGTGCGAGCTTTGGGATTTCACGATATATATTCATTGTGCCATGAAGGTGTGTCAAAGGATCAAAAAAATGGGCATCTGCTCCATTTTGTGTGAGTACAACATCTGGCTTGAAATATTCGAAAACCTCTCTCATGGATTGTTCATAGATTTCTAGGAAACTTTCATCCTCTGTAAAAGCATCCATAGGGAAATTAAAGGAGGTACCATATCCTTGTCCGTTGCCTCTTTCGGTAATATTTCCAGTTCCAGGAAATAGATAGCGTCCTGTTTCGTGAATAGACAATGTACAAACATTTGGGTCCTCGTAAAAGCTCCATTGTACTCCGTCCCCATGATGTGCGTCTGTATCAACATATAGTACACGGG
Source organism: Lysinibacillus sp. NPDC056220 (assembly GCF_049315265.1). NCBI lineage: Bacteria > Bacillati > Bacillota > Bacilli > Caryophanales > Bacillaceae > Lysinibacillus > Lysinibacillus sp. NPDC056220. The sequence continues at coordinate 88,014 of NZ_JBMOXD010000002.1, forward strand.
CATTATATTTTTCCTGTAAATATCGAATCGCAACCGTACTATCATTGTAAATACAAAATCCTGATGCGCGACCACGAAAACCGTGATGTAGCCCTCCTCCAAGATTGAGAGCATGCTCAGCTTTACCTTCCATTACATAATCAACGGCAGTTAACGTCCCACCGACTAGTTGGGCACTTGCTTCATGCATATTTTCAAAAATCGGTGTGTCTTCAGTGCCGATACCATAGCTTTCACATTGGGCTACCGATAATTCACCATGACCTGCCCTCTTCACAATATCAATATACTTAGGGTCATGGGCAAGCAGTAGCTCCTCTTCTGTTGCAACACGAGCGGGAATAATGTCTACATCATCAAGTCCATCTATATTTTTTAGTAAATCCATCGTTAGCGTCAAGCGTTTATGATTAAAAGGATGTGAATCTGAAAATTTATATCCGAGTTGTTCTGGCGAGTAAATGAATACAGCCTTTTTCATTATAACGAAACACCTGGCAAATTAGGCCATAGTACATCAAAGCCTTCTTTGCGAAGGTCTTGAATCATAGCTAAAGGATTCAGTGTTTTTACTCGGACGCTTAAAATTTTATTTTGCGTATTTTCAGAATCAGGATAAACTAAGACGCTTTGGACATTGGCATGATGATGATGAAATATCTTTGTTATTTCAAATAAAACACCTGGCGTGTCAGCTACTCGAATTTCAATTTTTGAGCCAGGTTCCGTTCCGCCGGTCAGCTCTATATATGTATAGAGTAAATCCGTTGTAGTAACAATTCCTACTAATTTCCCTCCAGAGACAATAGGTAAACACCCTACTTTAGATTCATAGAAGGTAAGAGCGACTTCTTCAACAAAATCAAGTGGATGACCAACAAGCGGATCTTTGACCATTATTTCTTCTACTTTTGCATGAAAAACAGGAGAATTAGGTTCATCTTGTAAAGAGGAGGGCAAAACTTCTTTAATGTCTCGTTCTGTAATCACTCCTATAACGTGACGTTCCTCATCTATAACAGGTAAATGGCGAACTTTTTTGTCACGCATTAGCTTTAGTGCCTCCAACACGGTATTGGTAGGAGCTAATGTGTAAGGTTCTTCATTCATAATTTCTTCTACGATCATATACGTATCCCCTTTGCATTGGTTTTAATACATGAAACGATTTCTAAAACGAAGTCTATCAAATCTTTCGATGGTCTCAGGAGGCACGCGCTTACCTTCGCGCGCCATTAAACAATTAGCTGGGTGTGATGTGATTTCTGGATCATCCGTAGCAAAATATTCAAATCCGACAGAGCTCATCATCTTCTCCATCATTTTGCGGTAGTCCCAAACATTTAAGCCGGTCCCCTTTAAATCCCAATGCCAATAATATTCGGTAGTTATCACCAGATAATCCTCCATTTCATCACCCATAAATGAAACGGCTAGTAATGCCTTTCCTGAACCTGTTCCGCGATAGTCAGGAATCACTTCAATGGCACCTAATTCAATCATGTCATCAATTCGATCCTCTGCCCATCGTTCAAGTGGATCAGGATAAAGATAGGTCACATAGCCTACAATAATATCTTCGTTTCGAATAATAACTATACGTCCTTCAGGAAGCCCCGCAATTTCAATAATAGCTTGTTGTTGCTGTTTTGGAGGTCTAAAGGCAACCAAGCCTTCATGGAAAGAATATGTAGCTAATTTTTCTGGAGGCACAGGTCCTTCCACATACACAGTACCATGCTTAGTTTCCCTTTTGACAGAAAAAAAAGTTTTTTTATGTTCCATAATGACACCACCTGAGTTTAATAATTCCATTATAGCTGATTTCGTGCGTAAAAACGCTTATTTTTGCAAAATATACCTGTATTTTTGGAAAAGTGAAAATATTAAGACAATCTCCTTGGATTCGTGTAAAATATAATATATCGCTTCTGTTATTTAACAGATAAAAGTAGCGTAATTAAGAGTTAGGACATTTCTGATGCAGTAAACTGTTATATAACAAAAGCTAGGTAAATATGTTGCTTAGAACGTAAATTTATTATTTCAGCAGAGGGGATTGTTGAAAATAGCAAATGAACAGTTTGAAGCAAACGTAAAGAAAGGGGTAGTTTCATGGGGATGAAAATGAAGGAGAAGTTAACGGCTTTAGCTGGTCAGCACCAGTTAATGAATTATGAAGAAGTGGCAAAGTCTCATAATTGGGCTGATACAGAAAAAGCATTTAGTTGGTACGAGACAGGTTTAGTGAATATGGCGTATGAGGCAATCGATCGCCATACTGAAACACATCGTAAAAATAAAGTTGCTCTTTATTTTAATGATGGTAAACGGAAAGAGGCGTATTCATTTAATGAAATGAAAAGGTTAACAAACAAGGCTGCTAACGTTCTTAAAACAGCTACTAATCTACAAAAAGGTGATCGTTTATTTATTTTTATGCCACGGTCGCCTGAGCTCTATTTTTCATTATTAGGTGCGTTGAAAATGGGTGTTATTGTTGGACCATTATTTGAAGCTTTTATGGAAGGTGCTGTGTATGATCGGCTAGCAGATAGTGAGGCAAAAGTATTGGTTACGACACCGGCGTTACTTGAACGTGTACCTATAGCTAAATTACCTCACCTAGAGCATGTCCTTTTAATAGGTGAAGATATTGAAGAAACATCACAAATTCTAGACTTTAATCAACGATTAAAAAGGGCTTCAGCTCAATTTGATATAGAGTGGGTAGATCAGGAAGATGGGATGATTCTTCACTATACTTCTGGATCAACTGGTGCGCCAAAAGGAGTGCTACATGTTCATTATGCAATGCTTCAACAATACCAATCTACGCAATGGGTTCTTGATTTACGTGAAGATGATATTTATTGGTGTACTGCTGATCCAGGATGGGTGACAGGAACAGCCTATGGTATTTTTGGTCCATGGTTAAATGGGGTAACAATGGTGATTGTTGGGGGAAGATTCTCACCGCAGGCATGGTATCAAGCCATTGAAGATTATGGTGTTACGGTATGGTATAGTGCACCAACTGCATTCCGTATGCTGATGGGGGCAGGGAGTGGCTTGCTTGAAAGCTATGATCTATCATCTTTGCGTCATGTGCTATCTGTCGGTGAACCATTGAACCCCGAAGTGATTCGCTGGGGAGTAGAAGAATTAGGTCATCGAATCCATGATACATGGTGGATGACAGAAACAGGAGCGCATATGATTTGTAATTATCCTTCGATGGATATTAAGCCAGGCTCAATGGGAAAACCACTTCCAGGTATTCATGCGACGATTGTAGATGATGCTGGCAACGAAGTACCACCGTTTACAATGGGGAATTTAGCTATTCAACGGGGGTGGCCAGCTATGATGCGTCAAATTTGGGGCAATCCAGAGCGCTATGAATCTTATTTCTTAAAAGGGAAATGGTATGTATCTGGAGATTCTGCCTATATGGATGATGACGGATACTTTTGGTTCCAAGGTCGAGTGGATGATGTCATTATGACGGCCGGAGAGCGTGTGGGACCATTCGAAGTGGAAAGCAAGCTATTGGAGCATCCAGATATTGTTGAAGCAGGAGTCATTGGAAAACCAGACCCAGTACGAGGGGAAATCATCAAAGCCTTTGTATCCTTACGAGAAGGAGTAGAACCTTCCGAACGATTAATTGAGGATATAAGAGATTTTGTTAAAAAAGGGTTATCGGCTCATGCAGCACCACGTGAAATTGATTTTAAGGAAAAACTACCAAAAACACGCAGTGGTAAGATTATGCGTCGTGTATTGAAGGCATGGGAGTTAAATTTACCTACGGGTGACCTATCGACGATGGAAGACTGATAAAGTAAAGAACATCAATTGATATTTATACAACATATGCATAAAAAGAAGGCAAGCATTCTTTCATCAATCGAGTGAATGCTTACCTTCTTTTTTCTGCATTTACAATGCTTAAGAGCTGTATTAACGAGAAGTATTTAAATGCGTAAAAAATATAGAATTAAATAAAAATTCAGTTGACTTAATATTTATGCAGACGTATACTATTTTTAACTTATTTCAGAGGTGAGTGCATTGAAAGTAGGAATTGTAGGAGCAACAGGTTATGGTGGACTAGAGCTTATTCGGTTTTTACATAATCATCCAGCTGTAGAGCAGCTAGCGTTATTTACTTCTTCAGAGGAAGGAGTTCTTTTTTCTTCAAAATTTGGTCATCTTATGACGATTATTGATAGGCCATTACAGAAAATAGAGGAAGATACTTTAGCGGAATTTGATGTAGTTTTTACAAGTACACCATCTGGCGTAACAAGTAAGTTATTACCATCAATGGTTAACACGGGTCCGAAATTTATAGATTTGTCTGGTGATTACCGGTTAAAAAATCTTGCAAGCTATGAAGCGTGGTATGGCAAACAAGCAGCACCATTTGATACGGTTCAGCAAAGTGTTTATGGTTTAACTGAATGGAATTCAGAGCATATTCGACAGGCTACTCTTATTGCTAACCCAGGTTGTTACCCAACAGCGGTGTTATTATCATTACTACCGCTAGTGAAGGAACGATTAATTGATCCGAGCTTTTTAGTAATTGATGCGAAAAGTGGCATCTCAGGAGCTGGTAATAAGCCGTCACAAACTACTCATTTTAGCGAGGCGAATGAGAACTTCTCTATCTATAAAGTAAATACACATCAACATATACCAGAAATAGAACAGGCATTATCCGTATTTGCTCATACTGAAACAAACATTACTTTCAATACTCATTTAGTACCTATGACAAGAGGGATTTTAGCGACATCCTATGCGCCAGTAATGGCAGGCGTTACAGAGGCTCAGTTGGTTGGTTGCTTGCAGGAGACGTATGAAAAGCATCCATTTGTTCGAATGGTTACAGATGCTACTAGCTTAGGAACTAATCGTGTTAAGGGGTCCAATTATTGCGATATTTTGGTGAAAGTAGATTCTCGTACAAATCGTGCCACGATTGTAAGTGTGATTGACAATCTAGTCAAAGGGGCTGCAGGGCAAGCTATCCAAAATATGAATGTACAATTTGACCTACCACAAACGACAGGTCTTGATGTCGTACCGTTCTTTATTTAACAGTTTTTATGTTTAGTTTGATGAAAAATAAGGAGGAATTATGGATGACAGTTACTACATCAATAAATGTAATGAAAAAGTTATCAAGTAAAAATATCGTTTCACCAAAAGGCTTTAAGGCAGCTGGGTTACATTGTGGCTTAAAACATAAGAAGAAAGATTTAGCCATTTTAGTAAGTGAGGTACCAGCTAGTGTTGCTGGTGTTTTTACAACAAATGCTGTGCAGGCAGCCCCGTTAAAAGTAACAAAGGAAGTTGTTTACACAACAAAAAAAATGCAGGCGATAATCGTGAATTCGGGCAATGCCAATGCTTGTACAGGGAAGCAAGGCGTTAAGGATGCCCAAACAATGCAGGCGCAAGTGGCTGAAAAATTAGGGATTGCGCCTGAATTGGTGGGAGTTTGTTCAACGGGCGTCATTGGCGAAATGATGAAGCTGGAGCCAGTAGTAAATGGTATTCAACAGCTAGAACCGAAGGACCATTTAGAAAGTGCTATTGACTTTGCGCAGGCAATCTTAACAACAGATACAGTTATGAAGAACACAAGCTATAGTACAACGGTAGATGGCAAGGAAATCATTATCGCTGGTGTTGCGAAGGGTTCAGGCATGATTGAACCAAATATGGCAACCATGTTGGGCTTTATTACGACAGATGCCCAAATAGAATCTGATGTATTACAAAATGCATTATCCGATATTACCAATCTCACGTTTAATGCCATTACCGTAGATGGGGATACATCTACAAACGACACAGTTGTTGTATTGGCGAACGGCTTCGCAGGAAATAAGACGTTAACACCTGATCATCCAGATTGGTTAAATTTCTATTACACATTGAAAACGGTAGCCGAAGATTTAGCAAAAATGATTGCCAAGGATGGAGAAGGGGCAACTAAGCTCATTGAAGTGGAAGTTGTTGGCGCAGTTGCAGATGAAGAGGCACGAAAAATCGCCAAGACCGTCGTAGGCTCGCCACTTGTAAAGACTGCTGTTTTTGGCTGTGATGCGAACTGGGGACGAATTATTGCAGCAGTAGGGTATAGTGGTGCCACTGTAGACCCAGATAAAATTACGATTCAAATTGGAGGCGCTACAATGGTAGAAAACGGCGAACCAATTCCTTTCTCAGAGGATGAATTAATACAAATTTTAAAAATGCATGAAGTGAAAATATATGTGTCTCTTGGTATGGGTGAAGGTAAGGGGCATGCTTGGGGATGTGACTTAACGTATGACTACGTCCAAATCAACGCATCATACCGCTCGTAAACGAATGGTGATTAAGCTCGGTGGTAGTACACTGGAGGGCTTAAATAAAGATTTTTTTTATCATTTTAAAAAGCTTCAAGATAGCGGTGTGGAGCTTATTATTACTCATGGCGGGGGCCCAGCTATTAATCGTGAATTAGCTGCTCGAGGCATAGAATCGCATACATTAAATGGTATACGTGTGACAAATGAGGCAGCTATGAATGTTGTCCAATCCACTCTAATTGGGCAGGTTAACCCTGCTTTAGTTCATGACTTAACAAGTGCTGGCGTCGAGGCCATTGGGCTAAACGGTTATGATGGTCAATTAATGGTGGCAGATTATTTAGATAAAGATGTTTATGGTTATGTAGGAGCAGTAAAAGCCATCCATACAGCCTTACTTGAAGCTTTATTGTCAGTGGGAATTGTACCCGTTATTGCTTGTGTTGGAGTAAGTGAAGCAGGTCAGGCTTTAAACATTAACGGCGATACAGTCGCAAGTGAAATAGCATTAGCCTTAGGGGCAGATAGCTTATTACTCGTTACAGATGTAAGTGGTATTCGAGTCTATGATGAATATCAAACAATGGCAACACCCACTCTCATTAATCAATGGATAGAACAAGGGCATCTATATGGAGGGATGATTCCGAAAGTACAAGGAGCGATCGATTGTTTACGTGCAGGTATACCTTCCGTGCAAATTGTGGGAGAGACATTGATTGGCACTACGATTGTCACTTCCGATAAACTTCATGCTACCTAGTGTTCTAATAAGAGCTTATGAAAAGTATAGATGTTGAAAGAAGACCATTTCAAATAATAGCGGAGATGATAACATGAGTGCGTTATTCGGGAACTACGGTAAACGTCGTGCGCAAATTGTCAAAGGGCAGGGCACCGTTGTAGAGGATTCTACAGGAAAACAATATTTAGATTTTACTAGTGGTATTGCAGTAGCAAGTCTGGGGCATGCGCATCCAGCCATTGTGCAGGCACTACAAGAGCAAAGTGAAAAGCTGTGGCATATATCGAACCTTTTTGATATCCCTGGTCAGGAAACCGTGGCTAAAAAATTAATCGCTCATACGCATTTTGCACATGCTTTTTTCTGTAATAGTGGAGCGGAGGCAAATGAAGCGGCCATTAAGTTAGCACGAAAGCATACAGGGAAAAACCATATGATTACTTTCGAAAAATCATTCCATGGTCGCACATTCGGAGCAATGTCTGCAACAGGTCAAGGCAAAATACATAACGGCTTTGGACCACTCGTTGAAAAATTTACGATTTTACCATTCAATGACGCTGCCGCACTAGAAGCTACTATTGATGACTCTGTAGCAGCCATTATGCTGGAAATGATTCAAGGAGAAGGTGGCGTTAATTGTGTATCGTTAGAATTCGCTACCGCGATTGCAAAAGCATGTGAGGACAAGGGAATATTACTCATTATTGACGAAGTACAGACTGGAATTGGAAGAACAGGAACACGCTATGCGTTTGAGCAAACGGTGTTAAAGCCACATATAGTGACATTAGCAAAAGGCTTAGGTGGTGGCTTTCCGGTAGGGGCAATGCTAGGAACTGCCGAGCTTTATGCAACCTTTAGTCCGGGTACACACGGCACTACATTTGGGGGAAACCCACTTGCAATGAATGTAGCTCAGGCCGTCTTAAGTCATGTATTTGAGCCAGCATTCTTACAGCAAGTACAAGAACAGTCAGCCTATTTTGTCGCACAACTAAAAGCGCATTTACCTTCTAATTATACCATTCAGGGTAAGGGATTAATGCTTGGAATTGGCTGTGGTGAAACAGAAGTAGCCGCGTATATTGCTGCTGCAGAAGAGAAGGGTCTCTTATTAGTAGGGGCAGGGCCAAATGTTATTCGACTATTGCCGCCACTAACTGTAACGAAGAAAGAGATAGACGAAGCAGTAGCCATTTTAAAGACCATATTATATTAATTTACTGACAAAGAATCTGCTTATTTAGCAGACTCTTTGTCTTTCTTTTTTATTGAAGCTGTTTTACTAATGTATTTACTAGTTTTGGCAACCAATCATGAAGTTGACTAAATGTAAATCCTGCTTTCTCTGCTTTCGCATTTGTCATATACCAGTCAGCAGGTACACCATATGGTGATTGTGATTCTTCATCGCCACCAACAAGTGAAATTTTTGCGCGCTTCCCACTCTTTTCTTCAATTAACGCAAGGAGTTCCTTCAATGACATGGCACCAGATGCTGTAGCATTGTATGGTCCTTCTATAGGTGTCATGCCTGCAAAATATAAGAAATTAGCTGCTTCCTCATCTGTAATATAGCTCATCTGCGCATCGATATTCGGTAAGGAGATTGGCTGATCGTGTAAAATACGTTCAACATGAAAATGCAAACGACGTGTGTAATCATGTTCACCCATGACAATTGGGAAACGTACAGCAACAACTGGGAATGAAGCCTCTTTAAACAATACAGCCTCTGCCTGTCTTTTTCCTTCTCCGTAGGAAAATTCATTTCGATCCCCCATGAGAATTTGATAATGATAAGGATCGAAATCTTCTTCCTTTTTCATCTTGCCATCAACTTCATAGGTTGAAAGAGTTGAAGTAAAGACAAGTTTTTTCGTTTTCCCTTTTAAAAGCTCACAAATGGTATGTGCCTCGTTAGGAGAGTAGCATATATTATCATAAACAATATCCCACGTTGTATGGGCGAGAGCATTTTCTAATGCGTCACGATCATCCCGATTAACAATTAATTGTTTGACAGCTGTTCCAAAAGGATTGCCGCTTTGACCGCGTGTTAAAATCGTTACAACATGTCCATTCTCAATGCAAAGTTCCACTAATTTTTTTCCGAAAAAACGTGTGCCCCCTAAAACTAAAATGTTCATATTTTTCCTCTCCTTCAAAATAGTAGTCTTCTTAATAATGACAAAAAAATAGACTTACTACAAATCAAAAGTGAATTGTAGTAAGCCTGTTTGACACAGAAAATGAAACTGATTATCGCCTTGATGTTTCAGGGGGAGTTGTATTGCCGTTGTCTCCTCCATTTGAGCCATCTTCAGGTTGACCTGATCCGTTACCACCAGATCCATCCCCATTGTTGGAGCCGTTGCCATTGCCACCAGATTCATTCCCGTTGTTGGAGCCGTTGCCGTTGCCACCAGATCCATTCCCGTTGTTAGAGCCGTTGCCATTGCCACCAGATCCATTCCCATTGTTAGAACCGTTACCATTATTACCAGACCCATTGCCATTTGTAGGCGGTGTTGTAGGTGGAATTGTTTCTTGACCATTATCCTCTGGATCAGGTTCATTTTCACTACCACCAGTAGAGGCTACATTAGAATGTGGTGACACTAAGCCAGTAATATCTACAGCCACTACAACATAGGCCTGTCCACTAGCGACCGTTATACTTTGTGTAGATTCAAGAACAGAAGTTACTAATGTGTTGGCACCGTTTGTAACATTGTAAATCCGATAGCCAACTACATCGTTTGATGACTCTGTCCAAGATAAAGTTGAGCCATTTACGGATGCTGTTACTGCTGCAGGTGCACTTCCATCCGCAGGGAAATCAACGGCCGAAACAGATGAATTGGTTAAAGTTGAATTTTTCGGTAATAAACTTGCTGGGTTACCGCCAAGACGGCCTAACATACGTTTAATAAACGCCTGATTAATACCTGCGCCACCTGATTTGACAAATTCAGCTGGTGTACTAGGTAATGCATTATAAGTTTTTCCTTTAATCGTTACAACACTTGAAGCAGCTAAGCTATCATCTGGTTGTGAAGGTAAAAATACTTTCGCATTAAATAAGTCTGAACGAACTAAACCTGCATCTGCACAGGCAGCAGAAGGTGCCATTCCAGAAATTCCGCAGAATGAAGCGGTCACCACATTTTTAGGTGCCTTAAAGCTTGTTGGTGGGTCAATAAACTCAGGAGCCACATCGTAAACGGAATTCATTAAAGTACCCCATAATTTATTGACACGAACACTTGGCTGTAGGTACGTATTATTAAATGCGTACAACGTACGAGGTTGGTCGTAACCCATCCAAACACCTAGAGATACATTAGGGTTATAGCCAACTAACCAAACATCTTTATACTCTTGAGAAGTCCCTGTTTTAGCAGCGAAATCAGAAGAGAATTTTAATGTATTACGAGCAAGAGTTCCTGTTCCTTTTGTTAATACGTCACGTAGCATATCTGTCACAATATAAGATGTTTCTGGACTAAATACTTGGACGGGTTCTACTTCGTGTTTGTAAATAATATTTCCTTCTTGATCTTCAATTCGATCAATCATATAAGCATCAATGAATTGACCACCATTTGCAAAAGTAGCAAAGGCATTCGTATTCTCTTCTACAGTAGTCCCCTCACTTAAAGCACCGATACCGGTTGCAAGGTTAGTGAAATCATCGGGGTGTAATTTTGTGAATCCCATTTTTACTAATAGATCAGCTGGTCGTTTGTTAATAATATCATTATATAAACGTAACGCTGATATGTTTTGAGAATCTGCTAAAGCTTCACGCGCCGGAATAAGTCCTCGCTCATCACTAGTAATATAGTTACTTGGGCTCCATGAACCAATTGAGAATTTTACGTCAACGAGTGGGCTACCTGCACCAATTACGCCATACTCAATAGCAGGTGCGTATACAAGTAATGGTTTCATCGTAGAACCATTTGAACGATAAGCTTGTGTTGCATGGTTAACTTGAGTTGTATTAAAGTCTCGACCACCTACAAAACTTAAAATGCGACCTGTCGTATTCTCCATTAAAATACTGCCCACTTGTACGGGCATTTCGATATCAACTTCCTCACCGGTTACAGGGTCTTTCCCTTTACCAGTATATGTGTGGCCGTAATATTGGAAGTCCTTAGCAGCTTTTTGCATGGCATCATACATATCTTTGTTAATGGTTGAATAAATACGATAACCTTTTGAGCGAACATCTCGATCTGCTAAGATTTTATATTTATCTTTTAATTTTTTTTCTGTTTTTAATCGCTCTGGGTCAATACCGTCATCTTCTGCGAGTTTTTCTGCAATAATATCTTTTGCGCGGCTCTCAAGCTCATATGTAAGCCATGGATAACGATCCTCCGCTCGCATTTCTGGACCACGGAAGTCAGCAGCAATATCATAATTCAGTGTTTCTTTATATTGAGCATCGTCAATATAACCAGCTTCTTTCATACGATAAAGAACTGTTTTCATACGATCAATACCTGGTTTTAAAGCTTCCTCACTTTTCAGTTCACCCGTATTTGTAAAAGGTGTGTAAGCAAATGGCGCCTGAGGAATACCAGCGATGTAAGCTGCTTGCGCAAGTGATAAATCCTTAGCTTTGACACCAAAGATTCCTTCTGCGGCTGTTTCTACGCCTGCAATATTTCGCCCTGAAGAGTTACGACCGTATGGAATAATATTTAAATAAGCCTCTAATATTTCTTCCTTTGTCATAAAATGCTCTAAACGCATAGCAAGTAAAATTTCTTTTGCTTTACGTTCATAGGAAACTTCATTGGTTAATACTTGGTTTTTAATAAGTTGTTGCGTAAGGGTAGAGCCACCTGTCTGTGTAGCAGAATTCGTAACATCTTGTAATAAGCCTCGTACAACCGCTTTTGGTACAATGCCGTTATGTTCACGGAAATACTCATCTTCTGTTGCCAGTACTGCATTAATAACATCTGGTGCAACATTTTTTAGTGAAGTTTCGCGGCGATCTAAATCTGTCCGTAATTTTCCGATATAAATATCGTTGGCAAAATAAATTTCACTTGTTTCTTCATAGCTAAAAATTTGATCTCGCAATTCATCTTTTGAGCGTAAAGGCTCTTCTTTTACAAGAGAAGCGAAATAACCAGCTCCTACTGAACCGACAAATACAGTGCCAACCAATGCAAAGACTAAAAATAGTAAAAATAAGTTCCAGGTAACGCTACCTGAAATACGTAATTTCTTCATCCATTTTTGTTCAATTAATGTATCGATCTTTGCATTGATTTTTTCAATCCAATCCTTCAATGTATCGACCTCCTAAAATCTTGTTTATTATAGCACATATTGTTTTAGCTCGAACATAGTTATTGACTTTGAAATAGATTCGTATAGAATAATGTTTATAGTTTTCTAGTGATGAAGAGTTTGGAGTAGTTTCTATATTCCCTGTTTAGAGAGCCAGTGGTTGGTGAAAACTGGTCATAATGTAGAGACGAATTACGTGCTTGGAGCTTAGACGTGCGCGCCTGCGATAAAGGCGGTTGAATGAAGTGGAAGGTGGATGACATCTTCAAGCCGGGTGGTACCGCGTTAATTTACAATTTAACGTCCCTGCATGCAATTGTTTGCGTGTAGGGATTTTTTTATTTCATGAACTTGTCCATGCACGTAGCGAATTTCAATCAATTAGGAGGAATCATCATGACAAACGAATTATTACAAGATTTAGAATGGCGTGGGCTGCTATACCAACAAACCGATGCTGATGGTATGGCAAAACTATTAGAAGAACAGTCCGTCTCTTTATACTGTGGTGTTGATCCAACAGCAGATTCTATGCATATCGGGCATATTGTCCCGCTTTTAACATTACGTCGCTTCCAAAAAGCTGGTCACCGTCCAATTTTACTTGTGGGTGGGGCTACAGGCATGATTGGAGATCCATCAGGTCGTTCAGAAGAGCGTCAATTACAAACTGTGGAGCAAATCGATAAAAATGTTCAAGGGATTCGCGGTCAACTAGAACGAATTTTTGACTTTGCTGAAGATGGTAATGGCGCTCAGCTTGTGAACAATCGTGACTGGATTGGCAATATAAATACGATTGAATTTTTACGTGATTATGGGAAATTAATTAATGTTAACTACATGTTGGCAAAAGATACAATTGCTTCTCGTCTTGACACGGGGATATCTTTCACAGAGTTTGCTTATACATTAATTCAAGGGATTGATTACAATCATTTATACAACCACTACAATTGTCGTATTCAAGTAGGTGGCTCTGACCAATGGGGTAATATTACAACAGGTTTAGAGGTTATTCGTAAGACACATGAAGAAGAAACTAAAGCCTTTGGGATTACGATTCCATTAGTAACGAAAGCAGATGGTACGAAATTTGGTAAAACAGCTGGTGGTGCTGTTTGGTTAGATGGTAAGAAAACATCTCCATATGAATTCTATCAATTTTGGATCAATGCTGCTGATGCAGATGTCATCAAATACTTGAAAATATTCACTTTCCTTACTCGTGAAGAGATTGAATCATTAGCTGTTTCTGTAGAAGAAGAGCCACATTTACGTAAGGCTCAAAAATCACTTGCTGAGGAAATGACACGATTAATTCATGGTCAAGCGGCGTTAGAGCAAGCTATTCGCATTACAGCAGCTTTATTTTCAGGCGATTTAAAAGCACTTTCGGCTGAAGAAATGAAGGATGCCTTTAAAGATGTTCCTTCTATTGAAATGGCAAAAGAAGATAAAAATATTGTGGACCTTCTTGTAGAAGCTGGTATCTCATCATCGAAACGTCAGGCACGTGAGGACGTTTCGAATGGTGCAATTAGTGTCAATGGTGAAAAAGTGACGGATTTAGAATATGTAGTCGATGCAAAGGATCGTCTAGAGGATGCCTTTAGCATTGTTCGTCGCGGTAAGAAAAAATATCATATGGTAAAGTTTGTATAATGATTTTAATTTAAACAACATCCCCGATCATAAAGGGGATGTTGTTTTTTTATTATAGAAAACTTGGCGATTTTATGTGTTCATATTGCTTAGGGTGCAGTATTTTTGCCAGTTTTATAGCCCCTTCAATAAGACGGGGAGAAGGCCGACAATAAAGCCATTCCTCCATTACATGAAGCTGTTCCATTTTCACAGCATGTAGCTCACTTGCATGGGGACGCTTTAATAAGTTGGCCGGCTGTATACGCTCAAAAGCTACACCTACCCAAGCCATCATGATATAGTCGGGCTTTCGTTTAACAACATCTGCCCAATCAGTTTGAACACTGGCTAGTTCTACATCGTGAAATAAATTGACTCCGCCTGCAATAGCACTAATTTCTGTTAGCCAATTTATTTTTCCTGGTGTAAAAATTGGGTTTGGCCACCATTCCCAGTATAGAGTAGGTTTCTTCGTGAGGGAGTTAGCAACTATACGCATTTTGTCAATGGATTGCAAATATTCTTCTGCGATTATTTTAGCACGTTCTTCTACATGGCAAGCTCTCCCGAGTGAAAGGAGATCTTGTGCAATTTCCTCTAACGAGTTCGCATTAAAAACAATATGAGGGATATTTCTTCTTTGCAATTCCTCGATGTTTTTTTCCATTCCAGGCACACTTAAAGAAGCAAGAACAAGATCGGGGTGTAATGCCTCTAAATCGTTCATATTAATAGATAAATCTGGTCCAAGCTGTGGCAAATCTTTAACGCTTGATGGCCAATCGGAGAAATCATCTACTCCAACAAGCTGGTCTGTCAGTCCTAAATAGGCTACAAGCTCTGTATTGCTTGGACATATCGAGATTAAACGCATTTGTTATCTCCTATTCTTTTTAAGAAAAGTATAGCGAGAGTTTCCATTCTAAACAATGTGTTTACATCATTTTCATCTTTGAGCATAGAAAAAAGGTGGAGAAAAACTTGGTTTATCTCCACCTTTTGTTTTTTTATTAATTATGAAAGAGCAGCAACAGCTTCAAGCGATTCCTCTTTTTTCACGATAGGGCCCATTGCATTTGTAATAATTTGTTTAATATCATCTAGTGTTGCTTTACGAGGATTTGTCTCAGCGCAAACATCTAACATCGCATTTTTTGCTAAAATTTCAATATCCTCATCTTTTGCACCTAGTTCGCGGAAGCCACTAGGAATATTTAAATCCTTTGATAGCTTTTCAATAGCTGAAATAGCTTTTTCAGCAGCATCACGCTTACTTAATCCTGTCACATTTTCACCTAATAATTCAGCAATGCGAGCAAAACGCTCAGTACGTGCTGTTACATTGAAGCGGCAAACATGTGGTAATAAAATGGCATTACATACGCCATGAGGTAGATTATAATAGCCACCTAACTGATGAGCAATCGCATGGACATAGCCTAGTGAAGCATTATTAAAAGCCATACCAGCTAAAAATTGTGCATATACCATTTGTTCACGTGCTTCTAAATCAGCTCCATTTGCATAGGCACGTGGTAAAAATTCAGGAATTAGTTGAAGTACCTTCTCAGCACAAGCGTCTGTAATTGGTGTTGCATTTGTCGAAACAAATGATTCAATAGCATGTGTCAATGCATCAACACCAGTAGCAGCTGTTAGAGCAGGAGGTAACCCAATCATCAGTTCGGGATCATTAATCGAAAGTAACGGAGTCACATGTTTATCAACAATGGCCATTTTTACTTTACGTGCTGTATCTGTAATAATCGTGAAACGAGTCATTTCACTAGCAGTACCAGCCGTTGTATTAATAGCAATTAATGGCACAAGTGGATTTTGTGATTTATCAACGCCTTCATAATCTTGAATGCGTCCACCATTCGAAGCAATAAGTCCGATACCTTTTGCTGCATCATGAGCGCTCCCTCCTCCAAGAGAAACGATTGAATCACAGCTTTCAGCATGGTAAGCTGCTATGCCATCTTCAATATTTTGATCTGTTGGATTTGGTTCTGCTTTAGGGAAAATTGCTACATCAATTCCAGCAGCTGTAATGATGTTTGCAATTTGTTCAGAGAGACCTAATTTGTGTAAGCCCTCATCTGTTACGATTAATGTCTTCTTCACTTCTAAATCATTTAAGTGTTTACCAACTTCTTGAATTGCTCCAGGTCCAAATAAGTTTTTTTTCGGCATAACAAATTGCTTTAGAACGTCTGACATACTTCCAACCCCTTTTTAAAAATTATTATTGCTTGAATGATGGTGAACCACCTTTCGGAATTCATCGTATTCTATTTTTTATTAAAGTTCAACTCGTATTTTTATTAAAATTGCTCGCTTTATCCTTGTTATTATTTTACAAAAAAGTTAGCTTGTTAAAATGTTCTTTAAAAATGTGAAAGGTATAAGAATGCTGATTGTAATATGTTTTATAAAATGTTTTACTATAAAAATAAAATATATTTTTTTGGGAATGGTTCTATTTGAAGGGGTCTAAGAATAGTAAATAACTGATATTTGTTTTTTAATATTAAGATAGTGGTTATGTTATTTTGAAGCGATGTAATTATTATTTTAAAGTATATAAAATTTTCATAAGTGAGAGGGAGTTATGATTGTTGATTATAATAATATTAAGAAATTCTGAATATACGGACGGTGTATTTCTAGAATAACCCTCATACCAATCTCTACGCCCTGAGAACCCAAGGGATATATAAGAAAAGAAGCTTATTTCGTTAATGCCCTCATCTTCAGATAGTTTAAATTTTTTAAATGGCTAATTTGTTGAATAGCGCAACCAAGAAATTGATTGAAATGGAGGTTTTTCAATTTCGTTAAAAATTATTTTTAAAAATTTGTTCAATAAAAGAGCATTATTCAACTTAAGTTATAGTCCTTTCAACTGCTCTTTTAATCCAAGATAGTCATTGATGACAAATAATAAAGAATCCAATTCTCTCTTAGAGTGACGGTCAACAGCAATGTATTGCAATTGCTAGGGCACTTGCCCCTAAACCTCGTTTACTACTGTTAGACGAGCCTTTTAGTAACTTAGATACCGAGCTTCAAGTAAAAATTAGAAAAGATTTACGTGACATTTTAAAGCGCGCAAATATTACATCTATTTTGTTACACACGATGAAGAGGATGCCTATGCTATCGCTGATTTTATCGTGCAATTAAAAAATGGAAGAATCGAACAAATGGGAAATCCTTGCTATCTTTAAAAAAAGGGGTAAAAGATTGTCCTAACTTTGTTTGAACATAGTGTGAAAATATCATTTAACAATTTAGGGTACTGAGAAATTAGAGCTTCACAGTACCTTCTTCGTCTTTGTTTAATAAGGGGGCGGGTTTTGGTAGTCAAACTGAGGCTAAAAAGTTTTTTATAAAGTGTTTAAAAACTCATGTGTCTTGAAGGTGATAAAACGACCTCTTAAACAAGTGGAAACATTAAAACAGCATTTCTCTGACCGAGAATACTATCAACTTTCTGTCAATAATAACACGTTGATTTCCATCCTTCTCTAACTTAAATCTAACGTGATAAGGGCTTTACTTCTCTCAACTAATTCCCTTTTCTTTGAATTTAAGGATCTCTGTAGCAATAAAGGGAAATCATTAAGCATTAGTTAAATAAAAAAATCTATTTATCAAAATGCAATTTCTAGAAAATGATACTCTTGAGAATAAAACAACATATTCTTCAATGAACAAGTAATTGGTTGTTTATTTAATTCTCCTCCAACCCACATAACACACGTTCTAAATGTTCCTTCTTTACATGAGTAATTCCCCATTCACAAATCATATCGAGTAAAGGAATAAGGGACAATCCTTTTTTAGTTATGGAATATTCTACACGAGGAGGAACTTCTGGATATACATTTTTTACTATTAATCCATCCATTTCAAGTTCTCTTAATTGTCTGGATAGTGTTTTATGTGAAATATCCTCAATATATCTTTGAAGCTCTCCAAATCGTTTGAGAGGGTTTTCGTATAGTTCATATAAAATCATTATTTTCCATTTTCCTTGAATAATTTGCATTGTAGCATCAAACTCATTTAAATATTTTTTCTTATCCAATTCATTGCTCTCCTTTATTAAGTACCTTAAGGTTACTAAGGGACAAAGAGGTGCCTACTTTATCTTAAGTAGATTTAATTGTAAACTGATTTTACTTAGAAATCAAAGAAGGAGTGACAATCAGAATGAAAACAGGATATATTGCAATTACAGGTGCTTCATCAGGTATTGGTGAAGCAACAGCAAAGAAGTTTATACAAAATGGGTATAACGTTTTAGTTATAGCACGTCGTGCACATTTGTTAGATCAATTTACAGGAGATAATGTAATTAAAGCAAGTGTGGATGTAACAGATAGAGAGGCTTTAGATAAAGCTCTTATGGCAGCTGAAGACAAATTTGGACCAGTTGAAGCAATCGTAAATAATGCTGGACGTATGTTATTGGGCGATATCGCTAAACAAAATCCTCTTGAATGGAAAGAAATGTATGATGTAAATGTGTTAGGTATGTTAAATGGAATGCAAGCAGTATTGCCTTCTATGATTGAACGTCAAACAGGAACTATTATTAATGTAAGTTCTATTGCTGGAAAGAAAACATTTGCTGATCATGCGGCATATGTGGGGACGAAATTCGCAGTTCATTCAATGAGTGAAAATGTTCGTGAAGAGGTTTCAAAGCATAACGTACGTGTGATAACAATTGCACCAGGTGTGGTTGAGACCGAGTTACTATCACACACATCTGATGAACAAATTAAAGAGAACTACATAGAATGGAAGGAATCAATTCATGGTGGTTTAAATCCAAGTACAGTAGCAGAAACAATTTATTTTGTATTTAATCAGCCTCAAAGTGTAAATATTAGAGAAATCGTATTAGCACCAACAAAACAACAAGCATAAAATGAAGAGAATAATATAGACCGCTCTCTTTTATTATACTGATGTTATATACTGGTATATTAGCGTGAGTAATTATGTATTCTTGCGAAAAAAACGGGGCTGATAGTGTGAGTGAAAAAATGGTGCAACAAACATTATTGGGAGATCTGGAATGGAAAAATCCAATTGAAATGGTCGATATAGAATTGTTTGAAGAGTATATTTATTATAACTGTATTTACTTTAAGTCGCCTGAAGAACAAGACTATATTTCTTTATTACGAAGGGAAATTTTAAAGCGAATGTGAGATTTATCGAAGGAGTAGCACTAGCTGCTCTTTTTCTTTTTTGGCTCTTGAAAAAACATCCGTTTCTTTAACGAAATGGACGCAATGAGCAGAAATTTTTGAGTGATTGATCAATTAACGGAGTTTATTTCCATGTAGGTAAATTATGGAATTATTTACACTTAATAATTATGACAAACACAGTGGCCATAGCGGAAGTGTCAACGTTGAGTACTAAAATGAATGCTCCAATATTAAAAAAGATTAACAGTATAAGAGTTATATTATATAGGTAAATATACTTGTTAGTAGTTAGATATCCTTTTTATCAATTACGATGTAAAATTACCTAAATAATAAAATGCGAAACTATGGATATTATAGGTATTTTATATTAATATAGATGATAGTTATTCTAACATACTTTTAATAATTATTTTAGGCTATGGATATTTAGAAAAATATACAGATAGGAGTGTAAAAGTTGATAATACTAGATAGACCTTATGTTTCTGATTTATTAGCGCACACAGTTAGTAAGAATAAAATTCCAGTTATCAAATTAAATGAAGTTTTTATACCAAATGAATCTACTATAAGTTTAAAAAAGGTAGACGATTTGTTGATTGAATTAGAGAAGAAGAATTATCAAATTCTCTTTAACTCTGAAAATGGACTTAATATTTTATCTAAATATGCACCTAATCACTACTTAACAATTGTTACAGATATTTTGAAAAATAAAGTTACTTTCAGGAAAACATTAAGTAGTCATTTTAAAGATTTCTTTTTCACAGAAGTATCTCTAAAAGAATTAGATGAATTAGATCCTGGTTCACTACCTTTCCCTATTATTGTTAAGCCTGTTATAGGATATTCAAGTGTAGGAGTACATCGTATTGATAAGGTAGAAGAATATAAAGAAACTATTGAACAACTTAAGTTTGAAATGGAAGTTACAAGTGCAGAGTATCCAATCGAAGTTATTAATAATCAATCCTTTATAATTGAGAAATTAATTGAAGGTGATGAATACGCTGTTGACGTATATTTTACAGAAGAAGGCGAGCCTGTTATCCTAAATATTTTTAAAAGAATGTTTAGGCATGAGAAGGACATGAGCGATAGAATTTACTATACGAGTAAGCAAGTAATAAATGAGTCCCTCAACAACATTCAACAATTTTTAAAAACTATTTCATCGCTCTTCGCATTAAAGCTTGTCCCTATACATATTGAAATTCGCATCGATAATCTCGGACAGATAGTT
Source organism: Lysinibacillus sp. NPDC056220 (assembly GCF_049315265.1). Lineage (NCBI taxonomy): Bacteria > Bacillati > Bacillota > Bacilli > Caryophanales > Bacillaceae > Lysinibacillus > Lysinibacillus sp. NPDC056220. The sequence continues at coordinate 108,582 of NZ_JBMOXD010000002.1, forward strand.
CCTATTGAAGTAAACCCACTTAGATTTGCTGGTATCGGTACAAATGAACTTGGCGTTTATGCATATGGTGTCAACGCATGCGAGTACTTTTTTAAACAACAAAAGCCTGATTGGGAAAATATAATTAATCAAATGGATGATTCAATTTATAGTTTTTGTTGTGCTGAAATAGATGCATCTATTGATTGTAAGAAAGTTGTGTCTATTAATCATGAAGCGTTTAAACTAAATTTTGAAGAAATTTTAGAATATCGACGGATGAAAGTGAATGAAAGCTCTACTTTTGCTGTAATATTCCATAAATCACCAGATTTAAAAGAAAATACTAGGTTATTGAATTTAGATCTGAATCAATATATTACGTTAAATGAATTGGTATTTGTTTAATAATAGTTAACTTTATATTACAGTTAGGAGCGTTAACGATGTTTAAAGGTATGACCATTAGAAAGAAAATATTATTAAACGTATTAATGCCTATTATTGTTATAAGCACAATTTTTAGTTTTGCCATATTTATTGTAGCTGAGCGTTTAATCGATGGATATATTATTCCTCAGTTTGAAGAGAGCTTAACAATGAAAATGGAGGACTTTGAAGAGTTATTTGATAAAGAATTAATCAATAGTGCTAAAACAAACAAAAGTGCATATCAAGAACTGTTGTCCAGAGGAAATGACTTTCAAAAAGAGTATGAATTAGAAAATGTGTATATTATGAGTAAAGTAGATAATAAAGAAGTCATTTTATTTTTAGGTAATGACGATAAGTATTTATCACCACTAGCGTTTACAGATGAACAAAAAGCAGCGCTAGATACAACTAAAATGGTTACAAGTGATATTTATATAGATGATTACGGCGCTCATAAGTCTACATTTTTACAAGTTCCAGGAACAGATTCTGTCTTAGGGTTAGATGAAGATGCAGATTTTATAGTTGATCTGGAGAATTTATTAATAAAGGTATGTGTGTTATTAGCACTTATATTTATTGTGGTAAGTGGTATACTAGCATATTTCACTGCTAAAAGAATTTCTAAACCGTTAAATGAACTTGTTGATTATACTAAAGTAATTGCTGCTGGTGATTTAACACAGGAAATTAAAAATACAAGTAATGATGAAATTGGTCAGCTTGCATCAAGTTTTAATAGTATGCAAGTGCAGCTAAAAGAAGTTATAGGTCATGTATCCTCAACAGCAGACTATGTAGCAAGCGGGTCTAAAGAATTGACGCAAAGTATAGAGCAAGTGACAGAAATGGCCAATCAGGTATCAGCAGCAATTCAGGAAGTTTCAGTAAGTAGTGAAATGGTAACAACTGGGGCTATTCAAAATCAAATTGCGATTAGAGAAATATCAGAGGGGATAGTAGAAATCACAGAATCTACTACAAACGTTTCTGATGAATCTATTAGAACATCTGAAGAATCCAATCAAGGTAATCATGTCATTCAACAATCCGTACAAGGAATTGATTCAATTAACGAGCTTTCAAAAGCCTCTATGCAAATGACAGAACAAATGCATCGACGTTCTAAAGAAGTAGGACAAATTACAAATGTTATTACAAGTATTTCAGATCAAATTAATTTACTAGCATTAAATGCAGCTATTGAGGCTGCTCGTGCAGGTGAATACGGAAAAGGATTTGCTGTTGTCGCAGATGAAATAAGACATTTAGCAGAACAATCTGCCCAATCTGCTAATGACATAACTAAATTAATCTCTGAAATGCAAAACAATTCTAATGAATCGGTTGAAGCTATTACGAGAGTAGTAGATGAAATTAATCATGAGACTATCGCAATAAGATTGGCTGGAGATACTTTTCAAAAAATCTCATCTCTAATTTCAAACATTAGTATGCGAACGCAATCAATTGCTTCAACAGTAGAACAAATATCAGCAAGCTCTGAACAAGTATTAGGGACTACTGAGACAACTGTGCAATCATTGGAGCAAACATCAGCAGGTACCCAAAATATTGCTTCAACTATGCAAGAGCAATCTGCTTTTATGGAAGAAATGCTAGGAACAGCTAATCAATTAAACGAGATGGTTGAAAACTTAAAAGGTCAAATTGCACATTTTAAAATTAAGTAATCCTAGCAAAGTTAAAAGGATTTCTTGAAATTACAACCAGGAATGTATGTTCTGATGGAGAAGTCAGTGAATTGGAAGTTGTGAAGACGATGTCTTTGTCTTATTAGTAGATTCTTATATGAAGATTATTTCAGAGGTCTTAGATTTTACAAATATTCTAGAGCAAAAAGCATTATCACCAATACGGTAAAAAGCTACTATGAAGACCCACTGACCTATAAAAATGATATATATAAACACCTTTTGTTGAGATATGGGTATAAGGATAACCAAACAATCAACGGAGGTGTTTTTTCTATGGGAACAAAAGTAAGTTATCCAATAGAAGTAAAAATGAAGGCAATTGAGAAGAGATTAGCAGGAACCCCGGTCAAACAGGTATTAGAAGAATTAATAATAATAACATTGGTGTGTAATATACTACGATGGACTGCCTGAATCCCTTCGTAGATGTAGAAGTAGGAGCAATTATTATCTTTTATCCTAATTATTGAAAAGTAGTTAATCAAACACCTTCTCCATATAAATAATAGTCGTTTCAATCTTTTCGTGGCCGAGGGATTTCATTATTTAGACTGTTATCTGCATACGGCTCTTTTGTTTGTGAAGAAATAAATACATAACCGTTTTCTTTAAGCTGTTCACCATCTTCTAATAGAATTTCAGAACGCCACACTCTATACTTTTTAACACTGCACGAACTCCTTTAATGAATTCACTGGAATCTGAACAGTTTATTGTTGCTCCAAGGATCGCTCCGATTGTATGGTTCGTTGCAGTTACATGTGTTAAACTAGTTGTAAAATAAATTCCAAAAGCAACAGTGAAATTTTCTTCACACGCAGTTATACAGGCTAACGCACGTCAACTTTCTTCCAAACAAGTTGCTGATGTAATTGTAAATGGAAGAAAATTCATGGATAAACATACACGTGCTAGAGCTATTTAGGATAAAAATCAAAATATTAATGTAGTTTTTATAGGGAATTCAAAAGAGGTTGCAACGGTTTACAAACCTGATAGTGGGGAAATCGCTAAGAAATTTATTAATAGTAACTGGGGATGGTAAGATTTAATTATGGCAACCTTATACGATAGATCATTTGATGCATCAAAGACAAGTTTAGAAGTTGTTAATATAGAGAGTGATACTGTTTCCAGTAATATTTTGATTAAACTTAATTGTGGTGAACATCATTTAGATTTTAAGTTTTTGGTTTTACGAAGTGACCTTATAATGCTGCATACGCTGATATTAAATAATTGGGACGAATTATTGGAAGCAGAAGTATGGGACTCAACGGATCCTTCTTTTTCATTTGCTATTTTAGCGAATAATAGTGACCTAATTGATGAACAGATTTATCAATTCCAATTTTGGATTGATGCAGGAGAATATAACTCTCATAGAGCTACTCGTTCCGGTATTGGTATTACAATTTATCAAGATAGAAAATCTATTGAAGAATTTGCATTACAGATAAAAAAGAATTTGATTAGGATTTAAAGCAAAGACCAGGCGCTCAATTGAAAGTGAGTACCTGGTTTTTATTAATTTATTCACTTTTTAATTCAGCCAAGTCATCTAAATCACAGTACTTATTAATGTAACTCTTAGCTGAACTCTTCGCTGAATGTTCCCTTGTTTTATCTCTGTTTTTTTCTCTGTAAGCCTGTGTAGCTCGTTTTGTGCTTCGGAATGAAGATAAATGTACATCTGTCCGTTGATTTTTTTGAAATAAATTAAAGTGACGTTCCCTCATTCGCTCCCCTAAACCCCCAGTAAAAAACGCTAATTATCCAAAGTAAAATACAAAACAAAAACCCCGTAAACACTTGGTATACCAAGGCTACGGGGTTTAAGAATCCGAAGATTTCTATCGTTAAAAAATTAACGAGAGTAGTACTCTACGATGAATGATTCGTTGATTTCAGCTGATAACTCAGAACGCTCTGGAAGGCGAGTGAATGTACCTTCTTTTTTGTCAGCGTCAAAAGTTAAGTAGTCAGGTACGAAGTTGTTTACTTCGATTGCTTCTCCAACAACAGCAAGGTTTTGAGATTTTTCGCGAAGAGAAATCGTTTGACCTGGTTTTACGCTGAATGATGGGATATCAACGCGTTTGCCATCTACTAAGATGTGACCGTGGTTTACTAATTGACGAGCTCCACGACGAGTACGAGCTAAACCTAAACGGTAAACTAAGTTGTCAAGGCGAGTTTCAAGAAGGATCATGAAGTTTTCACCGTGTACACCTTTCATTTTACCAGCGCGGTTAAACAATGTACGGAATTGACGTTCGTTCATGCCGTACATGTGACGAAGTTTTTGCTTCTCTTGAAGTTGTAAACCGTATTCTGATAATTTTTTACGTTGGTTTGGACCGTGTTGTCCTGGTGCGTAAGGACGTTTTTCGATTTCTTTACCTGTACCGCTTAGTGAGATACCAAGACGACGTGATAATTTCCAAGATGGACCTGTATAACGAGACATATTGTTGTCTCCTCCTTTAAATTTGGTTTTTTTGTTGTAAAACAAAAACCAGTAGTACCCATTCTTACACGCATTTTATTTTCATGTATTTTCGCCTATGCAGCCGTTAGGTTACACAATACACCATCTATTTTTAAAAGTTGACTATCTAATTAGTTGTACAGAAGAAAATAGAGGAATAAAATACAATATAAGCTTATACCACTGCTGCGTTCATTTTACACAACCTCCATTGTAACTGCTTAGGACATGTACGTCAATTAATAGTATTTAAAATTTTATTACAGGTATATAGTAGAAAATTCTCACTGTCCATTCCTGATGTGTTAGAAATAGTTAAAGATGCGCTGTAAAATCTAAAATGTAAAAGTAAGGGAGAATTTACATAGTCAAAATGACACAAATTATGTATAATATATTATAAGTTAATAGTAATTGATTTGGACGTTATATAGAAAAGGTGATTTCATGACAGACCATTTACAAACGCTAAAATATATAAAATCTGATGTTTTGAGCTTTTGGGTGAGTTCTAATGAAGAACAAGCTAGTTTTAATGGGTATTTTTATTCATTAAAACAGTGTCTTAAGAAACACTTGGAAATTGATAATGTAGCTTTTCTTAGTTTTGAAGGTAATTCTTTAATACCTATTGAGGAGATGGCTTCATTAACGATTGAAACAAAGCTAAATGCTGTGTCATGGCTGATGATCGAAGCTAGTTTTTATCAACAAAAAGTAGTGAAAATTCCTTATATATTAAAGGCAAGACAGGCCTATTCAATGATGACAGATATGGTGCTTTTCCAAGCAGAGGGCAATAATCCCATTGGTGTATTACTTGTGGAGGCAACAGAGTCTTGGACAGACTTTATGACCTCAGATTACGGCGAAAAATGTATAGAAATACTTTCTCAGGTTCTTCAAATGATGAAAGATAATTTAGATGTAAAAATAAATGAAGACCAATATAGAAAACTATATAACATGACTGATTTATTTCATTCAACAATGGATATTGATTTAATTTTGGAAAATGTATTGAAAAATATAAGGGATAACTTCCCTGAATTTAATGTAGAGCTTATATTATCGAATGATCAAGACCGACACACGACCATCGATATTAAGCTTTTTGATTATTTATCGGAAAGACCTACCACTATTGAGGCTTTTGTATCAGGAGAGTTAACAACAGAACTTGCGAGTGATTTAAATTGCCGTTTATTAAATGCCCCTATTAAAGGAAGGCAAGCTATTTATGGCATATTACAAGTGAGTGCTCCAACTACTTACCTTTTTTCAACGACTGAAAAAGATTTTGTACGGATGCTTGCGCAGGCGTCAGGAAATGCACTAGAAAATGCAAAGCTATATCATCAGTCGCATCGCCTCGTCAGTGACTTACAACTTATCAATGAAACATCACATCGTTTAAATATGAGGATTGACATTCATGAAATGTTACTTTTCCTGCAAAAGCAGTTACTGAAATCCTTTCAACCAATGGAAGTTTGCTTCGCCTTTAAAAAAGATGACACCTTTGAAGTAGCGGGGGCAAGTACTTCGCTATTTAGTTCTGAAGAGGGTCAAACCTATATTAAGCATGTTGAACAACATTTTACTCAAACTAATGATCCGCTGTTTATAGCTGATTTTAGTCGATTAACCTCTAAACAAATTGAATATCGTTCCATAATGGCCATCCCCATTCTAATGGAAGAAAAGATCAATGGCTTTAGTATCGTTTTACATAAAGAGCCGTATTTCTTTTCGTTTGATAGCTTTAAATTAATGCAGTCTTTAATCCACCACTCATCTTTAGCAATTGCAAACTCTATTTTACGAACACAGCTTCAGGAAATGGTCGATTTGGATCATTTAACGAAACTATATGCACGTAGTTACCTTGATCATTTTGTAGAAAAGTCTCTTGAATATGATCAATCAGGTATGTTTTTGCTCATTGATATTGATAATTTTAAACGCATAAATGACACGTATGGTCATCAAGTAGGTGATAAAATACTGATGCAGATTGCCGTTCAGTTGAAGGAAACAATAGGTAGTCGAGGAATTTGTGCAAGATGGGGCGGTGAAGAGATGTCCATATATGTACCTAACATTAGTGAAAAAGAAGCTTTGGAATTAGCATCAGCCATCGTTGAAGTAATTCCAAGTGCCACCGATCCTCAAGTAACAATTTCAGCAGGACTCATTACATGGAATGATCAAGACCGACCAGCATTCCAATCTGTTTTCTTACATGCTGATACCGCTCTATATGAAGCAAAAAATAGTGGTAAAAATCGTTTTTGCATCCATGATGGTTCTTTTCAAAACCAATAATATGGATGGAGTTCTTGTAAATGGTTCTATAAAATAAATTGCCCTGAAATGACAATGCATTTCAGGGCAATTTTTTAACATCTTATATATGAAGTAGTAGTGTTTGAACAAAATGCTCTAAACCAGCTTGATCTTCCTTGGAGAAGCGATTCACAGTAGGGCTATCGATATCAAGTACACCCATGACCTCACCTTGTTTCATTAATGGTATGACAATTTCAGATTGGGAGGCAGCATCGCACGCAATATGTCCTGGGAATTCGTGAACATCTTTGACAACAATCGTTTCTTTTGTTGCCACAGCTGTTCCGCAAACCCCACGGCCAATTGGTATTCTAACACAGGCAGGCAGACCTTGAAATGGACCGAGTACAAGCTCATTTTCCTGTAAGAGATAGAACCCCACCCAGTTAATATTTGTTAAAAATTGATGGAGGAGTGCAGAAGCATTGCTTAAATTTGCAATCTGATCCTTTTCACCAGTTAGTAGTGCATCTAATTGCTTAGATAGTGTAAGATACTGGTCAGCAATGGATCCTTCATAATTAATTTGTGTAAACATACAAGCACCTCGTTTAAAAGTTATTTAGATCGGTAATATAACATTATAATGTTGATGTAAATCAGTCACACTATGGGCATCGGAACCAAATACATAAGGTAATTCAATCGCCTGACAATAATTGATAAAGGCAAATGGTGGATAGGGCTCCTGACAAAATGGTTTACTTATACCAGCACTATTTACATCTAATTCATAGCCATTTTGCTTCATACTGTCCAAAACTTGATAAAGTCGAGTGTCGTCATTAATTTTCTCATGATGAGCTAGCTGAAATTTATGAATCAGTGATGGGTGCCCAATCCTTTTTGGCTTATAAGAACCAAGGTCTGCTTTTATAGAGTGTAGGACTGTATCATAATATAAATGATACACCTGTTCAATAGAGCCAACTTTCTTAGAGAAATCAATAAAGCATTTAGGAGAGAAGTCGATACATTCAAAGGTGTCCTGCCACTGTAAAAAATGGACTGACAAGATGGCATCATCTAAAAAATGTCCATATGTATCAAGAAAATGACGAGTTTCTTGTTCAAAACCTTTGATATAATCAACTTCTAATCCGATACGAATTCGAATGTCTTTTGCATATTGTTTTTGCAGGCACTGTAATTCTTCAATGTATGGCATGAGATACTCGGGTTTCATCCCACTATCTTGGAGTGGGGTAGGATCAATAAACCCTGCTGGTAATGGGGCGTGTTCTGTAAACGTTATATCTGTGAAATTATGAGAAATTGCTTTTTCAATATATTGAATGAACGTGTCCGAACTGCCATGTGGACAATAAGGACTATGTATATGCCCATCACGTTTCAAAATGTACCACTCCTTTAGATCTATAGACTGCTATCTTAATATTTTACAATAGGAAAAATACAGTTTTCTGAAAATCACTTAAATTTTAGTACAAAAGGCGAAAACATAGTATATAATAAATACAACTAGCCAATTCGTTTATTGTAGAATAGGAGGCTTACGATGGAGTATATCATCATTCCGATTATCCTACTATTAATTTTAGCCATAGTAGGATTTATGATGCGAAGAAAACATGTTGCAATTATTGCAAAACTTGAAAATGAAAAATTACAAATACAACATAAACCTATAAATGAAGAAATTTCAAAAGTAAAATCTTTGAACATGAACGGTGAAACGGAAGAAATGTTTGAACGATGGCGCAATATTTGGGATGAAGTCATCGATGTACATATGACTAAAATCGATTCACTTTTATTTGATGCAGAAGATCAAATTAATCGACTTCGTTTTAAAAAAGCGACATTAATTGAACGTGAAATCGAAGACTATATCAAAAAATGTGACCAAGATAAAGATAAAATTTTAGAGGAATTAAATGAATTAATTGGCAGCGAAGAAAAAAATAGAATTGAAATTGAACAGTTAAAGGAATATTACCGTTCTGCAAGAAAAACATTGCTAGCACACCAGCATTCCTTTGGTGTAGCATTACCTGCACTGGAGAAAAAGCTAGAGGAATTTGTTGAGCAGTTTGAAAAATTCGATGTTCTGACGAATGAAGGTAATTACTTGCAGGCGAGAGAAATTGTGATTAGCTTAAATCAAGAATCCCAGCAGACATTCGAATATATTAATGATGTCCCAACAATTTTGACGGAATTACAAGTTAAGCTGCCGGGAGCCGTTCAAGAATTGCGTAATGGTCAACGTGAAATGGAAGACCAATCCTACTATCTGCAGCATTTAGAATTAGCAGAGGCATTAAATAATTATGAAAAAGAATTTGCTAAGTTAAAAAATGACCTAGCAGAGCTAAATTTAATGGTGGTTAAACCTCGTGTAACAGAAATCAATGAAGAAATCGATCATTTTTATGATTTACTGGAAAAAGAGGTTATTGCCAAAAATTATGTGGATCAAAATTGTGATCGTTTATTAAGCTCAATTACAAATGTTATTACGTCTACAAAATCAGTGAGTGATGAGGCAACCTATGTACAACAAAGCTATCACTTAAATGAAAAGGATGCTGAAATTCCAAAAGCAGCATTAAAGCAATTGGAAGCACTGCAACGTCGTTACGATTTATTAGCCATGCGTGTCAAAGAAGAAAAGTCTGCGTATTCAAGCTTACAAGAAGAATTAATTGAAATAAGTGAAGAGCTTGAACGAATTCATGAAGAGCAAGGTCATTTGTCTAATACAATGAAGAAACTTCGTATTGATGAAAACAAGGCCCGCGCTCAAGTTGAAAACTTAAAGAAAATATTACAAGATACAGATCGTCTCCTAAATAAGGCGAATATTCCAGGAGTCCCAGAGGAGATGGACGCACGACTTGATGAAGCGGCAGAGCATATATATGTAGTTATGCAAAGTCTGCAGGAAGTTCCACTTAATATGGGAACGGTTCATAATAATTTAAATGCTGCAACACTTTGTGTAGAGGATGTTAGAGCAAAAGCTCATGAGTTAATAGAGAATGTAATGCTCATAGAACGTATTATTCAGTATGGTAATCGTCATCGTGCATCCAATCCAACATTAAATGCGCGTTTAAAAGAGGCGGAGGAAGCATTCCATCAATTCCGTTATTCCAAAGCATTAGAGGAAGCAGGGACAGCTGTGGAAGAAATGGAGCCAGGTGCATTAAAACGTATTCAAGAAATGGTAGCAGAGCAGACTATGACTAACAATTAAAACTACATTTATGCTGTCTAAAAAGTTTAGAAATTACTTTTTAGACAGCTTTCTTTTTAAATTTGGATAAGGGTGTGAGACGGATGGGATTGTTCATTCGAAAAATGAATGAAAAGTATGCTCAGGAAATTGTATGTTGGCAATATGAAGAGCCCTATGATTTTTATAATAATGAATTATCCGAGGAATCCTTGCGGGAGTTTCTTGATAATCCTTACTTTGCCATAATTAATGAGCAAGAGGACTTAATCGGTTTTTATTGCACGGGGTCAGCTGCGCAAGTGCCAAAAGGACATGATTATAATGCTTATTCAGAAGATTATATAGATATTGGTATTGGCATGAAACCAACGCTAACAGGAAAAGGTTTTGGCACAAAGTTCTTTTCATTTATCATCAAGAATATGGAGGAAGAATATCCTCAGCCGCTCCGTTTAACAGTCGCCCTATTCAATAAGCGAGCTATATTCCTATATGAAAAATTAGGATTTGTGAAAGAGCTCGAATTTAGTACGCCAACGGAATTTATTACGATGTTAAAAAAATTGTGAGTTCCATCACTCTTGAGATTAAAATATGAATTATCGTTAAAGTTAGTGGTCAATCGCTAAAGATTGCGTTATGATAAATACCGTTACATCAACGTTTTGAAAGTGTGTGAAAAATAATGAATGATACAATTTATTTAGATAATAGTGCCACAACTAAACCATTAAAAGAAGTTCTTCAGGCGTTTATGGTTGTAAATGAGCAGTATTATGCCAATCCTGCATCCATCCATGCTATGGGTGTTGAAGCAAATGATTTATTAATGCGGGCACGTGAGCAAGTAGCAGATATTTTGCAAACAGAAGCAAAAAATGTGCTATTTACTTCAGGTGGTACGGAATCGAATAATGCGGCTATTTTTGGAATAGCGCGTAGCAATACACATATAGGAAAGCATATTTTAACAACTGAAATTGAGCATCCTTCTGTTTTAGAGACTGTGAAACAGCTCGCAACAGAGGGCTTTGAAGTGGAATATTTAAAGGTTGATCATCGTGGTATTATTTCATTGGATGAACTTCGTGCAAAAATACGTAAAGATACAATTTTAGTAAGTATGATGCATGTAAACAATGAGATGGGTGCTATCCAACCGATTGATGAAGCAGCTAAATTAATCCATGAAATGAGTCGTGCAGCCTTACATGTGGATGCTGTACAAAGCTTCGGGAAATTAGCTGTATCCTTTAAGGGTGAAGAGGGACCGGATTGTATTTCGATCTCTGGCCATAAAATTCATGGCTTTAAAGGCTCTGGCGTATTAGCATTTCGTAAAGCGATAAGATGGCAGCCCTATGCACTTGGAGGTGGCCAAGAATTTGGATTGCGTAGTGGGACTGTAGCTGTTCCACAAGCTGTGGCTTTATCTAAGGCAGCTCGTATTGCGGTTGAAACCATGCATGACCATGCAAAAAAATACCGTCAATGGCATGATGAAATTCTTGCACAGCTAAATGAATATGGAGAGGCTATTCATATTTTGTCGACTCCACAGGGAGCGTCACATATTATATCTTTCAGTGTTCGCGATTTAAAAGGAGAAGTCATCATTAATGCGATGCAAAAACGAGGTGTGATTGTATCAACATCCAGTGCTTGTTCTTCGAAGCAAACTAAAACAAGTCATGTTGTCGAAGCATTGCATCTAGATGAGCATTATAAAAAAGGTGTCATCCGTATTAGTTTTGGTGCACATAACACAGCCGAAGATATTAAAAAGTTTAAACAAGTATTAGCAGAAGTAATGCTAGAGCTTAAAGGAGAAATAAAGTAATGATTTGGAAAGAAATTTTAATTCGATATGGTGAACTTTCTACAAAAGGTCGCAATAAGATGGATTTTATCCGCCGTTTACGTGAGAATATCCGCCATGCTTTTGCAGATTTAGGACATCTTCATATTCGTACCGAACGTGATCGAATGTTTATTGCAATAGAGAATGACGCACAAATGCAAACACTTGTAACAGGTTTGCCTAAAATTTTTGGTATCCAATCATTTAGCCCTGTTGCAGCGTGTGAAAAAGATATGGAAAGTATGAAAAAACTTGCGATTACGATAATGGAAACATTTAAAGACCAGCCATATACGTTTAAAGTGGAAGTGAAACGTACTGATAAAACCTTCCCGTTAGAATCACATGCGATTCAGCGGGAAATTGGTGGATATGTTTTACCTCAATTTAACAATTTATCGGTGAAAGTGAAGCAACCAGATATCGAGTTACGTGTAGAAGTCCGTCATGATGCAACCTATATGATGGCGCAAGTCATTCCAGGTGCAGGAGGAATGCCTGTAGGATCAAATGGGAAGTCATTGTTAATGCTTTCAGGTGGTATTGATAGTCCTGTTGCAGGTTATTTAATGATGAAACGCGGAGTCCGTTTAGAAGCTATTCACTTTTTTAGTCCACCCTATACAAGCCAAAATTCATTAGAAAAAGTAAAAGTGCTTGCAAATGAGTTAACGAAATTTGGTGCTAATATTCGTTTGCACGTTATTCCTTTTACTGAAATACAAGTATTGATTAAAGATAAAGTACCATCTAATGTATCAATGACAACAACTCGTCGTATGATGTTAAAGGTTGCTGATCAAGTACGTGAGGAAATCGGAGCTCTTGCGATTGTCACGGGAGAAAGCCTTGGACAAGTAGCGAGTCAAACACTTGAAAGCTTAACGGCTATAAATGCAGTAACGAATACGCCTATTTTACGACCATTAATTTCATCAGATAAATTAGAAATCATTGAGTTAGCTGAACAAATTGGCACCTATGAAACATCTATTCAGCCTTTCGAGGACTGCTGTACAATCTTTACGCCTGCTAGTCCTAAAACAAAGCCTAAGCTCGAAAAGGTTGAGCATTACGAAAGCTTTTCTGATTTTGATGAACTTATAGCACGTGCTGTCAAAAATCGTGAGGTCTATATTTTCCCTAAGAAAGAAGAAGAGCAACAGCAAGATAAGTTTGCTGATCTTTTATAAATCAAAAGTTCAAAAACCGTCTCAAATAGCCTATTTGAGACGGTTTTTTTTGTATAGTTCGGCATATGCCAATAGAGGTACAATTTACCTTTATTTTTTTTGTATTAAAAATCTAATAACGCACATTCTATATTCACAAGGAGGTGAGAAACATGGCTTCAAACAACAACCGCAGTTCAAACCAGCTTGCAGTACCTGGTGTACAACAAGCACTTGATCAAATGAAATACGAAATTGCACAAGAATTTGGTGTTCAATTAGGGGCTGACGCTTCAGCTCGTGCTAACGGTTCCGTTGGTGGTGAAATCACTAAACGTCTTGTACAAATGGCAGAATCTCAATTAAAGGGTATGCCAAACAACAACCAATAAATGCTAAATAAGCATTTATAAACTTAAAACCAGTGACCGTAAAAGGCACTGGTTTTAGTTTGTTTAAAGATCATCTTTTTATGCGATTTAAAGACTTAAATATGGATACTGTTTGTTCAATATCCTCACTTTCACAGAGAGCAGAGATAACAGCAACTCCATCAGCACCAGCTTGAAAAACAATATCAGCATTTATCCCATTTATACCACCTATAGCCACGATAGGTAAGTTAGGCTGTAATTTGGAAGCCTTCTGTAAAAAATTGGTGCCACATGGTGGCTGTGCATCACTTTTAGATGTTGTGGCAAAAATAGGGCCGATACCTACATAATCAGCATGATGATCAATAGCTATTTGTAGTTCCTCCTGCGAATGTACGGAAACGCCAAGAATCCGGTTCGCCATTTTTTTCCGTGCAATGGCAATCTGTTCATCATCTTGTCCAATATGGACACCATCAGCACCAAGTCGTACTGCTAGATCCACGTCATCGTTAACAATAAACGGCACATGGTAATGTTGACATAATTGTTGACACTGGCGGGCAAATTGCTCATAAGCTAGTCCTGTTAATGCGTAAGGACCTTTTTCACGTAATTGAAACATGGTTATGCCAGCCCTCAGCGCTTTTTCGAGAACAACTAACGGCTCTTGATGGGAAACATTGCTTGTACCCATAATAAAATAAAGCTGTAAATCCTCACGTTTCAACTAACTTCACCTCGCAGGCACCATTATGCAGCCGATAAGCAAAATGATTTGTAGGGCCATGACCATTACCAATGGCTAAATCATGCATAATAGCTAATTGTATAAATTTTTTAGCTTCAATAACAGCTTTTTCAATTGTCAAACCTTGAGCAATAAAAGCAGTGAGAGCTGCTGAAAATGTACAACCTGTACCATGTGTGTTTTTCGTTGGAATACGAGGAGACTGCATGGAAAAATATTTGTCATTTTTTATAAATACATAATCAATCGCATATAACGAATTGGGGAGATGCCCACCTTTAATGATGACACAGTGAACACCTAGTTGGAAAAAGCATTGAGCGACCTCCTCCATATCAGAGAATTGATTTATTTTTCTTCCAGTAAGTGCCTCTGCTTCTGGTATATTAGGTGTCACAATTGTAGCAAGTGGTAGTAAAGAAATGCGCATGGCTTCAATAGCCTCTTGCTGCAATAAGTTTTCTCCACCTTTTGCAATCATAACTGGATCAACAATTAGTGGGATTTTTAAATCCTGTAAAATGTGTGCGATTGTCTGAATAATATCCGAGGAATAAAGCATCCCCGTTTTAATCGCAGCAATCGAAAAATCTTCTAGTAATGCATGAAATTGTTTTTCAACAAAATTAACTTCAATTGGGAAAACCCCTGTTACACCTCGTGTGTTTTGAGCAGTTAAAGCTGTAATAACTGAGGTACCGAAAACCCCTAATTCCTGGAATGTTTTTAAATCAGCCTGAATACCAGCGCCACCACCACTATCTGAGCCTGCAATTGTCGTTACAATATGCATGAAGCCTCACCCTCCTTTGAAAGACGATGAAGGGCATTTAGCAAAGCAATTTGAATATCCCCGATATCCTCTGTAAAGGCTGATGCTAGCTCAGCTGCTTTTTTGTAGTAAGTGAGGGTTTCCACTAATTGACTGTATGGATCTTCTCCTGAACAGTAGGCGGCTCCACATATAGCACTAAGTAAACAGCCTGTACCAGTGACTTCTGTCATTTGTGAATTTCCACCAGTTATCCATTGGCTCTGCACACCGTCTGTCATAAAATCATGTTCGCCTGTAACAATGACTATACAGTTGTAGCGTTGAGCCAATAATGTTGCTTCTGTTTCTATGTCAATAAATCCATCACCACTATCAACACCTTTTTGTTGCCATTCCACATTCACTAATGCCGCAAGTTCTCCCTTGTTACAGCGTATGACCGCAAATTGTATGTCTGTAAGTAATAGGTGTACGGTTTCCTTGCGATAAACTGTGGCACCTGCGCCAACTGGATCTAATATAACAGGAATACTAAGGGTATTTGCCTTTTTTCCTGCTAACAGCATCGCTTCCTTTGTTCGATCATTCAGTGTACCAATATTGATTAAAAGAGCTTCTGCAATGGCGACCATTTCTTCTACCTCATGGCTGTCATCAGCCATGACAGGAGAGGCACCTAATGCCAATAAGCCATTTGCTTGGAAATTAGCCACAACATAATTAGTTATACAGTGTATAAGCGGTTGTTGTTGACGAATCGTTTGAAAAATCATTTTAGTCCTCCTTCATGGGTGGACGTAAGCACGCAAAAAAGGCTCTTTTGTGTAAAAATGCACGAAAAAGAGCCTTTCATCTGAAAAAAAGATGTTCATTGCTCCCTACGTCAGTATTAACTAACAGGTTCAAAGGGTCAGGTTTTACCTTCTCAACTCTTTATGAGTCCCCCTGCAATCTTGCTTTTAGTTGACCAAAATGTACCATACTTTTCATATGTATTCAATAGCAAGTTTTCCTATCAACAAAACGTGACTGATGCCATATAGGTAAGTATGATAGTTGTCATGACTTTACTCAAATCAAGTGTAAACCATTGAAAATTCTAAGAAAGGAGTATAATGTGTCTTATCAAAAGGGGGCATTTGCCATGAAAAGACAAGAATTAGTAGCACCAGAATGGTATAACATAACTGATGAATTTGAAAAATATGCTAAGGATTCAACTAAAAATGCATTGATAATTTATGAAGAGCATTCTGATGTACAATTTATCACCTACGCACATTTACTTGAAAGAGCGAATCAGGCGGCACATGTCTTTACAAAAAATGGATTAACTAAAGGTGATGTCATTTTAGTGATGGTACCACGCTCAGTAGAAGCATACATTGTCTATATTGCTGCATTAAAAGCGGGTTTAACAATCATTCCAAGCTCTGAAATGCTAAGAACAAAAGATATTGAGTATCGTATTCATCATGCCGATGCTAAAGCAATTGTGGCCTTTGAGCCTTACATTCAGCAATTTGATCAAGTAGAAAATTTACAAGAGGTGCAGCTATTTGTTATTGGAAATGCTCATGAGCCATGGCAGCCATTGTTAGACATAATGCGAAAGCAACCAACAACTTACATAAGTTCTACACCAACAAAAAGTACAGACCATGCATTTTTAGCTTATACAAGTGGCACAACAGGAAATCCGAAAGCTGCAGTGCATACGCATAGCTGGGGCTATGCACATTTACGGACAACAGCTCCTCATTGGCTAGGAGTACAAGAAAATGATATTGTATGGGCAACCGCAGCACCAGGATGGCAAAAATGGATTTGGAGCCCGTTTCTCGCCATTTTAGGCAGTGGTGCCACTGCTTTTGTCTATAAAGGAAAGTTTGATGCGGCAACCTATTTAACATTGCTTGAAAAATTTAAAATGAATATCTTATGTTGTACACCGACTGAATATCGTTTTATGGCAGCACTTGACAATTTACAGGAGTATGATATCAGTTCAATTCGACAAGCTGTTTCAGCAGGTGAGCCCTTGAACAGTGAAGTTATAAAAAAATTCGCGGATACTTTTCATCTACAGGTGCGAGATGGTTATGGTCAAACAGAAAATACCTTACTGGTAGGGACTATGGTAGGTATGGAGGCAAGAGTTGGTTCGATGGGGAAGCCTACCCCTGGCAACACCGTTGAAATTATAGACGATTTTGGTGAGCCAGTAGCTATAGGAGAAGTAGGTGATATTGCCGTTCATCGAGAAACACCTGCACTCTTTAAAAGATATTTAAATGATCCAGAACGTACAAATTTACAATTTCGTGGTGATTGGTATATAACAGGGGATCGAGCTTATAAAGATGCGGACGGCTACTTTTGGTTTGAAGGACGCGGGGATGATGTCATTATTTCCTCAGGTTACACAATTGGACCCTTTGAAGTGGAGGATGCGTTGATGAAGCATCCGACTGTGAAAGAGGTTGCTGTCATTGCAAGCCCTGATAGAGTTCGCGGGAACATCGTTAAAGCATTTATTATCCTGCAGTATGGTGTTAATGGTGATCAAGGGCTTATTCAAACCCTTCAAAATCATGTGAAATCATTAACAGCACCTTATAAATATCCACGTGCTATTGAATTTGTTACAGAGTTACCCAAAACTGCATCTGGTAAAATTAGACGTGTCGAATTAAGGCAACAAGAAATAAAAAAATGTATACAATAATCATTTCCTAGGAAATAATGTCGAAAATCAGAGTTCATCAAAGAAATGAACTTTGATTTTTTTTGTAATTTTAGGTAAGGTATTATGAGGAAATAAATAGAATAAAACTAATTGCATATTATTGCAAAAAAATGAAACTAATGAGCAAGTCATACGTATTACGTCATAAGGAGGCGGAAAGAGATGAATGTTAAAAGGTGGGTTGCATTAATAGTAGCAGGTGTTCTTTTACTGTTTTCATTGGGGATTAATACCATTTTTGCGCTATTTAAAGCAGATTTCCTAGGTAATTTTGATAGTTTAATGGCAGGAAATAACTTAGATGTATATGAAAATGTAATCGAAGGGGATAATTTTGATAAAAGGATTGCCTATTTAAAGGTGGATGGCACGATCCAAGATATTGGCTCAAGTTCACTATGGCAGCCTGTTGCATATGATCATCAATTTTTCCTAGAACAATTGGATAGTATTTTGTACGATGATACGATTGAAGGAATTGTTTTAAGTGTTAACTCTCCTGGTGGAGGGGTAAAAGAATCTGCTGAAATTTATAAAAAGCTGTTAAAAATTAAAGAAGAAAGACAAATTCCAATTTATGTATCAATGGATTCAATGGCAGCATCTGGTGGTTATTATATTTCAGCTCCAGCAGACAAAATATTTGCACATCGTGATACAATAACAGGCTCAATTGGTGTTATCATGCAATCTATTAATTATCAAGCATTGGCTGAAAAAGTCGGTGTCAAATTCGAAACGTTTAAATCTGGTGAGCATAAGGATATGCTAAGTCCAATGCGTGATGTGACACCAGAGGAACGTGCAATGATGCAGGATATGATCAATGAAACATATGAAGAATTTGTGGATATCGTTGAACAAGGACGTAATATGTCAGAAGCCGATGTGAAGAAAGTGGCGGATGGCCGTATTCTTGGTGGTACAAAAGCACTTGAAGCTGGTTTAGTCGATGAAATTGGCGACGAAGAAGCTGCCATTGCAGCCTTACGCGCCGATTTTGGACTAGAAGATGCTGTATTATTTGAATATGCTTATGATATGGGCGGATGGCAATCATATGTTGGGATGAAAATTGGCTCCATGTTCGGTCCTTCAGCAGAGGAAAAAATGCTAATGAAAATTATGACAGATTACAATGCACCTAAAATGATGTATTTATACGGGGAATACTAAGGAGGGAGTTCAATGACAAACAATGAAGTTGTTATGCAAGGTTCACCCTCAATGGAAAATAACTTTTTTAACAATGGTACGGAAGATTTAGCAAGGCAAAAAAACTACACATTAAAAACAGCAGGCTTTTGGATTCGATTGTGGGCATTTTTATTGGATGGGTTTATTGTGTCTGCTGTAGTTGGAATACTCTTTAATCCTATCTTTTATTTAATGGATTGGTCCTTATCAGAATCAGTTTGGTATGCTCCAATCTCCATTATTTCAGCGGTTCTTTATTATAGTTATTTTGTCCTTATGACAAAATTCTTTGGTCAAACGCTAGGGAAGATGGTATTTGGATTACGTGTCATTTCATTAAAGCATGGTAACCTTACTTGGTCAGATGTATTATTCCGTGAATGGATTGGGCGTATTATTAATAATATTGTGATGCCTCTTTATATTTTGGTAGTTATTTTACCAGACAATCAAGGGCTGCATGACTATTTCGCCGATACAACAGTGGTGCATGAGAAAGTCTATATTGAAAAGAATTTAGTGCCACTTTCTATAGAGAAAAAAGATGAAAAGATAGCTTCTATTGAACAAGAGGGAAAACCTGAGCTAGAAAAACTAGAAGAAAAAAATGAACAATAAACAAGAGACTGTCTCAAACGATGAGACAGTCTTTTCTATTGCTAGCTAACACTTTGAATAAAGTAAGCTATCTTAGTTGCAATTAATTCCCTTCATTTAGTAATATTATGTACATATGATGATTAGGAGGCGTTTATATGGCACAAGTAACATTTAAAAATGGTCCAGTGACACTAGTAGGTAATGAAGTAAAGGTGGGCGATTTAGCACCAGCTTTTACAGTATTAGCGAATGACCTTTCACCTGTAACATTAAAAGATTCAGAGGGGAAAATTCGTTTATTTAGTGTTGTACCATCATTAGATACTGGTGTATGTGATGCTCAAACACGTCGTTTCAATGAAGAAGCAGCTAACTTAGGTGATAATGTAGTGATTTACACAGTATCTGTAGATCTTCCATTCGCTCAAAAACGTTGGTGTGGGGCAGCAGGTATTGATGCGGTTCAAACGGTTTCTGATCACCGCGACCTTTCATTTGGTGAGGCTTATGGCGTGTATATTCAAGAATTACGTCTTCTGACACGTGCTGTGTTTGTTGTGGATGAAAACAATAAAGTAACATATGTTGAGTATGTACCTGAGGCAACAGATCATCCAAACTATGAAGCGGCTATTGCAGCTGTCAAAGCACTAGCATAATGGCCTGCTTTTAGGCTAAGATAATACTAGACAAAGGGGCTGTGACGAGTGTTTGTCACGGCTCTTTTCTGCTTGAAAGGAAGTTATCTATGGAAAATATCGAGAAATTATTTGGTATGTTAAATGAGCATGCTGAAAAAATCGAAAAAGAGCACAATACAACTTTGTTAGAGGGGTTGCTAGATGGGCTAGAGGCATGGCTTGATGGCGAGGTTGATTTCTCACAAAAAGATGCAACGAAAGAGGATATTCGCAAGGCTATACAAATTGCCATTCTAAAAGGAATGCGTAAAAGCTCTCAACCAAACCATCAAATGACACCTGATACGTTAGGGTTATTAGTGGGCTATTTTGTTGAGCAAATCTTTGCTGAACGTCTTGAGCAAGAAAAAATATCGATTATGGATCCAGCAGTAGGTACGGGAAATTTATTGCTAACAGTTATGAATTTATTAGATGGAAAAGTCGAGGCTACAGGTGTAGAAGTAGATGAGCTACTTATACGTTTAGCGGCAGCTACAGCTGATTTAACAGAGCAGCCAATTTCTTTATATCGACAGGATGCCTTGCAAGATTTACTAGCAAATCCAGTTGATGCAGTTGTTTGTGATTTACCTGTTGGTTATTATCCAAATGAAGAAATTGCCCTTGAGTATGAATTGTGCTCGTCAGAGGGAATGAGCTATGCCCACCATTTATTTATGGAGCAATCTATGAATTATACAAAGGAAGGTGGCTACTTATTTTTCCTTGCGCCATCACATCTGTTTGATTCAGAGCAGTCTAAGCAACTTCACAAGTACATTCAAAAGCACGCTTGGATTCAAGCAATTATTCAGCTACCTGATTCCATGTTTGCTAATAAATCATTAGAAAAGAGCATTGTCATTTTGCAAAAGCAATCGAAGGAATGTCAATCACCTAAAGAAGTGCTTTTAGCAAAGGTACCAAATATGCAAAATAAACAAGCACTTGCCTTATTCTTTGAAAAAGTGAAAATGTGGAAAGAAGGCAAATAATTGCTCATAGAATTCAAAAAGGTATCCTACTGTAGGATACCTTTTTATGTATTGCTGATTAGTTTTCAGGTGTGCGGATTACAAGAACGTCACAATTAGCTGAACGTACAATTGCTTCAGATACTGAACCAATTAGGAAACGTTCTACTGCATTTAGACCTGTGGCACCACAAATGATTAGATCTGCGTCTACGATTTTAGAAAGCTCTTTAGTAATAATATTTTTTGGAGAACCATATTCGATGATTAGGTTAACGTTTGCGATACCTTCATCTTCAGCTTGCTTTTTGTAACCATTTAATAGTTCTTCAGAGAATGCTTGTGCACGTTCTGCAATAGAACGGTCGTATGCTTCGATTGCAGCGAATGAACGTGTATCAATAACATTTACTAAATTTAATACCGAACCTTCATTACGCTTCGCCACGTCAATTGATTTACGAAAGGCGTATTCAGCTTCCTTAGAACCGTCTACTGCAACCACAATGCTTTTATAATGATTAGCCATTTGAAAAACCTCCCTGATTTGTATATGTTGATTATACCAAATGATTTTCTAAAGGAAATACTTTCCGGAAGAAAAATTATGAAAAAGTGAAGGCATTTCATGAAGAAAATATAATTACTTCATTCCCACTATTTGCAGCGTGCAAACGTATTTTTGGCTTTCGGAATGGCTAGTTCCTATTGCTATAAGCTTCCTTTTTATTTTTTAAATATAGTAATTTATTAGCTGGAATTACCGTTTAAATATTTTGTATTTTGGAAATGTTAGAAATTTTATTTGTATTTACTTTAATTAAAGCTTTTTTTTTATTTGTTTGGTAATATGGAATTGCAAGGGGTGCATCTATTTTTAATTACATAAATGATGCTGATTTTTACGTAATGGAAGGGGATAGGGAACTATGAAAATTGGTATTCCAAAGGAAATTAAAAACAATGAAAATCGTGTAGCGATGACACCAGCAGGAGTTGTTACTTTAACACATGCAGGCCATGAGGTGTACATTGAAACTGGAGCAGGCTTAGGATCAAGCTTTACGGATGCTGATTATATTGCAGCTGGTGCTCATATTGTGAATACTGCTAAGGAAGCTTGGTCACAAGAGATGATTATGAAGGTGAAAGAGCCTGTAGCTTCTGAGTATAATTACTTTTATGAAGGTCAAATCCTATTTACTTACTTACACTTAGCGCCAGAGGTTGAATTGACTCAGGCACTTTTAAATAAAAAAGTTGTAGGGATTGCCTACGAAACCGTTCAATTAGCAAATGGTTCACTACCGTTATTAACACCAATGAGTGAAGTAGCAGGTAAAATGGCTACACAAATTGGTGCACAGTTCTTAGAGAGAAATCATGCTGGTAAAGGGATTTTACTTGGCGGTGTATCAGGTGTGCAACGCGGTAAAGTGACAGTCATCGGTGGTGGTATCGCGGGAACGAACGCTGCGAAAATCGCTGTTGGCATGGGAGCAGACGTAACAGTTATCGATTTAAGTCCTGAGCGTTTACGCCAATTAGAAGATATGTTTGGCCGTGATGTTCAAACTTTGATTTCTAATCCTTATAATATTGCAGAATCTGTGAAAACTTCCGATTTAGTAATTGGTGCCGTGTTAATTCCAGGCGCAAAAGCACCGAAGCTTGTGTCTGAAGAAATGATTCAATCAATGCAAGCTGGCTCTGTAGTAGTGGATATCGCTATTGACCAAGGTGGTATTTTTGCTTCTTCAGATCGTGTCACAACACATGATGATCCAACTTACGTAAAACACGGCGTTGTCCATTATGCAGTTGCGAATATGCCGGGAGCTGTACCACGTACATCAACAATTGCTTTAACAAATAATACAATTCCTTACGCACTTCAAATTGCAAATAAAGGCTATAAACAAGCTTGCCTAGACAATGCTGCACTAAAAAAAGGTGTGAATACATTAGATGGACAACTAGTATATAAAGCTGTAGCAGATTCACAAGGAATTCCATATGTCAATGTGGATGAGCTTATTCAATAATTTCCTGTAAAAATGAAAAATCCTTCGAGAAATTCACTCTCGAAGGATTTTGTTATTTTTCTTACAAACATTTCCCAAGTAAAGATCAACGACGCTTTTATAGGCAAGCTCTCAAAAATTTTGTGTTTGTCTACAGTCTGTAGGAAGACAAATTCGATGCTTCCTTTTTTATATTATAGAATGATTAAATCTTTCGGGAATTTTGTTAGTACTTCCACACCATCTTTTGTTACAACAACATCATCCTCAATACGTACACCTGTTACATCTGATTTATAAATACCAGGCTCAATCGTAAAGACCATGCCTTCTTCCATTGTCATATCATTTGTTCCTGTAACGGATGGGAATTCATGTACAGAGATGCCGAGACCATGTCCAAGACGATGTGTGAAATACTCTCCGAAACCTGCTTCTGTAATCGTATCGCGTGCAATTTTATCTAAGTCCATGGCACGAACACCAGGCTTCACAGCTGAAACAGCATTTTGGTTGGCCGCTAACACAGCGTGATATATTTCTTTTTGTGCTTCACTTGGCTCACCAAAGGCAACTGTACGCGTAATATCAGAGCAATAGCCATCATAAATGACACCAAGGTCAAATAGCACCATATCCCCTTTTTCTATTTTACGTGCGCCTGGATGACCATGAGGAGAGGCTGTTTTTGGTCCACTTAGTACCATTGTTTCAAAGGACATTTTACAGCCTTTATCTTGAATAGCATTTTCAATGGCTGTTAAAATTTCCATTTCTGTTTTACCTTCAGCAATTTCCTTGCAACCGATTTCAATAGCATAATCAGCTAACTCCGCAGCTTTGCGTAATTTGTCTAATTCACTTTCATCCTTAATTACGCGCATTGCATTAATTTTTTCGTCTAAACGTACAAAATTTGCTTGTGGGAAGGATTGCTGTAGTGCCTCTAAGCGTTCCACAATGAGCTGTGCTTTTTCAATGGCAAACGTAGTTGGTTGAATTTCACGTGATGTAATGGCTTGTGCAAGCACTTCCATCGAATTGTCAGTATCTTGGTGACCAATAACCTCATAAGACCAACCAGCCGCTTTTGCATCTGGAATCTCCATTTGCGGACAAATTAGAAAAGGTTCAGCATCTTTAAAAATCATGACACCTAGTAATCTCTCATGTGGATTACTTTTAAAGCCTGAAACGTAAAAAACATTGTCAGGTGTAGTGATAAATGCTGCATCAATGTGATTTTGCTGTAAATAACTTTGGATTTCTTCAACCTTTGACATAAATATGTCCTCCTTTTTAGTACATGGAAAATTTTAATGAGGAACCTTCGACTTTCTAAAGAAAAGGGCTGTTCCTTTTTCTCACTGAATAATTGTGATCTAACAAAGTATAAAATTGTTAGAGAGTGATACGATTATTCTCTGTACAAGCATATCAAAAAAAGGAAAAAAGCGCATGGGTAGCGAATTAAAATGGAGGGGTTGTCATTTATAAACGAGGAGGACATTAAGATGGAAATAAGCTATCATGGACATTCAATTGTCAAAATTCAAACAAATGGGAAAACAATTTTAATTGATCCTTTTATTAACGGTAATGGACAAACAGATTTAAAGGTTGTTGAAGAAGCACCAGATATTATTTTATTAACACATGGTCATAATGATCATGTTGGAGACACCATAGAACTAGCGAAGAAAAAAGATGCGCTAGTCATTGCTCCAAATGAATTAGCCAATTGGATTTCCTGGCAAGGAGTTAAAACACACCCAATGCATATTGGAGGGGCTAAGGAATTCGATTTTGGGAAGGTAAAGTTTACGCAGGCTTTCCATGGCTCTTCTTATGTAACAGATACAAAAGAAATTATTTATATGGGAATGCCAGCTGGGATATTACTATTTGTTGAAGGGCTAACGATTTATCATGCAGGTGACACAGCTCTATTTAGTGATATGAAATTAATTGGGGAGCGACATCCAATAGATATAGCATTCCTACCAATTGGTGATAATTTTACAATGGGTCCAGAAGACGCTGCATGCGCAGTTTCATTCTTACAGCCTAAAATAGTTGTACCTATTCATTACAATACATTCCCACCTATCGAGCAAGATCCACAGATTTTTGCTGATTTAGTACAAAACTCAGAGGTTCAAATTTTAAAAGCTGGTGAGAAAGTAAACTGTTTCTAATCGTTGATTATGCTGTACTATATGAATTGACACCACGCTGGTAGTTGGAATGATGGGGTTTTTTAAACAATTTGATCACTTTATATTAAATATTTTTATAAAAAATATGGTACACTAAGAGCAGAATTGAAGCTTAGGAAATAGGTGATATTTTGTCTACAAAACATGAGAAAATTTTACAATACATCGAGTCACTACCTGTGGGCGATAAAATTTCAGTACGTCAAATTGCGAAAGAAATGCAAGTGAGTGAAGGGACTGCATATCGTGCTATAAAAGAAGCAGAAAACCGTCGCTTAGTAAGTTCAATTGAACGTGTTGGAACAATTCGTATTGAAAAGAAAAAGAAAGAAAACATTGAACGTTTAACTTTTGCAGAAATTGTCAACATCGTAGATGGTCAAGTTTTAGGTGGAAAATCAGGTCTACATAAAACGTTAACGAAATTTGTTATAGGGGCAATGCAATTAGAAGATATGATGCGGTATACAGATGCGGGTAGCTTATTGATTGTAGGGAATCGTTTTAAAGCCCATGAAAATGCACTTCGAGCAGGTGCTGCTGTTTTAATTACAGGGGGTTTTGATACAACAGATGCCAATAAACAACTGGCTGATTCATTAGATTTACCTATAATTTCAACTAGCTATGATACGTTTACTGTAGCAACGATGATTAACCGAGCTATTTATGATCAGCTCATCAAAAAGGATATTTTATTTATTGAAGATATTTATGTTCCAATGACTGACACAGCAGCGTTAAAAAATGATGAGACCATCCGTCATTTCCAGAAGTTAAATGAACGCACCACACATGGTGCATTTCCAGTTGTCACTCATCAAAATAAACTTGTCGGAATGATTACTGTAAAAGACGTTATTGGTCGAGAAGAAAATGAGTTAGTTGAAAAGGTTATGACGAAGAATCCAATTGCTGGTTCCATGAAAATGAGTGTTGCTTCAGCTGGGCATCGTATGATTTGGGAAGGGATTGATCTGTTACCTATCGTAGATGACGACAACATTTTACAGGGTGTCATTAGTCGTCAGGACGTGCTTAAAGCATTGCAGCTAGCTCAAAGGCAGCCACAGCATGGTGAAACTATAGATGATTTAGTGAAAAATGAGATGAAGGTACTTGGTGATGATGAGCTGGTCGTGGAATTTAAAGTTACACCTCAAATGACAAATCAATACGGGGCAATTTCTTACGGTGCTTTCACCACTCTACTTGCTGAAGTGGGTTCATTTGCATTAAAGCGTCGCAAACGAGGGGATGCAGTAGCTGAGAATATGACCATTTATTTTATTAAACCGGTACAGATGGAAAGTACACTTACAGTCAAGCCACGAATTTTAGACATGAGTCGTAAGTTTGTGAAAATGGATTTTGAAGTGTATAATCAACAAATACTTGTTGGTAAGGCAATGATGATGTTCCAGCTTTTAGAACGTTAAGTATTAAAAGGGATGGCCTAGCGCAATTGCTTGGTCATCCCTTTGTTACATATTATCGATTAATGCGGAATTCTTCTTCAACAAATTGACCATAATGACGCGCTTTTTTCGTATTTTCTACTACGACAAAGATGCCTAGCACGACAAGAATTGCTACAATTACAAATGTATATAAGCTAGGGAATAAATAGGCTTGATTAAATCCGAAAAACAGTAGGAAGGAACCGAAGCCGATATTCGCCTTACTTTTATACCAATTTTTAGCGATTGGTAATGATGAACGGAACTGTTTTGTTTTAAAATAAAAATAAAAGACAAAAGATATAATTATCGCAAACACAAATATTAAATTGAGCATAGTAAACCTCCTAGCATAACTAGACATTATTGTAACGATAATTCTGGAAAAATGCTAACGGTTCTTACTATCATTTTGGAGGAATTTATTGTGAAAAGACAAATCATCGACACAATTGCTGCCTATGAAACAATCATTATTCATCGTCATGTACGACCAGATCCAGATGCTTATGGCTCACAACAAGGATTAAAAGAATTGATTTTAACAAATTATCCAGATAAAAAGGTTTTTGCTGTAGGTGAGCATGATACTTCCTTAACATTTATGGCACAGCCTGATCAAGTAGCTGATGATGTTTATGACCATGCTTTAGTAATTGTGACTGACACGGCCAATACCGAACGTGTTGACGATCCACGCTATACTAAGGGGAAAATGATTATTAAAATTGATCATCACCCTAATGATGATGCCTATGGTGACCTTTTATGGGTCGATACGACAGCAAGTTCTTGCAGTGAAATGATTTACGAACTGTATGAGGAAGGTAAGGAAGTGGCTAACTGGCAAATGTCTGATACTGCTGCACGATTATTATTTGCTGGAATTGTAGGAGATACAGGTAGATTCCAATTCCCAAGTACTACGGCTAAAACATTTAAAGTGGCTGCAGACCTGATTACATATGATTTTGATCGAAATCAAATTTTTGATGGTATGTATGAAATGGAGCAAAAACTGCTTAATTTACAAGGTTATATTTATCAAAACTTTAAAATGGATGAATATGGAGCAGCTCATGTGAAGCTAACAAAAGAATTATTAGCAGAACATGATATTGTACCGTCAGAAGCATCACTGCTAGTAGGTTGCCTAGGTAGTGTTAAGGGGATTTGCTCGTGGGTTGTATTCATTGAAGAGGTAGATCAAATTCGTGTACGTTTACGTTCGAAGGGTCCTATTATTAATACATTAGCAAAAGAGTTTAATGGTGGTGGACATCCGCTGGCTTCTGGAGCTACGGCTTATTCATGGAAAGAAGCAGATAACGTCATCACAAGATTACAAGAGATTTGTAAAGCGTATCATTAAAAAGAAAAGGAAGGGATTCATTTGACACATGTATACACAAAGATGCATACGAGCGCGGATTTATTGAAAAGCACAATTCGGCTTGAGCAATTGATTCCTTTTTTACTAGAACAAAAGACGCAGGCCTGTGCAATCGTAAATACGAAATTGTACGGGCTTTTGCCTTTTTGTAAAGCCATGCAGCAAGCAAAAATACATGCCGTCATGGGGCTTTCTGTTAATGTGCAATGGCATGACACAACGCTTCCTCTTGTACTGTATGCACAGTCTCAGGAGGGCTATCAACAGTTATTGAAAATTAGCAGTGCGGCTTCAATTAGGGAAGACGGAGTGCTACCTTGGAAATGGCTAGAGGGCTATGCAGCAGGCTGCTTGGCATTGCTTTCATCCGATGATTTAGCCGAATTAAAAGATTGGCATGGAGTAGTATCTGCCTTAGCTCATCTCTTTCAGCATCACTTTTATATGGGAATTACCAGACCTGGAGGGGTGGCGCTAGCTAATGAGAATGAGCTTGTAGAGTGGTGTGAGGGACAGAGGATTCCACTTGTAGCTGTTCAGAGCTGTTATTTTTTACGACCTGAAGATCATTTTGCATACGAAGTAGCAAGAGCAATCGATACGGGAGACAAGCTTGGAGATACGATGCTAACAGCTAAATTACAGGGTTATTTTGCACCAACAGCACAAGAGTGGCAAAGTTGGTTTACTGATCGACCAGAATGGCTTGAGACCTGTGGACAAATGCTTGCTAGCTGTCGTGCTATCATTCCTGAAATGTCTGTACAAATGCCTAAATTTCCTGTGCCAGTAGGTGAAACAGCTGAGAGTTTACTTGTTAAAGAAGCATTTTCTGGATTAGAGGAACGATTTAACCAGCTGGACATTCCGTATGGTTACCGAGAAAGACTACAATATGAGCTTGAAATAATATGTTCAATGGGCTTCGCTGATTATTTTTTAGTTGTAGCTGATTTTATGCGCTTTGCCAAAGACAATCGCATTTTAACTGGACCAGGTCGTGGTTCCTCCGCTGGGTCACTAGTTGCCTATAGTCTAGCTATTACGCAAGTAGATCCACTCGCCTATGGTTTATTATTTGAACGATTTTTAAACCCTGAACGGATATCCTTACCTGATATTGATATTGATTTTGTCGATAGTAAACGACATCAAGTGATTCAGTACGTTGCACAAAAATATGGTAAAGGCAATGTCGCCCAAATCATTACATTCGGTACATTGTCTGCCAAAGCAGTGGCTCGAGATGTCGCAAGAGTATTTGGTTTTGGTGCAGAGGTATTAGAGAAAATTTCAAAAATGATTCCGAATAAACCGGGGATTACATTGCAAAAGGCTTTAGAAGAATCATATGATTTACAGGGGTGGCTCTCTGAGGATCACCAGCATCAGCGTTGGTTCGAAGTAGCGCAAAAATTAGAAGGTCTACCTAGAAATTCCTCTACCCATGCGGCAGGCATCGTTATTGCTCCTTCCTCCTTAGTCAATACAGTCCCTATTGAGGATGGACATGAAGGCATATATTGCACACAATGGCCGATGGGTGATGTAGAGGCGAGCGGACTTGTCAAAATGGATTTTTTAGGTTTACGCAATCTAACTATTTTAGAGCAAATTCGTTGGTCCATTTATAAAGCGGGTGGACCTTGGATTGATTTTGAACGAATTCCTATGCATGATGAAAAAACTTTTCAATTATTGCAAAGTGGTGATACATCAGGTATTTTCCAATTAGAATCGGAAGGAATGAAACAAGCATTACGAGACATTCATCCTACACAATTTTTAGATATTGTGGCTGTGAACGCACTTTATCGTCCGGGTCCAATGGAATTTATACCTGTCTATGCTAGACGAAAAGCCGGTAAAGAATTAGTGGTTATGCCTCACCCTGTGTTAGAGCCAATTCTACAAGAGACTTTTGGTGTTATTGTCTATCAAGAGCAGATTATCAAGATTGCCTCTGTGCTAGCAGGATTTTCAATGGGTCAAGCAGATTTACTTCGCCG
Organism: Lysinibacillus sp. NPDC056220; assembly: GCF_049315265.1. Taxonomy (NCBI): domain Bacteria; kingdom Bacillati; phylum Bacillota; class Bacilli; order Caryophanales; family Bacillaceae; genus Lysinibacillus; species Lysinibacillus sp. NPDC056220. The sequence continues at coordinate 139,003 of NZ_JBMOXD010000002.1, forward strand.
TGCCGTTAGCAAAAAAAATCGTCAAGTCCTGGAGGAGCAACAGGTTACCTTTGTACAAGGGGCATTAAAACAAGGCTATGATCAGCATGTGGCGACAGAGGTGTATGAATTAATTGTCCGCTTTGCTGATTACGGATTTCCTAAAAGTCATGCTGTAGCTTATAGTATTATTTCTTATCAAATGGCTTATTTAAAGGCACATTTCCCTCAAAGCTTTTATGCTGCATTATTATCTAATGCAACGGGAAATGTAGATAAAATTCAACAGCTAGTACAAGAGGCCAAAGACAAAGGTATCCCGTTTTATCCACCTTCATTAAAGGACAGTACAAAATATTTTACGGTTGAGCAGGAGGGGATCCGTTATAGTTTAGCAGGGATTAAAGGCGTCCCTCATACTTTTATTGAAAGTATCAATACATTGCGCCAAACGAACCCTCCGGCATTATATAACCTTTTTGATTTAGCTGTGGCATTAAGTGCACAGCATTTTAAACCGAAAGTAATAGAATCATTAATTTATGCTGGAGCCCTAGATTATCTAGAAAAGGACCGTGCAGTACTAATCATGACAATAGATGCTGCCTTAAAACACGCTGAACTACTACGGCCAAATGAGGATATTGATATATCAACTGCTACAGAATTTAACTTTGGAAAGCCAAAATATATGCAAGTTGATGATATGCCACAAAAGGAAAAATTGATACATGAGAAGGAAAGTTTAGGCTTTTACATTTCTGCCCATCCGGTTACGCAAGAAAGACCATATTGGGCTGATGTGAATTGTACAAGTCGTGAATTAAAGCAAATGCGAGATGGTACGTATGTGAAAATGATTGGTGTCATGGAAGAAGTAAAAAAAATTCGTACCAAAAAAGGGGAGCAGATGGCCTTTGTCCAGTTACAGGATGAGCATGGATCTGTTTCTGCTACATTATTTCCACAAGTTTTTCAATTCGTTCAAGATTTGTTAGTAGAAGATGAAATTCTGGTTGTAGAAGGGAATCTAGAAAGACGTTTTGGAAAACCACAAATTAAAGTAAAACATGCGCAAGCGACGAAAAAGATATGAAATGAAACAAGAATTAAGAAACTGCATTGAATTTTATGCAGTTTTTTCTTTACTTTTTAACAGTTATTCTGTAAGCTAGAGTCAACGTTAAAAAGTGGTCAGACCACTTTTCTGATAAGGGGAGTTAGTCGTATGGATAAAAAAACCGAACAAAAAAAAGTGTTTTTAGAAATCGTCCAACAACTACGTCAACTCATTAAAATGGAAAAAATACAAGCAGGTGAAAAGCTTCCCTCCGAACGAGTCTTATCGGAGCGTCTAGGTGTCGGGCGATCCTCTGTCAGAGAGGCATTGCGAAGTCTAGAATTACTAGGTCTTATTGAAACGAGGCATGGTGGTGGTACTTTTCTTGCTTCCACACATAAGCATCAGCTTGTAGAAATACTGTCGATGTTTATATTAGAAGATGAAAAATCGAAAAAAGATGTCGAATTTACGCGACAAATTCATGAAAAGGAAGCTATTCGCGTAATAAGTTGTACAGAGATTCTTCGCACACTACCTGTGTGGGATAGTTTTTTTGTGAAACTAGAATTAGAAGGTATGATTAATTGTCGTGATATATTGCGAGAACTTCTAATCACAACAGGCAATCGTTTATCATTAAAAATCTGGTTTCAGTTGGCAGCTTACGATGGCGACCGTTTAAATCGAAACTCAACAGAAGATGAAAAAATAATCATTCAAACCATGTTGAAATCGATGCAGCTAGGGTACGAAAAAGAAGCACTAAAAGCTTATGAGCAGTGGATGAGTACTGTACAAAGCACTTAGACAACAACAAAGGGGGAGTCAAACATGGCAATACGTAGCTTATTTAGTGGTAACCGAAAAAAGAAAGAGGATGGACAGGAAAAAGCATTTCCAGAAGGATTAATGACAAAATGTCCTGAATGCCGCCATATTCAATTAACGAAAGAACTAGAAAAAAATCATAAAGTGTGTACGAAATGTAGTCATCATTTCAAAATGACTGCACAAGAACGTGTAGACTACTTCTTGGATGAAGGTTCATTTGTTTCGATGGATGACCATTTACAAACAAGCAATCCATTAAACTTCCCAGCATATGTGGAGAAAATTTCAGCTGACCAAGAAAAAACGGGCTTGAATGAAGCTGTGCTAACGGGTGTTGGTACATTAGACGGAGAGGAAATTGTTGTGGCCATTATGGATTCTCACTTCCGTATGGGTTCCATGGGTTCAGTTGTGGGCGAAAAAATTACTCGTGCAGTAGAAAAAGCAACTGAATTAGGTGTGCCTTTTATTATCTTTACGGCTAGTGGTGGTGCACGTATGCAAGAAGGTGTACTATCTTTAATGCAAATGGCAAAAACAAGTGTTGCTTTAAAGCGTCATAGTGATCAAGGCTTATTGTTTATTTCTATTTTAACGCATCCTACAACTGGTGGGGTTTCAGCAAGCTTTGCCTCTGTAGGTGATATAAATATTGCAGAACCACAAGCATTGATTGGCTTTGCTGGTCGTCGTGTCATTGAAGAAACTGTAAGAGAAAAACTACCGAATGATTTCCAAACAGCCGAATTTTTATTAGAGCATGGCCAATTGGATGCCATTTTCCCTCGCAAAGATTTACGTAAACAAGTTTCATTACTTGTAAAAATGCATACGAAAGGCGGCGTGCAACATGTCTAAAAATTTAGCTTTTGAAGAACCAGTTATCCAACTACGAGAAAAAATTGATGAATTAAAAACAATTGCTACTGAAGCAGATGTAGATATGACAGGTGAGATTGAGAAATTAGAAACACGGTTATCACAATTAGAGCAATCTATTTATGCGAATATGAAGCCGTGGGATCGTGTGCAAGTAGCAAGACATCCAGAAAGACCTACTACTTTACAATATATTGAAGCGATATGTGAGAATTTTATTGAGTTGCATGGAGATCGTACTTTTGGTGATGATGCTGCAATCCTTGGTGGAATTGGTATTTTTGAAGGGCAACCTGTAACAATAATCGGACACCAACGTGGGAAATCTACAAAAGAAAATATACGACGTAATTTTGGTATGCCTCACCCAGAAGGGTATCGTAAAGCCTTACGTTTGATGAAGCAAGCAGAAAAATTCAAACGGCCAATTATTTGTTTTATCGATACAAAAGGTGCTTATCCAGGTAAAGCTGCAGAAGAACGAGGGCAAAGTGAAGCAATTGCTAGAAACCTTGTTGAAATGGCAGGCTTAACAGTTCCAGTCATCAGTATTGTGATTGGAGAAGGAGGAAGTGGCGGTGCCTTAGCATTAGGTGTAGCAAACCGTGTCTTTATGCTTGAAAACTCAACATATTCCGTTATTTCTCCAGAAGGAGCAGCGTCGATTTTATGGCGTGATGGTAGCCTTGCTAAGCAAGCGGCTGAAGCAATGCGAATAACAGCACCGGATTTAAAAGAGCTTGGTGTTATAGATGGTATCATCCCTGAGATTATTGGTGGTGCGCATCGCAATGTAGCAAAACAGGCACTTTATATTAAAGAATGCATTAGCACTACACTTCATGCATTAAATTCTCTAAATGGAGAACAATTAATTAACGATCGTTATGAAAAGTTCAAAAAAATCGGACAATATACAGAAGTATAAAACCATTTTTTAAGGCTTTCTTTTGATAGCATCAACAATTATGGGGATATGAATTTGCTCGTTAAGAGACAAAAATTGTTTCTTAACCTATTAAAAAGCTATAAAAAATAAAGAAGCTAGGTACGCAATCTGAACGTCAGACTTCTTGAAAAAATGTTAGATTTAGGATGTTTTTGGATGGAAAGAGTGTGTGAAAGCGCATTCTTTTCATTTTTTATGTAAAAGTTATGTTTTTGTATCATCAGAACCCTTACATAGTTTGTTTTTTCATGTTAATGTGAATAATAATAGTAACTGCAGGAGGTTCGACAATGAAAAAAATTGCTGTATTAACTAGTGGTGGAGATGCGCCTGGAATGAACGCAGCTATTCGAGCGGTTGTTCGTAAGGCAGCATTCCATGGAATTGATGTTGTCGGAATTAAACATGGTTATGAGGGCTTAGTAAAAGGTTATTTAGAAGAACTTGATCTAGGCTCAGTTGGTGGTATTATTCAGCGTGGTGGTACCCATTTAAATTCTGCCAGATGTCCAGAATTTAAAGAAGATGCCGTGCAACAACAAGGAATTGAAAACTTACGAGCTGCCGGAATAGAAGGTCTTGTTGTCATTGGTGGTGATGGTTCTTATAGAGGGGCTATGGATCTAGTGAAAAAAGGCTTCCCTGCTGTAGGTGTACCAGGGACTATCGATAATGATGTTCCAGGGACGGAATATACGATAGGCTTTGATACGGCACTCAATACAGTAGTAGAATCCATCGATAAAATCCGAGACACAGCTACTTCACATGAAAATTCCTTCATAGTTGAGGTTATGGGTCGTGATGCAGGGGATATTGCTTTATGGGCAGGGCTTGCTGCGGGTGCTGAAACAGTTTTAATTCCAGAAGAGGATTATGATTTAGATGATATTGTGGCACGCTTAGATCGTGGTGCAGCACGTGGGAAGAAGCATAGTATTATTATTGTGGCAGAAGGTGTTATGTCTGGAAATGAACTAGCTAAGCTGATAAAAGAAAAGACTGGAAAAGAAACTAGAGTTTCGGTGTTAGGTCATATTCAGCGTGGCGGTTCACCAACTGCACGTGATCGCGTATTGGCAAGTCAGTTTGGCGCACATGCAGTGGAGTTACTAATGGAAGGCAAGTATGGCCGAGCAGTAGGTATTCGCAATCATCAAGTTATTGATTATGATATGCCTGAGGCCTTTGAAAAGAATCATGAGGCAGATGTAAGTCTATACACGCTTATGAAAGAACTATCAATATAATTTGTTATAAACGGAGTGGGCAAAAAATGAGAAAAACAAAAATCGTATGTACAATTGGACCTGCAAGTGAGTCATCAGAAACATTAGAAAAATTAATTGAAGCAGGTATGAATGTAGCCCGCTTGAATTTTTCACATGGCTCTCATGAAGAGCATGCGGGGCGAATTCATTTAATTCGTGAAGTGGCACAAAAGTTAAATAAACCAGTAGGAATTTTATTAGACACAAAAGGTCCTGAAATTCGTACGCATAACATGAAAAATGGTGAGCTTCATTTAACAGCTGGTCAAGTGATTGATATTTCAATGACTGAAGTGGAAGGCACGGAGACAAGCTTCTCTGTTACGTATGAGCAATTAGTAGAAGATGTTGAACAAAACTCCATTATTTTACTTGATGATGGTCTTATTCAATTACGTGTATTAGCTACAGATGTTGAAAAAGGTTTAATTCATACGATTGTAGAAAATGCTGGTGTATTAAAAAATAAAAAGGGTGTTAACGTACCAGGTGTATCTGTACAGCTTCCAGGTATTACAGAAAAGGATGCACAGGATATTTTATTTGGTATTGAGCAAGGCGTTGACTTCATTGCTGCCTCATTCGTTCGTCGCGCAAAAGATGTACTAGAAATTCGTGAGTTGCTTGAGCAAAATGGCGGTGGGCATATCCAAATCATTCCTAAAATTGAAAACCAAGAGGGTGTCGATAATATAGATGAGATTATCCTTGTGTCTGATGGATTAATGGTAGCACGTGGAGATCTTGGTGTTGAAATTCCAGCAGAAGAAGTACCACTTGTACAAAAGAAATTAATTTTAAAATGTAATCAAGTAGGGAAACCCGTTATTACGGCCACTCAAATGTTGGATTCAATGCAACGTAACCCACGTCCAACACGTGCAGAAGCAAGTGATGTAGCGAATGCAATCATTGATGGTACAGATGCGATTATGTTGTCAGGAGAAACTGCTGCAGGTCTATATCCAGTGGAGTCAGTACAAACCATGAATAAAATTGCTCAACGTACTGAAAATTCGTTAGATTATAAATCGATTGTTTCTACACGTAGTCGTGAAAAAGAAGCCAATATGACAGAAGCTATTTCACAAGCAGTCGCGTATACATCCATTAATTTAGGTGTTAAAGCCGTATTAGCACCAACAGAAAGTGGTAATACAGCTAGAATGATTGCCAAATATCGACCTGGTGTACCAATTGTTGCAGTAACAGGCTCAACAAATACAGCCCAAACATTAACTTTAGTATGGGGTGTGCATCCAATTGTTTGCCAACGTGTTACAACAACAGATGAGATTTTAGAATTAGCTGTGGATGAAAGCTTGAAGCATGGTTTCGTCACACATGGTGATGCTGTTGTAATTACAGCAGGTGTGCCTGTTGGAGAAGCAGGAACAACAAACCTAATGAAAGTACACATTATTGGCGATTTACTTGCTCGTGGTCAAGGAATTGGCAAGGCATCCGTTGTAGGTAAAACGGTAATCGCTAAAAATGCAGCTGAAGCACTTGCTTATGATACAGAAGGAAGTATTCTTGTAACAGTGGGTTCAGACCGTGAAATGATGCCAGCAATAGAAAATTGTATAGGGCTAATTACTGAAGAAGGTGGACTAACGAGTCATGCTGCAGTAGTTGGACTAAGTCTTGGTATCCCTGTAATTGTTGGTGTAAAAGAAGCAACAACATTATTACGCCATGGTCAAGAAATTACGATGGATGCTGAAACAGGCGTTATCTATAAAGGACATGCTAGCGTTCTTTAATAATAAACAAAAAGCTCTAGTGTGATTTGTTGTACTAGAGCTTTTTAATAAGGGTTGTACAAATTAACTATATTAAGTGCTATATGGAAAGCTTCTTATTATATCTCCATTAATAAACAAAAGTGATTTGGTATTATTTGATGAGAGGCATTCATTTTTTTATGAAACTAAATGGGCTATAATAACGTATATAAGGTATACCTTTTCAAGTAGAAAGGAGAAAAATATGCGAAAAATTTTTCTTGGTTTCATTGTCTACGCATTAGCCGAATTGGCGTTATTAATAGTTATTGGACAAAACATTGGTGTTTTAAGTACATTATTACTCATTATTGTCACTAGTGTACTTGGGATTTATGTAATGAAAAATAAAGGTATGAATTCTGTCCAAAGTGTAAAAAATACATTAGCACGTGGAGAGGCTCCGGGATCTGCGTTGGTAGATACATTATTAACTTTTAGTGGTGGGCTACTTTTAGCATTACCAGGGTTTATTACAGATATTACTGGCTTACTACTGCTCCTGCCTTTTTCACGAAAAATGTTCCAACCAGTTGTCTATTATTGGATGCGTAAAAAAATGAAAAAAGGTCAATTTATTATCGTTCAAAGATAGAGTTTTCTTTTAGCTTAACTGCTAAAAATAAAAAGATAGGGCTAAGTAATATTCCATAAAAGCCAAATAATAGAATAGAGGCGGCGCTGATGAAAAATGTATGGAATGTACGTAATTGAAGCGTGTTGGACCAAAGCATGGAGTCAGCTAGCTGCCTTGTTAATTGTACAAATAAATACAACAGTAAAATGGCTACACATAAAAATGTATTACCATTGAAATAAAAATAAATACTCATCGGTACAAGAAATACACCAATACCGAAAAATGGCAGTACATCTGCAAAAGCGACAATAAAAGCTTTAATAATAGCTTGTTCAAACTGAAGGATCATAAAGCCTCCACAAAGAATAAGTAAGGTAATTGTAAATAATTGAAATTCCACAAATATAAAATAATGAAAAAGTTGCATGATTTTCGCAAAATGTGATTGCCACTCATGACGATATTTCTTTGGCACATATTGAAAAAACCAATAGCGTGATTTACGTGTTTCAAGTAAAGCGAAATAATAAGCTACCAAGAAAATGAATACCTCAATGACATGTTTCATTAATAATTGGAAAAGATCAGCTGTATATATAATGATCGAATCAAATATAGAAAGTGATTTCTCCTTTAAAACTTGTATAAACATCGATTCATATTCACTGAAAAGTGGGAAGTTTTGTAATGTATTACGAATCTCCGGAAAGATGACAATTACACTGTTGATGGATATGACAACAAGCAAAAAAATACAAGTTAAAATCAATACCTCCACAATTATTGCTGCTATCCAATAGGCGATCCTACAATATTTATGCAAAAAATTTATGATAGGATACGTCGAAAATGATAAAAAAATCGCGAGTGAAACTGGCAGCACGAACCAAAGTATGACTAAATAAAAGATAAACAGTAAAATACTTGTGGTTCTTTCGTATGAAAAATACTTTAAATTCCTCATTTTAACAAAATCACCTCAAATCATAATGTCAAAAAATACAAAAAAAACTCTTTAGGGCATATATATAGTCGTTCGGACGTCTTTTTCTTTATTTGGAGGATTTTCATTCACAAAGCTGTCAAAAATGATTATAATAGCAATGTAAGCGATTTACTTAATGGTTCATATGAGCAAAATCCGTAAATGCAAGAAAAAAACGCATTTACAACAAAATATAAATATGAGGGAGCGATAATTTATGTCAGCAACTAAAGGTTTAGAAGGTATCGTAGCAGCGGAATCTAAAATCAGTTCAATTATCGATGACACACTTACATATGTTGGTTACAACATTGATGATTTAGCACAAAATGCGTCATTTGAAGAGGTAATTTACTTGTTATGGCATACTCGTTTACCAAAAGCGGACGAGCTAGCTGAATTAAAACAACAATTGGCAGACAATATGTCAATTCCGCAAGCGATTGTCGACCAATTCAAAACATACCCACTTTCAACTGTACATCCAATGGCTGCACTACGTACTGCAGTATCTTTACTTGGTGTATTCGATGAAGAAGCGGATGTTATGGACCCAGAAGCAAACTACCGTAAAGCAATTCGTCTTCAAGCTAAAATTGCTACAGTAGTGACTGCATTTGCGCGTGTTCGTAAAGGTTTAGAACCAGTTTCACCAAAACCTGAACTAGGATATGCGGCAAACTTCTTATACATGCTTAAAGGCGAAGAGCCAGCAGATATTGAAATTGAAGCTTTCGACAAAGCATTAGTATTGCATGCTGACCATGAGTTAAATGCATCTACATTCACTGCACGTGTATGTGTAGCTACATTATCAGATGTTTATTCAGGGGTAACTGCGGCAATCGGCGCGTTAAAAGGGCCACTTCATGGTGGAGCAAATGAGCAAGTTATGAAAATGTTAACTGAAATTGGCTCACTTGAAAATGTTGAATCTTACATTCAAAATAAATTAGACAACAAAGAAAAAATCATGGGCTTCGGTCACCGTGTATATCGCAAAGGCGACCCTCGTGCACCACATTTACGCGTAATGTCTAAAAAATTAACTGAACTAACTGGTAAACCAGAGCTTTATGAAATGTCAGTTAAAATCCATGACATGATCGTAGAACAAAAGAAATTACCAGCTAACGTAGATTTCTTCTCTGCGTCAGTGTATGATTCTTTAGGTATTGATCATGACCTGTTCACACCAATTTTCGCAGTATCACGTACTTCAGGTTGGGTGGCACACATCCTTGAGCAATATGCAAATAACCGCCTAATCCGTCCACGTGCTGAGTATGTTGGACCAGGCATGCAAAAATATGTTCCAATCAGCGAGCGCTAATTTGGAAAATATGCTAGAATGTTTGGGACTGTGTTATCACTAACACAGTCCTATGATTATGAATTTAGGAGGCAACAGAATGTCAAACAAAATTGTAGTTGAAAATGGCGTACTTAATGTACCAAATAATCCAGTAATTCCTTTCATCGAAGGTGATGGAATTGGTCCAGATATCTGGGCAGCAGCATCACGCGTAATCGACGCAGCAGTAGAAAAAGCTTATAACGGTGAAAAGAAAATTGAATGGTTAGAAGTTTTAGCTGGTGAAAAAGCATTTAACCAAACTGGTGAATGGTTACCACAAGAAACTTTAGACAAAATTAATGAATACTTAATTGCAATCAAAGGTCCTCTTACTACACCAATCGGTGGTGGTATCCGCTCTCTTAACGTAGCATTACGTCAACAACTTGACTTATATGTATGCTTACGCCCAGTACGTCACTTTGATGGAGTGCCTTCTCCAGTTAAACGCCCAGAAGACGTTGATATGGTTATCTTCCGCGAAAACACAGAAGACATCTACGCTGGTATTGAATTCGAATCTGGTTCAGAACAAGCTCAAAAAATCATCAACTTCCTACAATCTGAATTTGGTGTAAATCAAATCCGCTTCCCAGAAACTTCTGGTATCGGTGTAAAACCTGTATCTAAAGAAGGTACTGAGCGTTTAGTACGTTCTGCTATTGAATATGCAATTAAACATAAACGCCCATCTGTTACTTTAGTTCATAAAGGTAACATCATGAAATTCACTGAAGGTGGATTCAAAAAATGGGGTTATGAATTAGCAGAAAAAGAATTTGCTGATCAAACTTTCACTTGGAATCAATACGATGCAATCAAAGCTGAACAAGGTGAAGAAGCAGCAAACAAAGCACAATCTGATGCTTTAGCAGCAGGTAAAATCTTAGTAAAAGATTCTATCGCAGATATCTTCTTACAACAAATCTTAACTCGTCCAACTGAGTTCGATGTAGTAGCTACAATGAACTTAAATGGTGACTATATTTCTGATGCACTTGCTGCACAAGTTGGTGGTATCGGTATCGCTCCAGGAGCTAACATTAACTATGTAACTGGACATGCGATCTTCGAAGCTACTCACGGTACAGCTCCAAAATATGCTGGTTTAGATAAAGTAAACCCATCTTCAGTATTACTTTCAGGTGTATTAATGCTTGAACACTTAGGATGGCAAGAGGCTGCTGACATGATCACTAAATCTGTTGAGCAAACAATTTCTTCTAAAGTTGTAACTTATGACTTTGCTCGTTTAATGGATGGCGCTACAGAAGTGAAATGTTCAGAATTCGCTAATGAGTTAATCAAAAACTTATAATTTTCTATTCTGATATAGAAATTTTCACGTAAAAGTGTGCTTATAAATGCCGATATAATTAGGGTAAAAGTGAATTTTCGTTAAATAAAATATTTACGATGAACTTGTTTAATCGAGGGAGTGAGATGTATTTCTCCTCCCTCTTTTAAAATATATAACCCCATTTTAAAGGAGCGTATTCAAATGTCTCTGAAACGTAAAAAATTATCAGTAATCGGTGGAGGATTTACAGGTGCTACAGCAGCGTTCTTAGCAGCTCAGAAAGAACTTGGTGACGTTGTATTAGTAGATATCCCTCAAGCAGAAAATCCTACAAAGGGAAAAGCTTTAGATATGTGGGAAGCAGCGCCTATACAAGGGTATGATGCGTATGTAAAAGGTACTTCCGATTATGCGGATACAGCGGATTCTGACGTAGTCATTATTACAGCTGGAGTAGCCCGTAAACCAGGTATGAGTCGTGATGATCTTGTACAAATCAACCAAGGCGTCATGAAAACGGTGTCCAAAGAGATTGCCAAACATTCACCAAATGCCACAATTATCGTACTTACCAATCCAGTGGATGCCATGACCTATACAGTCTATAAAGAAACTGGTTTCCCAAAAAATCGTGTGATCGGACAATCCGGTGTTCTTGATACGGCGCGTTTCTGTGCATTTGTCGCAGAAGAGTTGAATGTGTCAGTGAAAGACATTACTGGTTTTGTATTAGGTGGTCATGGAGATACGATGGTGCCTTTAACACGTTATTCGTTTGCAGGTGGTATTCCATTAGAATCATTAATCTCTTCTGAACGTCTAGAAGCAATTGTAGATCGCACACGTAATGGTGGTGCTGAAATCGTTAACTTACTTGGTAACGGTTCAGCGTACTATGCACCTGCTGCAGCATTGATTGAAATGGCAGAAGCTATTATAAAAGATCAGAAGCGTATTCTTCCATCTATTGCTTATTTAGAAGGTGAATATGGCTATAGCGATTTATATCTGGGTGTTCCTACATTACTTGGCGAAAATGGTATTGAAAAAATCTTTGAGCTTGAGTTAACAGACAAAGAAAAAGAAGCTTTAGACCAATCGGCAGATGCAGTACGCAGCGTGATGAAAATTCTAGTTTAGGTTAATAATGTCCGACTCAAGGTGCTGTCCGTCAGAAACTTTAGGGGAGCATATCGATCTCTCTTTATTTCAGCTATTGAAAAAATATATAGCAGTGTCTGTGTATCTGAAGTTCAACAGTGGTACATGAGTATTTGCTGGATTAAGAAAACGAGTAGGTAACTCCTGCTCGTTTTTTTATGTATACGTGTTGTGAGACTTAGGGTACTTCGGCTTTTCGTTGTACTTTTGGCATAAAATTGATACTATGAATGTAGTATGATAGAAAAGGGGTTGGCGTATCTTTGCTTCAAAAAAATAGTAAACTTGGTCTGACAATTGATGAAATTACAGTTGGCGAAAAGATCCATATCACTGAAAAGATTGAGGATAGGGATCTGTTGTTGTATTTGGGGCTCACGAATGATAGTAATCCACTATACATTCAACATGATTATGCGGCGATGACACCTTTTGAAAAACCGATTGTCCCGACCATCATGTTAAATGGTATTATTACATCAGCTGTGTCAAAGTATATTCCTGGACCAGGTGCACGAATTATTGAGCAACATTTAAAATATTTAGGTCCTCTCTATCATTATGAATTGTTTGATACGCTTTTAGAGGTAACAGCAGTTAATAAATACGAAAATACGATTACTGTGTCTGTTCACTCTTATAATGAGCAAAAGCAGCTTGTGATTGAAGGTATGTTGTTGGTGACACCACCACTTGCATTATAGACGTCTTGAGATTTGAAATGGGGGTTTCAAATCACTAACGGAGGCATTATATTATGACAAAAACGATATTAGTTATTGAAGATGAATTTTCAATCGCAACATTATTGAAATATAATTTAGAACAGGCTGGCTATTTAGTGGAAACAGCTGCGGATGGACAAGAAGGTCTGGAAAAAGCAATTGACATACAGCCTAATTTAATCCTGTTAGATTTGATGCTACCAAAACTAGATGGTATGGAAGTATGCAAACAAATACGTCAGCAGCGTATGAATACGCCCATTATTATGTTAACAGCAAAAGATGATGAATTTGATAAAGTACTTGGTCTAGAATTAGGTGCAGATGATTATATGACTAAACCCTTTAGTCCACGGGAAGTATTAGCACGAGTTAAGGCTGTTTTAAGACGTTTTACACAAAATGTTGTATCAGATGAGAAAGATGAGCCTCAAGAGAAAATGTTTGAGTTTGGGCAATTGCGTGTATTTCCAGAGCGCTTTGAAGTCTTTTTACAAGATGAAGCATTGGAGTTTACACCAAAGGAATTTGAATTACTCATTTACTTACTAGAAAATAAAAATCGTGTATTAACACGTGATCAGCTATTAAGCGCTGTATGGAAATACGATTTTGCTGGCGATACTCGAATTGTGGATGTTCATATTAGCCACCTTCGCGATAAAATAGAGGAAAATAGTCGTAAGCCAATGTTTATTAAAACAATTAGAGGGCTGGGCTATAAATTTGAGGAGCCGAAAACGTCATGAAATCAATGAGCAACCGCTTATTTTTGACATTCATGTTTTTACTTGGAACGATACTAGCTGTCCTAATGATTGTTATAGGTCAGCTTTTTCCTGTTTATATTAAGCAACACAATGAGGAAGCAAATACTCATAAACAAGCATTAATGACTCAAATAATAGATGAACGCAAGATTCAACTTTCACAGGAAGATCAAGAAGCATTAATTGCACCACTGAGCTTGGATCAAGAGGATTCTTTGACCTTTGTGCGGGCGAGGCTCTATATCATATTGGCAATTCTCTTCACTATCACACTGATTTTAATCGGAATTGTCAGTCGCTATATGATTCGAAATTTTACAGCACCAATCGATAATGTTACGGAAACGGCTCTTGAACTTGCAAAGGGGAACTATCGTGCACGTGCACAGGAAAATGAATATGAACGCATGATACCATTAAGTCATTCGATTAATATTTTAGCTCGTAATTTACAGGATATTACGACTGTCCGTGAAGTAGAAGAAGAGAGGCTGAAAACGTTAATCGAAAATATGGGCAGCTCTCTCATGATGATTGGGCGTGAAGGCAATATTTCAATCGTAAATCGCGTTTTTTTAGAGCGATTTGGTATGCAGATTGATGAAGTTCAGGGAAAGGTCTTCCGGACAATTGGTTTACCCAAATCATTAGAGCAGTTTATCGATCACGTATTTCTTACAGAGATGCCTTATCGACAGCAGATTAAAATGGAGATAAAGCAGGAGCTATATAATAAAGAAGTATATGGAGCACCTGTAATAGGGGACCATGGACGATGGCTAGGCGTTGTTATCGTTATGCATGATATAACGGAGCTTGTCCGTTTAGAGCAAATTCGCAAAGACTTTGTTGCCAATGTATCTCATGAATTGCGAACGCCGATTACCTCTATTAAAGGTTTTTCCGAAACTTTATTGGATGGAGCCTATAAAGACGAAAAAATGTTAATATCTTTCTTAGAAATTATTTATAAAGAAAGTAATCGTCTTCAAATGCTCATTCAGGATTTATTAGAGCTTTCTAAGATTGAGCAGCATGGCTTCACGGTTAACATTATGCCAATGGGCTTGCAGGATGTGCTGATTCGTGGAGCAGAGCTAACAGCGCCACGCTTAGATGAAAAAAATATGAGCTTTCAAGTGGATATTGACGGTGACGTACAAGTAATGGGAGATGCCAATCGTATTATTCAAATAGTGACGAATTTAATTACCAATGCGATCACCTATTCCCCAGAAAATACAACGGTGTCTATTCGTTTAAAGGAAAATGAAACATATGGCATTATTGAAATTGAAGATCAAGGAATCGGCATTGAAAAGCATGAAATTGCCCGCGTGTTTGAGCGCTTTTATCGTGTTGATCGCGCGAGAAGCAGAAATTCAGGCGGCACAGGTCTAGGCTTAGCGATTGTAAAGCATCTTGTTGAGGCACATCATGGACGTATTCAAGTAGAAAGTGAAGTTGGAGTAGGGACAACAATGATTGTGATGATTCCGAAAAATTAACAAATCCTTTACATGAACAAAATGTTACATTCATATTTGGGGACTATACTTGTCAGTAGAAACCCCCTTATATGATTGTTAAGACTATAACCTAAAAAATCACTCACTATCTTTGTGTTGGGGGATTTTTTAATAACTGCTTTATTTTTCACTACAGGAGAATCTATTGTCTAATGATTAGGCACTAGATTCTTTTTTCTGTTTTACAGAGAGGGTAAATAGGTGTAAAGTATAGTAGCATAAAAGTTTAACATCAATCCATTGTAGATTGTTTGTCAAATTACAGCTTGAACAGTCAGTGAAAGCATAACTTCTTTTCATTTGAATCGTGTTTTCTGACTGTTGAAGCAGAGAAAAAAATGAGAGAAGGATGACCATGAAAATCGTCAAAAGTATCGTGCAAATTGGCTTTCTTTATTTCCTTTTATTGATTGGAAATAGTATTGCACGCCTACTTCACTTGCCGATTCCAGGGAGCATAATAGGACTCGTTCTATTATTTTTACTTTTACAGTTTCATATTATCAAGCTTGAATGGATTGAGCTAGGGGCAGCATTATTACTAAGTGAACTTTTACTCTTCTTCATCCCATCTGCTATTGGTGTCATCGATTATGATGCATTATTCGGTGTCCAAGGCATGAAGGTTGTATTGGTCATTGTTGGAAGCGCGATTATTGTGATGTTTGTAACGGGCTATACGGCACAATGGCTAGAACATCGAAAGAAGGGTGATACGGTATGAGTTTTGGGATAGCCGGTATTAGCTTACTTGGAACAATTATTCTTTTTTATATTTGTAAAATGATTTATAAGAAATATAAAAAAGAATGGCTGACACCGATGCTGGTGACGCCAATTGTCATTATTATCTTATTATTACTAACAGGTATACCATATAAATCTTATAATGCAGGAGCCAGTGTTTTAACAAATTTACTAGGACCAGCAACAGTTGCTTTTGCGGTTCCTATCTATAAAAACATCAATTTATTAAAAAAACATGCCTTCGAAATATTTATAAGTATTGCGGTTGGTTCAACAGTTGCTATTATTTCATCTTTTATTATGGCCATAGTAGTAGGGTTAAACAATGAGCTTGTGCATAGTTTAGTGCCACGTTCAGTGACAACACCTATTGCAATGGACATTTCAAATATGATTGGGGGCTCCCCTACTCTAACAGCTGTCTTTGTTATGACGACAGGCATTTTAGGAAGCCTATTAGCACCTATCGTTATTAAAATATGTCGATTCCACAACCCATCGTCTAGAGGCTTAATGTTAGGAATGGGCGCACATGGGGCAGGTACATCAAGAGCTTTTGAATTTGGTGAACTAGAAGGAACATTTGCCAGCTTAGCAATGATTGTGGCTGCTTTAATTAGCATTGTATTAACCACAACCATTTTCCCAGTCTTTGAACATCTAGTTATTAATATCCTGTTACCATAAAAGGTAGCAGGATTTTTTTATGCTAAATTCACTATATTTTGAAACTTTTTATAAGACTTTCCCGTAAACATAAGTAAATAATAAAAGGGAGGAATAGACATGAGTGTGAAAAGGACACTAATGATGGTTGGACTTGGGATTTTTGGAGTTATTGCACTTATTACCGTATTTACATCTTGGTACACTGTAGATGAATCAGAACAAGCGGTTGTCATTACATTTGGTCGTGCCGATGAAATGGTTACAAACCCAGGACTACATTTTAAATTACCTTGGCCAGTTCAATCAGTTGAAATTTTATCGAAAGAAACGTTCAGTTTACAGTTTGGCTATAAGCAAAATAAGGCAGGAGAGCTAGAGGCCTATGATGCTGAGACAAAGATGATTACAGGCGATGAATATATTGTATTAACTGACCTTGTTGTACAATGGAAAATTACTGATCCTCGTAAATTTTTATTTAACGCGCAAAGCCCCGAAGAAATTTTACATAGCGCCACATCAAGCGCCATTCGTTCAATTATTGGTAGCTCTACAATTGATGCAGCATTAACAGATGGGAAGGCTGAAATTGAAGCAAAAACACGCGATTTACTAGTGTCCTTAATCGAAAAATATGATATTGGTATTGGCGTATTAGGTGTGAAGTTGCAAGATGTTGAATTACCGAACAAGGAAGTGCGAGCTGCCTTTACAGCAGTAACAGATGCACGTGAAACAAAGAATACAAAAACGAATGAGGCACAAAAGTATATGAATCAGCGTAAAAGTGAAGCTGAGGGTGAAAAAGATGCTATTATTTCCAAGGCACAAGGTGCAAAAACAGCCCGTATTGAGCAAGCTCAAGGTGATGTAGCTGTCTTTAATAAGATGTATGAGCAATATAAGGGGAATCAACAAATTACACGAGAACGATTAATTTTAGAGACACTTGAAAATGTTTTACCGAAGGCGCAAATATATATTATGAATGATGATGGTAGTACAATGAAGTACTTACCGCTACAGCCATTACAGCCTCAGCAGCCACAAACAGATAAAAAAGAAGGGAGTGGGAATTAATGGACCAAAAAAATAAGGACCTTGACAAATTCCTCAATTTTTTATCAGGAAAAAGTAAAAAAAAGGCTCCAACAGACGGTAACTCGGGAGACAATGTCGTGAAAATGGAGAAAAAAGGCACGCTCAATCCTAAAAAATATCTGTCTCTTGCCATTACATTAACAATTGTCTTTGCGGCAGCCCTTACTATCTTTGCTAATGTTTATATTGTAAAGGAATCTGAGTATGCCGTTGTTCGCCAGTTTGGAGAGGTAGTAAAATTTGAACGAAATCCAGGCTTAAAAATGAAAATTCCTTTTATTCAAAGTGTTACACGATTACCAAAAAATCAGATGACCTATAATATTTCAGAAGAAGAAATTAATACAAAGGATAAGAAACGAATTATCATCGATAACTATGCTGTTTGGCGTATTACGGATCCAAAAGCTTTAATATCGAATGCAGGTACACTTAGTAAGGCAGAGACTCGAATGGAGGAGTTTATTTACTCAGTAATTAGAACAGAGCTAGGGCAACTACGATACGATGAAATTATTAATGATGAAAATTCCTCACGAGGAAGCATCAACGATCGTGTAACAGAGCGAGTTAATGAATTGTTACAAAACGACAAATATGGCGTAGAAGTAGTGGATGTACGTATTCGTCGTACAGACTTACCCGCTGAAAATGAACAATCTGTATTTACCCGTATGATTTCAGAGCGTGAATCAACGGCTCAATTATATCTTTCTGAGGGGGATGCAGATAAACGACGTATCGAAGCGCAAACTGATCAACAGGTGCAGGCAATGTTAGCTACAGCGAATAAGGAGGCATCCATTATTCAAGCTGAGGGAGAAGCAGAAGCTGCAAAAATATACAATAAATCATTTTCTCAAGATCCTGAATTTTACTCCCTATACCGCACGCTAGAATCCTATAAGAAAACGGTTGGAGAGGATACGGTCATTATTTTGCCAGCGTCATCACCTTATGCGAAAATTTTATCTGGTTATTTAAAATAATAGATAGTAAAGTCGTCTCTCCTATTAGGAGGGCGACTTTTTTAAAATATGAAAATTATAAGTATCCATACAATTGGATTGTTATATTGTGAAAATAATAGAAACTTACAAATTTCTATTCCCCAACCGCCTATAATTTGATAGAATAATAATGTTTAAAAAAGAACTGTTGGGGGTAATAGTTGTGAAATTAAGAATTAGCACATGGCTCCAAAATGTAGGAATTGCTTGTAGTATAGCGTCGTTATTGACTCTTTTTTTCCGCCTATCTGATTTTGCATGGATGACAAAGAGTGTTTATCATATACCTGTATTTTTTGTCAGTATCTTTTTAGTGAGTATTATTATTGCGAATGATGTAAGAAATCTGTTTAAAAAGTTGTTTTGGTATGAAAAACGGAAGGTCAAGCGTCCTATATGGCAAGTCGGTATTGGCTTTATTTTCTTTTTAGCACAAATTAGTGCTGTGATGGTATTTAGTAAAGAGTTAACACAGCCACAGCTGGGTGGAATGCCATTATTTTTAGTATTTGCCTTTATGAATGCATTTATCTTAACGATTATATATGAAGAAATTTTTTATCGAACAGCTAATCAATAAATCCATTATAGAACTTTCATTCACAGGAGTTTTCTCCACGAATGAAAGTTTTTTACGTTTTTTGCATTGAATACGTAGAATCATCTACCCTGTTAATATGGAAATAATTAACTTTATTTACTGTTCAGAGAAGGTCGATAACTGAACGCATTCTATTTTGTATGATCAGTAAAATTTCACTGATTGGCTTGTCGCTATAGATTGAAATCCAGAAGTAATGGATAGGATTTTAAAAGTGACGGGTAAAACCAAGAGAATGACGGATAGCGACTCGAAAGTAGCGAATATCCAAGGGGATGACCGTCTGCTTTTTTTTACTTGAAATGTATTGTTATGATAAAGTAGAAGGAAGTAGAAGACAACGCAGGAGGATCATATTATGACAAAAGAAAAATTACTATTATTGGACGGTAATAGTTTAGCATATCGCGCGTTTTTTGCGTTGCCATTGTTGACGAATGATAGTGGTATTCATACAAATGCTGTATACGGCTTTACAACAATGCTACAAAGAATATTAGAGGAAGAACAACCAACGAAAATTTTAGTGGCTTTTGATGCAGGAAAAACAACTTTCCGTCATGAAACCTTTACAGAATATAAAGGTGGACGACAAAAGACTCCACCAGAATTATCGGAGCAATTCCCTTATATACGAAAGCTAATTGATGCTTATGGAATAAAACAATACGAGCAAGATTTATATGAAGCGGATGATATTATCGGGACGCTGGCGAAAGAAGCTTCATCACAGGATATGGATGTGATTATCGTTTCTGGTGACCGTGATTTAACACAGCTTGCGACGGAGCAAGTAACAGTTTATATAACGAAAAAGGGGATTACAGAAATTGAGAGAAATACTCCGGCCTTTATTGCAGAAAAGTACGGTTTAACGCCGCTACAGATTATTGATATGAAAGGCTTAATGGGTGATTCTTCAGATAATATTCCTGGTGTGCCAGGTGTTGGTGAAAAGACTGCCGTCAAACTATTAAAAGAGCATGGCTCCGTTGAGGCACTTTATGAGGCGATGGATACATTGAAAGCTTCTAAAATGAAAGAAAAGCTGGTAGCCAATGAAGAGCAGGCTATTATGAGTAAGAAACTGGCAACGATTTATACAGATGCACCAATTACCATTTCACTAACTGATCTCGCTTACAACGGACCAAATGAAGAAGAATTAATGAATGTATGGCGTGAGCTGGGCTTTAAATCACTGCTCGAGAAAAGTGATTTTACTGTGCAAGAGCAAGAGCAAACACCTTTTGATTTTGAACAAGTTCAAGAAGTACGCCAAGAAGACTTACAAGATGTGATGGCTGTGCATGTGGAGCTAGAGAATGAACATTACCACACTTGTGCGCTACTAGGGATGGCATTATCTGATGGAACAAAGACTCAATACATTCCTTTTGAGATTGCGGCAAAATCAGATATACTACGTCGCTGGTTAGAGGATTCATCAATAATAAAATATATGTCTGATTCCAAAGCGTCTAAAGCGGCATTAAAACGAGCAGGTATTCAATTAGCTGGCGTTGATTTTGATTTAGTGCTTGCTTCGTATATTAATAATCCCGGACTTAGTGGAGATGATGTTGCCACTCTTGCAAGAGAGCTTGGGTATTATGATGTACAAGCAGATGAAACGGTCTATGGAAAGGGAGCCAAACGTGCTGTACCTGAAATAGATAAGCTTGCTCAGCATGTTAGCCGAAAAGCCTATGCTGTATGGTCATTACAGCCGAAGCTAGAGGCATTATTAAAAGAAAATGAACAATTTGACCTTTATAAAGAGTTGGAATTGCCTCTGGCAGCCATTTTAGGTGAGATGGAAAGTGAAGGCATTACTGTTAACCGTGCCACGCTAGAAAAAATGGGACAAGAGCTTAACGATAAGCTTGTCGTACTTGAACAAGAAATTTATGCGGAGGCAGGAGAAACCTTCAATATTAATTCACCAAAACAATTAGGTGTTATTTTATTCGATAAATTGGGCTTACCTGTTATTAAAAAAACGAAGACGGGCTATTCGACGGCTGCTGATGTATTAGAAAAGTTAAAATCAGAGCATGCCATTATTGAATATATTCTGTTATATCGTCAGCTTGGTAAATTACAATCTACTTATATTGAAGGGTTGCTAAAGGAAATACATGAAAAGGATAGCAAGGTGCATACTCGTTTCCAACAAGCTCTAACCGCTACAGGACGACTAAGCTCGACAGATCCAAATTTACAAAACATCCCTATCCGTTTAGAGGAGGGACGTAAAATCCGTCAAGCATTTGTCCCTTCAAAAGAGGATTGGATCCTGTTTTCTGCGGATTATTCGCAAATCGAATTACGTGTACTCGCTCATATGTCGGAAGATAAAAACCTTGTAGAGGCCTTCCGTGAAGGGATGGATGTTCATACACGAACAGCGATGGATGTATTCCATGTATCCGAAGAAGAAGTTGATAGTAATATGCGTCGTGCAGCAAAGGCTGTGAACTTTGGGATTGTTTATGGAATCAGTGATTATGGTCTATCACAAAATCTAGATATTACCCGTAAGGAAGCGGCAACTTTTATTGAGAAATATTTCGCTAGTTTCCCAGGCGTCAAACAGTATATGGATGATATTGTGCAAAATGCGAAGTTCAATGGCTATGTCACAACGATTTTAAATAGACGTCGGTATTTACCAGATATCACAAGCTCGAACTTTAATTTAAGAAGTTTTGCTGAGCGTACGGCTATGAATACCCCGATTCAGGGAAGTGCTGCGGATATTATTAAAAAAGCAATGATTGATATGGATGCTCGACTAAAAAAGGAAAATATGCAGGCAAAGCTACTCTTACAAGTGCATGATGAATTAATCTTTGAAGCACCTAAGGAAGAGATTGCGATGTTAGAAAAAATTGTACCAGAGGTAATGGAAAATGCGATTGAGCTTTCCGTACCGCTAAAAGTAGATTTTAACCATGGTTCGACATGGTATGAAGCAAAATAAGGAGGGGTTCAAATGCCTGAGTTACCAGAGGTAGAAGGTGTCGTCCAGGCATTGAAGCCAAAGGTTGAAGGACGTACAATTCAACATGTTCAGCTATCTGAAAGGGTACACTTTTCTTTTAGTGAGGGGAAACAATGTATTGTTAAACAAGCGGAGCCTGATGCATTTGAATTAACATTGTCTGAAATGACGATTACAAAAATTGAACGACGTGCGAAATATATTTTCTTTCATTTATTGAAAGATGAGGTTCCTTATGTTCTTGTTAGTCACTTAGGAATGACAGGTGCATGGTTTGTTGTAAATTCACCAGAAGACATCAATGAAGCCAAATTCCAAAAGCATATACATGCAACATTTAAGATGGCTGATGGTGGTTACTTAATTTATTCAGATATACGACGTTTTGGTGAACTACGATTTTTGGCAAAAATTGAAGATCATATACCATTAACAAAAATGGCACCAGAGCCCTTTGATGAATTAGCGTGTGAATTTTTTATAACAAAATCTACATTACCGAAATATGCGAATAAGGCCGTAAAAGAAGTGATTATGGATGGTCAAGTCATTTCGGGTTGTGGCAATATTTATGCAACGGAGGCGCTATTCGCTCAGAAAATTCATCCTGCACGAAAAATGAACCGCATAAGTGAGAAGCGCAAACGAGCATTATTTGAGGAGATCGTTGCTGTTTTACGTCAAAGTATTGAAGCAGGTGGTTCAACTATCTCTGATTATCGAAATATTAATGGGGAAGCTGGGAGCATGCAGAATCGTTTGAAAATGTATGGGAAAAAAATATGCCCCGCCTGTGAAACAGCAACAAGTCAAATGACGATTGGTGGGCGGACGTCGTCTTTTTGCCCAAATTGTCAACATTAAAGGGGATTTAACAATGATTATCGGACTTACAGGAAGTATTGCAAGCGGAAAAAGTACAGTAGCAAAAATGATGCTCGAACTAGGATTACCGATTGTGGATGCAGACATTGTAGCGCGAGATGTTGTCGAACCAGGAACGGAGACATTGGCATTTATTGCAGAAAACTTCGGCCAAGATATTTTACTAGAGGATGGCAATTTGAATCGGACAATGCTTGGAAATATTATTTTTCATGAGCCAGCCAAACGAAAAATTTTAAATGATATTATGCATCCGGCGATTAGAAAGGAAATGCTACGTCAACGGGATGCCTATTTAGAGGGCGGTCATGAACATGTTGTCATGGATATTCCCCTGTTATTTGAAAGTAAGCTTCAGCATTTTGTAGAGCGTATCATTGTAGTGTCGGTAAGTGAAGAGGTTCAGCTTCGACGTTTAATGGAACGCAATCATTTAACAAAAGAGGATGCCTTGGCGCGCATGCATTCACAGTTGCCTATGTCTGTGAAAGAAAAGGGAGCTCATGCAGTCATTTATAATAATGAGAATCTGGAAAATACAGAGGAACAATTAAAGAAAATTCTAGCTTTCTGGGGTGTAATTTAAATGGCTTCAGACTAAAAATGTGTAGCAAGTACATCTTGCTACACATTTTTTTATGGGTGAATGCCATAATAAGAGATAATTTTTCAGAAAATAAGAACTTTAATAATATGAGTATATAATGTTCATCTTTTTTAAAATTGTGTTATACTAATCACCATAAAGTATATAATTAATCTGAGTATGTACTCACAGGAGGATTTTTAAATGACAGTATCAATTGCTATTAATGGTTTCGGACGTATCGGACGTATGGTTTTCCGCCAAGCGATCGTACAAGAAAATTTAAATATTGTTGCTATTAACGCTAGCTATCCAGCAGAAACGTTAGCACATTTGATTAAGTATGACACAAATCACGGAACATTTGAAGGTACAGTAGAACCAGCAGGCGATGCTTTAGTTGTAAATGGCAAACGAGTTCAAATTATTAGCGAACGCGACCCATTAAAATTACCTTGGGCTACAATGGGTGTTGATATCGTTATAGAAGCTACAGGTAAATTTAATGAACGTGACAAAGCAGCAATGCACTTAGAGGCTGGCGCGAAAAAAGTTATCTTAACAGCACCTGGTAAAAACGAAGATGTAACAATTGTTTTAGGTGTTAATGATGACAAACTTGATATTGCTAAACATGATGTAATTTCAAACGCTTCTTGTACAACAAACTGCTTAGCACCAGTAGCAAAAGTATTAAATGATACATTTGGTATTGAAAATGGTTTGATGACAACTGTTCATGCTTATACAAACGATCAAAAGAACTTAGATAATCCACATAAAGATTTACGTCGTGCACGTGGGTGCGCACAATCAATTATTCCTACATCTACAGGTGCTGCCAAAGCATTAAAATTAGTTCTACCTGAATTAGAAGGTAAAATTCATGGTATGGCACTTCGCGTTCCAACACCAAATGTTTCTTTAGTGGACCTTGTAGTAGATTTAAATACAGATGTAACAGTTGATGCTGTTAATGCAGCTTTTGTAAAAGCTGCAACAGAAGGTCCAATGAAAGGTATTTTAAATTTCTCAGTTGAACCACTAGTATCTTCTGATTACAACACAACGACTTACTCATCAACAGTTGATGGGCTTTCCACAATGGTATTAGGTAACCGTAAAGTGAAAGTACTTGCTTGGTATGACAATGAATGGGGTTACTCTGCGCGTGTTGTGGACCTAGTGAAAAAAGTAGCTAATGCATTAGAAACAGTTAACGCATAATAATATTTTTATCTTGAGCACATTGAAATCTAACGGGTTTCAATGTGCTTTTTTTAAAAAACTTTCCTTGTACTTTAGGTGCTTTAGGTTTATCATGAGCTCACTACGTGAATGCACTTTTCTTATATGTAGGAAATTTGTTATAATAGAAATATTAAATTGTTGTAAACCAGGAGAGTAATTATATGAGATGTCCATCTTGCCAATTTAACGGAACGCGTGTTGTGGATTCGAGGCCAGTAGATGATAACAAAGAAATTCGTAGACGTCGTGAATGTGAGTCATGTGGCTTCCGTTTTACAACGTTTGAAAAAATTGAAGAGACCCCATTAGTTGTAGTGAAAAAAGAAGGTTCACGAGAGGAATTTAGCCGTGAAAAGGTACTTCGTGGCCTTATTCGTGCCTGTGAGAAACGCCCAGTTGCGCTTGATATACTGGAGCAACTTGTCCTATCAATTGAAAAAGATCTTCGTCGTATTGGAAATTCGGAGGTACGCTCAGAAGATGTCGGTGAATTGGTCATGGATCGCTTAGCCAAAATTGATGAGGTGGCGTATGTCCGTTTTGCATCGGTCTACCGACAGTTTAAAGATATCAATGTCTTTATCGAGGAGATTAAAGATATTATTCAACGTCAAACGGAGCAGAAATCATAGAAAATAGAGAGGATGAATGACGTTGATTCATTTATATAAGGAATTGCAGCCTGGCGATCCTTTTGACATTCGTCTACCTCATGCATTTTCTACTCAAGAGCGTCAATTAGTAACATTATTCTATCAACCGTTAACGGGCTCAGACCCCATCAGCCTATACTTAACTTTATGGGCTGAAGCAGAGCAGATACCAAAGCAGCAAATGACACATTATTATTTAATGAATGTGCTTGGTCTGCCCATTGGTAAAGTGTTTGAGGCACGAATAGCCCTTGAAGCGATTGGTTTACTACGTACATGGAAAAAAGAAAATGCTGGTGAGCGGAGTTTTTTATATGAGCTACAGCGTCCATTAGATGCAGAAAGCTTTATGAAAGACCCGTTGTTGTCGATGTTTTTATTTAGCAAAATTGGAGAGCAGGCATATCGTAATTTGCGTCAACGTTTTATATCCCCTGTAAGGGACGCGGAGTTAAAGGATGTATCTCGTGCCTTTATAGATGTCTATAAGCCCGTTCATTCCAATATTCCATCAGATTTACAAGTGGATACGAATCGTAAGGATAAACAACAAAGGGTGTATCCTTTTTATTTGGAGCAATTTGACTTCGATTTGTTACAAGCAGGGTTATCCGAGCAATTGGTACCGTCTAGTTTACTGACATTAGAAGTTCGTGAGGCTATCGCAAAGCTAGCATTTTTATATCATTTAACAGCGCTCGATATGCAAAAAGTGGTGATTCTTGCTTTAGACGATGATTTAGGAATTTCTCAAGAGCGCTTACGCAAGGCAGCTGCTGATTTCTATAAGTTAACTGTGTCAAAAGAGCCGCCCAAAATAGCGAGAGTTAGCGAACAGTTGCCATTAGAAGAAACGGGACAAAAAACGAAGGATCAGGAGCTACAGCACTATTTAGAGACTACAGCTCCTATTCAAGTGTTACGTGACATTAATAATGGAAAAGAACCTTTGCAAACCTCTGTACAACTTGCGGAAAGTTTGATTGTACAGCATGGCATGCCGGTTGGGGTAGTCAATGCTTTGCTAGAGTATGTTATGTTAACAACGGATATGAAGTTACCTAAAAAATATGTGGAAACGATTGCGGATCATTGGGTTCGTAAAAATATTCAAACCGCTAAAGAAGCAATGGAACTTGCACGCCAAGAGCATGATAAATATACAACTTGGAAAAATAAACCTCAAACGACCACTAAAACGAGTCAGCGTGTTAAGGGACGTTCAGGACATCAACGAGAAGAAAAAGTCCCTGAGTGGTTTTATAAACGTGATGAGAAACAAGAGGAAAGTACTTCTAGCACGATAGATTTTGAAAAAGAACGTCAAAAAATATTAGAAATGCTAGGGAAAAGTGAATAGTAAAGAAGGTGAACAACAATCGAACCAATAAATGGACCATTAAAACGAGCTATTAATGTACCCTCGTTTCAAGAACGCTATGAAGCTATGCGACGTGAAATTTTAGATAATCCCCGAGTACAGGAATTTCTTGCACGTCATGCAGATGAATTAAGCTATGATAATATCGAACGAAATTTACCTAAGCTGCATGAATTTATTAGTCAATCTACGGAATGTTGTGGTTGTGATAACACAGAACATTGTACAAACTATTTAAAAGGCTTCCTCCCTACTCTAAGGGTAGTTCGGAATACAGTTGAAATTGATTATGTACGCTGTGAGCAAAAGATCAGGGAAGAAGAGCGTCGGGATGTCGCGAATATGATTGCAAGTATGCATATGCCAAAAGATGTGCTTCAAGCAACTATTCAAGATTTAAGTATCGATGATGAGTCTCGGGTGATGATTGCCCAAAAAGCAGCACAATTTGTAAAAGCGACAAAAGAATCAGGTCATTTACCATCAAAGGGTTTTTACTTATACGGTAAATTCGGCGTGGGGAAGTCTTTTGTGCTTGGTGCAATCGCCAATGAGCTAGCGTCTATTAAAATACGTTCAGTGGTTGTCTTCGTGCCAGAATTTTTACGGGAAATGAAAAATGCTATTGGCGATAATACATTGAATGAAAAAATAGATTATATTAAAAAGGCACCTGTTTTAATGCTCGATGATTTAGGTGCAGAAACAATGACCGCCTGGACACGGGATGAAATTTTAGGGACTATTTTCCATTATCGTATGGCGGAACAATTGCCAACGTTTATTACATCAAATTTTAATTATGGAGAATTAGAGCACCATTTAGCTCAATCACAAAAAGGTGATATTGAGGTTGTTAAGGCAGGCCGTATAATGGAGCGTATTAAAGCCTTGACAGAGCCAATTGAAATGCGTGGCAATAACCGTAGGATGTAACATTGGTAGTTGCATTTTTCGACAATCGAGCGTATACTGACTCATATACTAAATATCAATATGCATTGATGAGGACATGAATTTTGTGTATCAGCTTCTAGAGAGGGAAGTCAACGGCTGAAAGCTTCCTAGTTTGAACGCATCATTTACTACCTGCTGAGCAGCGAAAGGGATAATCTTTCGCCGGTCCCTAGCCCGTTAGCTAGCCTTGAGCTTCGTCTGACTTGATAAGTCGGAAGGAAGAAGGGTGGAACCACGAGCATACGCTTCGTCCCTTTTGTGAGGGACGGGGCTTTTTTTATTATTTTAGATGTGGAGACTTCGCTTAGTCCAATTGTGGAGAGCGCTCATATTGGCAGCTGAATCACTTTATTAGTCTACAATCAATCATTATGTATTCAACTTAACAAAGGAGTGCAAAGAATATGTCAGAAATGATTAAATTAACTTTCCCAGATGGCGCAGTAAAAGAATTTGTAAAAGGTACATCAACAGATGACGTAGCCTTATCAATCAGCCCTGGCTTACGAAAAAAAGCTTATGCAGGTAAAATTAATGATGTATTGGTTGATTTAAAAACACCAATCGAAGAAGATGCTACAATTGCCATTATTACACAAGATGATGAAGAAGCACTTGAGATTTTACGTCACTCAACAGCTCATTTAACAGCACAGGCAATTAAACGTTTATTCCCAGATGTAAAGCTTGGTATTGGTCCTGTCATTGATGGAGGATTCTACTACGATATTGATTCTCCTACACCCATCACTGCCGAGGATTTACCAGCAATTGAAAAGGAAATGAAAAAAATTATTGCTGAAAATCTAGAGGTAGAACGTAAAAATGTAAGTCGTGCGGAAGCACAAGCAATGTATGAAGAAATTGGCGATGAATATAAATTAGAATTACTAGAGGCAATCCCTGCAGATGAGCAAGTGTCCATTTATTATCAAGGGGAATTTTTCGATCTTTGCCGTGGTATTCACGTACCATCTACTGGTAAACTTCGCGAATTCAAGCTGCTATCATTAGCAGGTGCCTATTGGAGAGGGAACTCTGATAACAAAATGCTACAACGTATTTATGGTACAGCGTTCTTCAAAAAAGAAGAATTAAAACATCACCTACAAATGCTAGAAGAAGCAAAAGAACGTGATCACCGTAAAATCGGGAAGGAATTAGAGCTATTTACAACTTCTCAAAAGGTCGGCCAAGGTTTACCACTTTGGTTACCAAATGGTGCAACAATTCGTCGTGTTATTGAGCGTTATATTGTCGATAAAGAATTGTCTCTTGGATATAAGCATGTTTATACACCTGTATTAGGTTCAAAAGAGCTTTATCAAACTTCAGGTCACTGGGATCATTACCAAGATTCTATTTTCCCACCAATGGAAATGGACAACGAGACATTAATTATGCGTCCAATGAACTGTCCTCACCATATGATGGTTTACAAAAATAGCATGCATTCTTATCGTAGCTTACCATTACGTATTGCTGAGCTTGGAACAATGCACCGCTATGAAATGTCGGGAGCAGTTTCTGGCCTGCAGCGCGTACGTGGGATGACTTTAAATGATGCACATATCTTTGTTCGTCCAGACCAAATTAAAGCAGAATTCCAAAAAGTCGTGCAGTTAATCTTAGAGGTGTATAAAGATTTCGATTTAAATGATTATTCATTCCGTTTATCATATCGCGACCCTGCTGATACTGAAAAATACTTTAATGATGATGCTATGTGGGAAAAAGCACAAAGTATGTTAAAAGAAGCAATGGATGAGCTTGGCTTAGATTACTTCGAGGCTGAGGGTGAAGCAGCATTCTATGGTCCTAAACTGGATGTGCAAGTAAAAACAGCGATTGGTAAAGAAGAAACTTTATCAACAGTTCAGCTAGACTTCTTATTACCAGAACGTTTCGACCTAAGCTACGTTGGGGAGGATGGCAAACCACATCGTCCAGTCGTTATTCACCGTGGCGTTGTATCAACAATGGAGCGTTTCGTTGCCTTCTTAATTGAAGAATATAAAGGTGCATTCCCAACTTGGTTAGCTCCTGTCCAAGTAGAAGTCATTCCAGTATCGAATGAAGCACACTTCGATTATGCAAAACAAATCGAAGAGCAATTAACAGCAGCGGGCTTACGTGTGGAAATGGATGATCGTGAAGAGAAATTAGGCTATAAAATTCGTGAAGCACAAATGAAAAAGATTCCGTATATGCTTGTCATTGGTGATAAAGAAGTTGAAGCTAATGGTGTTAATGTTCGTCGCTATGGCTCAAAAGATTCCGAAACAATTAGCTTTGAGAATTTCCTAGCAGCTATAAAAGCAGAAATTACAAAATAATCTTTCTTAAAAAACCTCACTTGCATAAGTGAGGTTTTTTGTATAAAATGAATCTTGCTGTTGTATAAATTATTTAATAGTAGGTCAATCTAGAAATGATAAGAAAATTAGTATTTGACAGCTTATCATATACATGCTAATATAATTAAGGTTAATGAATACAAAGTTTGTGGTTGAAGTAGAGGCTGCCCGCTTCTCACCTGATACAACGCTTTAAAGGCTGTGAACAGGTATGACACGTTGAATTGTTTTGCGTAGACTTGCGCATGCACATATAGCGGGCGGACATCTTCAAAATGTCCGTCCTTTTTTTATGGACATGACAAGAGGATGTACCGTTCAACCGGGCAAGGCTTTGCCCAAACCATGTATTCGCGACAACTACTTGGAGGTGGATTACTATTAGCAAAGACATGTATGTAAACGAAGGCATTCGCGCACGTGAACTTCGATTAATCGATCACAATGGTGACCAGCTTGGTGTAAAGACACGTAATGAAGCGCTAGAAATCGCCGCTCGTGTAAACTTGGATCTTGTCCTTGTGGCCCCTCAAGCCAAGCCGCCAGTCGCTCGTATCATGGACTATGGTAAATTTAAGTTTGAACAGCAAAAGAAAGACCGTGAAATTCGTAAAAATCAAAAAGTCATCGTAATGAAAGAGGTTCGTCTGAGCCCGACAATCGATGAACATGATTTCCAAACGAAGCTACGTAATGCGATTAAATTCCTTGAAAAAGGCGATAAAGTAAAATGTAGCCTACGTTTCAAAGGTCGTGCGATTACACACAAAGATATTGGTCAACGTGTGTTAGATCGTTTTGCTGAAGCTTGTGCTGAAGTATCAACGGTAGAACAAAAACCGAAGATGGAAGGCCGAAGCATGTTCTTAGTTCTTCAACCAAAGAACGAGAAATAATATTAGACGAACAGTTTAGGAGGAATTCGACATGCCAAAAATGAAAACTCACCGTGGAGCTGCGAAACGTTTCAAAAAAACGGGTTCAGGTAAATTAAAATATGACCGTGCTTATGGAAGCCACTTATTCGCAAACAAATCTACGAAACAAAAACGTCACTTACGTAAAGCAAACATCGTTTCATCTGGTGACTTCAAACGCATCAAATCTTTACTTGTTTACATGAAATAATTGACTACAAAAATACTAACATTCATTTTTTAATGAAAAGCAGGAGGTAATTCATATGCCACGCGTAAAAGGCGGAACAGTGACGCGCAAACGTCGTAAAAAAGTATTAAAATTAGCTAAAGGTTACTATGGTTCAAAACATACATTATATAAAGTTGCTAACCAAGCAGTAATGAAGTCAGGTCAATATGCATACCGTGACCGTCGTCAGAAAAAACGTGATTTCCGTAAATTATGGATCACTCGTATCAACGCAGCTGCTCGTATGAACGGTCTTTCTTACAGCCGTTTAATGCACGGTTTAAAAGTTGCTGGTATCGAAGTTAACCGTAAAATGTTAGCTGACCTTGCTGTAACTGATGCTGCTGCATTCACTCAATTAGCAGACGCTGCTAAAAAAGCAGTAGCTAAATAATATTTGACTCAGTTAAATATTATTTCTGCACCGAAAGCGAATGCGATAGGTGAAGAAAAAGACTGATGGATTTTTCCATCAGTCTTTTTTGTGTTAGATTAATCATATACGTTTTTTTGATAAAGGAGTAGAAAATGGGACAAGCAGTATTAGCTTATATGAGTATTATATCGATTGTGTTGCTCATTTTAATGGGGATGGACAAATCGCGTGCTAAAAAGCATGAATGGCGTATTGCAGAGCGTACTTTGTTCACACTAGCCATCGTAGGAGGGGCAGTAGGTGGAGTGCTTGGCATGTATTTATTCCGTCACAAAACACGCCATAATAGTTTTGCCTTTGGATTTCCTCTACTGGCAGCCATCCAAATTTTTATTATCGTACAGCTTTGGATATAAATAAAAACATTTTAAAACACACATCCTCATCAAGAGGATGTGTTACGCATAAGCTGTTCAATGGGCTGCTTCCAATTGATTTTCGCACTTGGATAATTCAATAGTATTTCTTGCTGTAAATATTCAAAGTCGCCTTTTGTAAAGCCCTGCAATGTTGCAGTATCACGTGCGCCGACAAAAATAGTGACAACCTCGAAGGCATCCTCTGTTGTACCTAAGTATTTTTCGCCTTCAAAAAGAGCACCCTTATAGGAAATAAAGAAATTTTTCCGGACATTTTTAACGTCATCATAAAAGTAATATTGGCCTTTTTCATAGGCTTCGTCAAGTTTGCGTTTAGGATCAGTTATATAACGAATCGCTTTATAAAATACATAAATAATAAGCGCTATTACAGCAAGTCGAATTAGTAACGGCAACATGTTTAAATTTCCCCCTTGAAGAAAGGTTATTCTTTCCTATACGATTGGGGAGGTCAAATAGTTTCACTTTTATTTAAATATTTTTTAGAAATTTAGGAGAAAAAAATGAATATACAACAATTGTTTATGATGCAAAAAGAGCTGGATGATTTCATTGAGCAAACTCAAAATATTCAGCAAGATGTATTTCAAGAAAAAGGACTAGCATTATTGGTAGAGCTAGCTGAGCTAGCCAATGAAACGCGCTGCTTTAAATTTTGGAGTACAAAAGGGCCTTCAGCACGAGAAGTCATTCTAGAAGAATATGTGGATTCTATTCATTTTATCCTTTCCTTAGGCTTATTAAAGAACTATACAACCATCGAAAAATGGCCTGTGATAGAAGAACAGAGACATTTAACAGCAACATTTATAGAGACACAAAGTGCTATTTTAGCTTTTATCGAGCAACCGACAGAGGATCGATATCTAGCAATTTGGCAATGCTATGGTTTACTTGCATACAATCTTGGTTTTACTTTCGAAGATGTAGTTCATGCATATATTGAAAAAAACCAAGAAAATTATAATCGTCAGCGTACAGGATATTAAATAATTAAGAAATACACCAATTTTCAGACGATTAAGCTAGGAATATTTCGGTAAACGAAGTATAATAAAATAGATATAAGAAGTAGGAGGCAAAAGAATGACACAACTAGATCCAACATTACAAATGTTTAAAGATTTAACAGATGCAAATGGTATTGCAGGTAATGAACGTGCACCGCGTGAGGTCATGAAAAAATATATTGCACCGTATGCAGATACTGTAGAAACAGATAACCTAGGTAGTGTAATCGCTAAAAAAGTAGGCGATGAAAACGGACCTAAAATCGTCGTGGCAGGACATTTAGATGAAGTAGGTTTCATGGTTACACAAATTGATGACAAAGGCTTTATCAAGTTCCAAACAGTAGGTGGCTGGTGGAGCCAAGTTATGCTGGCACAGCGCGTGACAATTACAACACGTAAAGGTGATGAAGTAATAGGGGTTATCGGTTCAAAGCCACCTCATATTTTACCTGCTGATGTCCGCAATAAAGTAGTAGACATTAAAGATATGTTTATTGATATTGGTGCAGCTTCTAAAGATGAAGTGCTTGAATGGGGCGTACGTCCTGGCGATATGGTAACACCATATTTCGAGTTTAATGTTATGAAAAATGAAAAATATTTATTGGCCAAAGCTTGGGATAATCGTATTGGTTGTGCCATTGCTATTGATGTAATGAAAGCTTTACAAAATGAAAAACACCCTAATATTCTTTACTCTGTAGGAAATGTGCAAGAAGAAGTTGGACTTCGTGGTGCTAAAACAGCTACACATAAAATCCAACCGGATATTGGATTTGCCGTTGATGTGGGTGTAGCAGGAGATACTCCAGGAGTAACAGCTAAAGAATCAACGAGTAAAATGGGTGCAGGTCCTCAAATCGTTGTGTATGATGCATCTATGGTTTCACACCGTGGCTTACGTGAATTCGTATTAGACGTAGCAGACGAAAACAATATTCCATACCAATTTGAGGCAATGGCTGGCGGCGGTACAGATGCTGGCTCCATCCATGTAACAGCAAATGGCGTACCAGCATTATCCATCGGTATTGCGACACGTTATATCCATTCACATGCAGGTATCCTACATCGTGATGATTATGACAACGCTGTTAAATTAATGGTTGAAGTCATTAAAAAATTAGACCGTGATGCAGTCAATAAAATTACATTCGACTGATTGAATGGAGAGTAAATAGATAAACAGTAGTTTTGCCTTCTAACTAAAATGTTAGAAGGCTTTTTTGTTAATGAAAAAAGATAGTAGACATATCGCACAAAATTAACATAATAGTTATCATAATAATCATAAGTACATATTATTTGCACAATAAAAAATGAAACGAAAATACTATATTTGAAAATTATTTTTATATGGTATAATTTCCTATAAAAGGAGTGGATTTATTTGGGAATTAAAAAAACAATCAAGTTTATATTATGTTTATCTATTAGTTTATGCATTCTAAATTATCCAAGTATTTCATTTGCTGAAACACTTGATACTAATAGTTCT
This sequence comes from Lysinibacillus sp. NPDC056220, assembly GCF_049315265.1. Lineage (NCBI taxonomy): Bacteria > Bacillati > Bacillota > Bacilli > Caryophanales > Bacillaceae > Lysinibacillus > Lysinibacillus sp. NPDC056220. The sequence continues at coordinate 173,850 of NZ_JBMOXD010000002.1, forward strand.
AGTGTAAAAAGCAAATCTGACATTGATACGGGTATAGCAAACTTGAACTACAACAACAGGGAAGTACTAGCAGTGAATGGTGACAGAGTTGATAGCTTTGTTCCAAAAGAAGGGCTTAACTCCAATGATAAATTTATAGTGGTGGAGCGCAATAAGAAATCACTGACAACTTCACCAGTGGATATATCAATTATTGATTCGATGGCGAATCGTACATATCCAGGAGCCCTACAACTTGCCAACCAAGCTTTTGTAGACAATCAACCCAACTTATTGGTGGCTAAAAGAAAACCCCTAAATATTAGCATTGATTTACCTGGTATGAAAAGAGAAAATACTTTGACTGTTGATAATCCAACATATGGTAATGTATCTGGAGCCGTGGATGAGTTAGTATCTACTTGGAGCGAGAAATATTCCTCTACACATACTTTACCTGCAAGACTACAATATTCAGAATCAATGGTTTATAGCAAATCTCAAATAGCAAGCGCTTTGAATGTAAACGCCCAAGTTCTCGACAATTCACTGGGAATTGACTTTAATGCGATTGCGAATGGAGAGAAAAAAGTGATGGTTGCCGCATATAAACAAATTTTTTATACGGTAAGTGCAGAACTGCCTAACAATCCATCAGATCTTTTCGATGATAGTGTTGATTTTGCAGAGCTAACTCGTAAAGGGGTAAGCAATGATGCTCCTCCTGTAATGGTGTCGAATGTAGCTTATGGTAGAACAATTTATGTGAAATTAGAAACAAGCTCTAAGAGTAAGGATGTACAAGCAGCATTTAAAGCATTACTGAAGAATGTTAACACGAATGTAGAAACTAGTGCACAATACAAGGATATTTTTGAGGAAAGTTCCTTTACGGCTGTAGTATTAGGCGGAGATTCACAAAAGCATAATCAAATTGTCTCAAAGGACTTTAATGATATTAGAGAAGTCATTAAAGATAATGGAGAATTTAGTCTTAAAAATCCAGCTTATCCAATTTCCTATACAAGTGTTTTCTTAAAGGATCATTCAATTGCTGCTGTTCATAATAATACAGATTATATTGAGACGACAGCTACAGAATATTCTAAAGGCAAGATCATCCTTGATCATTATGGTGCATACGTTGCTCAATTTGAAATAGCATGGGACGAATTTTCCTATGATGAGAATGGAAATGAAGTATTAACTCATAAAACGTGGGATGGAAACTGGAGAGACAAAACAGCTCATTTTTCTACAGTCATACCGCTTCCGGCTAATTCGAAAAATATAAGAATTTATGCAAGAGAATGTACAGGTCTTGCTTGGGAATGGTGGAGAACGGTTATTGATGAATATAATGTTCCATTGTCTAATGAAATCAAAGTCTCCATTGGAGGAACTACATTATACCCAACAGGTAGTATCGAGTAAGTAGCCGTATATAAAGATAAAGAATTTTTACCTCCTAACAAATTATTGTTAGGAGGTTTTTACGTTTTCAAGTTCTTTCAATAACTGCCCCCATGTTCCTTCTTTATTCATACCCCTTTCTATAATTAAACTACAAAGGATTCAATCTTAAAAAATGTTATTATGCATAAATATTCAATACGACGAATCTTTGTCACATTTAATATTTATTGAAAAAAATTATAAAAATTCAGTTGATTTTATATTTATGCATGATATACTGATTTCAACAGCAATGAAACAAGGAGCGAAGGCCATGAAATTACTCGAAGAAGTACAGCTAAAGTTAGTTTCTAGTTTAAAAGGAAAAGACCTATTAACGTTGCTTGACTATACAAGTCAAGAAGTTAAAGAACTTATTGAATTAGCAACTCAGCTTAAAATGATTACCAAAGAGGGGAAATGTCCAAGGTTACTAGAAGGCAAAACACTTGGTATGATCTTTGAAAAACATTCAACGCGTACTCGTATTTCCTTTGAAGTTGGTATGAATCAGCTAGGTGGAAAAAGTATGTTTATGCATGCACGTGACTTACAAATAGGCCGTGGTGAATCCATTTACGATACAGCACATGTCTTATCAGGCTATTTGGATGGGATTATGATCCGAGCAAATTCCCACGCAATGGTGAAGGAACTAGCAGAGCATGCGGCTATTCCCGTCATCAATGGATTAACAGATATTTATCATCCATGCCAAGCTTTAGCGGACTTAGAAACAATTGCAGAAAACAAAGGTTTTTTAAAGGGACTTAAAATTGCCTATGTAGGAGATGGCAACAATGTAGCACATTCTTTAATAGTGGCTTCAGCACATGTTGGGATGAATGTAGCTGTGGCGACACCAGCAGGCTATGAATGTGATGCGGAAGTGATCGCTAACGCACAAGCACTTGCCGCGGCAAATGGCAGTACAATTATGGTGACACATGACCCTGTGGAAGCTGTATTACAGGCAGATGTTGTTTATGCAGATGTTTGGACTTCGATGGGCCAAGAGGAAGAAGCAGCAAAACGTTTGCAAGATTTTGCAGATTACCAAATCAATGATGAGCTTGTAGCATATGCGAAACCGAACTACATGTTCCTGCATTGCTTGCCAGCACATCGTGAGGAAGAAGTGGCAACATCTGTTATTGATGGCCCTAATTCTTACATTTTTGAGCAAGCTGAGAACAGACTTCATGCACAGAAAGCAGTTCTTGCATCAATTCTAGCGTAAGATTTGAACTATACTTTTCGAGTTGAAAAGTACAATAAATAGAGTTTATATGCGCAACAGAGGGTGCCCATATGAATAACCTACAAGTGGCTGACAGACAGAGGGATGATCACCACGCGCGATGCTTGTTGTCAAGATGGATGGCTACATCGCTACATAGTCAAGTAACCTGGGAGACGCTGGGTTACTTTTTTCTTTTGTATGGAGTGATAGAGGACTAAAAACTAAGTTTTCCTATAAAGTATAGAGAATATAAAAAATTATTTATATAATAGATTTAAATAAGGAGTGAAGGGATGGAACTCACATGAATATAGACCATATAGAGGCTTTTTTATATGTTGTCCATTACAAGAGTACGCATAAGGCAGCCAACGCTTTGTTTCTTTCTCAACCGACGGTGACTGCACGTATCAAATCATTGGAGAGGGAGCTAGGGGTTGAATTATTTTATCGAGAGGGACGAAGTGTAACCTTATCAGATAAAGGCAAAGATTTCTTACCTTTCGCCACTCAAATCGTGCAAACATTTCAGCAAGGAAAGAAGCAATTGGAAAATACACAGGAAACAGACGATGTATGTATTGGTGCAAATGGCGTAACAGCTCAGTATTTTTTAGCGGATGCGTTACCTAAATGGAAAGAACAATTTCCTAATTTGCGTTTTCAATTGGTGACAGGCTCAACAGCTATGCTATTAGAAAAATTGGAGAGTCACCAAATACATGTAGCTTTCATTCAGTATGTGCACAGAGAAGGAATATTCAACGAGTTATTATTAAAAAATGCAGTGAAACTTGTGAAGCATTGTGAACATCCTTTACCACAATATGAATGCATCGAGGCGAAAGAATTGGCACAACAGAAAATGGTGTTTTTTGAGTGTGGAGCGTTTGATTGGAATTATGTGCATAAAATGTTCGAGGTAGAGGGTGTAGCAGCCAATATAGAGGTTCGAACAGATCATTTAGAAATCGCTAAGGCCTTCATTCGCACAAAAAACTATATTAGCTTTTTACCACAGCTTTGTGTCAAAAATGAGCTTGAAAGCGGCGAATTTGTTGAGGTAGATGTGAAGCATTTACTGGATATGAATCAACATATATTCCTAACTTATAAAAATAAAGATACATTGATTTCAGATTTTTGGGAGACAATTTGTCATACAGCGAAGGATTTTGAAAGGGGACAAATGATGGAGTGATAAAATTTTTTATGTAGCCGATAAATTTTTTCTATTACTTAACCTATTGCATATTGTCTGAATGAACTGTAATATCATTCTCAATCCAAATTTATTTATGAATGATCGTAAATAAATATTTTTTTAACTCGAAAACATACTTAACCACTATGTTTAGTAAAAAATAAAAATAAGGAGGAATTGATATGGCTAGACAAGACAAAATTCGTTTGGGAGCAATTATTCACGGAGTAGGTGGTAATATTTCAAGCTGGCGTCATCCAAAGGTAGCGAGCAATCAAAGTGTCAACTTGCCTTTTTATATTCAGCAGGCTCAAAAAGCAGAGGAAGGGAAATTTGATGTTGCTTTTATTGCGGACGGCTTATTTATTAATGAAAAATCGATTCCTCATTTTTTAAATCGTTTTGAGCCTATTACGATATTATCGGCATTAGCATTAGCAACCAATAATATAGGGCTAGTTGGAACGGTATCGACATCCTATAGCGAACCATTCACAGTGGCACGTCAATTTGCCTCTTTAGATCATATTAGTGCAGGGCGTGCAGGCTGGAATGTGGTAACTACTCCTTTAGAAAGTACAGCTTTGAACTACAATAAAACAATAGATCAACATCCTAGTCATGCAGAACGTTATCAAATCGCCGAAGAATATTTAGAGGTTGTTAAAGGATTATGGGACTCCTGGGAAGATGATGCATTTATTGCAGATGTCGAAAATGACCAATTTTTTGATCCAGAAAAATTACACACGTTACATCATAAAGGGCAGTATTTTTCAGTCCAAGGTCCACTAAATATTGGGCGAACAAGGCAAGGCCAGCCAGTTATATTCCAAGCGGGTGCATCTGATGCTGGGATTCGATTGGCTGCTAAGGATGCAGATGCCATTTTTACACATGGGACATCTATAGAAGAATCACAAAAGTTTTATAAAAGAGTAAAGACTGAGGTTGCAGCATTTAAGCGAAATCCAGATGAAGTAAAGATTTTTCCGGGTATTTCTCCAATCATTGGCGATACAGTAGAGGAGGCAGAGGCAAAGTATCAGGAAATCGTTGAATTAGTTTCCATTGACCGTGCTTTGGCTTATCTTGGTCGTTACTTCGATCATCATGATTTTACACAGTATGATGTGAATGCGCCGTTTCCAGAGCTGGGAGAAATTGGGTCAAATAGCTTTAGAAGTACGACTGATTATATTAAACGCTATGCTAAGCAGGAGGGGCTTACATTACGTCAAGTTGCTTTACGTGAGGCGACTCCGAAAACGGCATTTTTTGGGACGGCAGAGCAAGTGGCTGATCTTGTACAGGAATGGTTTGAGCAGGAGGCAGCAGATGGCTTCATAATCGGTGTAACGGTACCAGGTGCCTTAGAGGATTTTGTTGATAAAGTAGTACCGATATTACAAGCTAGAGGGCTTTATCGAGAAGACTATGAAGCTGATACATTGCGTGGAAATTTAGGATTGCCATTTAAGAAAAGTAGGTATATCAAACAGTCTGTTTAAAAACCTAGTAAATTTATTTGAATAAGTGAAATTAAGGAGGCTGTGTATGAGTTATACATTAGGCATATTAGATCAAAGTCCAATTATGGATGGAGCTACAAATGAGCAAACATTACAAAAAACTGTCGCATTGGCACAGAATGCAGAGCAGTTAGGCTACTCTCGTTTTTGGGTATCGGAACATCATCATTCGGATGCACTAGCAGGGTCATCTCCCGAAGTATTAGTGTCCTATTTACTTGCAAAAACCGCATCTATTCGTATTGGTTCTGGAGGAGTCATGCTCCAGCATTACAGTCCATACAAAGTAGCTGAAAATTTTCATGTCCTTTCATCCTTAGAGCCGGGGCGTGTTGATTTAGGTGTTGGGAAGGCACCAGGTGGTTTACCGCTTTCTACAAAAGCCTTACAATATGGCACGCTCAATCAAGGCGAGGATTTTGAAAAGAGACTCACATTTTTACAGCAATTAATTGAACAAAATGTACCTACGGATCATGATCTTCATGGTGTGCAAGCCACACCTATCCCAAAAGTAAGTCCGGCACTATTCTTATTAGGGGCAAGTCCACAAAGTGCAGAACTTGCTGGAAGACTTGGTATTGCATTCGTCTTTGCACGATTTATTAATAGTGACAATGAATTACTAGCACAGGCGTCTAGTATTTATCGTGAACATCATCCTAAAGGCCACTTTGTGGTCTCAATCGCAGCTGTTGCAGCACCTACAAATAAAGAAGCAAAGGGACTGATAGAAGACCAAAAAATTACAAAAGTTCATTTAGCAAGCGGTAGGACGTTGACTCTACAATCCGTAGAGCTAGCAGAAAAATTTGGGCAGGAGTCTGGAGAGGAATATACGGTCAAACAATATGATGCGGATATTGTTTATGGATCACCAGAAGAAATTAAAAATCTACTTGATCATTTTCACGTTCAATACCAAATAGATGAGTTCATTTTGCACACGCCTGTACGAAAGGAATTTGAACGGCAACGCTCCTTTGAACTTTTAAGTCCTATTCATTTAAAGTTGCAGCAACAAGTAACAGTAAGATAAGGAGGAAAAATAATGAGTGTGACTAGAGATATAATTGTTTGGTCAAAGCAGGGATGCAGCTATTGCGATGATATAAAAGCGTATTTACAAGAACAGCACCTTCCTTATAAAACGGTAGATGTAACAAATCATGATTCATTTAGAGATATTCTTGACTTAAAATATGGTGTTCGTTACGTGCCCATTGTAGAAATTGGCTCGAGAGAAAGTGGTGTCTATAGAGCCATAACAGAAATTGGTTTAGAACACGTAAAGAATGCACTTGCCGTGAGCTTACCCTCACAAACATAGAAGAAGGAGAGGGAATTATATGAAAAAAATATTATTTTATATGCTACTTTTGCTGACGGCGCTTTTAACAGCATGTGTAGAAAAATCGGACGGAGCTTCGAATGAACAAAAAACAGCGCAAGGAGGAGAAGATGTCCAAAAAATTATCGTTGGTACAGGTACACAGTTTCCAAATATTTGTTTTATCGATGAAAAAGGCAACTTAACCGGCTATGATGTGGAGCTAGTTCGAGCAATTGATGAAAAGTTACCTGAGTATGAATTTGACTTGAAAACAATGGAATTTTCAAATTTATTACTAAGTTTAGAAACAAGAAAAATAGATTTCATCGCCCATCAAATGGAAGTTAATAGTGAACGAGAGGAAAAGTTTTTATTTAATAAAGAACCGTATAATGTTTTCCCATTAAAGGTGACAGTAAATGAAAAAAATAATGAGATCCAATCTATTGAAGATTTGAAAGGGAAAAACGTAAGTGTTTCGCCAACAAGTAACTCCGCTGTCTTTCTTGAAAAATATAATAAGGACCATCATTTAGGCGCGAATATCGTGTATTCTTCAGGTTCAGTCGATGTCAATAATCAACTAGCAAGTGGCCGTATTGATGCCATTATTACGACACCCTTTGCCGTGAAATACTATAACGAAAGCAATGAAGCACAGCAAAAGGTTGTTGGGGATGCATTATTAAATTCGAAGGTTTATTTCTTATTAAATAAGGATGAGGTGAAGTTACAAGAGCGTTTAGATGAGGCTATTGTTGAGCTGAAGAAAGAGGGGGTTATTAGCAAACTAAGTAAAAAATGGTTAGGTGATGATTATACAGTAGACTTCTAACAATCAAGGAAGGAAGAAAGAGGCATGGATAATAATCTTGATTTTGTACTCATTGCGAAAGTACTTCCAACATTGCTTCAGTATTTACCAGTAACTGCAGAAATACTAGTGTTCTCCATAATTTTTGGTATAGTGCTAGGAATTATGCTAGCAATACCAAAGCTTTTAAACGTAGCGCTATTAAAGCAAATTATTACAATTTATATTTCATTTATTCGTGGCACACCAATCTTAGTGCAATTGTTTTTAGTGTTTTATGGAGTACCAGCACTCCTAAAGCTCATTCATATTGATGTTACTCGATTGGATGCTATGTATTTTGTCATTATTACGTATACACTGAGCAATGCGGCAGCCTTTGCTGAAATATTTCGTGCAGCCATATTAACTGTTGATCGTGGGCAAATAGAAGCAGCCTTTTCCGTGGGCTTAAACGGGCCTCAAGCCTTTTTGCGAATTGTTTTCCCTCAAGCAATCCGCGTTGCTTTTCCAAATATAGCGAACACCATGATTAGTTCATTAAAAGATACCTCACTCGCTTTTTCTATAGGTGTAATGGATATGGTTGGGCGCGGAGAGACTTTAATTGCGTCCACAACACGGGCTTTTGAAATATATGTGGCATTATCGATCGTTTACTTTGCGATTGTCATAATTCTTGAAAAAATATTCAAATTCAATGAACGTTATTTCAATCGCTATATGCCAAAAGAAGTTGAAACTTATTAGGGGGATGTGCTATGACCATTGATATTGTATTTGTGATGGAGGCTTTACGAGAAATTAGTAAAGTAATACCGCTAACACTATTCATGACATTTACCCCAGTTTTTTTGGGTATTGTAATTGGAATTATGGTAGCCTTTGTACGGATAAAACAAATAAGATTTTTGACGCCCTTCTTAAATTTTTATGTTTCCTTTTTCAGAGGCACACCTATTATTATGCATATCATGCTTGTTTATTTTGGATTACCCATGCTAGTGGATGGTGTGGTAAATACTTTTCACTTATCATTTCAATCCAGTTCAATTCCTATATTATTTTTTGTAATACTTGCACTCACATTCAGTGCAGGGGCATATGCATCGGAAATTATTCGCTCTGGTATTTTAAGTGTCCCCAAAGGGCAATTAGAAGCGGCATATGCAATAGGTTTAACATTTACACAAGCAATGCGACGTTATGTTTTACCACAAGCATTTGGTAAGTCAATTCCTAACTTTACTAATGTCTTTATTGGTTTTTTACATGCCACATCATTAGCTTTTTTTCTGTCCATCAAAGAATTGACAGGAGTGGCGAACATTGTTGCTTCTGTGAACTTGAAATTTTTAGAGGCTTTCATTGCGGTTGGTATCATTTATTGGGGGATTTCGATTATTACAGAATCGATCTCACATCGTATTGAAAAAAGAGTAATGGCCTATAGTAAAAGTGGGCTTTAGTTGAAAGGGGAAAATATATGACAACAGCGGAAATTGTTATTGAACATTTACAAGAGGAAGAGTATGCAGATTATCGTAAGGTTTTAGTAGAAAGCTATGGGCAATATGAAAAGGATTATAAGGAACCAGAGCAATGGGCGTCCTATTTAAATGATATTCGAGCATCCGTTGGCAATCCAAACGCCGAAACTATTCTAATAGCAAGGAGAGGGGATGAGATTTTAGGGGGACTGCAATTATTTACCGATGCAGAGAAAGCATATGGGCTGCCAGAGCTTAATATACAATCGACCATCGTTCGTTTATTGGGGGTTCATCCAAAAGGAAGAGGGCAGGGAGTTGCTAAGAAATTATTGCATGAAAGCTTTGCCTTTGCAAGAAAGAGACAGGATCAGGCACTATACTTGCATTCAGGAGATATTATGCAGGCTGCTATTAATCTTTATTTATCTTTAGGTTTTGTAAGAGACGAGTCAAAGGAATTTTATAAGGGAGATATATTAGTAAAGAGCTTCCGCTATGATTTATAAATAAAAACCGCTGATTGTTGGAATCGGCGGTTTGTTTATGGTTATAGGGAGAAGACTTTCCCGGGATTCATTATGTTAAGGGGGTCAAGTGCTATCTTAATACTTTTCATCACTGCAAGAGAGGTACCATGTTCAGTAGCTTGATATTTCATCTTACCAATGCCAACACCATGTTCTCCTGTACATGTGCCACCTCGAAGCAGAGCATATTGAACAATTTGCTCGTTGAAGCGATCGGCTTTTGTCTGCTCCTCCGCATCATCGGGGTTTAACATTAATAGCGCATGAAAGTTACCGTCTCCTACATGCCCGACAATTCCTCCTACTAGTCCCACATTATTTAGCTGCTCCCTTGCATATAAAATGGTTTCGGCAAGCATGGAAATAGGAACACAAACATCTGTTGACATAAGCTTTTTACCAGGATGAGCATGCATATAGGCATAGGCCAATGAATGGCGTGCTTCCCAAAGTTTATTACGTCCAGCATTATCCTGTTCAAATTCAACAGATAGGCAATGAAAATCCTTAAAAATTTCTGTGGCGCATGCTATATCTGCATGCATACCTGCCTCATTTCCCTGGAACTCTAAAAATAGTGTCGGCTTTTCGTTAAAGGATATGTCATGATAAGTATTGACTTGTTGAATGGAGGCTTCATCAACTAACTCCACCCGACCAACCATTATTCCTGTTTGTAATAATGCAGTGACGGAACTGACAGCATCGCCCACTGTATTAAAAACAGCCCGTCCTGCGGTCACAAATTCAGGTATTCCATATACTTTCAGTGTAAGCTCAGTAAAGCAACCAAGCGTACCTTCTGAGCCAACGAATAAACCGTTTAAATGATAGCCAGAAGAGGACTTCGCTGCTAAATTTCCAGTATGAATCACAGAGCCATCTGCCAATACTACCTCTAAATCACGAACTTGATCGCGCATAACACCGTAGCGAACAGCAGTAGTGCCACTAGCATTAGTAGCTGCCATACCACCTAGTGTGGCATCAGCACCCGGGTCCACTGTAAATTGTAGCCCATGCTTTTTTAATTCTTTATTCAATTGTGAACGTGTGACGCCTGGCTGTACTTTTACAAGAAGGTCTTCAGGTCTAACTTCTAAAATAGCATTCATTTCAGAGAAATCGATTGAAATACCATTTGCAATGGGAATTGCATTTCCTTCTAGACTTGAGCCAACACCGAATGGTACAACCGGAACACGTTGTGCATGCGCGACTTTTAAGATGGCACTGACATCAGCGGTGGAACGTGGAAAAACAACGATATCAGGTAAGCTCATCGCATGATGGGATTCATCCTTACCATGTAGCTGTCGTACCGTTTCGTTTGTTGACACTTGCTCTTCTAATAATACCTGTTTGAGTTGATTGACAATAAATTCTACTACAACAGTCATTCCAATCCCTCCAAATTTTCTGATAAGTAAAACATTATCATGCATTTATTGGAAAGGGAATGCATTGCTTATAAAAAATCAGTTTGCAAATGCTTTTTCTAACTTTTGAACGAATGCTTCTTGTTCAGTAGAGCTTGATTGCTTCCACCATTTTTCAAAAAATACCCCAAGTCCTGGGAGTAAATGCTCTTCTCCACGGCTAATGGCATCTTCAACAATATCTTTAATTTCTGCTGCAGATTGACCGTGTACATTGGCTGTAATCGCATCTCTAATTTGAAAATTCATCTATTTCGCCTCCTTAATAGTAATTTGTCCAAGTATCGTTTTAATATGTACGAAATACCAAAGAAAATAGTTCAAATTTACAAAAACAAGGTGTAATTATGATGAATACTGCTAGTAATTTGAATCATATTGAGCGATTAAATGATAAAAGTGAACATTCGATTTATATATATATCCATTTTAAGATAACATCACCTAGGAATATCAGACTGTGCATAGTTGACAGGAAGAGACAAATGACTATCCATAACAATCGAAAGCCCACAACTACCCAATCATTTGAAGAAATATTGGAAAGTGTGCAACCGATGATTAGTTCTATTCTTACAAGCTTTAGAATTTATAAAGATTATGATTATTATCGCCAAGTAGCGACTATTGCTGTTTGGAGGGCATGGTTAAAAGCAGATCCAGCAAAAGGACAATTATCTGGTTATATTTATTCCAACATAAAAGGAGAAATATTAAATGAATTAATAAAGGAAAAAAACTATTTAGAGAAAATAGCAACAGTTGATGATGAAACACTTGATTATCTTCGTAGTGAGTTCGAGCGAGAGGAATATAACCATCCACAAAGTTCCAACTTTCTAGAGAATTTGATAGGACAGTTAAAACAGGTAGAAAGAAGCATCTTATATTTATATTATGTAGAAGATCGCAGTGATCAAGACATCGCTAATATACTAGGTTTTTCCGTAGCAGCCAGTAAAAAAAGAAGGGAAAGAATCATTAAGAAGTTAAGAAATAAGGATTCTAGAGTGGAAAAAAAGCAATAATATATCAAAAGTATGCTAATATTGTAACAAAATGAATATTAGCATGCTTCTCTTGACTGCATACAAATTACGATAAAAGTGTTATGATTTGTAAGTAGTCAAAGAAAAATACAATTTTACATAAATTATTCAGTTTCAGTAGTTAAAAATACCTAGTGATTTTACATAGTAGTATGGAGGGTTTGTGTTGGGCAAATGGTTTAATCAGATCGATAAAAAAGAGGTTTGGTACATGGTATTACCATTACTACTGGTCATACCATTATTAATTTTTAGCAATCAAGTATATGATGTTTTTCAAGGTGAAATTTATACAAATTTAAAATTGATTATACAAGTATTGATTATTGTGTTTACAATGGCAATAGCCATACAATCCTATTTAGTATTTTCTCACTTACTATCCAATCAGACTTTATACATAGGAAATGTGTTTTTTATTTTAGCATTACTTGAATTAGTAAGTTTATTTTTTAGCCATAACCATTATATTAAATGGGACTATATAGATGGCACTTTACATATCTTAATACGTTTTTACTTATCACTTGGTTTTTTATTCATTATTTTATATCCTAAAAAACAATTAACAATAAAGTATAGAATCCTTAGTTATAGCGGTTCTCTACTTTTTGTTATAGCAAGTATTCTCCTAGTATTTATTTCACCAAAATTTTTGCCAGTACAATGGATAGATCCTATTGATAATATGGTACACCTATTTTCTATTGTTCTTCAACTGATCACAATAAATATTATTAGTAGGTTTTTTAAGAAAATGCCAAAGCGTTCCATGTGGCTCATCAGTGCGGCTATATCGCTTATTGTAAGTGATACGCTTTTTATAATAAGCCAAGATACACATGCTATTTGGGATTTCTCCGCCCTTATTTATCAATTTTTAGCATTTTACTTTTTCTTAAAGGCAATTTATTATACATCGGTTGAAAAGCCGTTTCAACAACTGTTGAAAATCAAAAAAGATCTTGAACAATCACAACGGGAGCTTCAATTTCAAGCCTATCATGATGATATTACACTATTGCCAAATGAGCATTTATTACTTAAAACATTAAAGGAAAAATTACATGAAAACGAACTTCAAAAGGCAATCATTGCGATAGAAATTGATCGGTTTGCAGCCATTCGTTCTTCCATAGGAATCAGTCATTCTAATAAAATGATGAAGTTAGTGGCAGACCGTATTCAAACGATTTTACCACCGCACTATTTTGCGACCAAACTACAAGAGGGCCAATTTGTCATTTACATTCACCATGTAAAGACTGTTGAGGAGCTATTACAATTTTGCTTAAATCTAAAAAGTGCCATGAAAAAACCTTTACAGGTACAATTATTTTCGTTAAATGGCAATTTGAATATGGGAATTGCCCTACAAGAGGAAAAGTGGTCGGGGGAAGAGCTATTGATGCATGCCCAACTAGCCATGCGAGAGTCTAGACAAATACCTCAAAGATTTCTTTTTTATAAGCCATACATGTCTAAAGGAATTGCAGATCGTATATTGCTTGAGCAAGATTTACATAATGCATTAGCCAATAATGAATTTTATTTAGATTATCAACCACAGGTAAATTTAAAGAGTGGTGCGATTGAATCTGTTGAAGCATTAGTACGCTGGCGACATCCAAGTCGGGGGTTTGTGTCACCTGAATTATTTATTCCGATTGCTGAAGAATGTGGTCTTATTATTCCTCTTGGAAAATGGATATTAGAAACAGCCTGTCAGCAAGCGAAACAATGGGAGGAACAAGGGTTACCTCCAATCAAAGTAGCTGTTAATCTTTCACTTGGACAATTATTTCAACAGGATTTAGTTGAAATGGTGGCTGGAATATTACAACGTTCAAAATTGGATGCTCATTATCTACAATTAGAAATTACAGAAAGTATGACAATGAATATTGATCAAATGACACAGCTACTGCATGAATTAAAGGCGCTTGGCATTCAAATAGCAGTAGATGATTTTGGAACAGGATATTCATCTTTATCCTATTTAAAGGATTTTCCAATAGATTGTCTAAAAATTGACCGCACTTTTATTAGAAATGTTCCACATAATCCAAATGATGAAGCACTTGTATCGATGATTATTTCGATGGCCAAGCATTTACGCTTGAAGGTTGTGGCGGAGGGGATTGAAGAGGTTGAACAGCTTTCGTTTCTGATGGAAGGTGGATGTGATTATATTCAAGGTTACTTATTTAGTAAACCGATTTCACCTCAGCAAATTTCGGAAACCTTTCATGATTTGCACCACCATGTAAATGACGTCTTGATGCAGCTTCAATATAAAGAAAATTATAGTGTGTAAGCAATGCAAAGAACCTGCTTAGTGATGAAGCAGGTTCTTTCTTTTCTAGTGAACGAGATATTCTTCCTTCAGTTCGGATATATCTACTTCAGAACGCTCCTCTAAAGAGCGTCGTAGGTGAACAGTCGCTGTTTTCTCATCATCATGGAGTTTATCAATCCAAACGGATACACCATTATAGCTCACTTCATATTCTAACGGTGAGGCGACAATTTCATGTGCACGTTGATAATCCAACAGAAGCCCCCCTTATTTTTTCTTCTTATTGTGCTGATTTTGGGTTACTGAATTAATCAGCTCCATGAACTCTTGAGAAAATTCCTCGCTAACCTTATTAGGGGCGATCTTCTGATTTTTTGGTGTTTGAGGTAATGAACCTTTATTGTTACTTTGACCTTGTTTATTGTCTCTTCCCATGTGAGTTGCTCCTTTCAAATTGATATATCTTAATATGGCTTTGAAATGAGCTTTTTATCATGGGAAAAAATCGGGAAAATGTAGCATATCTTTATTAGTTGAGTACACAATAAGAAAAAGCTAAGGTTTTATTATAGAAAAATTTTCATTTAAAAGTACCCAATTTTGTGGAAATGGGAAACCTAAAGCCCAATAACTAATTCCTCGAAGGTTATATTGTTTGACTAAGTCAAATTTAGCTTGGGCACTTCTTGCATCTTCAAACCATACCTCGTGATTTCTCCCTTGTTCATCGACATAACGATAGAATGGGGATTGTGCTGTTTGGTCAAATTGGATAGTAGCGCCATATTCAATGGCTCGATTAAGAGCCTGCTGTGGACTAAAAGTTTCGGCTTCTTGGCCTTTGACATGGGGTAATAGCCAATCACGAGCATATAGCTCAAAGCCTAATAAAATTTTATTTGCTGGTATTTCTGTCAGTGCATATTCCACAACTCTTCTCATCTCATTAATAGGGGAAATCGCTTGAGGAGAACCAAAGCGATACCCCCATTCATAGGTCATCAAAACCACAAAATCTGCTATTCGACCGTGCGCCGCGTAATCGTGTGCTTCATATAACGTTCCAGCTTGCGTTGCACTTGTTTTAGGTGCGAGTGCAGTTGACACGAGATAGCCCATTGGATGAAGCGTATCCGCAGCTAATTGTATAAACGCATTGTAATTTTCTCGATCTGCTGGTAAAACATTTTCAAAATCAATATTCAAAACTTGATAGCCCTTCTCTTGCATTACCTGCAAAACATTATTCATCACCTTGACACGTAAATCTTCATTGGACAAGACAACATGTGCTAAATTAGAGCCACCCTCTGTAGAAGTAAAATTAGTGAGCGTTAGCATAGGAATGATGTTTTTAGCCTGTGCAGCTGCTATCATTTTTTCGTCGTTTATAGGCTGTAGTGTACCGTCTTCCTTCATCATATATGCAAAAGGACTAAAATAAGTAAGTAGATGACCAACGGCATTAATGGAATCAATCGCTTCCTCAGATGGTTGGTAAGAATAAGCATTTACTTCAATGAGGGGTAATTTTCTAGGGATGATTAACTGAGCGCCGACATAAATCATATTAGGGTTGTTTATATGATTTACAGCAACAATTGCTTGGATGGTCGTCTCATACTCTTGAGCTATTTGCCATAAAGTTTCTCCAGGCTCCACAATATGAATGATTGGTGGAATAATTAATTTAGTGCCAGGGGTTAACATATCAGGGTTAGTTAGATGATTGTCTGCAATGATGGCTTCTAGCGGAACGCCAAATTGCTGTGCAATTGCCCATAATGTATCTCCGCTTTTAACGGTATAGGTGGTATAGGGTGACGGTATAACAAGTGATTGTCCGATGGCTAATTGATCTGGTGTGGCTAACGCATTTAATAAGGTAATAGATTGCACAGATACCCCATAACGATTGGCAATATGCCATAGCGTTTCCCCAGCACTTACTACATGAATAATCATAGAACACCTCCTACATGATAGTTCATTACTGCATCATATGATTCAAATGAAGAAATGAGTATTTTTATAAGAGAAAAGTAAAATGCTTAAAACTTCAAATTCTTTCCCTATGATACCTAGCATAGGATATGACATAAGTTAGGTATGATAGGAAAGGGGTTTGAGGTGAAAAAAGCGAAACTTACAGGCAGAATCGTTACTCCTGAAGATCCGAATTATGAACAAGCCAGGACGAATAATAATTTAAGTAATCCAAAATATCCGAGAATAATTGTATTTTGTCAAAGAACAAAAGATGTGGTGAATGCCTTGAGATGGGCAAGAGAAAACAATGAACCTTTCAGGGTTCGCAGTGGCCGCCATAGCTATGAAAATTATTCGATATTAAATAAAGGACTTGTCATTGATATAAGTGATATGAATCACATGGCTATTAATTTGCAAGATATGTCGGTCAAAATCGATGCTGGAGCCAATTTAGGAAAGGTGTACAGAGAATTATGGGAAAATGGTGTAACGATACCTGCTGGCACAGAAAGTAGCGTTGGTGTAGTTGGCTTAACTCTTGGTGGGGGGATTGGCATGCTGTCACGACCTTTTGGGCTAACTTGTGATAATCTCCTCGAAGTAGAGATAGTGACGGCAAGTGGACAGGATGGGGCTAGAATCATCCAAGCAAATAGGCAAAATCATAATGACCTCTTTTGGGCAAGTTGTGGTGGCGGCGGCGGTAATTTTGGGATTGTTACTTCATTAACATTCAAGCTTCATGCTATCAGTGAAGTTTCGCTCTTTTCTATCACATGGGGATGGGACGATTTTGAGCTTGCTTTTAATACTTGGCAAAAATGGGCTCCCTTTACCGATAAGCGTTTGACATCGCAAATTGAGTTAAAGACTAAGGAAGTTGGAGAGGTTGTAGCACAAGGGGAATTTGTGGGTCCTACAGCTGAGTTAAAAAAACTTCTTCGACCTCTAAGGAAGGCAGGTTCACCAACAAATATATGGATAAAGGAAGTACCCTATATCAAGGCTGTAGAATTTTTTGATCTACCGAGTGGTAATCAACCAGTTCTCTATAAAAGATCAGGTTCCTTTATAGAGAGACCACTTCCTTTTGAGGCCATTAAAAGAATGAAGGATTTTTTAACGCTTGCCCCTAATCCAAATACGACAATTTGGCAACAATCCTTAAGAGGAGCAGTCAGTGAAATTTCGCCAACTCGCACAGCCTATTATTACCGAAATGCAATAATGGCTCAAGAATACAATACTTCTTGGAAAAAGCCAGCTGAAGAAAAGAAAAATATCGAATGGGTGGAGAACATACGAAGAGCTTTATCTCCATATACCACTGGTGATTATGTCAATTTCCCAGATCGATTTATTCAGGATTGGCCAACAGCCTATTATGGTCGTAATTTTAGAAGGCTGAGAGAAGTGAAAACAAAATATGATCCATTTAATGTTTTTCACTTTCCGCAAAGTATTCCGCCAATTAGAAAATGGTTATAGACAATATGATGAGCAGTATGCGGACGCATTGCTGCTCTTTTTAATGATCAAAGTATGTCCAATCTACAAGTGGAAATTAATCTTGATAATTACCGTACCAAAGTTCACAATAAAACTATTACATATATTTCTAAAAGGAGTTAGTTGGATGGAAAATATTGTTGTTCGTAATCATGTAAAAATAGTTGGACAAGGAGATCAACCGATTATTTTTGGACATGGTTTTGGCTGTGATCAAAACATGTGGCGTTATATTACGCCTGCATTTATGGACAAATATAAAATTATCTTATTCGATTATGTCGGCTCTGGAAGATCAGATAAAAATGCCTATATATCAGAGAAATATAAAAATTTGGAAGGCTACATGCAAGATTTATTGGATATTATTGAATCTTTAAAATTACAGCAAAGTGTTTTTGTAGGACATTCTATTAGTTCCATGATTGGATTACTTGCATCCATCAAAAGACCGGAATACTTTAAAAAATTAATTATGATTGGTCCTTCTCCATGTTATTTAAATGATGGTGAATATATTGGTGGATTTGAGCGTAGTGATATTTCGGAATTATTAGAGATGATGGAAATGAACTTTGCGGGTTGGGCAAGTTATATGGCCCCTATCGCAATGAGCAATCCTGAAAATCCAGCATTAACGGATGAACTCAAACAAACATTTAAATCTGCAGATCCTGTCATTGCGAGAGAATTTGCCGAGGTAACATTTTTATCGGATCATCGAAATGAATTATCACAGGTAACAGTCCCTGTTTTAATTATACAATGCTCCGAGGACAGTATTGTGCCCATAAGTGTAGGAGATTATTTACATAAACATATTAAAGACAGTACTTTTAGCTTAATGGAAGCGAAAGGACATTACCCTCACATTAGTCACCCAAATGAAACCATTCAGTGTATTATGGATTTTTGTAGAGAAGATAATGAAAGGATTATTGTAAATGGAACAACGACTTAATGATGCGCCCTGTGGTTTTCTTTCCATCACTCACGAAGGATTGATTGCCGAGGTCAATCACACCTTACTAAAATGGATAGGCTTTGAACAGGTGGATTTGCTACAACAACATTTAGAAATACTTCTATCTACTCCTAATAAATTAATTTTTCACTCCTATTTTTATCCGGCGATAAATTTAGAACAGCAAGTAGAGGAATTGTTTATTCATCTCAAACATAAGGAAGGTATGGCCATACCATTTCTAATGAATGCTAGATTGTATACGGAAGATACGGTAGAGCGAATTGATTGTATTTTAGTCAAAATGCAAAAGCGTATTGATTATGAACAAGAGTTACGTTCAGCTAAGAAGCTACTAGAGGCAGCCTACCAAGAAAAAGAACAGGCGTTAGCCAATTTGGAGCAAATATATGTAGAAATCGAACAACAACAGGCAAAATTATTAACCGTGAATGCTTCCTTAGTTGAATTATCGGAGACAGACAAACTGACGGGTTTAAAAAATAGGAGATTCTTCCAAGAAAAACTTGAACAACAGCTCAATAGTTATTATGAATCAGCTAAGCCTTTCTCTCTATGCATTCTTGATATTGACCACTTTAAAAAGGTTAATGATACGTTTGGACATCAAGTAGGTGACGATGTTCTTGCTCAATTGGCACAGCTATTAACACAACGAGCGCGTAAAGAAGATACCGTCGTTCGTTATGGTGGTGAGGAATTTGTTATGATTTTACCGGAAACCGAGATTGCCGCAGCAAAAGAGATAGGGGAGCAAATAAGAAAAACCGTTGCGTTAGATCATTGGCCAGCTGGTCAAGTGACCATAAGTATTGGTTTGGCAACCGTCACATCTAAAGATACTGGTACGACCTTGCTAAAGAATGCGGATGATGCCTTGTATGCATCGAAAAAAAATGGTCGTAACCAAGTGACCCATTTTTATGATATGAAGTAAATGTGTTTTATTGTTCCGCTAATAATTTTTGAATGGAAGGTAAATCTGCAGGAGCGAAAGAAAGCTCAAGCAATTGCTGACGAGGAACCCATTTTGCTTCAGCGTGTTCCAATATTTGTGGAGTACCTTCGACAATAGTGGCTAGATAAGTTTCTAGGTGAACGAAAAATGGTTCATATTCATAAAGAGTTTGCGTTACTGGATCACCAACTTGAATGATGCAGTTGAATTCTTCAAGGATTTCTCGATAAAGTGCTTGCTGAGGAGTTTCGCCGGATTCAATTTTACCACCAGGGAATTCCCAATAATTAGCGAGCACCATATGGGTATTTCTTAAAGCACAAAAAATTTCTTGTCGATCATTTTCAATTATGGCACCAACTACATGGATTGTTTTTTTCATCCGCATCCCCTTTTTTGATACTGTAAAATTACTGAGAAATATGTATGATTATAGCATAATGGATTTATTAGAGCTGTACTAAAATTATACTTGTCTTAGAAAAATAACAGTTTTCTCACATAGCTATGAAATTTGGTATTTCCTAAGGTATAATAATGGTCAATATATAGGAAAAAGGCGGTAATAGGTAGCAATGAAGAGAATCGAATCTACGCAAAATGCGTTAGTGAAATATTGGAAAAAATTGGCGACAACAAGAAAAGAGCGGGAACGATCAGGTGAATTCATAGTCGAAGGCTTTCACCTCATAGAAGAAGCATTAAAACATAAGGAGCAAGTCCTACAGATTATTGTGCGTGAAGGTGTAGATTTACCGATGCTATGGCCAATTGATGGAATCGCTATTGTAGAGGTGACGTCAGTAGTAGCGAAGGAATTTGCTGAAACAGAAACGTCACAAGGTGTTTTTGCTATTTGTAAACAGCCTGTTTTAGAGGAGGAAGCGAAGACATCTTGGCGTAAAGTGCTATTGATCGATGCTGTTCAAGATCCAGGTAATATTGGGACAATGATACGTACAGCTGATGCTGTTGGGTTAGACGCTGTTATTTTAGGGAAGGGTTGTGCCGATATCTACAATCCTAAAACATTACGAGCTGCACAAGGCTCACATTTCCACATCCCTGTAGTACGTGAAGAATTAACAGAATGTGTCGACTTTTTACAGGATCAAGGAGTACCTGTATTTGGTACGGCATTGGATGAAGACGCGGTGCCTTATAGCGACATTCATCATACTGGTGCATTTGCGATTATAATGGGGAATGAAGGAAGTGGTATTCAGCCACAGCTTTTAGCAATGACAGACCAAAATATAATCATTCCTATTTTGGGTCAGGCAGAATCACTAAACGTAGCTGTTGCAACCGGTATAGTTCTATATGGTTTTGTGAGATAATTAAGTGATTCATGCTTGTTGCTAGTTGTCCCTTGATTTGCAACAGTTTATTATTGTATAATTAACTCTAAAATGTAAGTTTAAATATGAAATGCTATGACCGGGAAGTAGTAAAAATTGTGAATGGACGACAGGGAGCGTGTGGCCGGAGATTGAGAGCCAACGCCGTACCGATGCAATTTTGAATTCAGCCCGTGAGCAGCTACCGGGACCAGCCTAATGCTGTAAAGGTAAGCCGGCTTTATCAAGTCGTTATGTCAATGAAGTGATTGTAAGGATATTGGGCCTTGCAATAACTAGGGTGGTACCGCGAATATGTCCTCGTCCCTTTTTTAGGGGCGAGTTTTTTTTATGCCTAAAAACAGGCGTTAATTTTCTAGGGAGGTTTTAACATGGAAGAGCAATTAAAGCAATTAGAGCAAGAAGCACTTGCTAAAATTGAAGCGGCAGCAAGTCTAAAAGAATTAAATGAAGTACGTGTTGCATATTTAGGGAAAAAAGGGCCTATTACTGATTTATTAAAAGGTATGGGTAAATTATCAGCTGAAGAGCGACCAAAAATGGGTGCTTTAGTGAATAATGTTCGTGAAAACGTAACGGCAGTATTAGAGTCAAAGGTTGCTGTACTTGAAGAAGCGGCTATTGCTGAAAAATTAGCAAGTGAGTCGATTGATGTTACTTTACCTGGACGTGCAATAAAAGTCGGGAATCGTCATCCATTGACACGTGTTATTGAAGAAATTGAAGATTTATTTATTGGCATGGGCTATGAAATTGCAGAGGGTCCTGAAGTAGAGAAGGACTACTATAACTTTGAAGCATTAAATTTACCAAAGGGTCATCCTGCTCGTGACATGCAAGACTCGTTCTATATTTCCGAGGAAATATTATTACGTACCCATACATCACCTGTACAGGCTCGTACTATGGAAGCTAAAAAAGGTGAATCTATTCGTATCATCTGTCCAGGAAAAGTATTCCGTCGTGATAATGATGATGCCACTCACTCACATCAATTTATGCAAATTGAAGGTTTAGTAATTGGGGAAAATATTCGTATGAGTGATTTAAAAGGAACTTTAGATACCTTAGCAAAAAAAATGTTTGGTGCTGAACGTGAAATTCGACTTCGTCCGAGCTTCTTCCCATTCACAGAACCATCTGTTGAAATGGATATCTCATGCTTTAAATGCGGTGGTGCAGGATGTAACGTATGTAAGAGCACTGGCTGGATTGAGATACTAGGAGCAGGTATGGTTCATCCAAACGTCTTAGAAATGGCTGGCTATGATCCGAAGAAAGTTTCTGGTTTCGCATTTGGTATTGGTGCAGAGCGTATTGCCATGTTGAAATATGGTGTCGACGATATTCGACATTTCTATACAAGTGACACTCGTTTCTTATCACAATTCGAGCGAACAGAGGCGTAAGGGGGATAAAATATGTTAGTATCATTAGAATGGTTAAAAGAATATGTCAATACACAGGACTTAGCACCTGAGCTATTAGCAGAAAAAATTACACGCTCAGGGATTGAAGTAGACGCAGTCATTGATCGTGCGAATGCAATGGATAAAGTTGTAGTCGGATATGTTGTATCAAAGGATAAACATCCAGAAGCCGATAAATTAAATATTTGTCAAGTTGATGTTGGAGAAGAAGAGCCTCAACAAATTATTTGTGGTGCTCCCAATGTAGATGCTGGTCAAAAAGTAATTGTGGCTCGCCCAGGTGCCCATTTGCCAGGCGGTATTAAAATTAAAAAGGCCAAACTCCGAGGACATGAATCAAATGGCATGATCTGTTCATTACAAGAGCTTGGTATTGAAGGAAAGCTTGTTCCTAAAGCCTATTCTGAGGGCATTTACGTGCTTCCGGAGGATGCGGAAGTAGGAACTGACGCGCTAGCCATTCTAGGCTTACGCGATACGGTGCTAGAGCTTGGTTTAACACCAAATCGCTCAGATGCACTTTCAATGCTGGGTGTAGCGTATGAGGTGGGTGCTATCCTGTCAGAGGAAGTAAAGTATCCAAATATCGCTTATCAAGCTGCCAATGAAAAAGCAGAGGATTTACTAAAGCTTCGCGTGGAAGATATGCAAGCAAATCCAATGTACGTCGCAAAAGTTGTGAAAAATGTCAAAATTGGTGAGTCTCCAATGTGGCTTCAAAATCGTTTGATGGCAGCAGGTGTGCGCCCGCATAATAACGTAGTGGATGTGACGAATTATGTGTTAATGGAATATGGTCAACCACTTCATGCCTTCGACTATGATAGCCTAGCAACGGGTGAAATCGTTGTTCGTAAAGCGACAGATGGTGAGAAAATCACAACTTTGGATGATCAAGAACGTACATTAAGAGCGTCAGATTTAGTTATTACGAATGGCAAAGAGCCAGTTGCTATAGCTGGTGTAATGGGTGGTGCTAATTCTGAGGTAACGGATTCTACAACGACTGTTGTCATTGAATCAGCTTATTTCGATGGCTTAACAGTGCGTCAAACATCTCGTCATCTTGGCCTTCGATCAGATGCATCTGCTCGCTTTGAAAAAGGGGTGGACCCTAACCGTGTTTTACCTGCTGCCGAACGTGCTGCAACATTACTTGCTGCATTAGCTGGTGGTGAAGTATTGGAAGGAACATGTATAGTAGACGAGTTAGACAAAACACCAGCACGTGTTGTCGTTTCACCAGATTTTATTAACGAACGTTTAGGCATGAAGATCGCATTAGAGGATATGCTTTCTATTTTAGAGCGCCTAAAATTCGGAGTAGAAGCTGCAAATGGTTTATTAATTATTGATGCACCAACACGTCGTCAGGATATTAAAATCGAAGAGGATATCGTAGAGGAAATTGCTCGACTTTATGGCTATGATGAGATTCCAATGACATTACCAGAAGGTGCAACACAAGTAGGTAGTTTGACATCTTATCAAGCTAATCGTCGTGTTGTTCGTAGCTATATGGAGGGGGCTGGTCTGTATCAAGCTGTGACGTATTCATTAACATCTGATGCGCTGTCACAACGATTTGCATTGAAAGCCGAGCCAGTAACTCGTTTACTAATGCCTATGAGCGAAGATCGCTCTACACTACGACAAAGCCTAGTTCCACACTTAATCGAAGCAGCAGCCTATAATGTTGCCCGCCAAGCAGACAGTGTAGCACTATATGAAATTGGCTCAGTATTTCTTGGTCAATCGGAGGAAGGACAGCCTTTCGAAGAAGAGCATCTAGCAGCAGTCCTTACAGGGAAATGGCTAGATCACGCATGGCAAGGTGAGAAAAAGGCTGTAGATTTCTTCGTCTTAAAAGGTGTTATCGAGGGTGTCATTGGCAAGCTTGGTCTAGGAAATCGTATTTCATTTGAAAAAGCACAAATTGATGGATTACATCCAGGTCGTACAGCTAGCATATTATTAGATGGCGAGCAAGTTGGGATCATAGGTGGACTACATCCTGCAGAGGAAAAAGCATGGGGTGTAAAAGATACTTATATCATGGAAATGAATCTCGTTGCTCTATTAAATGCAACAAATCAAGAAGCGCCACTTGCTTATACACCAGTACCTCGTTTCCCTGCAATGTCTCGTGATATTGCGCTCATTATGGACCGTATAACAACTGCAGGTGAAGTCGTTAAAGCTATTAATGAAGCCGGCGTGAAATTATTGAAGGATATCCGTGTATTTGACGTTTACGAAGGTGAGAAAATGGAGCAAGGGAAAAAATCTGTAGCATTCTCACTCACATACTTCGACCCAGAACGTACGTTAACAGATGAAGAAGTAGTAGCTGCACACAATAAAGTACTAAAAGCAATTGCTACAATCGACGGTACAGAGGTACGCTAAAATTTATAATAAAGACTGTCGTTTTAGATGGTCTTAAACTTAGTCAAAAGTCATCGAGAAGTTTACTCTCGATGACTTTTGTCATTTTTCTTTCTCTTTTATTTTCAATATTTAGTAAATCATTGCTATCCAACATTCTCTTCGAGCATAGATGCTCTCTTAAGCTGTCTGCCACGTCCAAATAGCTAGTTTCTTTAAATTCATGGCAGCAAAAGTAAGCATCGCCTGCATGGACCATTTTTTTAGACATCTTAAGGTTGTCCATCGCTTACCATGCTTTTCTTTTGCATCCGCAAAGACACGCTCAATCGTTTCTTTGCGCTTGGCATAAATTTGTTTGATGTCATAGGAATGGCGTAAATGTTCAGCTTCCTCCACATACGACGCCCAAATATGACGTTGAATGAGTTTTTGATGATGCTTACTTTCTGTACATTGGGAAAGGCATGGACACTTCGCACAAATCAAAGGATTCGATTTATATTGGCGATATCCTTCCTTCGTCGTTGTCGCATACTTCAATATCTGCCCTTGTGGGCAAAGATAACAATTATAGTGCTCGTCATATATATACTCATGCTTTCGGAAGAATCCATCTTTCGTTTTAGGGCGTGTATATGGAAGAACAGGCAACATTTGATTCTCTAACAAAAAGTTCGTAATCGCTGGTGTTTTATAGGCTGCGTCTGCCGCAACAGCTAATGGTTTTTGAACGTTTTGAATGACCCTTTCCACAAGTGGCTACAATACATGGCTATCGTGCACATTTTCCAGAGTCACAATGGCACCTAAGACAAAGCCTTATAAAGGATAGATAAATGAAAAATCAATAGCAGCCTCTAGTTTTCGCACTAAATGATTGTTGGGAACTAATGGATCAATCGTTAACATTTCTAATTGTTCTCGTTCATTGGATGGATTCTTCGTCATCATCGTTTATCACCTCAAAAATTTACTTTTCAACACCCTATGTAGATGGAGTACTTTATGTAGAAGTTGATGGGAACGAAGGGCAGCGACTCCTGCGGGAAAAGCGGGAAAGTCGAGATCCTGGACTGAGCGAAGCGAGGGAAGCAGCTCGACCCCGCCCGCGGAAAGCATCCGCCCGTAGTGGAAATCAACGGCTTTACTTTATTTCATTGTAAAAGAAAAAAGACTGTCATATAGACAATCTTTTTTAGTGGCTAATTTATATATAGTAGTTTTTTAAATCATCTTTCTCGCTTTTTCTGTATTAGCAAAATGCCATTTTGTAATGGAGCGTAGAAATTCTTCGCCTTGTTTACGCCAAATACGTGCAGCTTGCACATCTACCTTGTTTGAGGCCCCTTTCATTAACTCTAGACCCGCTATATCACTTAGACGATCCATTTCCTTTAAAAACGCAGCACGAGCTAGAATGGATGCTGTGGCCACGGCTACATGCAATTGCTCAGCTTTAGTAGAAAAGTACACGCTTTCCTGTACAATTTCTCGTTCGTTTTTTAAGTAATTGTAATAAACACCCCGTTCTGCAAACTGATCAATTAAGATACATTCAGGTGTTTCGGGAGCCATTTTTGCCAGGGTGTTGTGCAGTGCCTTGTTGTGCATCATGGCTTTCATTTTCCCTTGGGAATAGCCTTTTGCTTGTAGGCTGTTATATTTTTCATTGCGTAAGATGAGAACACTATGAACGCAGGCTGCTCGTAAATCAGGAGCAATTTTCCGCATATAATCATCCGATAACATTTTTGAGTCTTTGACACCAAGCTCATTGATTAGTTCAATTTTGGATGAAGGTACATACACGGCAGCTACTGTCATGGGGCCAAAATAATCCCCTGTGCCTGTTTCATCTGAGCCTAATACGGACATCGATGCAAATTGGTCTGGTAGTGTATCCCCCTTTGCCCCAATAATAGCTGATTTCGAATTCGGTGTTTTTTCAATTGTCCCCCAGCGGGCAGCTTCACGCTCAGCGCCACCACCTTGAAACATTAATTTTCCTGATTTATACATTGTTATGGAGGTATCTGGTAGTTTTGCGGCGAAGATTACACCAGCAGCCTTACGTTCAATATAGTTGGCTGCATAGTATGCCATCACCTCTTTTTGAATATTTGTTGAAATGGAAAGCACAATATTTGACATTTAATCGATCCTTTCTGTCCTCATTGTTCACAATTTTATACCTTTCATGGTATGATAATAAATAGCTTTTTTGTGTGATGGTGCTAGCAAGCGAAAAAAATCTTGCGAGTATCGAATTTATAGGAGGGTGCGACTATGGAAAAACAAGAAAAGAATAAAATTTCTGTGGAAATATATGGTCATACATATAAAATGGTCGGCTTGGAATCCATTGGCCATATGCGACTTGTTGCTTCGATTGTTGATGACCGTATGCGCGAGATGAACGTACATAATCCCTCACTTGATAGCACAAAACTTGCTGTTCTGACAGCAGTAAATACAGTACATGATAATTTACTATTAAAAGAGCGGCTGGAGCAACTGGAAGAAGAATTGAAAAAATTAAAGGGTTGAAGAGAATGTTAGATTTAATCATATTAGTGGTACTGTTAGCTGGAATTGGTGTCGGTGCAAAACGTGGTTTTATTGTACAAATGATGCACATTGTCAGCTTTATAGTAGCCCTAATTGTTGCGTATATTTATTATAAGCCATTAGCACAAAAATTTGTATTTTGGGTTCCATATCCAGGAGTTACTGATACAGGTAGTCTTGGTGTCGTGATAGACAGTCTAGATTTAGACCGCACATTCTATCGTGTAATTGCTTTTGCGGTTATTTTCTTCGCCGTAAAAATAACATTGCAAATTGTGGCATCGATTTTTGACTTTATCGCTTATTTACCTGTACTGAACACAGTAAATCGTTGGCTAGGAGCGCTGTTCGGCATGATTGAAAACTATTTAATTATGTTTATTTTGCTATACGTATGCGCTTTACTACCGATTGATAGCATACAAAATTTAATGTCGAAGTCATTGTTAAGTGGTCTTATTTTAGAGCATACACCGGTCATTACAAAGATGTTCCAAAACTGGTGGTATATTTATATGCAATAGTCAACTATGCACTTCTCTCTGTTTTGAGAGAAGTGTTTTTACGATAGGAGGAATTATTGGTGAATAAAAAAACCATTATTCGTACACTCGAAAAAATTGCTCTGTACATGGAATTGCAAGGTGAAAATCCATTCAAGGTATCTGCTTTTCGAAAAGCAGCCGCAGCACTTGAAGGAGACGAGCGTTCATTAAGTGAAATGGATGATGTAACCAAACTTAAAGGTATTGGCAAGGGGACGGCTGCTGTTATTGAGGATTTGATGGTAACGGGTGAATCGAGTTTGCTAAAAGACCTAGAAGAGATTGTACCTAAAGGATTATTGCCATTGTTAAAGTTGCCAGGTTTAGGTGGAAAAAAGATAGCCAAGCTTCACCAAGAGCTAGGCATCGATTCAGCGGAAAGCTTAAAGGAGGCTTGTGAAGCAGGCAAGGTTCGTGAATTAGCCGGCTTTGCTGCCAAAACAGAAGAGAAAATTTTAAAGGAGCTTGCCAATTTAGCTAATCGTTCTGAGCGTTTACCCATTTGGCAGCTAGAGCCTGTGGTTTTACAAATAGAGGCCCTTCTAGATAGTATGGAGGAAGTGGAACGTTTTTCAGTAGCTGGAAGTTTCCGGCGGGCAGTGGAGACTAGTAAAGATATTGATTTTATTGTTGTAACAGAAGCGGTTGAGGTAGTCCGTGAAAATTTAATAAATACATTAGCCATTCAAGAGGTTGTTGCAGCAGGAGATACAAAAATCTCGGTGATTTTGGATTTAGATGAGCCAGTCAGCGTTGATTTTCGCTTAGTGAAGGACAAGGAATATGCAACTGCCTTGCATCATTTTACCGGCTCTAAGGACCATAATGTACGCATGCGCCAACTTGCAAAAGCGCGAGGAGAAAAAATTAGTGAATATGGTGTAGAGCAGGAAGATGGTACGGTTCTAACATTTCAAGATGAAGCGGCATTTTTTGCTCATTTTGATTTACCTTGGATTCCACCTAGCTTACGTTCAGGGACAAAGGAGTTTGACAAAACAGAGGAAATACAAAAATTAGTTCGACTTGAGGATATTAAGGCTGATTTGCATATGCATACGACGTGGTCGGATGGTGCATATTCTGTTGCAGAAATGGGCAAGGCATTACTAGCACATGGCTATCAATATGGCGTTATTACGGATCATTCTCAATTTCTAAAAGTCGCAAATGGTTTAACACCAGAGCGTTTAAAAAAACAGCGAGTGGAAATTGAAGCTTTTAATGAAGCTCACCCAGAATTTCATTTATTTACAGGTACAGAAATGGATATTTTACCGGATGGAACCTTAGATTTTGATGATCAAGTATTGCGGGAATTAGATTTTGTGATTGCTTCTATCCATTCAAGTTTTACACAATCACAGGAAAAAATTATGGCACGCCTACTGACAGCTATGCAAAATCCTTATGTCCATATGATTGCCCATCCTACAGGGCGAATTATTGAAGATCGTGATGGCTATAATCCTAATATGAAACAGTTAATTGCCTGGGCGAAGGAATATGGTAAAATTTTAGAGTTAAATGCCAACCCTTACCGTCTTGATTTATGTGTTGAACATTTAGAAATGGCTTTAGCAGCAGGTGTACCAATAGCAATTAATACGGATGCCCATGATTCGACACATTTACGTTTTATGGATATTGGAGTTCGCTATGCCAATAGAGCATGGATACCAAAAGATTTGATTGTGAATACATGGACGCGTGATCAATTTGAAGCGTTCATACGACGAAATAAATAGGTTGAGGAGGTGTTCTCAGTGATTGCAGAACGCGCATTGAAAACACTAGAATACGATAAAGTACGGCAACAAGTGGCTACCTATTGTACTTCTTCAATTGGGAAATCAGCCATCGAGGAGCTTGTACCACAGACTGATTATGATAAAGTAGTACAACTATTAGAAGAAATGGATGAGGGTTTATCCATTTTACGTGTAAAAGGTAATGTACCGATGGGTGGGATATTTGATGTTCGACCATCTGCAAGAAGAGCACAAATAGGGGGCATGTTAGCAGCGATAGAGCTAATGGAAATTTCTAGTACAATTCGAGCTAGTAGAATTCTCCGCAATTTTATCGAGGATTTAGAAGCCGATGAAGTAATTGAGATTCCACATTTCATCGCTAAAAAGGAAACAATGCCTGTATTAACGGGATTACAGCATGAAATTAATAACTGTATTGATGATAACGGAGCCGTTTTAGATTCGGCTAGTACAACTTTACGAACTATTCGCCAATCCTTACGCTCGGAAGAAGCCAAGGTGCGTTCTAAATTGGAGAGCTTAATCCGTGGCAGTAATGCATCGAAAATGCTATCTGATACACTTGTTACAATTCGGAATGATCGCTTTGTCATTCCTGTCAAGCAAGAATATCGTCATCATTACGGTGGAATCGTCCATGACCAATCCTCTTCTGGACAAACATTATTCATTGAGCCAGATTCTATCGTCCAAGCGAATAATGAAATTCATCGTTTGAAAATGAAAGAACAGGCTGAGGTTGAAAGAATTTTACTAGCTTTAAGTGCAATGGTGCAAGATGTAGCACCAGATTTATTTAACTTAGTAAAGGTATTAGGGGATATCGATGTCATTTTAGCTAAAGGCAAGTATGGCCAAGCCAATAAGTGTACAATGCCTAAAATGAATCAGGACGGCTATATCCGCCTTGTTCGTGCACGCCACCCTCTGTTACCAATAGATATAGCTGTGCCAAACGATATTGAGTTTGGGAAAGACATAACAGCAATAGTCATTACGGGTCCAAATACAGGTGGTAAAACGGTCACTTTAAAAACAGTTGGCTTGTGTACATTAATGGCTCAAGCAGGGTTACCGGTACCAGCATTGGATGGATCTCAGCTTGCTGTGTTTAAACAATTGTTTGCTGATATTGGAGATGAGCAATCTATAGAGCAATCGCTTTCCACATTCTCATCTCATATGGTCAATATTGTCGACATCTTACAAAAATTTGATCATGAGTCACTTGTTCTATTTGATGAGTTAGGAGCAGGGACGGACCCACAAGAAGGGGCAGCTTTAGCCATTTCTATTTTAGATGAGGTGCATGGTCGTGATGCTCGTGTGATGGCTACAACTCACTATCCTGAACTCAAAGCATACGGTTATAATCGACCTGGTGTTGCCAATGCCAGTGTAGAATTTGATATTGAAACATTGAGTCCTACCTATCGTTTATTAATTGGTGTTCCTGGACGTTCAAATGCATTTGAAATATCCAGTCGCCTTGGTCTCCCAGAGTCCATTATTGAGCGTGCTAAAGGCTTTACAGGAACAGATCGACATGAGGTTGAATCGATGATTGCTTCATTAGAGGAAACACGTCGTCAATCGGAGGATGATGCAGAGCGTTCCCATGCATTATTGTTAGAGTCAGAGAGCTTACGTAAAGAGCTACAAGATAAATTGCAAGCCTATGAAGAGCGTAAAGAGGCACTTGATAAGAAAGCTAAAGAAAAAGCTCGTAAAATTGTAGAAGAAGCGAAACGTGAAGCGGAAGGTATTATTGCTGAGCTGAGAGAAATGCGTAAAAATGCCGACCAAGTTGTTAAAGAGCACGAACTGATTGAAGCACGTAAACGTTTGGAAGAAGCAACACCGCTTGAAAATAATAAAGTACTAAAAAAAGCTGCACAAGTAAAAGCCCGTGCACAAAACTTAGTTGTCGGGGATGAGGTAAAGGTGTTAAGCTATGGTCAAAGAGGTACTTTGTTAGAAAAAGTTTCGAATACTGAATGGGTTGTCCAAATGGGGATTTTAAAAATGAAAATCTCTGATAGTGATTTGGAGTATATTAAACCTGAAAAAGAGCCTATTGTACGAACAGCTGGTGTAAAAAATCGAAATGGCCATGTGAAATTAGAATTGGATTTGCGTGGAGAGCGCTATGAAGATGCAATTTTAAGGACAGAAAAGTATATTGATGATGCTTTACTCGCGAATTATGGTCGTGTATCTATTATCCATGGTGTTGGTACTGGGGCTTTACGCCAAGGTATTCAAAGCTATTTGAAAAACAATAAGCGTGTGAAATCCTTCCGTTTTGGTGAAGCCGGCGAAGGGGGCTTAGGCGTCACAGTTGTTGAATTGAAATAAGCTATAAAGGGGACGGAGAAAGATGCTGAATTCTGGCTTTTGGCGATATCCAATTATCGAAACGGCAGGATACTTTAGTGTTGTTGTGTTATGTTTAGTCGTGTCGATGGCATTGTTCGAAGTCGTGACGAAGTATAAAAATTGGGAAGAAATTAAAAAAGGTAATGTAGCTGTGGCACTTGCAACAGGCGGAAAAATACTAGGAATTTGTAATATTTTTCGTTTTTCCATTGCTCGTCATAGTACATTAAGTGAAATGATTGGCTGGGGTCTTTTTGGTTTTACGCTGTTAATTGTTGCCTATTTCTTATTTGAATTTATGACACCTCGTTTTAATGTTGATCAAGAGATTGCCAATGATAATCGCTCAGTTGGTTTCATTTCCTTTACCATTTCAGTTGGTCTATCGTTTGTAATTGGGGCAAGTATTGCATAGGAGTGTCATGACATGGAAAAATTAGCAAAGGTACTAATCATTGTCTGTATCGCATTTTTGGCAGTGGGCGTCTATTATATGATGACTATTTAAACATTTGAACGCATCCTTTTAAAGGGTGCGTTTTTTATTGAGCTAGCTTATTGCAGGTAGCCTCAACTAAATTTACGAAAGACTTGAGAGAAAAAATATTTTTCAAATATAGAAATACGTAGGTTATTTTTAATCTGAAAGACTTGAGAATGAATGAGTGTTCATCGTATCTAACCGCACAAATACTATATAGAATAAGTCATAATAATGTTGTTAAATGCATAATAATTAATCGAAAATACGTTTATTTTCTATTTTCTGTTTGAAAGTGCATTTCTTTTTCATTATAATAAAATTAAGAATTGACAAAGTTTGGGACAAAGGGGAGAGGACGTATGACAGCAAAACCATGGCTAGCAAATTATCCTGAAGAAGTACCATCGTCTTTAACGTTTGAGGAAATTCCAGTGCAAGAGTTTTTGACACGCGCCTATAAAAAGAATCCATCAAAAATAGCGATTCATTTTATGGGGAAGGATTTGACGTACACCGAACTATATGAATCTGCTTTAAGATTCGCAAACTATTTACAATCATTAGGTGTGGAAAAGGGAGACCGGGTGGCCATTATGTTACCTAACTCGCCTCAAAGTGTAATCGCTTACTACGGTGCCATGTATGCGGGTGCTGTTGTCGTACAAACAAATCCACTTTATACTGAACGTGAGCTTCAATATCAAATGGCAGATTCGGGTGCAAAAGTTATACTTGTGATGGATATTTTGTACCCAAGAGTTATGAAAATTATCAAAGACACTGCCCTAGAAAATGTCATTGTGACAGCCATCAAAGACTATTTACCATTCCCAAAAAATTTAGTCTATCCATTTATTCAAAAAAAGCAATATGGCTTTAGTGTCAAGGTTGAACATAGTGGACAAAATCATTTGTTTTCAGAAATAATGCGCTCTGCACCAATCAAGGTAATGGATCATATTCCTTTTGATTTTGAAGAAGACCTAGCATTACTTCAATACACAGGTGGTACAACCGGATTCCCGAAAGGAGTCATGCTTACCCATAAAAATTTAATAGCCAATACGACAATGTGTGATGCATGGATGTATAAATGTGTACACGGTGAAGAGGTTATTATGGGTATCCTACCATTCTTCCACGTCTATGGTATGACAACGGTTATGCTTTTATCAGTTTTCACTCAAAATAAAATGGTGCTTTTACCGAAATTTGATGCGGAAACAGCATTAAAGACAATCGATAAGCAAAAGCCGACCCTTTTCCCTGGTGCGCCAACCCTATACATTGGTTTATTAAATCATCCAGACATTGCTAATTATGACTTATCATCTATAAAGGCCTGCCTAAGTGGTTCAGCTTCTTTGCCAATTGAAGTGCAAGAGAAATTTGAAGAGGTCACAGGTGGAAAATTAGTAGAAGGTTATGGATTAACTGAAACATCGCCAGTGACACATGCTACTCCCATTTGGGGCAAGCGGGTGATTGGCTCGATTGGATTACCTTGGCCTAATACAGAAGCAGTTATTCTGCGGACAGGGGATACTGAAGAATTGCCAGTTGGAGAAGTTGGTGAAATTGCAGTAAAAGGGCCACAAGTGATGAAGGGCTATTGGAATCGTCCAGAGGATACTGCCGCTACATTTGCAGATGACTGGTTTTTAACAGGAGATCTTGGCTATATGGATGAGCAAGGCTTTTTCTATGTAGTGGATCGTAAAAAAGATTTGATCATTGCTGGAGGCTTTAACATCTATCCTCGAGAGGTTGAGGAAGTGCTATACGAACGAGAGGAAATCCAAGAATGCGTTGTAGCAGGTATACCTGACCCTTATCGAGGAGAAACGGTAAAAGCTTATATTGTTTTAAAAGAAGGGTATTCGATTACAGAAGACGAATTAAATAAATATTGCCGTCAGCATCTAGCGGCATTTAAAGTTCCACGGTATTATGAATTTAAACAGGAGTTGCCAAAAACAGCCGTAGGTAAAATTTTGCGTCGTACATTAGTGGAAGAAGAAAAAACGAAAATGGCGAATAAAGAAGCGAAATAAATACGTGTTAAAGTATTGACAAGCAATGGTGTAAAATATAATATGAAAATATGAATGAATGACCATTCATATTTTCATATTTTTTTAGGTTCTCACGTCATACGTGATTATGTTGACGTGCGCATGTTTTTTAGGTGGTGATATAAAAGTGAAACGAGATAAGCCAAAATATAAGCAAATTATTGATGCAGCTGTCATCGTTATTGCGGAGAATGGGTATCACCAAGCGCAAGTATCGAAAATCGCCAAACAGGCTGGGGTGGCCGATGGAACTATCTATTTATATTTTAAAAATAAAGAAGATATATTAATTTCTGTCTTTAATGAAAAAATGGCTGTTTTTGTAGAGTCATTACAAGATATAATAGAAAATGGGAATACGTCTAAAGACAAACTTTCCCGAATGATTGAAAATCATTTTAATGTTCTAGCGACAGATCGATACCTAGCAACCGTCACGCAATTAGAGCTTCGCCAATCAAACAAAGACTTACGACTAAAAATTAATTCGGTATTACGTGAGTATTTACATTTACTTGATCAAATTTTAATCGAAGGTATGCTTTCAGGTGAGTTCAATCAAACGATGGATGTACGCTTGGCACGTCAAATGGTTTTTGGAACAATCGATGAAACTATTACGTCGTGGGTTATGAATGACTATCGATATGATTTGATGGAACAGGTTCCGAAGGTTCAGGCATTAATCCTGAACGCCATAAAAGGTTAAAAGGATGTGGAGAAATGGAATTTCTAAGTTGGAAAGTGGAAGATGGGGTAGCAAATATTACAATTGCACGTCCGCCAGCAAATGCGTTATCACGCGGTATTATTGCAGAAGTAAATTCTGTGCTAGATGCTGTAGAACATGATGATGCTGTAAGAGTCCTTGTACTTCATGGTGAAGGCCGTTTCTTCTCTGCAGGTGCAGATATTAAAGAATTTAATGGGGTAGAATCTGGAGAAGAGTTCACGAAGCTAGCTAGCAATGGACAGCAAGTATTTGAGCGTGTGGAATCGTTCCCTAAGCCAGTTATCGCAGCTATTCATGGTGCAGCATTAGGCGGTGGGCTTGAGCTAGCAATGAGCTGTCATATGCGCTTTGTTACGGAATCAGCGAAACTAGGTTTACCAGAGTTACAATTAGGTCTTATTCCTGGCTTTGGCGGTACACAGCGATTACCACGTTATGTTGGTGTAGCAAAGGCTGCTGAAATGATGTTTACGAGCGAACCGATTTCTGGTACAGAAGCTGTGCAATGGGGCTTAGCAAACCGTGCATTCTCAGAAGAGACACTTTTAGAGGAAACGCTAAAAATTGCAAAGAATATTGCAAAGAAGAGTCCAATTGCTTTGAAGGCAGCTATTCAAACATTGCAATATGCAAAGCATGCTTCATTTTATGAAGGTATTGATGCGGAAGCAAAATCCTTTGGTACAGTGTTCGTCACAGAAGATGCAAAAGAAGGAATTCAAGCATTCATTGAAAAGCGTGAGCCTATGTTTACTGGCAAATAATTTTCCCATATGTCGATAGCAACAAACAAGTATGTTATCGATGTTATTGAAACTAAATATATATAATATTTATAAGTTTACTTAGAATTATAAAACGTTCCAGGAGGTATGGATATATGAATATTTTTGCATTAATTAAACGTACGTTTGATACAGAAGAAAAAATCGTTGTGTCGGGTGGTAAAATCCAAGAGGACGGCGCAGAATTCATCATTAACCCTTACGATGAATATGCCATCGAAGAAGCAATCCAAGTGCGTGACGCTGCAGGTGGAAAAGTGACAGTAGTGACAATTGGCGGCGAGGATGCTGAGAAGCAATTACGTACAGCTTTAGCAATGGGCGCAGATGAGGCAGTGCTCATCAATACGGAAGATGATTTAGACGAATTAGACCAAAATGCTGCTGCTTATTTATTAGCAGAATACTTAAAAGATAAAGATGCTGATTTAATTTTAACAGGAAATGTTGCGATTGATGGTGGTTCAGGTCAAGTGGGTCCACGTGTTGCAGACTTACTAGATATTAATTATGTAACAACGATTACAAAACTTGAAATTGATGGAACTTCTGCGAAAATTGTTCGTGATATAGAAGGGGATTCAGAAGTAATTGAAACTTCTTTACCACTGTTAGTAACAGCTCAACAAGGTTTAAATGAGCCACGTTATCCATCCCTACCAGGTATTATGAAAGCGAAGAAGAAACCGCTTGCAGAACTTGAGTTAGATGATTTAGATATCGATGAAGACGATGTAGAAGTGAAGATTGAAACGATTGATATCTTCTTACCAGCTCAAAAAGCAGCAGGCCGTGTGCTTGAAGGCGACCTTTCTGTACAAGTAAAAGAACTGGTAAATCTACTTCATACGGAAGCAAAAGTAGTTTAAAAAATCGAATCTTAAAGGGTAACGGAGGGAATATGCTATGTCAAAAAAAGTATTAGTATTAAGTGAAGTTCGTGAAGGAAGCTTACGTAATGTTTCTTTCGAAGCAATTGCAGCTGCAAAACAAATTGCTGATGGTGGCGAGGTTGTAGGGGTACTTTTAGGGGATGCTGTAGCAAATTTAACAGGTCCATTATTTGAGTATGGTGCTGATCGTGTTGTAACGGTGGAACACCCACATTTAAAACAATATACATCTGATGGCTATAGCCAAGCACTACTAGCTATTATTGAGCAAGAAAAGCCAGCTGGCATTGTCTTTGGCCATACGGCAAATGGAAAAGATTTATCGCCAAAAATCGCAAGTAAATTACAGGCAGGTCTTGTATCTGATGTTACTACAATTGAAGGCGCAGGCGATGATGTTGTATTCATTCGACCAATCTACTCTGGTAAAGCTTTTGAAAAGGTGAAGGTAAAAGACGGTATCGTATTAGTATCTATTCGTCCAAATAACATTGCACCTTTAGAAAAAGTTGATGGTAAAACAGGAGATGTTTCGGCAGTAACTGTAGAAATTACAAACCTTCGCACAATTATTAAAGAGGTTGTTCGTAAATCTTCAGAAGGTGTTGACTTATCAGAGGCAAAAGTTGTTGTTGCTGGTGGTCGCGGTGTGAAATCTGAAGAAGGATTTGAGCCACTGAAAGAGCTTGCTGACTTATTAGGCGGTGCGGTTGGAGCATCTCGTGGTGCATGTGATGCTGAGTATTGTGACTATTCACTTCAAATTGGTCAAACTGGTAAGGTTGTAACTCCAGACCTTTATATTGCAGCTGGTATTTCAGGGGCAATTCAGCATTTAGCAGGAATGTCAAATTCTAAAGTAATTGTTGCTATTAATAAAGATCCTGAAGCAAATATTTTCAAAGTAGCAGACTATGGAATTGTTGGAGATTTATTTGAAGTAGTTCCGTTATTAATTGAGGAATTTAAGGCTCTAAAAGTGAATGCATAAACGTTATTGCAGGGAGGGATGATCCTTCCTGCTTTTTTAATTTTCTAAGAAAGTAGCTGCTATTTGAAAATTATTGCAAAATAAAATATTGACATAATTAACAGATACGATTATAGTGTTGAATAATCATTAAATATTCAAATAATGTTTTTAAACGCAAAGATTAGGAGTAGTAAAAGCTCATTATTCGGTAAAGAGAGCTGCGGGTTGGTGCAACGCAGACCAATAAGACTTTGAACTTGCCTAGGAGTGGTAAGATAAATAGAATTGTCGGATTATTCTATTTGTTTGACGATTGACCTTCGTTACAAGGTTTTAAGTTGGGTTCATAAAGAACCAATTAGAGTGGTACCGCGGTTTGCTTATGGCATATCGTCTCTTCTTTCATTTGATGATGAAGGAACAGACGGTATGCCTTTTTTGATTTTTAGGAGGTAAGAAAGTGGAAAAGAACAATCAACAACAATTAAAAAGAACAATGACCTCGCGTCACATTACGATGATGGCATTAGGTGGTGCCATTGGCGCAGGATTATTTAAAGGAAGTAGTGCAGCCATTGATATGGCAGGTCCATCGGTGCTTATAGCCTATTTATTAGGGGGCATTATTTTATTATTTGTTATGCAAGGTCTCGCAGAAATGGCAGTCCGCAATAAGGAAGCAAGAACGTTTAGAGATTTAGTCGAATCCGTTTTAGGCAAATATCCTGCTTATTTTTTAGACTGGATTTATTGGAAGATGTGGGTATTAAATATTGCAGCAGAATCTGTTGTCGCCGCTATTTTTATACAATATTGGTTGCCTGAATACCCAATTTGGATATTGGCGTTATCTGTTTCGGTGCTAGTGACAGCTATTAATCTGTTATCCGTGAAGATTTTTGCTGAAACGGAATACTGGCTAGCATTGATTAAAATTACGGTTATTATTGTATTTATTATTGCAGGACTCATTTTATTGCTTGTCTCATTTGGTCAACATAGTGCTGTAGGTTTTTCTAACTTAACCTCGCACGGCGGTTTTTTCCCAAATGGATCAATGGGATTAATTGCAGCTATGCTTGTGGTGATCTATTCCTATGGTGGAACTGAAATCATTGGGATTACATTAGCTGAAACAAAAAATCCTGAAAAGGTAGTACCAAAAGCTGTGCGCAGTACATTAGTACGTATTGTTACTTTCTATTTACTGCCATTCTTTATTATCGTTAGTTTGATTCCTTGGAATGAAGTGAATGGAGTACCAGAAAGTCCATTTGTAATGGTATTTAAAATGATCGGAATTCCTGGTGCGGATCATATAATGAATGCTGTAGTGTTACTTGCTATTATTTCTTCTATGAATTCGGGCCTTTATGGTTCGTCACGTGTACTTTATACACAAGCAGTAGACGGGCGTGTTCCTAAAATTTTTGCTCAATTATCCAAAAGAAATGTTCCCGTATATGCGATTTTGATGTGTACATTAGCGTTATATTTAGGTGTCATCGTTTCGTTATATGCTGGAAGCAAGACATTTGATTTTCTGATGGGATCACTTGGATATACTGTGCTATTTATTTGGTTAATTATTGCCATAGCTCATCTGAAATCAAGAAAAAAACAATCAGCAAACTCAAGTGTGTATGAAGTGAAATGGTACCCTTATACTACATGGATTGCGATTATTGCACTGAGTACGATCTTAATTGGTATTATTTTTACCACTTCAATAATCGTGACGGGTATTACATTAGCCATCTACATTTTTATTACGTTAACTTATTTATGGAAAGGCCGTTATCAACAAAATTAATCGGTACGTTTAATTTTCGACAAGGATTTTCATAAAAAATACATTACAGGCAGATTGTTCGCTCAAGTGAATTTATCCATGCTATACTACAATCATAGTAAGTTTAAGGAGGATTTCAAATGGCAATTGTACATGCAACAGATGCTACGTTCCAAAGTGATATTAAAGAAGGGTTAGTATTAGTGGACTTTTGGGCTGCTTGGTGCGGACCTTGTAAAATGATCGGGCCAGTTCTTGAGGAAATGGATGCTGCAGGTAGCGCGGCTAAAATTGTAAAAGTTGACGTAGATAATAACCAAGGTACTGCAGCTGAGTATCAAATCATGTCAATCCCATCATTATTATTATTTAAAGATGGAGAATTAGTTGA
The DNA here is from genome assembly GCF_049315265.1 of Lysinibacillus sp. NPDC056220. NCBI lineage: Bacteria > Bacillati > Bacillota > Bacilli > Caryophanales > Bacillaceae > Lysinibacillus > Lysinibacillus sp. NPDC056220. Next base: position 214,236 of record NZ_JBMOXD010000002.1, read on the forward strand.
CAAAACTGTAGGCTTCCAACCAAAAGAAGCTTTAGAAGCATTTATCGCAAAACATGCGTAATGAATGAAGTTCACAAAAGCCGGACCATCAATTGATGTGTTCGGCTTTTTTTCGTTATATACTATAGAAAGATAAAATGATTTATTGAGGGGAATTTTAAGTAGGAGGCAGGTAGGTAATGAACGATTTAATCAAGCGTAAACTGGATATTCTACCAGATCAGCCTGGCTGCTATTTGATGAAGGATCGACAGGGGACCATTATATATGTCGGGAAAGCGAAGGTACTGAAAAATCGTGTCCGTTCATACTTTACAGGAACACATGAAGGTAAAACGCAAAGACTTGTAAGCGAAATAGAAGATTTTGAGTATATCGTGACATCATCAAATATAGAAGCACTTATTTTAGAGCTGAATCTCATTAAACTGCATGACCCAAAATACAATGTCATGTTGACCGATGATAAGACGTATCCGTATTTAAAAATTACGAATGAAAAACATCCTCGTCTAATTACGACACGTAAAGTAAAAAAGGACAAAGCTAAATATTTTGGACCGTATCCTAATGCCTATGCGGCAAGTGAAACAAAGAAGCTGTTGGATCGCTTATATCCACTACGAAAATGTGTGCAACTACCTTCAAAAGTTTGTTTGTATTATCATATGGGCCAATGTATAGCACCATGTGTGAAAGAAATTGAAGGTCACGTTTATCAGGAAATGATTGAGGATATGACGAAGTTTCTTAACGGTGGAGTTGAGGCAGTCAAAAAGGAGCTTGAAGTAAAAATGCTTGCGGCTGCTGAAAACTTGGAGTTTGAACGAGCTAAGGAGTTTCGTGATCAAATTGCTCATATAGATACGGTTATGCAAAAGCAAAAAATAGTATCAAGTGATACGACCAACCGCGATGTCTTTGGCTATGCTGTGGAAAAAGGATGGATGTGTGTACAGGTTTTCTTCGTTCGCCAAGGGAAGCTGATCGAACGGGATGTTTCTATTTTCCCCATCTATCAAGATCCAGAGGAAGAGTTCCTAACCTTTGTAGGACGGTTTTATGAAAAACCAGAACATATTAAGCCAAAAGAAGTCTTTATTCCACAAGCAATTGATGGTGCGATTTTAACGGAATTATTAGGCATTAAAGTTCTTACACCAAAAAGAGGTCAAAAGAAGGAGTTGGTGGATTTAGCGACGAAAAATGCTGAAATTGCAGTTGCCGCTAAATTCCAGCTTATCGAACGGCAGGAAGAACGTACTATTGGTGCATGTGAGGCACTAGGCGATGCAATGGGTATAACGACACCATTACGAATTGAAGCTTTTGATAATAGTCATATGCATGGAACGGACGCAGTATCTGCAATGGTTGTTTTCATTGATGGCAAGCCTGCCAAAAAGGAATATCGCAAATATAAAACTCGGACAGCAGCTAAGCATGATGATTATGGTGCTATGCAAGAGGTCATTCGCCGGCGCTATATTCGTGTTTTGAAGGAAGGTCTTCCACTACCAGATTTAGTGCTAATAGATGGTGGTAAAGGTCAAATGGAAGTAGCACGAGAAGTATTAGAGGATGAGCTAGGACTTGTTATACCTATTGCTGGTTTAGCAAAGGATGACAAGCATAATACATCGCAACTATTGTTTGGTGATCCGCCCGAGGTCATTGCCTTAAAACGTACAAGTGACGGTTTTTATTTATTACAACGAATTCAAGATGAAGTCCACCGTTTTGCGATTACCTTTTTACGTCAACAGCATGAAAAGCATGCTATCCAATCTGTGCTGGATCAAATTGAGGGTGTCGGTCCAAAACGAAAACAGCAGCTACTTAAACACTTTGGGTCCGTTAAGAAAATACGTGAGGCTAGTGAGCTGGCTTTACAGGAAGCCGGGATGCCAGCTAATTTAGCAAGTCATATTTATGCCTATTTTCAGCAGGAGTCATTGTCAAAGGAATAGACATATGCTAAGGTTATAAATAACATTGTTGTCCAATGTTAACAGCCCACTTGTTTTAATGAGGGCGAACATAAATTTAATACATTCACTTTTAAGGTGATGATAGAGGTGCAAGATTCAAAAGTAGCGCAATAGAGGATGAACAAATCCTAAGACATTGCGTGAAAGGGGAGCTTGCCGAAGTACAGTAATGTTGTTTCCACTGTTGTACTGGTTTTGCATTTAAGAAATGTAAGACTGTCGATTCTACAAGTTTCGGAGAGCTATCACACATGCGCAAGTTTCATTTATTGTACATGTTAGAGGCAGCTTTCACGTTTTGTGAAGGCTGCCTTTTAGTTTTCTAGAGGCTGTTTTACACCTTATATTAGGTGAATTACCAGACTGGAAAGGAGAACAAAAGAAATGTCTAGAATAGTGATGAAATTTGGAGGGGCTGCACTAGCATCACCCGAACAAATTCAAGAGGCTGTACGAAAAGCGATTGCTGAAAAAGATAGAGGTTTCGATGTGGTAGTAGTAGTAGCTGCAATGAGACAAACGATACAAGACGTGAAAATGAGCGTACTTCATTTCACAGATGATGTGTCAAAACGTGAATTAGATGCAGTTGTGTCTTCATGCTCTCAGCTATCAAGCTCAGTCTTTGCCATTGCGTTACAAGAAGCTGGCTATAATGCGGTGTCATTAACAGGCTGGCAGGCTGGTATTTACACGGATCATATGTATAGTCATGCACGGATAGATCATATCGATGTTAGTCGTATCGAAGAACATTTAATGCAAGAACAAATCGTCGTTATTGCTGGAGATCAAGGCATTGACAATGACCACAATATAACAACGCTTGGGAAAGGTGGGACCGAAACGACAGCCGTCGCACTTGCTGTTGCATTAGATGCCGAGCGGACAGACATATACACGAATGTTGACGGTGTGTATACAGCAGATCCACGCTTTGTTGTACAGGCACAAAAACTACAGGAAATTTCCTATGATGAAATGTTAGAGATAGCTCATTTAGGATCACATGTCATACATCCACGTGCAGTTGAGTTAGCTAAAAAGTTTCAAATACCAGTTATCATACGCTCTAGTTTAGTGGAGTCAGTAGGTACTTTATTGAAGGAGGAAGTAGAGATGGAGAAAAATTTAATAGTTCGTGGTGTTGCCTTTGAATCAGATGTTATTCGTTTAACAATTGGCTATGATGCATATTCGGGTGCTTCATTAGCGGATATATTTTCAACTCTTGCTGAAAATCGCATCAACGTGGATATTATTGTTCAAGCCATTATTGATGGATTAAAACCAACTGTGTCCTTTTCAATTTTGAAAGAAGAATTTGCGGAAGCATTACGTGTTTTAGAGGACAGTAAAGTATCGCTTGGCTTTAGCTTTGCTGATTTCGAAATTGGATTAGCAAAAGTTTCTATTGTTGGCTCTGGTATGGTTTCTAATCCCGGTGTCGCTGCCCGTATGTTCGACCGGTTACGTCGTGAAAATATCCCTGTGAAGATGGTCAGCACCTCGGAAATTAAAGTGTCTGTTGTAGTTCCGCAGGATGAAATGATTCGTGCGGCAAATGCATTACATGATGAATTTAATTTAGAGCAGGCTCTTTACATATAATAATAGAAGAAACAGCATTTTCTGTCATTGTCCGAAATAAAAGGAAGGATTGTCATCCCGTTTATTGATTGGGGAGACAATCCTTTTTTGTTACTCTGTTGGGATCGTATGCATGATCCGTTCCTTTACGTCCCATTTGACTGTAAACATAACGTAATGTTGCTTTTCACGTTTTTCATCATAGCATTCTGTTAAATAGCCTTTAGCTAGCTGAATTTGTTCAGCTATAAATCCTGCCTCAAGTCTAAAGCTACGTTGTTTGATTTGTAATATTTCAGGGTCGTTTGTCAACTGGAAAATGCGTCCGTCTTTCGATTCTTTCATTAGCTCTAATGTACCCCAACAGGCATCTGCGAAAAATGCGATAAGTTCGTCTTGACTTTTACATGGAAACTTACGCGCAAGCTCTTTGCCTGCCCAATAAAGGACATCATTCTCATGTTTACCGAGTATAGAAGATAGAATATGATCGCGAATGATCTCATAACCAAAGGAAGAGATTGTAGGAGATGGAGTGTTTAACATTGTTATCCTTCTTTCTTAGAATTTTCTTAAAATTTAACGTTAATAAAGTAATGGTAGATTTTTCGAGAAAAAACGACGCATTATGCACTAGATTAGTTCTTTAATAAGCTCTATGAAAAACTTCGAGTTGCCTTGACGCTCGTAGCTCTTGAGAGTACAATAAACATGTCATAATATTGTACCATGATGAAATACACAGTCAATGAAGTATCATTTACAAAATGATGACTTCTTTTGTTGTGCTATTTTAAGTACTAAGGGGGGTAACAGTCTTGTCGAAAGATCGAGAGTTTTTATGGCGTCGCTTACATTCTCTACTTGGGATCATTCCAGTAGGTCTGTTTTTAACGATGCACCTGTTCATTAACTTTACAGCAACAGGCGGGGCAGATAGTTATAACGATGCTACCGCAGTAATGGAGAAGATTCCATTCCTTATCCTAGTTGAATGGATTGTCATCTATATTCCATTGATGTTCCATGCATTTTATGGAGTGTTCATTGCATTCACTGCTACACCAAACACAGGACGTTTCAGCACATACCGTAACTGGATGTTCTCATTACAACGTTTCACAGGTGTATTCCTAGTGATTTTCATTGCATGGCATATTTTCCAAACTCGTATTCAAAAAGCACTTGGCACACACGTTGATTACGACATGATGGCGAATATCGTTGCTAATCCATTCATGCTTGGATTCTACATTGTTGGTATTTTATCAGCAACTTTCCACTTATCTAACGGTTTATGGGCATTCCTAGTAAGCTGGGGTATTACACAATCTCCACAGGCTCAAAAGATTGCTACTTACGTAACAAACATCATTTTCGTAATTCTAAGTGTAGTTGGTATTGCTGCTATTTTAGCTTTTGTATAATTCCATAGAAAGCTACGATAGAGCAAATGCAATCAATGCAATTTTTTAAGAGGAGTGAGAAATAATCATGGCGAAAAGCAAAATAATTGTTGTCGGCGGTGGTCTTGCCGGTCTGATGGCAACGATTAAAGCAGCTGAAGTTGGTACTGAAGTTGATTTATTCTCATTAGTTCCTGTAAAACGCTCACACTCTGTTTGTGCGCAGGGCGGAATTAATGGTGCGGTAAATACTAAAGGTGAAGGGGATTCTCCATGGATCCACTTTGATGATACAGTATATGGTGGTGACTTCTTAGCGAACCAACCACCAGTTAAGGGTATGTGTGATGCAGCCCCTGGGATTATCCATTTAATGGACCGTATGGGTGTTATGTTCAACCGTACACCAGAAGGATTATTAGATTTCCGTCGTTTTGGTGGTACTTTAATGCACCGTACAGCTTTCTCTGGTGCAACAACTGGTCAACAATTACTATATGCGCTTGATGAGCAAGTTCGTTCTCATGAAGTAGCTGGTTTAGTAAATAAATATGAGCACTGGGAATTCCTTGGTGTTATTATCGATGAAGACGGCGTGTGCCGTGGTATCGTAGCGCAAGATATGCGTACAGAAGAAATTAAATCATTCCGTGCAGACGCTGTTATTATGGCGACTGGTGGCCCTGGTATTATTTTCGGTAAAACAACAAACTCTGTTATTAACACAGGTTCTGCTGCTTCTATCGTTTACCAACAAGGTGCTTCATATGCGAATGGTGAGTTCATCCAAATTCACCCAACAGCGATTCCTGGAGATGACAAAAACCGTCTAATGTCAGAATCAGCTCGTGGTGAAGGTGGTCGTATTTGGACTTATAAAGACGGTAAACCTTGGTACTTCTTAGAAGAGAAATACCCAGCTTATGGTAACTTAGTACCACGTGATATTGCAACACGTGAAATTTTCGACGTTTGTGTAAACCAAAAACTTGGTATCAATGGCGAAAACATGGTATACCTAGATCTTTCACATAAAGATCCACATGAGTTAGACGTTAAACTTGGTGGTATCATTGAAATCTACGAAAAATTCGTAGGAGATGACCCACGTAAATTACCTATGAAGATTTTCCCAGCAGTTCACTATTCAATGGGTGGATTATGGGTTGACTACAACCAAATGACTGAAATTCCTGGTCTATTTGCAGCAGGTGAGTGTGATTACTCTCAACACGGTGCCAACCGTCTTGGTGCGAACTCATTATTATCTGCTATCTATGGCGGTATGGTTGCAGGACCAAACGCAGTAGATTATGTAAAACATCTTAAAAAGCATGCAGAAGATATTCCACAAGAGATTTACGATGCTCGCGTAACAGAAGAACAAGCGAAATGGGATGCTATCATGAAAATGGAAGGCACAGAAAACGCTTACTTACTGCATAAAGAGCTTGGTGAAATGATGACTGCTACAATGACTGTAGTACGTTACAATGATCAGCTTGAAGATACATTGAAAAAACTTGATGACCTTACTGAGCGTTGGAACAACATCAACATTAACGATACGCAAAAATGGAGTAATCAAGGCGCACACTTTACACGTCAGCTTAAAAATATGTTAGTGCTTGCGAAAGTAATGACAAAAGGCGCATTATTACGTAATGAATCTCGTGGTGCGCACTATAAACCTGATTTCCCTAATCGTGATGACGAGCAATTCTTGAAAACAACAATGGCGAAGTTTGACCCAACTACTGGTAATCCAATCATCACGTACCAAGAAGTCGACGTTTCTTTAATCCCACCACGTAAACGCGACTACTCTGCGAAAGGAGACTAAAAGTTATGCAAATCGCAGCTAATACTGGAAGAATGGTTAAAGTAGAAATCTTACGTCAAGATACACAGGGCGGCAATAGCTACTGGCAAAAATTCCAAGTGCCTTACCGTCATGGTATGAACGTAATTTCTATTTTAATGGAAATTCAAAAAAATCCTGTTACTGAAAATGGTGAAAATACATCACCAGTTTCATGGGATATGAACTGTTTAGAAGAAGTTTGTGGTGCATGTTCAATGGTTATTAATGGCCGTCCACGTCAATCATGTTCAACACTTGTTGACCAATTGACTGAGCCTATTAAATTGGAGCCAATGAAAACATTCCCTGTTATTCGTGACTTACAGGTTGACCGTGAACGTATGTTCAACGCGCTTAAAAAAGTGAAAGCATGGGTACCAATCGATGGTACGTATGATTTAGGTGAAGGTCCTCGTATGCCAGAAGGTAAACGTCAATGGGCTTATGAATTATCTAAATGTATGACTTGTGGTGTATGTATGGAAGCATGTCCAAACGTGTCTGAAAAAGCTTCATTCATCGGGCCAGCTCCATTATCACAAGTACGTCTTTTCAACACTCACCCAACTGGTGCAATGATTAAAGACGAACGTTTAAATGCTATTATGGGCGATGGTGGCCTAGCGAACTGTGGTAACTCTCAAAACTGTGTTGCTGCATGTCCAAAAGGTATTCCTTTAACAACATCAATCGCTTCATTAAACCGTGCTACTACAGTGCAAATGTTCCGTAACTTCTTCGGTTCTGACCACTACGTAGATTAATATCGGACAAGCTGAACTCCCTTACACTTAGTGTGAGGGAGTTTTTTATAGTGATATAAACATAGTTAACATGTTTCAAGAAAAAACCATACTATTTAAAGAAAAAGGGATTTTAGTAATAAAATAAGGGGAATTCGGTTTTTCCTATGATAATATAGTGTTTTCTTATATAATGAATAAGTATTCATTGCTGATTGACAGTCTAAACTGACTGAAAAGGATGGTAAATAAATGATAGGGGATGGCGTTATTATGAAAGCAAGCTATATTGGAAATTTACAAGAGTGGGAAAAGGGGTTTTCCTTTTATAGTGAGGCACGTGTACGATTCTCAGAAACAGATATGTATGGGCATATGAACAATACTGTAAGCTTTACTTATTTTGAACAGGCGAGAATTGATTATTTTCGACATATAGGTATTTTAATGCCATCAGTAGCTGATGAGAATGTGAGGAGTATACCGATTGTAGCTGATTTACAATGTGATTATGTAAAGCAGGTTTTCTTTGATGACCTACTAAGAATTTATACAAAGGTAGCGAAAGTTGGAAGTTCATCAATGGACCTTCATTATCTAGCAAAAAATCAAAAGGACGAAGTTTGCTTCACAGGTCGTGGGACAATTGTGCAAATGGACCCTCGAACAGGCAAGAGTGTACCGATTTCTAAAGAAGAAAGAGCGCACTTGATTGATTTGGGAATTATACCCAATTAGTGAGTTACGTTACAACATAAAAAATTATGAACATAGTAGGAATATTGTTTTACATAAAATTGTTGAAAATGTCGAAGCAATTTCCGAAATTTTTAAGGAAACATGTAATAATCATGCAAATAGCCGTCACCGCTTCAAGCCCCTTAACATAAGTTACAATACGTGCGGGGGAGGAGGGTGTAACTGAATGAATGGCTCTCATCATCGTTCTCTATTGACAAACCGAGAACGTGAAATATTTGCGCTTTTATTAGCTGAAAAAACAACGAGAGATATTGCAGAGCAGCTTGGTATTAGTGAAAAAACAGTGCGAAATCACATTTCCAATACAATTCAAAAGCTAGGTGTAACGAATCGATCTCAGGCGTTAATTGAGCTGTTACGCTTAGAAGAATTTAAATTAGACTAATGGACACTTGCTATTTCGTGAAAAAAACGACAAAATAGAACTATTCAACGTATCTTTAGGAGTGAAATAGTTATATGTCGGATGAAGTAACAAAACACTCACCTGAAACCGTTGCAACGGTTGAAAAGGAATTACGCTATATAGCGGCCATCGTGAAGCAAAAGGGAAGAGAAATTGTTTCCGACTATGCGATTACGCCGCCACAATTTGTTGCGTTACAGTGGTTAGAAGAGCTTGGTGATATTACAATTGGCGAATTATCAAACCGTTTATATTTAGCTTTTAGCACGACAACAGATTTAGTGGACCGGATGGAGAAAAATGAATTAGTCAAGCGTATGCGTGATGAAAATGACCGCCGTGTCGTTGTTGTTCATCTTCTCGAAAAGGGCGAACGTATTATTCAAGAGGTTATAGAAAAAAGACAGCAATATTTGCAAGAGATGCTTGTTGGTTTTAATGAGCAAGAAGTCGCGCAATTATCAAGCTACCTAGAAAAACTACATGTACACATGAAACAGGATTGAGGCGGAAAGTATGAATGCCCCGATAGGCGTTATTGATTCAGGAGTAGGCGGGTTAACCGTAGCAAAAGAAATTATAAAGCGATTGCCAAACGAAACGATTTATTATATTGGCGATACAGCAAGATGTCCATATGGTCCAAGAAGCCGTCAGGAAGTACGGAACTTCACTTGGCAAATGGCGAAAGCGCTAGAAAAAATGAATATTAAGATGCTCGTTATTGCTTGTAATACAGCGACTGCAGTAGCACTCGAAAGTTTACAAAGAAATATGCCTTTTCCGGTACTAGGCGTTATAAATGCTGGCGCACGTGCAGCTGTAAAGAAAACGAAGCGACATGAAGTCGTTGTGCTTGCAACAGAAGGAACAATAAAAAGTGGTGCATATGAAGAGGCCTTACTGTCACTTAATACGTCAACACATATTATTCCACTAGCCTGTCCAACCTTCGTTCCACTTGTAGAAAGTGGCGAATATAAAGGTGAATTTGCAACGAAGTTAATAGCAGAAGGCTTAAAGCCGTTGAAAAATCAACAATTTGACACGGTTATTTTAGGGTGTACACATTACCCTATTTTACAAAAACAAATTGAAGCTGTCGTAGGAGAAGAAGTGAATGTTTTATCTTCTGCGGAGGAAACAGCAAAGGATGCTCAAGAAATGCTAGCTTATAATGGCACTTTAGCAAATGCAAATACAGTGCCTGCTCATAAATTTTTTGCAACTGGTTCTGTTCCAATTTTCCGTTCAATCGCTGAAAATTGGTTGGAGCAAGGTACTCTCGACATAAGACGCATTACATTAAAATAAAAAATCAGCTTAGCAATGGGCTAGGCTGATTTTTGCCGTTTTCAGCATTTTACATAAACGTTGAGTACTTTTTTGAAGAAATAAATTATGTTAAGATGAGGGCGCGAAAGTTTTTAGGAGGAACAATAAATATGACAAGATTTGATGGAAGAATGGCAGATGAACTGCGATCTGTAAAAATGGATAGTGAATACCTAATACACCCAGAAGGCTCGGTTTTAATTCAAGTAGGAAATACAAAAGTAATTTGTACAGCAACAATTGAAGATAAGGTTCCTGGCTTTTTACGTGGGCAAGGGAAAGGCTGGATCACAGCAGAATATTCGATGCTACCTCGTGCAACCGCTCAACGTACACCACGTGAATCATCTCGTGGGAAGGTTAATGGACGGACGATGGAAATTCAACGATTAATTGGGCGTGCATTACGTGCTGTGGTCGATTTAGAGGCACTAGGAGAGCGTACAGTATGGATCGATTGTGATGTGATTCAAGCAGATGGTGGCACTCGTACAGCCTCCATTACGGGAGCATTTGTAGCAATGACACAGGCAATTGCTAAATTTGCAGAGGAAAAGCCGTTCGTTAAGTTCCCTGTAACAGATTTTTTAGCCGCAACTAGTGTAGGGATTGTAGAAGAGCAAGGTGCCGTTTTAGATTTAAATTATGTAGAAGATGTGGCTGCTGCTGTTGATATGAATATTGTTATGACAGGTGCAGGTCGCTTTGTAGAATTACAAGGTACTGGCGAGGAAGCAACATTCTCTCGGGAAGAATTGAATGAATTATTAGCTTTAGGTGAAAAAGGCATCCAGCAATTAGTTGAGCTCCAAAAAACAGCGCTTGCTGAACAAGCAAACATGGTCGGAGGGAAATAATATGAAACAGGTAGTCATTGCAACCAAAAATAAAGGGAAAGCAAAAGATTTCGAAGCATTATTTGGCCCACTGGGTTATGAAGTTGTCACAATGTTTGAAGTAGCACCAGATATGGAAATAGAGGAAACAGGTACAACATTTGAAGAAAATGCAATTTTAAAGGCAGAAGCCTTAGCGAAAAATCTTGGCACCATTGTTATTGCTGACGATAGTGGTTTAGCAGTGGATGCATTAAATGGTGAGCCAGGGGTCTACTCTGCGCGTTACGCTGGTGATCATGATGATGAGGCTAATATGGTGAAGCTGTTAGAAAATCTACAAGGTGTTGAAGATGACAAACGTACAGCTCGATTCTGCTGCTGTATTGCCATTGCAGGTCCAGATTTTAACACGACAACAGTATTTGGCACATGCGAGGGCGTCATTGCACATGAAAAACGTGGCACGAATGGGTTTGGCTATGATCCCATTTTCTTTGTCCCAAGTCTAAATCGTATGATGGCTGAGCTTACGCCAGAAGAAAAGGGCGCCATTTCTCACCGAGGTAATGCTATTCGTAAGCTGAAGGAGCAATTGCCGAATCTTATGAAATAAGAGGTGGTATACATGGAAATACTAATCATGAGCGATACACATGGAGACAGTCATGTGATCGACAAGGTCAGAAATTTTTATCCTGAAATAGATGTTCGGATACATTGTGGAGATAGTGAGCTTCCTTATGTGCATGATGCATTAAAGGGAATGAAAAAAGTACGAGGGAACTGTGATCGGGAGGAAGCTTTTCCTGAGGAAGAATTTTTTACGATCGAGGATGTAAAAATTTTGGTGACTCATGGCCATTTATTTAATGTAAAAAGTTCCATGTTGTCATTAGCCTATCGTGCAAAAGAATTGAATGCCCAAATTGTTTGTTTTGGGCACTCTCATATTCTCGGTGCTGAAATGTTGGATAATATTTTATTTATCAATCCAGGAAGCCTACTAAAGCCTCGGGGTCGCAAAGAAAAAAGCTTTGCTATGCTAAAAATAGAAGATTCGACTTTTACAGTGGAATTTTGGACGGATGATCAGCAGTGTATGTCACGTCATACTTTCCAACGAAATTAATACGACCTAAAAATCCGCCTTACTCTTAAAGTAAGCGGATTTTTAGGTTGGATGGTAAAATTGACTAGGAATGAATGATGTTGAAATAGAAAAAATAAATGGAAAAGGTAACAAAGGAGAAAATATGGAAAAGACAATTGGCTGGAATCTAGACAATAGTTATGTACAATTACCAAGTATTTTTTATTCCGAAATGACATTAAACCCCGTTCCTTCACCTAAATTAGTCCTGTTAAATGAAACGGTTGTTGCGTCATTGGGATTAAATAGTCAAGCTTTAAAAAGAGAAGAGGGCATAGCTGTATTAGCGGGTAATAAAGCACCTAGTGGTAGTAATCCTATTGCGCAAGCGTATGCAGGTCACCAGTTTGGGCATTTTAATATGTTAGGCGATGGAAGGGCCCTTTTATATGGTGAACAAATAACACCCTCAAACGAACGCATGGATATCGCGTTAAAAGGATCTGGAAGAACACCTTATTCCCGTGGTGGGGATGGAAGAGCCGCATTGGGACCTATGCTTAGGGAGTACATTATTAGTGAAGCGATGTTTGGGTTGGGGATTCCTACTTCTCGAAGTTTAGCGGTAGTGAGCACAGGTGAAACGATTATCCGTGAAACTGACCTACCTGGTGCTATCCTTACGAGAATTGCCAGCAGTCATTTACGGGTAGGGACCTTTCAATATGCTGCACAATGGGGAACAGACGAGGAGCTCCAGACCTTAGCAGATTATACATTAGAACGACATTTCCCCAATTATCTTGGGAACACAAATCCCTATCTTTATTTACTACAGGAAGTCATAAAAAAACAAGCATCCCTTATAGCAAAGTGGCAGTTAGTGGGCTTTATTCATGGGGTCATGAACACAGATAACATGACCATCAGTGGGGAAACCATTGATTATGGACCATGTGCGTTTATGGATGCCTACGACCCAGCAACCGTGTTCAGTTCCATTGACCGACAAGGACGTTATGCATATGGTAACCAGCCAAGCATGGGGGGCTGGAACTTAACACGGTTGGCAGAGGCGTTACTTCCTTTAATTCATGAAAATCAAGAGCAGGCCATTGAACTTGCTCAAGCTGCCCTAGAACAATACCCTCAGTTGTACGTTCAAAACTGGCTAAAAGGAATGCGAGCAAAATTAGGATTATTTGATGAAGAGCAAGACGATATGAAGCTTATAGAAGAACTTCTGCAGCTTATGCAACAAGACAAAGCAGACTATACAAATACGTTTATCGCCCTAAGTTTTGACCATATCGACAAAACCTCATTATGGCGGACTTCAGCATTTAAAGAGTGGCATCAAAAATGGCTCGCACGATTAGCGAGACAGCCACAAACAAAAGACATGTCCCAACAATTGATGCGCCAGCATAATCCTGCTGTTATTGCACGTAATCATAGGGTAGAGGAGGCATTGGAAGCGGCTGTAGAGAGGGAAGACTTTAGTGTGATGAATAAATTAGTAACAGCCCTGTCCCAGCCCTTTGCCCACACAAATGAACAACAGGAATATGCTTCATTACCAGAGACGTCTAGTCAACCATACCGTACTTTTTGCGGCACATAAGAAGACAACGAGAGGGAATGCTCCTCTCGTTTTTTTATTATGCCATGACACCATACCCAAACCAGGCGCATACCCTATGTATGAATAAAGGTAAAGGGGAATGGATTCGATGCACAAATATTCAAAAGGTTGGTTTGTAAAAGAGTTACGAGCATATGGCATTCTAGTACATCCACAACTTAAAAGTCATTTAGGTTTATTTAAAGAATCTGAATTACGAAATCTATATTATCGCTATGTAGAAATAGAAACGACAGAGCAGGAACAAAAATAGCCTTTATGGTTTGAATAACTCCTTTCTAGGAAAAAATGAGGGTAGAAAGGAGTTTTACTATGTGGATGATAGCACAGACATGGCAGGATGTACTATTTTTACATTGGCCGGTATCACCCCTAGAATTAGAAAAGCATTTACCTCCAGAAGTAGAGCTAGATTTATTTGCACATGATGCCTGGGTGAGTGCGGTTCTTTTTAAAGTGCATGGGCATCGCTTGCGATTTCTGCCACCTATTCCGGGCTTGAATACCTCCTTACAATTGAACGTACGAACATATATTGAGTATGAGGGCAAGAAAGGCATCTATTTTTTTCATTTAGATGTGACCAATTTTATCTTCTCAAAAATAACAGCATTGGGCAGTTTACCATATCGATACTCAAAAATTATAGGAACGCAAAGGAACAATGACAATACCTATACCAGCTATTACAAAACGTTGGACGAAAGATTAAGGGTGTCCTATACAATAGGGGATAACACTCAAACTAATTTTGATCAATGGCTAGTCGAACGTTATCATTCATGGGCAAAATGGAACCATACATTATTTCGTATTGATATTCAACATACACCGTGGGATTTACAACGGGCTGATGTGAAAATTCAAAGTAATACGTTAGCTTCTTTTATGAAGGGAACCTTTCAGGGAATTCAACCCATTGCGCATTATGCAAAGAAAAAGGAGACAAAGATTTTTCTTCCAGTGATTGAATGATAAAAAATATTGTAAGTGAGAGCATTAAAAGAGATAACAAAATTGCATGACGATAGCGCCCGCTATCATATCTGACATGGCAAGCGCCTCTGCCTCTATTTCATCAAATATGTCCACGTCGGCTTGATAATTTTTTTGAATCATGGTCACAGCTTCGTTTTTTGTTAAAGACAAATGCATATAAAACATCTTTTGTACGGCCTCCATACTTAAGTATGGATTAATCGTATGCAAAAATTGTGCAATATCGTCTGCATTACGATACCAATCTCTCTCTTTTGCCTCAGCCGTGGCAGTATCCCCTTTAGTCGCAGCAGTCACTAACTGAGCAGCAATAACAAGATGCTCTTTAATTAAAGCCGCATAACGATCTGCTATAGAGTCGCCATAAAAAGGGCGAAGGCAATTGCCCAAATCAGTCGCATTTCTTAACAAACGCTGCTGCACAAAAGGTAAATCTGGCAAATTGAAAACGATGCTAATAATCGTCATCCGTGTCCAATTCACATGCTCCATCCATAGTAATTGATTCATCGCCATATAATCTGCCTCAGTTTTACTAATGCAGTGTCGATGATCAGTTGAACGTAAAAAATGACGAATCGGTGCTGTATATTGTGTAGAGGGTGATTGGTACAACTGGCTTAATGAAAACCTACTTGAATAAGGGTACAAAACCTCGCTCCTTTTCATTTGTTCTCCTACATTAGCATACTCCTAAGCAGCTCTATGTATGAAAGCAATGAAGGCAAAGGGAAGGTATGACATTAATCCTCGTACATCATTTTCTTTGTCATCCCACCGTCGACCGTTAAATTAATACCTGTAACGAAATCATTCAGCGGATTTGTTAAATAGAGACATGCTTGAGCAATATCCTCCGGTACACCCACTCTCCCTGACAAATGCTGCGCATGATCTATCGGACGAAGCTCCTCATAATTGCCAGTCTCAATCCACCCGGGCGAAATACAATTTACAGTGATCTGATCAGGACCAAACGATCGTGCTAAAGCATGAGTTAATGCCACAATCCCTCCTTTTGTAGCAGCATAGGCTTCAGTAAAAGGCTCAGACATCTCAGCCCGTGTAGACGCTAGAGATACAATCGAGCCACCTTTGACATTGTGCCTCATCACCTTCGCAGCCTCTCTTGCACAGAAAAAGGCACTCGTTAAATTCGTTTGCAAAAGATCATTCCATGCCTCCAACGTAATATCATAAGGAGATGTATGTTGTAACTTTCCAGCATTATTAATTAATATATGAATCGACCCATACTGTTCGACTGCTCGTTTCATTAATGAAACAATATCCTGTTCCTTCGCCACATCCGTATGAACAAAGATGACAGAGAAGCCCTGCTCGAGCAACTCTCTCTCTAATTGCTCACCTAAGCCCTTATTGATATCAGCAATCACCACATTCGCACCCTGTCGTGCATATGCTAGCACAATCCCCTTACCAATCCCTTGTGCACCACCAGTAACAACTACAACAGAATCCTTAAACATCTATATACCTCCTATTGATTTCTAGCCAATATTCTAACAAAAATTTTTATGTTCTTGCTATCGATAAGGCAAAGACGTGGTATAATCTATATGGCGAAAACATATGATAAAACATAGATGAGGGAAACCTTGCCTACATAGTAAAATTATTGTTGACATTACGCCATAAAATACATATAATAAATATTGTCCTTCCTATGGAATACATAAGAAACGACATCATGTCTCAGTAGCTCAGCAGGATAGAGCAACGGCCTTCTAAGCCGTCGGTCGGGGGTTCGAATCCCTCCTGGGACGTCAATAACAAATCAATGGTTAATTTTTAACCAAATTGAAAAGCGCTTGAAACCTTACGAACACTGGGTTTTGAGCGTTTTTTGTTTATATTGATATTTTTAAGAATCGCATTGAATCACATATAAAAAATAAATTAGGTAAACAAAATGTAAACATGGTGAACAAAGAAATTAAGATGAATAAACATTAATCGCTATTTCTTCATCCCGTTCTTCCATTTCCTTTAATACATGCGAATAGTGATCAAGGGTTGTTTGAATATCTGAATGTCCTAAACGTTTAGAAACAGAATGAATATTAGCTCCTTTATAGATTAAGGCACTGGCATGCGTGTGTCGTAAACCATGAATTGAGATATATTCGATTTCTAATGACAGCAAAAGTGGTGGTGTGCGTTATGGAGTTGCAGAAAAAAACGCTGTTCAATACTTTGCAAAGCTGTTAAAACAGTTCTTCCTGAAACGCATAGAGGAAGCAATGAAACCAAATGAATCAGAACAACATACAGAAAAGGATGATGATACGATGAAATTCACAAGTACAACCGCAAAAGCTGCAGTACATGATTATATTCAACAAGCAGTCGATAAAGGATTGATTAATGAATCATGGTTGGAGAAATTCGATAATGGAACTATTACTAGTGGTGATTTTGAGGGATTGAAGATTATCATTGCACAACGTAGCGCTTAACAGCAGATGCCTGTTACCTTAATTGGTAATGGGCTATTTAATTTATAAACATAGATTCTAATTATTTACAATGAAAATAATAGTAATTATTGTTAATGTTTTGTAAAAAAATGATAAATTATTTTCTTAATAAGAATGTCAAACAAAACCCGACAAAATTAAAAGAAATGTTACTTTGGAATCACTTTATTACATAAATACCGCCAAATTTTGACGGTGAACATGGCGTATTGTGGCGTTTAATGTAAAGGGAATGTAAAATTCACGCCAAAAAGTGGCGTGATTCGACTATTGAAGTAGAAAAGTTTCCAATGGTAGGCTAGTGGTACCCGAGGGAAATACAAGTAACTATAGCTATAGAGAAAAATAGGAGAATTATATGAACAAGTTAATTAAAAAAATATCAATTTTGATAGCATTTACCTTATTACTTTCTATTGGATTAACTTCAAAAACTCAAACAGCTGATGCAGCAGTTGTTATGGACTATTGTGACTTTTTCAGTGGAAACCATTATGACAAAGATAAGAACATTGTAGTAGAAGAAGGGAATAAAAAGTATGGAGCGTGCCATATAAGTTACTATCATATGGACTCACCAGGCAAAGGTAAGGTGAGCGTTGACGGTGAAATGAAATCGCAATTTGCAAGACATTTAGTTGAACAAGAAATGGCAGATTTAGCAGGTAAGATTTATAAGCAAGATAATATAACATCTGTAGGTAATGGTAAATATAGAGCAGATGGTTATGATATTTACCTTGACCAATATATCACAGTAATTTTTGCAAAAAAGAAAGTGGATGGTCAGACACGAAACGCCGTAATCACTATGTACCCATATAAGTAATATGTATTATAAAAGACCAGGATATGATTCCTGGTCTTTTACCACAAAATTATAAAGTGTAATTCTCTTTCTAACTTTGATCTTTCAAAGTCTTTTATTTCGAAAAAAAGTTCAAACCCTTTTCCAATCTCAACATTCTTTGCCCAGTATATATAGTCATTTTTGCGTTCTCTACTTTTTATTTGTATAGGAAGATTGTCGAATAATTCGATTGACTCTTTATTAATTATCCATTCTTTTAATATAATTAGTTTATCTTTCTCATTTTTATTTTCAATTTCGAATTCTATTCTCATTTTATTACTTTTAATACTAGGACTTATTTTATTCACCTTTAAAAATAAACCTTCATCATCTAACAATAATATTTGTCCTGCTTCAGGGCTCTCTGTGTATTTATGGAATGCATCCCATTCTTCCTCAGACCATTCTTCCATATCTTTGTGAGAATCAAAACCCAATCCAATTCTTTTATCAATATGAAAAACTTCTCTTGTCATCTAACAATCACCTCATGTTTAAAAATTTTTGAAAATTACTTTATAGATATAGAAAAAACATAACTACAATCTAATATAACATAAATACTATTATTTCCAAATGAAAGGGTTATTGGTTTAAAATAAAGAATACTCATCATTGCTTTTAACATTAAAATAATCAACCAGGCGCTCAATTGAAAGTGAGTACCTGGTTCTTTTTGTTTATTCGTCATACGGTTTATACTTCGGTTGAAGCTCCTTAGCTGCATCTTTTCTTTTTAAAGTATACAACGATGTTAACAATGATTAAAACTAAGCATAATGAATAAATGACTATCATTGAGTAATCAAAAAACTTTGGTTCATTCCAGTTAACCATGTCAGTTAAGATATACAAAGCAAATGCTAACGCAGCCACATATCCGATATTTTTCAATTTAATGGATGTGATAAGATTATAGGGAAGGGGGGGCTAACCTCCTTCGCTTGTTTTAGTTTGGGTTTCAAACTTCTACGTATATAAGAGCATGTTTTGGAAATTGTTTTTTCAAGCACGCTCTTTAGACTTACTCTCATAATTAAAAATCTACACTAGCCATTCATTTTGAATCAAAGCCCAGGTACTCAATAAAAATTTGAGCCTGGGCATTTTTATATTGATCATCTGAAAGTCAATTTACTGTCCTATCGACTGTTTCCAATAATCAAGGTGGTGGTGTAGGTGTCTCATGGATTTATGAGTATACAAATCCCGGTTCTTTTAATTTAACAAGTATTACTACTTCTGTTGTTATAGGAATTCTAGCCACAATTGCTACAGCACTAATAGCTACAACGACAAACAACGAGAAGAAAACTATATATTGTATTGAAGAAGATATTGGCAACCAGACTAAAACTGACCACTAGTATACAAAAACTATAAATTAGACGTAACTTTTTATGAATACAGCACATATAAAGGGTATATAACTTCTACAACAATATACCATTAATTTAATAATTTGATAAAATTATAAAAATTCTTGAATCTACATTTCTCACAATTGCCCAAACAGAACACTGTTAAGTTCAAACTACACTTATTAGTTGTAATAAGTGTAGTTTTTTATTTACATTTTAATGTAATTTTTTTTGAGATTCTTTTTAGTCGAATCCACATGTAGTTGAATATGTAACTTTTGGTAGACAATTGGTGTCTATATAAAAGAGGTGGGTGGTTTGAAAATAAAAAAATTATTCTATGGTTTGATCGCATTAGCTTTATTCATGATTACAGGATGCAATATTCAAGGGGGAACTACAACCGTATCAATTGACAGGATAGATGCCGAAGAAGTTTTAACATTAGATTCTGATGCTGATATTTTTCAGTATGATGGAGTTATCTACAAAGCTAATATTGATTGGGTTGAAGAATTGTCTTTAACAAAAGATGTTCAAATCGGTGAAATAAAAACAAAAAATGATGCTAATACAGTTTTTAGAGATGGGATGTCGAATAAACTTCCTGTTGGTACAAAGATTTTTTCCACCAAAGAACGAGGAGAGATTTTAATTGTTGAATCTAAAGGAGAAATCAAAAAATATCTTGCAATTGTTGAAGGGTAAACAAAATAACTTGTTCAACAAACGTGGTGCTTTAATTGAATAGCTAGAATGATGTATCCATCTCATACGAGGTGGTCTTTTTTTATTTATACAGTGCCAAAACTTAAAAGTTTTGATTCTTATAAAAAATAGGCGGGAGGAATATTCGTGTTAGATATCACTACTAGGAGGCAATACGATTACCCTTAGACCATATTCTAAAAAACTTTCCTTGTTAATTCCTTTGCCATTTTATCTTTGTTGAGCCTAGGCTATTTGTGTAATTTCTTAAATACTTGACCATTCTATTATAGACAGGGGTGAAACAATGAACGATGTAAGCTACTTACAGATAGCGAGTGAAACAGTTATTACTTTTTTTGTCCTTCTAGCTCTTACACGTCTTTTAGGAAAAAAACAATTAAGTCATTTAACTTTTTTTAACTATGTAACAGGAATAACAATAGGATCAATGGCTGCAAATATGGTTGTTCTTAGTACAAAAGATTACACAAAGGATTTACTCAGCCTAGTAATTTGGTGTTCACTTACTATAATAGTCAGTTATATAAGTCTTAAGTCTGGAAAAATTAGAGTGATCTTTGATGGTCAACCTACCATTATTATAAAACATGGAAAGATAGACAGAAAAGCATTAAAAAGAACAGGTGTTAATATCGATGACCTGACGATGTTGATTAGGCAATATCAAATCTTTTCAATAGCAGAAATAGATTTCGCCATTCTAGAACCAAATGGTAGACTTAGTATTCTCAAAAAACCTGAATATCAAGGAACACAAAAAAGCGACTTACAAATATATCCTTCGCCGCCGACTTATTTACCTATTGAAATAATTGCTGATGGAAAATTATTACCGAAAAATTTATTGGAGGTTGGTAAAAGTAGAGATTGGTTAGAAAACGAATTAAGCAGGGCAAATATAAAAGAGGTCAAAGAAGTGTTTTATGCTGAAATTCAATCTGATGGAAGTTTATTTATACAAAAATTCTAAACAAAAGTAACCAGGCGCTCAATTAAAAATGAGTATCTGGTCACTTTTTTGTTTTTATTGCTGTTTGTTAATGATACCTAAACGCTGAAGTATTTTAATGCTGCATGGATCGAAGGGTTAGGAATTCCTTCTCAATCTTCGTCCATTCCATATAAGAAACCTGCTAATAATTACTTAGCCATATAGATACAGCTTCCTCCATTTCGGAACGGGTGTTTTTTATTGTAAAGCGCAAAATATGTAGAAATATGAAAATAGTAATAGATATTCCTTCATTATCCATGTATATTTGTGGAGAAGGGAGATTGAAAAAAATGAAAAAATTTCTTATTTTACCACTTACATTGCTATTAAGTATTTTGTTAATAGCTTGTAATCAGGATGATGATAGTGGGAAGAAAACAGATGGTGCTGATAAAGCATCCGAAGAACCATTAAAAGTTGATAAAGGTCTTATAAATGTTGAAGTCACAATACCAGCTACATTATACAAGGGGCAAGACATAGATTCTATTATTTCTGAGGCGAAAAATAGTGGCATTAAGGAAGTTATTAAGAATGAAGACGGATCTTTAACTTATAAAATGTCTAAATCTGAGCACAAAAAGATGATGAAGGAATTAAAAGAAAGAATTGTAAAAAGTGTAGAAGAACTTAAAACAAGCGAAGATTTTGTTTCCATAAATGATGTAACTTATAATAAATCTTTTTCTGAGTTTACACTGACAGTAAATAAAGAAAAGTTTGAAGGTAGTTTCGATGCAATTGCATCTTTTGGACTAGCTTTAGCAGGCATGTACTACCAGCTATTTAACGGTGCAGACATTGAAGATTATAAAGTCACAGTAAATTTAAAAGATGAAACAAATGGAGAGATATTTGACACGATGGTTTATCCAGATTCCTTAAATGAAAATAACAATAAGTAAGTTGAAGAGCACCTATAATATAGGAGGGGTTTTCATGAAAAAATTAGCATTATTATTATGGGTGTCTATGTTATTGGTGGCTTGTGGTCAAAGCGATAAAAATAACAATTCAGATAGTAATCCAAAAGAATCTGTTGGAAAAAATGCAGAAGAAGAAGTATCTGAAAATGAAACAGAGGTAGAGGAAGTTCTGACGATTACTAAAGGAAACGCATTGATAGTTGATAATTACGCAGAAATCACTATTAACAACAATGTTTTCGGTAAACAAATTTCACCCCCAAATCCAAATTCTATGTATACATATTACAAAAATGAAGAGGAGGGTGAAGTGTACTTAGATACTATTATTTCGGTAAAAAGTTTACTAACAACAGGTCAATCATCTGATGAATTTTTAAATGTGAAAATTATTTATGATGGAAAATATGAATATACAACTTTCTCAACAATAGAAGATCGAGGTGGAGCGGATTTCACGTTTACCAATATTACATCGATCGAGCCTTTGAAAACGGGTACTCTACATTTTATAGCTTCTGTACCAGAACAAGTGGAGAAGGATGGGAAACCATTAAAAGCAATCATTACAGTAAAAGGGAAAAAGTATGAACAAATAATTAGGTAAATAGAAATTATACTGTTCTTTTTTATTTCAATAGCCAAGAGAGTAAAAGTACTCCTCACTTTTAGTAGAACAAGGTTTACTACAACCAAACTATTCAAAGCGAGGAGCACTATCTGTTGAAATTATTAGTAGTAATTTCCCCTTACCAAACAAATCCCACTGGCCAATATGGCATTTTATAAGACCGGAAATATCATGCCTTTCCGCCATTTTTTCCATTTTGTCCATTGTATAAGCATAGGTGTCTTCGTTTATTTTCTCGACCGACTCTGGAATACGGATATAGCCTGATAGCAATTCACCGATATGGTAAGCATGTTGAAAAACAGCTGCTTCTCCAGCAGGTTTGTAATGAGGTATAAAATGAGGCATAACGATGGTGTGATCCAAGTTCACATCTTGTAGGGCACCAAAGTTCATTGAAAAACCAACACCTGAATGATAAAAACCAACGACTTGAAAATCCATTACTTCAGAAATTAATTCCAAGGAAAATATTTCGCCAATTTTATAAATATCCTTATACGCATTCCCCAACACAACACTGATAGGTTTGTTGGGTGCCTCAAGCGAAAAATCAGACTTTAGAAGGTTTCTGCCTTCTTCAATACTATTATCGAAGTGATTAAAAGTGCCTTCACCTAATAAAATTGTTTTTAATGGGGTTGTCAACACTTCATTACCTTCCTGATCAAGTGAAACAACATTCAATGGGTTTGAAATAATTTTATCGTTGCCAGCGGCTTGATACTCTTCATATCCTTCCACAAAACTTGTTTCGCCTTCATAATGTCCTCTATAAACTAAGGGGTATTCATTCACAAGAATATAATCAAAAGCTGTTTTTATTTCGTTATACATAGCCTTTACTTCTTCAATTGGCACAGATTTGATGCCATCTGAAAGTTCTTCAAAAGCAAAAACGGTTTTATAGTACGGTTCAAATTCAGGTATATCGGAGACGTAATCAATATAATCCTCGTAATCATCAAATGACTCTGGCTTAGGTGTCGTCGTTTGTGATTTTTCTGGTTCAACTGTGTTGGTTTGAGGTTGTTGTACATCTGCTATACTTACATCATCTGTTGCGCTACAGGCAGTTAAAACGACGAGGAATAGAATTCCGACAATTGTATAAATAGGTCTTATCAAGCGTAGCAATAAGTTTTTTCTCTTCATTACCAATTATAGAAAATACGAGGTGTCGCATTTGGAACAAGGCCTGTAGCTAGATAAGAAGTTGCATTGGCTCTAATCCCACTATTCAAATGGTTATTACCAGTAGTGTTAAGTCGACCATTGGACCAAACTTCTGCACGTGCAGTAAATTGTGGCGCAGTGGCATCTACCCAGCCAGATGCAAAATGGTCACCGCCATGCCCATGTGAAGAATCCACATACAACCGAACATCACTACCTGTAACTTTATAAGAATTTCTAGAGATACTCATAGTGTTGTTGTCTCGTGACGCACTATCACTTCCACCGCCAGCGGACTTATCCATTACCAACACTTTCCCATCCATAGTAATTGATTCTGGCAATTCTGTGGCAAAGGCAGAAATGCTTGAAAAAATAATTCCAGAAACCACCATGATAGGGGTCATCTTGCTTATAAATTTTTTCTTTTTCATACGAATCATCCTTTCTTTTTTCACACTTTGACCTTTCACTTATAAAACCTAATCTGTAAAACCTACAAACTTTTAAAACTATAAAGCCTAAATGAATAATAATGTATATGGTAATATAAGTAAAGTTAATATAATAATGTAAATTTATTTATACACCTAACCTGAAGATTGGCAGGAGTTACGGAGGTTTTAGCAATGGCAGTCTGGAGATAAGATGGGGCGGTCAGTTTATCTAAGTGGATTAATAGGAGCCCGTGATAATTGCTAAGTATTTTATATATAGTTACACAAACTAACAACATATAAAGTATTGGCTAATGAACAACAAAAAGATCAGCTACTCAATTAATAGTGAGGCTGATCCTTTTATGTTGACGAATAGTTAAATTCATTTTAAAAAAATTTTTATGGTCCACAAATTGAGAAACAATTGTGCTCCTTGAAATTTTCATTCACCCAATAATCAATTTTATTGAAAAGTCGTAAGAATTGGATATCCGCTGTATTATTTAGTGAACATGCATTGAAAGCGATTTGATTCCATTGTTCTTGATTAACGCAGTTGGGACCAAAGTAATTGAAAGCAGGTAATACATCTTCTATAAATAAATGTAAAAAATCAAAGGCTTCTGTTGTTAGATAAATAGAAGTATCATGCCAATGTTTATTTTTAAAAGGACCTTGCATAAATTCAAAAACATCATGCCTTCCCTGTAAATTTTCTAAAGTATTTATTTTCAGTATATATTCCTCCAATGTAAGGTTAAGTTATTTTAGGGTAGAAAGTGAATTTAAAAGATTTGCATCTCTAAAAATTACTCTTTATGCCAATTTCTTTTCGTGTTGTTAAGGGATTTGTATTACTTACAAAAATAAATAAATGTCAATGTTGAGTCAAGATAATCTTATTGTTGAATTTTTATTTTTACTTATTCTAACATTACACGATTGTCCCGTTCATCCCTTAATTAAATGAAAAAGACCCGCTTAAGAATAGTGCTTAAGCGGTTTTTTTTTATAAAAAACAATCAGGTTTACGTTGGTATGAATCAGCAGATACACCCCATTTTATTGACAGTTAAGATGGAAATTAGAACACCTATTTTAGTTAACTAGGACACCTAAGTATAGAGGAGCGGTTTGTATGAAAAGAATGAATAACTGTAGATTTCTCGAGTTATAGTGTGTATGTAAATAAATGAAAGGAGAAAAGAAAAATGGAAAAAGAACGGAATGCAAATGAATTCGATTTAGAAGTAGAATTATTAGATTTGGATGAAGTGTCAGCGATTCCAGAAACAACAGCAAGCAGTGGCTCGACAAGCTGTTCGGCATCATCGACATGTGGCTCAACATCATGCTGCGGTTCTTGTTAAATCATTTAGAGGAATTGGTGTAAGTTTTTATTGTAGTAGCCAAATAATCACTATTTATAGGAGGAACTAAAGATGAAAAAAGAGATGAATACTCAAACAGTAAATGCAAAAGAATTTGATTTAGAAGTAGAATTATTAGATTTGGATGAAGTGTCAGCGATCCCAGAAACTACAGCTAGCAGTGGCTCAACAAGTTGTTCAGCATCATCAACATGCGGTTCAACATCATGCTGTGGTTCTTGTTAATAAATTGTTTGGAAGATGTAGAGTCGGTTTCGAAAATAGTATAAACAACTAATTACTATTTATGGGAGGAACTAAGGATGAAAAAAGAGATGCATACTCAGGAAGTAAATACAAATGAATTCGATTTAGAAGTGGAATTACTAGATTTAGACGAGGTGTCAGCAATTCCGGAAACAACAGCAAGCAGTGGCTCGACAAGCTGTTCAGCATCATCAACATGTGGCTCAACGTCATGCTGTGGTTCTTGTTAATGACTTGAAAAATAATGGAGCGGTTGAAACAAACTATTGTGACAACCGCCCGATTATCTTCTATCTAAGAGTTGTATTTGGAGAATCCAACAGGGTAAAAAAAATACATAAGGGTGTGTTGCAATGTATCAAACCTGTATTTATAACTATGACAGTTCATTAGAACAATCATTGCTATTACTTATTGATGATATGTGGAATACAAATCAATATTTTGTGTCAAAGGGGTGGGAGGGTGGACCTCATATTCAGTTAGTTACAAAAAATAAAATATCGCAATCTGAATATAAAACTCTGAAAAAGAGAGTGCACCAGCTAATCGAAGAGAGACCATTGGATAAATCCTATATGGATCAAGTGAAGAAAAAATATGAACAAAGTTCCCTATTGATTTCTAATTTGGAAAATAAGAAAAGTGAACGTGCAATTCGAGAACACGGAGAAATAGACATACATCCTTATTTTTTGCAATTTCATAATGAACGATTAACTAATTTATTTATGAACGAACGATTCAGACATTACCAATTGCTACTGGATACTAGAAAATATATAGAAGCGCAGAATATTAAGCTAGATGAGCTGTTTCCACTTATTTTTTCAAGAATTTCAGATGTCTATCATGAAAAAAATAATAATAAAGGTTACTTTTCATTTGTCTCGCATGTTCATGGCTTCTTTGAGCTTTCTGCCAAGCAAGAGAAACCCTACAACGAAAATTTATTTGAGACACTTTATGTAGAAAGGCAATTAGGTTTTGAAATTGCAGAGAAAGCACATTCTCAGCTAATTAATAGATGGTATAAATATTTTTCAGAGTTTTATGGATGTTGTTTAAGTCAGGTGGACGAATTATTAGACGATCATTATAAAGCTGAATTGGCTCGTACTATAGAGGAATTAGAAAAAAATTTTAAAAATGATTTTCATAGGAATTTTGTTGCCTATTCAAAGAAAAATAACTTTATGGAAAAACCTGAAGCAACGGCCTATAGATTTACAGTCAATCTGCTGTATTTACTATTACCTTACTTTAATATAAGTGCCTTGAAGAAGCAAAAGTATATTTATATGGCTTACAGAGTAGTGGAAAGTAAAAAAGGGATGACTTGGAGGGAGGAGTTAGGACTTGACTATAACAGTTACTCAAAATCCATTTAGTATTTATCGAGGAACCAATACCTCTGATTATTGGTACTTTGAAATGCGAGAAAAAGCGAAGGAAATTCAGTCTGCTAAAGACGAGATTGACAATGTTCATGAACAAATTGAAAGAGAGAAAGAAATTGTAGTCAGTCAAATTGAAGAAGAGTTCTCTCTACAAAAGGATCCTAAGCTATTGAATCTGAAACGGGATGTTCATAATTTACGTAGCATTCGTTTAAGAAAATACTCAGGGCCAATTTTGTTGAAGCAACTAGTAGACCTTTTAGATCAATTAGAGTTGTATCAAGAAGCACTGCATCGACGTTATGAGGAAGCCGTATTGAAATCGAGGGAGATTCTTCAAAGAGAAATAGCGGATGAACAACTGCAAAAGACCGTTTTATTTTTTAATCAAACTATTTATAAGAACATTGAAAAGTATTTATCCAAACCGGTACAAACACATAATAAAAAAGAAAAAAAGTTGGACAATTTTATTATCAACTTATTAATGCGCAGCTCTATGAAAACTAGTCCGTTTTCTTACCTTACCCAAACGGGCTCTTCTGGTAATCGATTTTTAATAAAAAAGAAGGCAAACATCGAATTAAATCATGCTCTACTTTTTAGAATATTTTTGGAAGCTATTCGTACCGACGAGGAATCATTAGAAAAAATCCCTGTCCATGTTTCTAAATTTGGGCAAAGGAATTCTAAGATTTTCTTTGTCACGCAAGAGAATGTTCCACAATCTAAGAAAATATATGAAACAAGAGATAAGCTGGTTGAAATGGGGATTGCGGAAGAAGTAATTCAATTTCTAAAGAAAAAACAAGGGCAAACTATATTTTATAAAGAATTTGCTCAATTTCTAAGGGAAAAAGAACTTTATTCGGGGCATGAGTTGGATGTATTTAAAAAACTTGTTTCCACAAAAATAGTAGTACAAAAAATTTCAGTAAATGCTAAAAGAAATCTTGTAAAAGAAATGATTTCCTTTTTAAACGAACATGGTATTTGCGAAGAGCTATCACGCCAGCTTCAATTAATGAATGAAATGCAAAAGGAGTTTGAGCAGGCAGATACAAATGGGCGGTTAGTTCTTTGGAGAAAGATTGAGGATATGATTAAAAGTTTGAGTGAAACCATTCCGAATTTTGGTACGGAAATTCTATATGAAGATATCTTGTTTGATGCTCAGAGCAATAAGAGCAGTCTCAAAGATATTGAAAATAAGTTTTCTAATCGTTTTTTTGAAGAAATTACGGCATTTTTACTGTTATTTGATGTGAATATTCGTGTGCAATACGAAGTGGCAGCGCTATATAAAAAATTATATGGCCATTCGGAAATCAGTTTGTCTGACAGCAATTTATTAAACAATGTATTCTTCGAAAAATTGAGATACTTCTTCCCTTATTTCCAGGACATGGATTACCGATATGATGAAGCGATTGCATCTGAAGTAAAGATTTTGGATGATCTTAGAGATGAATTTAAGGCATTCTTTTCTCAATACTTAGATGAAAATCAAGCTGGAGAAATTGACTTTCAGGAACTAATACAACCTTTTTCTAAAAAAATTCCTAAATATATTAAATACGGCAATGAATTTAGTATGACCTTTTTTTATCAGCTTTTTCAGGAGAAAGTAATTTTAAACGATATTTATGATGGTCAGGAGAAATTTTTATCTAGATTTAAAGACTTCTTCGAGGACTTAAATAGAGATACACAGTATCAAGAATATATAGGGAAAAATTATTATGACAAAAATTATTACGAAGTAACAGAGCTGTTTGGATTTAATGGCGGCATTCATGATAGAAATTATAGTCAAAAATTAAATCTGGAATTTGGATATCAGAGATTCCATGATGTTGGGCATCCTCATATATCAGATTTTTCGGTTAAATATGATGAGAAAAAGAAAAAATTGATAGTGCTTGACCATCAGAAGAATGAAGCGAGAGTAGCCTATAAATCATCATTAGTTCCAGTGTTTCTCCCGGGAGTTTTATCTGTATTGCTACTTTTGTTTCAAAGCGGAAGAATCAACTTTGATATAAATTACTTTTTGAAAAAAAGAAGTGATATGCCAAGAATTATTTTTGAAAATATTGTGATGTACAGAAAGAAATGGACTATCAAACACGAAGATTTAAAGCGTATCAGTAAAGAAGCCGCAGATGAAGTAGAGCTATATTCATGCATTAATAACTATTTTAAAGATCGGCATTTACCTGAAACTTTCTTTTTAAAGAAATATCGTATGGGTGAAGAAATTTCTGCGATGAAACCATTGTTTATTGATATTACAGTACCAATACTATTCAAACATTTTATGAATGAAATTACCAATGAAGAAAGTCAAGATCCTACGTTCTTTATCGAAGAGGTGTTACCTGAATTTAAGAATGACCTTAGGGAATATGTTGTGGAATATACGATTGACAATTAGGAGGGTGAACAATGCAGAATTTTAATGTAAAGGTAGAAAAACTAACAAAGAACTATGGAAAAAAAGCTGTTCTGAAAGGAATAGATTTTATTGCTGAAAAAGGTGAAATTATTGGTGTTATTGGAAAAAATGGTGCTGGGAAATCGACATTCTTAGAAATTTTAATGACCATTAAGGACTTCAATGATGGGAAGGTTGTTGTCTTTGGTAATAATTTAAAGGAAATTGATCAAGCCCAGCTCGGAAAAATTAAAAGCAATATATCCGCGGTTCTGCAACCTACACAGTTTTATAAAAAATTAAAAGTAAAAGAATTACTAGATCTTTTTAGATCCTATTATGGTAGCAAAGTAGATCTGAATGAAATTATTGAAGAGTTTGAATTGCAGGAGCATCTCAATACATTCTTTGATAATTTATCTGGGGGCTGGAAGCAAAAGGTTAGCCTAGCAATTGCTTTTTCTTCTAAACCGCGTTTGATTATTTTGGATGAACCGACTACTGGCCTGGATCCTCATATGCGAAATATATTATGGGAAAGCATCACAGGATATATTAAAAAAAATGATAGTACAGTGATTTTATCGACGCATTATATGGACGAAATCGAACTCTATTGTGATAAAGTTCTTTTCATTAATGACGGTGTAACCGAAGTATTTGATACGCCAGAAAATATACTAAAATCCGGTCATAAATCTATTAATAGCTTCTATCTTGATAAAATTGCCAAATAAGGGGGAGTAAATATGTTATTAACACAAATTAAATATGACTTAAAAATGTTCTTTAGAGAGTTATTTTATTTAGTCTTCACGGTTGTTGTACCGCCTGTCACATATATTTTAATGGGACAAATGTTTAGTAATGCAACCTATAGCGGAGGGATGAACTATGTTCAAATGTATACACCTTCGTTTATTGTCCTGATTAGTTTTTCAGTCGTATTTTTTGCCTTTGGTTTTGATCAGGTAATGAATCGTGCAGCTGGAATTGAAAAAAGACTTTTCATTACGCCCATCACTGATAAAATTCTTCTCATGTCCAGCATTGCTAAGTCATTCATTATTGCTACTGCAGGATTTTTCTTAATAACTTTAATCGGCTTACTTGTTTATGATTTGCAGCTTTCCATTGTTAATTTCTTGGTTTCATATTTAAGCTTATTACTCATTAATGCGGTGATGCTGGTTTATTCTCACGCAATTTATTCAAACTTTAAGGAAGTTAAAACAGCACTTATTTTGTCTATTGTGTTATTCCAAATTGTTATGTTCACTGGTGGCTTCTCTGTTCCAGTGGAGAGTCTCCCGAATTTTGTAAAGTATGTATCTTATGTGAATCCGTTCTATCATTTAAATAATATTTATATTTCAATTTGGAATGAGACATTTGAATTCAATCAAGATATGTTGATTTCAATCGGGTACACGTCAGCTCTTCTGATTATTTCATTAGTTGTCATTAAGTTCAACAATAAGAAGGAGTGAGTAATATGCTAATAAAGGCTCGAAGAAATATTCGTTATCATTATAATGAACCAGACTTATTTATATATGGGCCAAACGAACTAATAAAATTAAAACTAAGTGTTTCAGAATATGAAGATATCACTTCCTTGATTAGTAATGCCTATCAGGGAAGTGAAGAAACAGCACTTTTTGAAGAGTTTAGCCGCTACACAAAACTTATTCAATTTCTTATAAAAAAACATGTTTTTTATTTAATTGATCCGAAGGTCTATGATCTTCACAAAAGCAGCCTCTATTTACCATGGGTAGAAGAGCAATGTCTATCAGTAGAAAAAGGTTTGAGAGACATTGAGAAAATTTATGTAAAAATTCCCACATCCTATTTTGGTGCAATTTGTCTCAGTGAATTATTGGCAGAAAATCATATTCAACATGAAATTGTAGAAGTTGAGAATATAGAAGTTTTTGCAGACGGGAAAACCGTTGTAAATTATTATATTGGGAAAAAAGAAGAGAGAATATGGATTACCACAAGAAAGCATACAAATTTTGAGTCCGTATCCGCTGAGGATATTTCAGAGAAACTTCTTGCAGGCTTCCTTTATTATGGCGTCATTATATCTATTGTTGCGGAAAGTGCCCCGGTATTCAATATTAATTCTCTTATGGAAGTTGAGAGGAAATTGGCGTTTGACGGAATTAAAAAGGTGGATTATCAAATTTCAGGACGAGCGCCTCAAGATGCTATCAAGAATTATAATTCACTTGAAAATTTTGTGAAAAAATATGATTCAAAGATAGTATCTTTTAATAAAAATAAAGAGTATTTTACTTACAACCAATCACCGTTGCAGATTATTACCGTGCAAACAGAAGACAAAGAAAATTATTACTTTGCAGATATTTCTTATGAAAGACTCGCACAGTTTCTCTCAGAGGCAGCATTTATCGAAATATTAAAAAATAGCTATTCAAAAGATCTTCTATTGAAGCAACAGGAAAAAGTTATTTATAGTACCCAACATAATAAAGCAGGGAAACTGTCCAGATTATATCTGAATGAGCTGGAAGAATCAGAGCTTATTATTAATTTAATGAATCAAGAAAAGCTATCTACTCATTTCTACCTTCAGGCATGTATTAGTGGGGGGTATTACTTGTATGCTGTAAATCATAATTCAGAAGCATTCATTTTTCAGCTACCCGTAAGAACAGCAGCCCAGTTGATAACAGTTTTACTGACTTGGATTAGTATGCATATGAATGATGTATCCATTAAAGAATCATTCTTCCAATCCATAGACGTAAATGAGCTCCACTTAAAAGAAGGCAGCTCTTTCAATTGGGACATATCTCATCAACAAAATCTAGTAAGTGGACAGCAGACAACTGTGGGGAAAATTCTCAATGATCATGGTTTTGAATATGAACTTTTGGAGGTGGAGTGATGACCATACTAACAAACGTTGCTACGATTATTACAAACCAAAAGTATATTTTTGTACATTCATCCAAGAATGATTCATTCTTTTGCCTAAACTGCTTTAAGGAGCGAACAAAAGAACTGAAAAGCTACCAACAATATTTTGGTTGGCAAGAAGATGAGCCTAGCCACTTAGAAGCAGAAATAATTGCTACTCTCTTGCAAAAGCTTCAAACAAGTAATGAACCGTACCTCTATGAAATAAATCGAGATACATTGGAAATTCAAGCGAAAGCAACTTTCAAGCGAGGAGATTGTCACTGTAATGAAGATACTGCTCCACATAAACTTCAGGAATTGGATACGATGTTCGATGCAAAGGATAATCGGCAATTGAGCTTTGAACAGGTAAGAGAGAAGATTGAAAGAAACAAAAAACTAATCTATGCGCATCCATCGTCGATCGTGAATGCATTGGCTCGTTCTGGAGATTCTTATGGTACACCAATGGTTCAGACAGAAGTATTGTACAAGGGGATTTCAATGCTTTCCTATGGTCGGACAGGGACGTATGAGAAGTCAAAATATATTTCTATTTTGGAATCGTTAGAGCGCTATGCTACAGCGTTTCCTTATAAAAAGCAAAAAAGGTCAATGCGAGAAAAGGATTCAGAAGTGATCGACCTAACGCTAAGTGAAGTAATGGCGCAATGCAATTATGGCAATCCAGAAAATTATTCAGAAGATCAGCCACTGAATTATGAGAAAGTTTGGGCATTGCATAGTGAAAAAGATGTTTTAATTCCCGAGCAGCTAATTTATTATAACTCTCATGTTGTTTCTGACGAAAAAAGATTTATTTATGAAAGTTCTAATGGCAGTGCTCTCGGTTCAACAGAAGCAGAAGCTAGCCTTCATGCGATGCTAGAACTGATAGAACGAGATGCCTTTTTAGCTACTTGGTATGGACAAATTCCACCTGTCAGAATTGATGAATCAAGCATTCATTCTAAAAAAATCCAAGCTTATTTGGAATCCCTAAAGCAAAAAAATATTCGTGTACATTTGTTTGATATATCTATGGAAGTGAAAATTCCAACTATCTGGGTCCTATTAGAAAAAAAGGAGCCTAGGGAAAATGAAATGGCCTTTTACACAGCTGCGGCAGCTTCCTTTGATTTGGAAGAGTCAATAGAACGAGCATTAATTGAAGCTACAACAGCGATTACTGTATTTACAAATGTATTTAATAACGAGGATTATCAGACAAGAAAGAGACAATTATTGATGAATCCTCAATCGGTTCACAAGTTGGAAGACCACTTGCTGCTTTACTCAAATAAGGAGATGAAGTATGCATTTTCGTTTGCATTAAATACAGAGATGGTGTCTTCCTATGAGCAATTGGAAACAGGATATACAGCATATCAAGGGAAATTTTCCGAGGTTGTTCGAACGCTTGAGAAGCAATTGGTCGATATTTCTGGTAAAGCGTATCGGGCTACGATGGAAAACCCGAATTTATTTTCTGCAGGATTTGTTAATGTGAAATATGTAGTGCCTGGCATGCTGACAATGACTTTTGGGCATCAAAATAGACGAGTTGTCAGTCAGCGAATTGAAAAGGCTATTCAATATAAGAAGAAAGGGAAGCTAGATAAAAACTGGATAGAGAAAACACCACATCCATTTCCATAATTGAACGGGAGGGAATAAGGATGATTGATCAACAATATTTAGATCGATTCGGAGAGAATCGTTATAAGCAAACATTGTCTGTTGCACAAGTGGATGATGAACCGCTATTTAAAAATCATTTAGATGTGATTGACATGAAATTTTTGAAGGAGCTTGGTAAAAGTGATGGCTGGAGTTCCATTATTTACGATCTCTATTATTATTTAGAAATGATTCAGCGGATAGATTTTTTCAGCAAATACTATTTCCATTCTTTTTCTCCAAAGGCTAGAAATATAGATAGTCTCAAATTGGTATTCGTTCATAAAACGCATATGTTTGTATACAAAGCATTAACAGACAAAATTTATGTATATAACCAAGAGTATTTTAAAGGGTTGAATGCTGAAAGAGATTATCTAGTAATCGTAAATGACAATCGTCAGCTCCAAAAATTCTATGGTGAATTTTCTTTGATGCTAGGTTTATTGAATACGGGTCATTATCTTTATAATCTTGACTATGTTTTAAAGGGCCATCGAATTCGTCACCGAAAACTAACAACAGCTTCACTTGAAAAGGCTCGTGATTTTGTAACAATTCCGCTTGTACTGGAAATAGCTTTAGACCAAGAATATCATTTGAGTACAGTAGATATAAAAGAGCAACCGGAAACCGAATTTTTCAGGAGAAGAGTATCGGAGCAAAATATTAAAGGCGATTCAGTAGTAAAAAAGTTAATGTTAGCTACTACACATCATCAATTCCTAAAGGAATTCCTAGTAGCAGCACAGGACTATCCTGAAATAGGTTTGTGGACCTTTATAGATAATATTGCTGATCTCAAAAGTGGATTTTATCGGATTGGAGAAACATGTGAATTTATTCAACCGAAAGAAAAACTTATGTATAAGAAGATGTTGCAAGAATATCAAGATTTCACTAATTTGGAAGGCATGTATTATTGGATATTTTTTACCTTTGAGAAAACAAGACAAGATTATGATGACATATTTTTAAGGATTGGTCATTTTGCACAACATTTATCTATTATTGCTGCGAAGTATGGAATGGCTGCTCGAGGGATTAAAAATTACAATGACAAAATAATAAAAGAGAAATTCAATTTAGAGAACAATGTACAGCTTGGCTACTCATTAAATCTTTTTAAGAGCTGGAATACAAGTCACAGTATATTTTTAAAATAAAGGAGAGCCTTATGTGGATATCTAAACATTTATTCATTCATGATTATGTGTTAATTGAAGAGTTTTTAAAAGAGTATTTGTTGCCATTTTTAGATAGAGAAAAGGTTCGATATTTTTTCATTCGTTATTGGGATGGTGGTCCCCACATCCGTTTGAGATACCAAACTGCACAAGATATAGCAGAGAAAGTTGATAAAGATTTGGAGCAAATATTAGAGAGCTTTCACCAAAAACATAAGAGCCATTCATTTCAAGCTATTTCCTATGATGAGGCGATTGTTCAGACAGAAGGTATTGTACCAACTGCTCCATATCCGAATTTTTCAATTCAGACGATTGAGTATGTACCAGAGCTAAACCGTTATGGGGGAGAGACAGCAATGGCGCTATCCGAAGAACTATTTGTCCACTCGTCAAAATTTGCTGGACAAATAATTCAAAACCTTAATCGAACTCAGCGTTATGTGTTAGCGATTGATCTCATGTACAACTGTACAAAAATTGCTCAAGAATTAGGGTATATCGAGAAGCATGAGACAATGTTTCATGCATATCGTGAAATATGGACGCAATTTTCTCAGAATAAGACCCCGGAGCATATATTCAAAGTGATTAACAACAGAATTGATCAATTGAAAAATGGCGAGCTTGCAATTGAATTCTATCAACCATATCTTAAGGTGTTCAAATCTTTGCTTGCTCAAATAAAGTTATGTCAAACAACAATGGAGCCAAAGTACGCCTTTTATATTGTCATTTCTCATCTCCATATGTTGAATAATCGATTAGGAGTATCTCCGGAATATGAATTCATTTTTTCAGATGCTTTTCTTAAAGCTGGATGATTTCTTAAAAAGGAGGACATTAATTTGTGGAATTTTAAAGGTGAGCGGAATATAGAGAAAAAATTCATGGATTATCATATGATGTCAATCAATGAACCTGAATTTACCAATACTCAAGTATATGCTCATAGACCGAGGGAATTACAGGCAAATGGACATTATCCGTTAATAGATTTAGAGTATACGATAGACGAAAATAATATATTTGAAAAAATTTTAGGGACAAGATATACGGCAAGGGAACCATTCAAAGCGAATGTCAAAGTCAATAAAAAGTTAATGGCGCAATTTACTCAATTGGCTATGATTGGTGGTGAAAAAGAAAATCGTACATACCCTTCTGGGGGGGCACAGTACTATGTTAACATTTATTTTTTATTCAATGAGCAATTGGTTGACATGGATTTGATAGAGCAGGGAAATATTATGCTACTGAATAGTGATACTCAAAAGCTATTAGTTAAACAGTACGTGTCGTGGGATGAAATTAGTAAAGCGTTTATCCAAAAGTATTTGGCTAATACCGCTCAGTTTGCTGTTGCTTTGAGCTGTGATATGTCTGGAATCTCTGGAAAGTATACAGATATCTCCTATAAACTAGTTCAACAGGAGGCTGGACATATTGGACAAAATATCCAATTAGTAGCGAATTACCTTGGATTGGAAAGTGTTCCCCTGGGTGGTTTTTATGATATTGAGCTATCAAAACTTTTGAGTGATCATCAAACATCCTTGTATGCATTTCTGATAGGATAGAAAGGAGCTGAGGTAGAATATGTATTGCTTAAAATTAAAATATCAAGTAAAAAAAATGAACGATTTCTTTATGATTCAGGATTGTATAACATTAGAAACAGTCATGGCCTTTAAAGTCAAAGATATTGAGTTTAATAAATTAAAAGAGATTATCTATCATGGAATAGATGAAACAACAGACTCTTCGGAGAATAAGCTTGGAAAACAGCTTTTGGAAAAGGACCCTACATTGTTTATCTCCTATGAAAAACAAAAATCCAGAGATCTTTTGAATCTAGTTAGGAGCTATACAGAATTTTTTACACCTTATTTCATTTCCACGGAAGCAATTGTTGAATACTTGATTTTTGCAGAAAAAATTATTGATACAGGGAAAATCTTTAACATTCAAGTCATGTTAGAAGATAAATTCCCAAATGTTCAAGAGTTTCTGGAAAAATCGCCGTTTGTACAAACTGTCTATGATGATAAGCCTCAGGACAATATTGATCTCCTAATTGGAACACAAAAGAAAATCGCAGAAATGAATCCAGTGGAGTCTTTTTCAAAGTATGTACTGGCATTGAGTTGTCAGGAAAAAAGTTTGGAGATTGGTCCATTAATTAATACAACAAAGTTCGAAATCCCAAAATTTTCAATAGAAGGCGAGCAGAATGCAGCCATAATGCATCATGAAGAGTTATTGATATGTTTCTTCCTAGAAAGAATTCTATTTATTCAGTTATTTAATTTGTATAATAAAATGCGGCAAAATGAATTTTTCCCAACAAGAAACAAAGTCTGTATCAATCGTATGAATCTTCAAGGATACAGTGAAGCGGTTACGCTTTATCCCAAATATTTTGTAGAGTTTGTCGTATGATAAATTTCATGATTGTAAGGAAAATACTCGTAACTGTGTATTTTCCT
This sequence comes from Lysinibacillus sp. NPDC056220, assembly GCF_049315265.1. Taxonomy (NCBI): domain Bacteria; kingdom Bacillati; phylum Bacillota; class Bacilli; order Caryophanales; family Bacillaceae; genus Lysinibacillus; species Lysinibacillus sp. NPDC056220. The sequence goes on from NZ_JBMOXD010000002.1 coordinate 252,284, forward strand.
CTTTTTTTTTTGCATATAAGTAATCAGAGTAGTAAGTTACTAAACATTTGAAAAAATGCTAGATAACAAAGCTATACTTTTATTGTAAAGACAAACAAGGAGGGGGAAAAATGGAAATACTGCTAAAAGGATTTAGGGAAGACGTGTTGGCAGAATATATGGTTAGGAAATTAAAAGCAAGACAAGATTTAACCAGAATTCAAGAACTGAAGTGTAAATTGGGTATTGAAGTCTGCCTCATTAATCTCGGGAAGGCCATTCCTGTTTATTTAACTGCATTTCTACTTCATTCAGTTTGGCTAACATTTATCTTTCACAGTGCTTATTTATTAGTACGGCTCTATGCTAGAGGTATTCATGCTAAAAAAAGCAGTACCTGCACGTTGATAAGCATTTTCCTTTTTGGAATACTACCGATCATCATACGAGATATTTCAATTTCAGAATCGATTTTCTGGATTGGCATTCTAGCTGTATATATCTGTCTTTATAAATATGCCCCTCAAGATACAGAAAAGAACCGTGTTAATGATAAAGCGTTGAGAGTAAAACTGAGAAATAGAGCCATTATTGGCTATTCGATTTGTGTAGCAGTAATGATTAGTACAAGCTCAGAAATAGTAATCAATCAAGTATTTTTTGGAAGTCTACTAGCTGTATTTTGTATTCTTCCGTTGACATATAAATTATTGAAAAAATAAGGGAGGAAGAAGAAAATGAAAAAAATCCAACATATGTTTGCAGAAGGTCTAACAAAGCTGTTTGTTGTAGTAGGAGGGTTGAGTGTTCATAATTTCTGTGTATTGTATTCCTTTGAACCAACAATTCCAGAAGAATTGAAGAAGTAATTTATGTGTGAAATGATAGATTTTCACTAAAAATTCTAAATTTTGCTAATTCCATTATCTATAGTATAATATTCATAATAGATGACTAAAGAGAGATGAGGATTAGTGAGTGATTCTATTAGCTATTGTTCAAGTTGCCATTCAGTGTATTTTAGTAGCTTTTGTCATAGGTAAACCTTTTTTTCGAAAGGAAACTATTTTTGCAGTCATATTGTTTAGTCTAATAATGGGTTGGCTATATCCATACCTGGATATTTTTGGTTCGCTCTTAATATTTGCGTTTGTTCTTGGTATGTTTAAGTATACATATCTAAAGTGGATACCTGCACTGTACTACGCATCAACAATAATGATTGGTATGATCCTCATTGATCATATAACTACTTTCATTTTGGGAAAAGTTTTAGATATTGATACAATCTCCTCAGAAACAAACGAACTCATTTTTTCAGCGGTATTACTTCATCAATTTATTACCCTCATCATTGGTATTATATTTATAAAGTTTTGGAAAAAAATCACTTTTAGAATTTTTGAAAAGGATGCAGAAGATAGGATTACAAAACGTATTTTAGCTTTCTTGGGTCTTTTTACGTATACAATTTATTTTACAATGATTGTTTATGTACGATTAACAGGAAATCAAAAAACGCTAGTATTGATGAATACGCTATACTTATTTATCTATTTCGTCATTTTTGCTGTTAGCTTGTCGTTCCTAGTATACACCTTCAGAAAGCAGTTAGAGATGAGGGAGAAGGAAATTGAGCTGAACAGTATACAAATGTACACGGAACAGCTAGAAAAAAACTATTATGAAATGCGAACTTTTCGCCATGATTACATCAATATCCTATCTTCTATGTCCGAATATATTAATAATCGTGATATGGATGCTTTAGAAAGCTATTTTAATGACAATATTATGCGTGTCAGTCAAGAGATTCGTGATAATGATTTTAAAATGAGGGGTTTGTCTGAAATTAAAATTCCAGAAGTAAAAGGTTTGGTTTCCTCCAAACTGATTACAGCACAAGAAAAGGGGATAGATGTGGTTTTTGAATGCCCTAACGAAATACATTATTTGAATATGGATAGTGTACTGTTGTGTCGCTGTATTGGAATTATTTTAGACAATGCCATTGAAGCAGCAGAAGAGATAGAGAAGGGTATGATACGAGTGGGGTTTGTAGAGCTCGAACAATCCGTGTCCTTTGTAGTTTGGAATACGTTTAGAGATACCGGTCATAAGCTTTTTCAATATTTCGAAGAAGGTTTCTCGACAAAAGGAGAAAATCGCGGATTGGGGCTGAACAGTCTGAAGAAGATGGTTGATCAAGAAAATATGACACAGTTGGATACAGTAATAGAGGATGGTTTTTTTAAACAGGAAATTGTAATTTTAAAGTGAGGGATTGAGATGATTGATGTTTTTATCTGCGAAGATCAAAAGGAACAAAGAGAAAGAATAGCCAGATATGTGTCAAATTATATAATGATTGAAAATATGGATATGCAGCTGGTACTAACAACCGCAGATCCAGAAGAGATATTACACTATATTAATGAGAGTCAACGATCTGGTTTATATTTTCTTGATATCGACCTAAATCATGAGATGAATGGTATCACACTTGGCGCAGAAATCAGAAAAATTGATCCTATAGGTGATATTGTTTTTATCACAACACACTCAGAGCTTACTTATTTAAATTTCATTTATAAAGTAGCAGCGATGGATTTTATTATTAAGGATGATGTTGATTCTATACAGAGTAAAATTATAAGCTGTTTGAAGGTGACGAATGAAAGAAGGCAAGTGACGAACAAGGCATCCAATAAAAAATTCGTTCAAAGAATTGCTGATAAAATTATTAGTGTTAACTTTGATGAAATTATGTTTTTTGAGTCCTCTCCATTACATAAAGTTGTTTTACATTTGGATAATCGTCAAGTGGAGTTTTATGGGAAACTGAAAGACGTAGAAAAAGAGTATGAAGGTTTCATACGTTGCCATAATTCTTTTGTAGTTAATATCGACAATATTCAGGAAGTGGATTTTAAGAGGAAAGAAATATTAATGAAAAATGGAGAAATTTGTTATGGGTCAGCACGAATGATAAAGGCTGTACAGAAAAAATTAGAAATCAATGTTTTCGAATAAAGGTTGTTTGGCCCTCTCTTAATGTAAAATAGATGAACTTAAAGAAATTAAAAAAGATACAGTTATTATTTAAAATATCCGGTAAATGATAGTTAAAAAAACTAACATTTACTGGATATTTTTATGACAACATTTGTGTTAATTAGTAATGATTATACGAATTGTCTATTGTGATACCTAACAACTTGACATAAGTCTAAATGGGGAGTACTATACATTGGTCGCGAAAAAAGCTATCGTGACCTAACATTATTTTAAATGCAACGTTAATACTTATAATCTCTAAGTTAATATACATCAAGATTCAATTCAATAAGTAAAAGGTAGGTGCAAGAAATGAGAAATCTAATAAGTAAAAAAGACGACCTATTGAACAACTTTTTTGGAATATATGTAGTAGCTGTTTTAATGTTATGGATTAAAACATATATCTCGCAACAAACACAATTTGACTTAGGCGTAGAAGGAGTTATTCAACAATTTCTTTTACTATTAAATCCACTAGGCTCAGCAATGCTATTTCTAGGATTTTCATTTATCTTTAGAGGAAAACGAAAATATACATCACTCGTTGTAGTGTACATGCTGATGTCAATCCTTTTGTATGCTAATATTGTTTATTACCGATTTTTTAGTGATTTCATTACATTACCTACACTTTCTCAAACGCAGAACTTTGGTGATTTAGGTGGTAGTGTTCTTTCTTTATTAAAACCATATGATATCTTATTCTTTGTAGATGTATTCGTAATGTTTTATCTACGCTTCTCAAAAAGAATTCAAAAAGATACTACACGCTTTGGATATAAAAAAGCGATGACGGTCATTACATGTGCTTTAGCTATTTCAATCCTTAATTTAGGGCTAGCTGAGGCTAATCGTCCGCAGCTATTAACAAGAGGTTTTGATAGAAACTATATTGTGAAATATTTAGGGATGTATAACTATACGATTTATGATTCAGTCGAAACGATGAAAGCATCCTCACAAAGAGCTTTGGCGGATAGTAGTGATATTACAGAAGTGATTAACTATACTAAATCTAACTATGCAAAGCCAAATGCAAACTATTTTGGTAAAGCAAAAGGAATGAACGTTATTTATTTACATTTAGAATCATTCCAGAACTTTCTTATCGACTATAAATTAAACGGTGAAGAAGTTACACCATTTTTAAATTCATTAGCAAAAGATCAAAATACATTGTATTTTGATAATTTTTTCCATCAAACTGGGCAGGGTAAAACATCCGATGCAGAATTTATGCTAGAAAACTCTTTATTTGGGCTACCACAAGGTTCTGCTTATATTACAAAAGCACAAAATACGTACCAGGCAGCTCCTAGCATTTTAAAAGATTATGGTTATACATCGGCTGTATTCCATGGTAATAACGGAAGCTTCTGGAACAGAAATGTGATTTATAAATCCTTTGGCTTTGATAAATTCTATGATGCTAGTTATTATAATACGGGCACTTCAGGTGACATGGCTGAATATGGGTTATTGGATAAACCGTTCTTTGAACAATCGCAAAGTCTTTTAAGTTCTTTACCACAACCGTTTTATACAAAATTAATTACGGTTGGGAATCACTATCCATATAAAATGAATCAAGACCTAGTAACAATCGATAAAGCAAATACTGGAGATGCAAGTGTTGATAATTATTTCCAAACTGCTCGTTATGCAGATGAAGCAATCAAACAAGTTTTCCAACAATTAAAAGAATCTGGTTTATACGATCATTCGATGATTGTTCTTTATGGCGACCATTATGGTATTTCAGATAATCATAACGCTGCAATGAGCCAAGTAATTGGAAAAGATATTACACCATATGAAAGTGCTAATTTACAACGCGTTCCATTATTCATACATGTTCCAGGTATGGAGGGTGGAGCTAACCATACGTATGGTGGGCAAACAGACCTCCTTCCAACGCTATTACATTTACTTGGAATTGATTCGCAACAATTTGTTCAATTTGGCTCTGACCTATTGTCAGAAGAGCATCATGAAATTGTGCCTTTTAGAAATGGCGATTTTGTCAGCCCTAAAATCTATTCAATCAATGAAAAATTTTATGATAATGAAACAGGTTTACCACTAGATGATAGTCAATTAGAGTCTGCGAGAACAATTAAGAATGAAGTAGATCTTAAATTGCAACTATCTGATAAAGTCGTGAATGGTGACTTATTGAGATTTTATAAGCCAACAGGCTATACGCCAGTTGATCCTTCCCAATTTAATTACTCCAAAGAAGACGATGTAGAATCGCATTAATAGTTATCCTTTGCTAGGCAGGTTAAGAAAATGAGTAAGGTATCTAGGAGAGTATATAAAGTACTCTAATGATATCTTACCGTTAGCTTGACCTGTTTTTTTATGTTTGGTGATTCAACACTAAGCAAACTATATCAGTTAAACCTTATAGCCATTACGGTTGTAAGGCTTTTTTTTGCAGAAAGGGGGCTGCAATTTTAATGAAACTAACGAGTATCAGCAGTAATAACCTAAAAAAATTCTGAGAAAATGGAGGGAAACTATCCATAAAGGAAGAAGTAGTAGAGGGCTATTATATTTTTTTTTAGAGGGGGATTATTTTGCAATTATTGTTTAAATATAATTGGATGGTAAGAGAAGATTGGTTCCGTTGGTGTGAAGAGTTGAGTGTAGAAGAACTTTTAGAAAATCGAACAGGTGGTATGGGAAATATACTACATACACTCTTCCATATAGTGGATGTAGAGTGGAGTTGGATACGCGTTTTACAAGGTAAAGAGGATTTTCAGGAGAATTTTGATGACTATAAAAGCCTTGAGAAAGTTCGAAAATTAACAGCTGAATTTCATTTAGAAGTAGAAAGTTTTGTAAACAAATGGGATGCTAGTATGGAAGAGCGTTTACTTCATCTTCCATTAGAGGATGGAACAATTGAAACGCATACATGGGGTGAAATCATTCGTCATACCATTGCACATGAAATTCACCATATAGGACAATTATCAATTTGGTCTAGGGAAATTGGGAGAAAGCCAGTTTCTGCAAACCTAATTAGACGAGGTCTTTCTTCAGCATTTGTGGATTCAGTAGATGCACTCCAAGCAGACTCAAAATAAAAAGTCACTCAGTTGAGTGACAATTTCAAGATAATCTTTGAATGGATGAATTTCTAACAAAGAAAAGCAGACGAACCTCGCTCATTTGGGTGAGGTTTTTATAGAGTTTCGAACTTTTTTACAGAATGGCTTAGGCCAAAATCATCCATCAAATGTCTATCTTTTCATCTTACGAATATATGCTAATTGTCCAATATGGTAGGCATTATGTGTTGTGGCATTGGAAATGATAGCCCACCATTCCGCCTTCACTGGGTAACCATTTACAACAGATAGAAGTTGCTCCTCCTCAAGAAGCTCCTGCCACTGAAGTAGCGTTTTTAATAATTTATCCTTTAGCTCCAAAAAAGTCACCTTATCTCTCAATAGAAAAGTATCATGATTGCTTTGGACTTGTGGACTAGCTTGAACATGATTTTCAATGTATCTGATTTGCCAAGTTTCATTCCAATAAATGAGATGTTGGACAATTTCAGCAATACTATGACTGGTATTATCGGGTTTCCAAAATGCTTCTTCCTCAGATAGTCCTTCAACTGCCTCATGAAATGAAATATACCAGCTACGATCATTTGCATTTGCTAGAAGTTGGTCCAATAAAATGGTCTTAGCATCCATCATTCACATTCCATCTCCTTCCTATCATGCTTCTTACTAGTTTATCATTTTAATGAATGGCAAGGAAATTGTGCCAGATGAAATATGTAAATACGAGCTAAATTTGTACAAAACATTCTTTATTATCGTGAGCGCATTGATATAATAAAAAATGCACCTGTCGCACAGCTTGAAATGGGATTGGAGGAATCAGATGAAGAAAGAGCAAATTATAGCAAAAGCTATTTGTATATTTAGGAAAGAAGATGCAATACTTGTTTCTGAAGGCTTTGATGAAGTAAAGGAGACATTTTATTATCGACCAATTGGTGGGAAAATTGAATATGGTGAGACGAGTTCAAAGGCAATAAGGCGAGAAATATTGGAGGAAATCGAGGCGAGTATTACTAACCTAAAGCATGTAGGTACAATTGAAAATATATTTACATATCATGGTGATAATGGACATGAAGTAGTGTTTGTTTATGAAGCAGATTTTATTGAAATGTCCTTTTATGAAAATGCTTCTTTTTTTGGGGAAGAAGATAATGGCACACGCTTCAAATTGCTTTGGAAGCCCATTAGTGACTTCTCAAATAATAAATTAGTATTAGTTCCAAATGGATTATTTGAATTGCTCTAGCTATACATAATGACTTGTAAAATCTAATGTAATGATCTTATGATGGCTAAGTTTAGTGAGGTGAGGATATGAGTAAAACAAGACTTTTTGTGATGTTCGTCTTATTTGCTTTTGTAGCCTTATTTGTAGCAGGTGTTTATTCTCTTAATAATGTACAAGTTGAAAGCACCTATCTTCTTGACGAACAAAACATTATGGAAAAAAATGGTCAATACTATTTGTTAATTGATGACCGAGAGTTGACTTTATCAAAGAAGTTTTACGAAAAAATACAATTAGAAAAGTACAATGAATATAAAATTAATTATGTATATAATCGTTTGGTCAATAATGATGGTGAAATCGTGAAGCTTAAAAGATATGGTGAACAGCCATGGGGGAAATAACGAAACACTTTGAATGTTCAACATTAATTTTACAGGGTAAGGAATTCACGGATATTCAAATACATCTGCAATTAATCTACCTATACCTCTAAGCAACCAAAATACTAATCTGAATGGGACTAGAAAGAGCTCTGGTAACCAAAAAAGCACATCAAGTAATAATTCAAATAGGGAGTAATTATTATTTACTTTCCTTTTTGTCGTTTTTCTTTTCTTACTTTGCCACCATTCCTTCATCAAACAACCTCGTTTTCTAAAAATAGTCGAATTTAAATAAATTTACGTGCTAGCTTTGATTTAGTTTCATTTTTGGAACGTTTGCCTTTGTATTCACAAGTGTCATAGCCAGTTACTCACTATTCGAGTAACTGGCTATATGAATAAGCTATAAAAGGAAGTTGAGTTAAAACTTGTTCTCGTTTAGAGTGGCCTATGTAGAAAATCCTATTAAATTCATCTTAAAAAGAGTCGGGCATCCTGATTATCTACATACTAAAACATTCCATAGACAATTAATCTAGCGCTTTCCTTTTTGTCATAATGAGTATAATCCCCCATGTTAAATATAGAATACAAGCCCATATAGTGCTATACAATAATACCGATATAGAGGTCGGTGCCCACACCTTAATAAATGCCCAATTTAAACCGCCAAGTAAAACTTCTGGTGCCAGAAAAATTGCGATTAACATGCTGGCAACAAGCATTGAATGGAGAGTTAATAATAGTATTCTCTTGGAAGCAAGCTTTGTCAATTGGCGTTGTTTTTTATAAATGCTTGAGGTCATTTTGATTACAAAATAGCAAAAGATTAGACTGATTCCTATAATAATGATACTTATAATCGTGGCGATTTTATCCAACTTTTGATAGCTGTTAGTATGTAGAGGAGTTGTTGTTTTACCTTCCCACAAATCCATAATCCCTTGTCCAATAGCAGTTGTCGAGCTTGTATTCATATTGGCTAAGATGGCTACCCCTATTTGCTCATCGGGCTGCATGATGAAATACGATGTAAAGGTTGGATTTTCTCCAGCATGGTAAATGTATGGCTTGTTTTCTTTTTCAACCACTGCCCAACCGGTAGCATAATAAGTATTTGTATCAAAAGGTTCTACCGTTTGGTCAGGGTTATGTGATTCTTTAATGGTTGTAGCATCAATTGAATAAATTTCACTATTGCCTAACTGTAATTTCAACCATTTTGCGATATCATTTGCGTTACTGATAATATAGCCAGCAGGGATATTTCCACGGTAAATAGGTGGTGTAAAAGGTAACTCTCTCATAAGTCCTATTTTATAACCAGAAGCCATATGAGGGAATGCTACTTGATGAATTCCTACAAACGATTGATACATACCAATAGGTTGTAAAATCTTCTGTTTGACATATTGATCATAGGGCAGCTTAGTTACTTGCTCTATGATTAGTCCTAACACATCATAATTAATAGTTGCATACTCAAAAGAACTTCCTGGTTTTCTATTTAATGTTTGATCTAGTAATGTTTTGACCGTTAATTCAAGGGCGTTTTTGGCTGTGCTTTCTGGAATTTGAACAATTGAATTAGAAGGAATTCCACTTGTATGCGACAGTAACTGCTGAATTGTTATGATTTCCTTTTTTCCATTATAGGTCAATGTTAACCATGGGATATACGTTTGAATATCATCCGAACGCTTTAGTAACCCTTGTTTTTCCAATTGAAGAATGGCAAGGCCTGTAAAGGCTTTAGATGTGGAGCCTAGCTCAAAAAGAGTATCTGAAGTGACGGGTGTTTTTGTTTTTATATTTGCATACCCAAATCCCTTTTGATATACGGTTACCCCCTTATCGACAATAGTGACAGAAAGGCCGGGGATTTTACTAATGGCTTGTTGCTCCTCAATAAAGAGTTCAATGTTACGAATTTTGTCATCAGATGCTGCATGCGCAAATTCTGGTAGCATTGTACAACATACTAGCATTACAGTCATCATCACAGTTTTTTTAATAAATTGTGTCATGCTCATTTCTCCTTAACTTATAAATTACTTGTTTCAACAACGATTACTATAACAAGCAAATTATGGTCAAACCATCGATTCACATGACTATTCAATGGAGTACATGACAATTTTGTCATGTACTAGAAAAGGGCTACTCCTTATAGTGAATAGGAGAGCCCCAAAAACATTATTTTGTTTGTTCTGGAAGTAAATCGTTACCGTGAATGATTAACTTCGATGCTGAGATTAGAATGTCTCTATTTGCCGAATAATAGGGATCTAAAATTTGATAGAAGGCTTCCCATTGGGCAGCAGCCTTTTCATCTTCACCTTTTTGATCTAAGGCATTTGCTTCCTCATAGAGCTGTTTTAATTTTGTGTAATCCGATTCGCTAATGTCAAATTCGATGTCTGACATATATTCTTCAAAGGAAACAGGTTTGTAATATGAATTAATTATTTCATAGAATTGATCCCATAACTTGATTGAGAGCTCTTCGTTTTTATCTTTATCTGCTTTTTGAGCTTCCTCATAGAACGCCTTAAGCTTTACGAGATCCTCTTTTGTTATGTCTAAGTCCATATCAGCCATATATTGTTCAAAAGTTAGTGGAGGATATAGCTCTTGGAAGTATGGCTCTAAAATAGTAAAGATTTTATCTATTTTTTCTCCTGCCTCATCTGTTTTATCTTCTTTAGTGAATTTTACCCAGTCATTATAAAGTGCTTTAAGCTGTTCTTTATCTTGTTTTTTGATGACTATGTTTTGCTCAGAAAATGCAGCTTCGTTAATAAAATCTTCAAAAGGCTCAGGCTGCCAATTTGCTAATTCATAAGGTCTTGTAATGTTATTCATGGCCTGATAAACTCGATCCATTTCTTCATAATTCTCTTCTTTTTCTGCTTTTTTCATGTCAGTAAAGAGTTTTTCTAATTGAACTAACTCTTCTTTTGTGACTTCTTTAGGTAAGCTTTTTTTATACACATCAAAAGTATAGAAATCTGAATAATCTTCTACAATGCTTCCTTCAACAGCGATTTCCTGTCCTTCCACTAGCTTCAATTTTTCGATTTGCTTGTCAGAGAATTTGTGTAAGCCAATAAAATAATTTTTGCCGTCAGACCCTTTAATTGAGATGCCATCGCCATCAAAGTACTTAATAGTACCTTTTATTTTTTGTTCTACTTGTATAGTGACTTGTTTAGTTGTATCTACTGAAGTTGCACCAGCTTGAAGCGGGGTCATTACGGCCATTCCTAGTGTTAATGCGGAAGCTAAAATCCATGTTTTCTTAAACGGTTTTTTCATCTTTATTCATTCTCCTTTAGGTTAACTTCTGTTACCAATTATTAGACGTTTTACCAAACAAAAAAGTTTTATCTTTTTAAGAAAAATTTGAAAAGAAAGAGTGTTTTTTTTAAGACAAAAGAGCAACTCCTAAAATGGGAATGTCTCTTTTACAAAAAAATAAAAGCGTTGATTTTCACTACAGCGGTCGAGCTGTAGCACTCTAAAAAGATAAAAACCATCGAGCGTGAACTTTTCGATGGTTTTGGTCAATAATTTGAGGCATTTTTAAGTGAGCCTCCTTTATATTTCATCCTGGAAATAAATCTTATAAAATTTTCGATTTGTTGCCTCATCATAGCCAACTTCAATCAGTTCGTCTATTTGATCGATATGCTGAATATTGACTTGAATTTCAATATTGGAATCAAGCTTTATTTTACGTTTGTATTTTTTTTCAGCTTTTTCTAGTGCACTATCAGAAATAACTGTTTCATAAGGTTTGACTGCATTGACGAGGATATCTTTTTGGGTAGCATCCGCTTGATCAAATACGGTTTCGATGTAATGGTCCACTTGAAACTCATCTTCGTTTCTAAAGTAGTCCAATGTTTTATTTAAAAAGCCTAGCTTCTCTGTGTTCGAATAATTCTCTTCTTTTAAAATATACTTTTTGCATTCATTTAGCGCTAAATCTGTATTGTGATAATGTTCATCGGCTGCTTTAATGTTTAAAAATCGTTCCTGCCAGTATACGATATCCTCTTTTCGCTTCGTTTTTATAAAAACAACAGGGGGTTTCTCTTCCCCCATATCTACAATGATGGCCATATTATTAATTTTTTTCACGTTTATGCCATCAACACCATGAATGATCATCTTATTATTGTCATTTTTGACATCTAAAAACATCTCTTTTTCATCAATTTTGACAATGGCAATGACCTTTTTAACTTCATTTAATAGAAAGCAATTTTCAAACAAGCCAATAAATAGCTCTCCGCTTTTAATATTTGGGTGCTGGGATACACTGTGTAAGTGCTTCGCCATATTTTGAGATTGTTCAAGAAAGCTACTGTCCTGTTCGAATATTTTTTTTGAATAGGTAAAAACTTCATTAAGCGCAATATCTGTTTCATGGAAAAATTCATATTGCTGCTCAAGCTCTACTTTACTAAATGCAAGCTGTGTAAAGGCTGCTTCTAGCATGAGCTCTGGCTGTATATAATCCTCTTCTCCTAAAATTAGTGTCGTCTCGCTCAAAAAATGGATACTATAGTGAGCTAATTTACTTTCATTAACTTCTAACATTTATTTCACCTTCTAATTTTTCATAGTAGCTAGTATACCATATCTTATTTTCTAAATTTCAATGATTAGAAATAATAAAACGGGATGTAAGGACTTGGAAATTAATGGATTAGAAAACAAAAAATATACCCCAATGTCAGCACTCAGGCATATTGAGGCTGATTTTTTGTCATGGGAGGATGTTGATGTTTAGAAGTTTAAAATAGGACTGCTTAGATAAAAATATGTAGTAATTAATTCCTTGTGGATTGGTAAAGAGGGTGATCATCATGTGGGAAAGGGTAATATCCTATATACCACAATGGCAAGTTTTTATGCAGGGTTTTTTAGCATTCGTTATTCCATTTTTGATTTTCAAATTATTTAATGGTTTAATACTTGAAAAAAAGAATAATGGCAAGATCGACATGAAAGAATACACGAATCAAAAGGAAGTAGATCAGCCATCTAGCCAAGAAACAGTTGCCTCGCTAACGGGTGATTTTATCAAAGATTTTGAACGAATAAAACAAGAACTTGGGCATAATTGGGATGCCCACTTTAGAGAATTTCACATAGGAAATACTCATATTCGTGCGGCTATTGTTTATCTTGAAGGTCTAGCAGATAAAGGGCAAATCGAAGAGCATATTTTGACTTCGATGATGGAGCGTTTTTCGGACACATCCGCCACTGCTTTAACAGAAAACGGCAACATGCAGAACCTCATGAAAAATAATATACCTATCGGGGATGTACTAGAAGAATCAACGATGCAAGGAATAGTAAGTAAGGTATTAATAGGTTATACAGCTTTATTTGTAGATGGTATGCCTAATGCTTTATTACTTTGTACGATAAATGGCAAGACGCGTAATATAGAGGAGCCTATTTCAGAAGCGGTTGTTAGAGGGCCAAGGGTAGGCTTTACAGAAAGATTAAGTGACAATACAGCTCTTCTAAGACAGCAAGGTGAAAATCAGCAATTATCTATCATTCAGATGAAAGTGGGGAAGAGGGTAAAAAAAGAGTTAGTCATTGCCTATATGGATGAGATAGTGGATCCGGAGTTGGTGGATGAAGTAAAAAATCGGATACAAACAATCGACCTTGATAACCTATTAGAATCGGGCTATATAGAGCAGTTAATTGAAGATAATTTTCTGAGCCCTTTTACACAAGTGCAGAACACGGAGCGTCCTGATCGAGTATATGGGGCATTAATGGAGGGGCGGGTTGCCATTATATTAGATGGCACACCATTTGCTTTAATTGTACCAGTTACAATTAATATGCTACTACAATCTCCGGAAGATTATTATGAACGCTGGTTTGCAAGTTCGCTCATTCGGCTTCTACGATACTTGGCTGCTGCGATAACACTTTTTGGTCCATCCATGTATATTGCTTTTGTGTCGTTCCATCAGGGATTAATCCCAACTAAGCTAGCACTGTCCATGATGTCCACAAGGGAAGGAGTTCCATTTCCAGCGTTAATCGAGGCGCTTATTATGGAGGTAGCCATCGAAATTTTACGAGAAGCTGGACTTCGTTTGCCAAAGCCGATCGGTCCCACAATGGGTATCGTCGGGGGTCTTGTTATTGGAGAAGCAGCTGTACAGGCTGGAATTGTAAGTCCGATTATGGTTATCGTCGTTGCTTTAACCGCTATTTCGTCCTTTGCTATCCCTCAATATAACGCAGGGATTACATTACGAATGCTACGATTTGTTGCTATGTTTTTTGCTGCCATATTTGGTCTTTACGGGGTCATTCTATTTTTCCTTTTCCTGGGCAGTCATTTAGTAAAGCTGAAGAGTTTTGGTGTTCCTTATGTTAGTCCGACTGTCCCATATAGAGCAGGGGATTGGAAAGATTTTATGGTACGTATGCCATTAATGATGATGAAACGCCGACCAAAATTATTACAGCCAAAAGATTCTGTTCGTAAAGGGGAAATACGAGGAAAGGAAAGCAGTAGCCATGATTACCAGTCCAAAAGATAACATTACGACGTCCCAAACAATGGTCATTATTATTAATTATATTCTTGCAACTGGCATCCTCACCTTGCCTCGTGCCTCGGTAGAGAAGGTAAAAACGCCAGATGTTTGGATTAGTGTTTTTTTAGGTGGTCTTATCGCCATGATTGCTGGAGTGATTATCGTCAAGCTAAGTCAACAATATCCAGACAAGACATTTTATCAATACAATCAAGATATTGTTGGAAAATGGCTAGGATGGTTGATTAGTGCACTTGTCATTACTTATTTCTTTACGATTTCTGCTTTTGAGGTTCGAATAATGGCTGAAGTAACCTCCCTCTTTTTATTGGAGGGAACACCCACATGGGCTATTATTCTACCTTTCTTATGGGTGGGGCTCTATTTGGTGAGTGGTGGAATTAATTCGATCGGTCGTTTATTCGAAATTATATTTCCCATTACCTTTGTGATTTTCTTACTTGTCGCTTTTTTAAGCTTAGGAATCTTTGAAATCGATAATCTTCGACCAGTTTTAGGGCTGGGAGTCGTTCCGATGCTGAAAGGAATAAAAACGGCGACATTAGCATTTCTAGGTCCTGAGATTATGTTGCTCTTAGTGGCATTTATGTACCCATCTGATAAAAAGAAAGCAGTCAAAGTCGTCTTAGTGGGTATAGCGATTCCATTACTTTTTTATGTTATTACTGTCGTAATGGTGATTGGCGCTCTTTCCATCGAAGGGGTCATGACAAGAACATGGCCAACAATCGAACTCATGCGGAGTTTTGAAATTCCAGGATTAATTTTCGAGCGCTTTGAATCATTTTTACTTGTTATATGGATTATGCAAATTTTCGCCACCTTTACCATTACCTATTATGCTGCCGCTCTAGGGTTAGCTCAGCTTTTTAAAAAAAGTATGCACCCTTTTCTATATGGATTATTACCGATTATTTATATTATCGCGATGACACCCAAAAATATAAATGACCTTTTTAAATTTGGCGATAAGATCGGTCATGCTGCTTTATTTTTATTTGGTGCACTACCCGTAACCTTACTCCTTATATCAAAATTGAAGGGCGATAAAACATGAAGAAACTCTATCCATTTTTACGTATTTCTCTAGTAATGATTGTATCTCTCCTACTTACTGGTTGCTGGAGTAGTAAAGAGATTGAGGATTTAGGATTGATTGTTGGTACCTCATTAGATTTAGCAACAGAAGAGGCTACCACTGAGGAACAAAAAGAGGCTAAATATGCTAATAGAACGTTACTCACCGTTACGAATCAAATGGTCACTTCTGAGACAACTGTTACAGGAATGAAAGATGGAACATTACGAGAAAAGGCATATAAAAATGTTTCTGAAACAGGGGATGTTGTTTTGCCTACATTAAGAAATATGCTATTAAAGTCTGACAAACATTCATTCGCGGAGCATTCCAAGGTTACCATTATTGGCGAAGAACTTGCCAGCACCATTAACCTGCAACAGCTGTTGGACTTTTTTCTAAGAGAGCTGGAGATACGGCCAAGCGGATTGCTTCTTATTGCTCAGGGGCGGGCAAGTGAGACACTTGAAACAAATGAACCAACGAAAATTCCTGCCTTTCAATTGGTAGAGATGATGGAGGGGAATGAAAGAACAACCAAAATTTTGCCACCTATGACCATTGCAAAATTAGAGGGGAAATTATATTCTGATTCAAGCTTTTTATTACAAAACGTCGTTTCAGAAGATGGAGAAGTAAAATTTGTAGGTGCTGCTGTCATTGATGGGAAAACTAAAAAACTTCGAGGCTTTCTGGATGAAAACGACTTAGGGGGCATTGCATGGATCACGGGGAAAGGGGAAGGGGGGTTAGTAAAGGGGTTTGATAAAGAATCGGATTCACCTATCGTTTATGAAATAATGTCTATGAAAAGTAAAATCATACCAAAAATAGATGGTGATCGTATTTCATTTACAGTGAACATTCAATCGGAAGGAAGAATTGCTGAACATTGGGTACTGTCAGACAAAGCATTTAATAATAAATTTTTAAAAAAAGCAGAGAAAACAATTGAGGAAGAAATTCAACGATTAGTGATGAAAACGTCGGAAAAGCTGCAACAGGAATATCAAACAGATGTTGCAGGATTCGGCAATAAATTAAGAATAAAGTATCCAAAAGAGTGGGAAAAGATAAAAAAGGATTGGGATAAAATATTTAGTGAAGCAGCTATAAAATGTGAAGTTTCCATAACCATCAAGGATTATGGAACGTCAGGTGATTAACGTATTAATCACCTTTTTATTTATTTCTATATATTGGAATTATAGGGAGGATTATAATATTCAATAATGTCTTTGAAAGACTGGTGCCAACTGCCGCAAAGCTGTTACAGAATATGTAGAAGCCGCTAAATATGTTTTAAATTGAACAATCTGAGTTCCTTTAAATAGTTTGTAATTCCTCTTTTTAGGATAGACTTTTATCAAGAGAAAGGAGGAGGTTTCAACATGCTACAGTTTGATTCAAAAATAGTTGGAAAAGAGATAGGCTATGGTTATTTGCGAGATCATATTATTCATCGCGGTTTTACAATTGGTGGGAATTGGGAGTATCATAAAGGGAGCTTCGACGCGGTACTATGGAGAGGCGGCGGCGAAACAATATATTTACGCGTGCCCTTTATCGTAACAGCAGGGGAATTAGACAATGAAGATGCCCAAATTCGATTTCAAAAGCCGTTTGTCATTAAACATGTTGCTAACGTTGGTTTAGATTATGATGAAGGTTCTCTACTGGATGCTACAGGAGCTAGCCAGTTCCAGACACCGCTTGATAAGGATGGGCATATTCATGATAAAAGTAGATGGATTCAGGCGGGTGAACAAGTTGTAGAAGAAAAAGTACTGCCTTTTTTTATCAACTAATTAGATAAATATGTATATTCTTTCGAGCGTTCTTATGTCTTTTATCCTTCCATTTTTGGGAACTTATAATCAAAAATAGAAAATAGAATTGTCGTAAGAATTTACCAACCTTATAATAGTGGTAGCAGACAACTACTATAAGAGGTGAGTTTATGGATAAAATAGCTATAGATGACTTTTATTATTCCTATCTAAAATTACGACAAGAACGACTCATCCATCGAAAAGAAGCTTATCTTAAAGTGCTAGAGCACACAAAAACATTTGGTGAAATAATTATGTTCGAAAGTATAAAAGTAAGTAAAAGAGACGTCTAGGGCGACGTCTTTTTCTATTTCAAAAAATAGTATTATTTTTATGACAGAAAAGGAGGAAACAAAATGAGGCGAATGATTCCGATTTTACTGCTAGTCATTTTTCTATGTTTGGGCTGTACATCTACAGAGGGGAAGGATGAACGGAAGGTCATACAAGAGGAACCCTTAAAAGTCACTCCAAACGTTGAAGTAATAGCAGAGCAATTACATACACCATGGTCTATTGAAAAGAGTGATACAGCGTTATATGTAGCAGAAAGACCAGGGAATATTGTGAAGATTACGGAAGATGTAGTTGAAAGACAACAGGTTTTATTAAAGAAGGATTTGTCGTCAGCTCCAGAAGCAGGTCTCCTAGGATTTGTGTTAGCTCCTGATTTTACAACAACATATATTGCTTATGCGTACTATACGTATGAAGAGGAATCAGCGCAATTTAATCGGGTTGTGACATTAACGTTAATCGATAATAAGTGGCAGGAAACGGATCTCCTAATTGATCGAATACAGAGTGGTACATATCATCATGGTGGACGTTTAAAAATAGGTCCCGATAGCAAATTGTATGTTACTGTGGGCGATGCAACCCAGCCATCTTTAGCACAGGATTTAGATGCGTTGGAAGGAAAAATTTTACGTCTCAATTTGGATGGTTCCATACCGAATGATAATCCCTTTCCTCGTTCTTATGTGTATAGCTATGGGCATCGAAATCCGCAGGGATTAGCATGGGCAACGGATGGTACGATGTACGCAAGCGAACATGGCAATGCAGCAAATGACGAAATCAACGTGATTGAAAAAGGGAAGAATTATGGTTGGCCGCTCATGGAGGGAACAGACAAACAGCAACGAATGGTTACACCTCTATTTACTTCAGGCCCATCAAAAACGTGGGCACCCTCTGGCATAACCGTAGTGAATGATCGATTATATGTTGCGGCACTAAGGGGGACAGCGGTGCTAACATTTGATATGAGCAAGCATAAACAAGATGTACTATTATCAGATTTCGGAAGAATACGAGATGTCTTTATGGATGATAGCTATTTGTACTTTATCAGCAATAATACGGATGGACGTGGCAATCCACAACCCGATGACGATAAACTATACAGAACACCGTTATGATATAATATTTGTGAAAACATGGAATGCCATGTTGAAGGGAGAGGACTAATATGGCTAATTATCTAAAAATCGCAGTAGCAATTGATTTCTCAGAACAATCATTGAAGGCTTTAGAAAGAGCGAGTCAATTAGCGATGCAACACAATGCTACTTTGCAACTAGTGAATGTGATTGATACAAAATCTTTTGGTGCGGTGTCAGCCTATGATTTAAAATATGCAGAGGAATTGAAGAAAGAAAACAAGAGCAAAATGGCAAGCTTGGAAGAGCAAGTGGTTCAGACCGGTGTTCAAAGCGTAGAGTCAGTTGTAGAAACGGGTTCGCCAAAGGGGATTTTGACACAGCTTACGAATGTTGATTTGATTGTATGTGGAGCAACAGGGTTAAATCGAATGGAAAAAATGATGCTAGGGTCTGTAGCAGAAAAAGTAGTACGTCATGCTCATTGTGATGTATTAATCGTTCGATAATTTTACGGAAATCTTCGTCATATTTATATGGATAATAACACAACAAACCTGCTTGTCATCTATATACAAGCAGGTTTGTTTTTTATTCGATTGTTTGTGCGTTATCTACTATGTTTTGAGGAATATCAATTGTTTTAAGGTGATTGAAATCAGTATAAGTAACGACTGATTTTGTATTCATTAACAATTCATCACCTTCTACTGCCATTTTCAAATCAAAATTCATATCCATTTTGTTTGTATCGAAAGTCTTTTTATCGATGTGTAGCACATAGTTGATTTTTTCAATTGTTAGTTGATCCATAGGGTTTTCTTCTAATCCCATATCCTGCATTGATTTATTAATCTCAGAATCAATTAGCTCTTTAAATTTATCACCTTTTGCTTCTAATGTAAGGACGTATTCTTTATCAGTTTGTTCAAATGTAAAATCTTTGATGAACTTTTTAAGTTGTTCTAACTGTTCCTTTGCATCAGCAGAAGCAGCCGTTTGATCTAAAATAGCATCAAAATTCTCATCAGGAAGTTTTAACCAACTGTCTGTAGTCACATCTTTCATGAAAAGGCCAGCGTCTTTTTTCATATACATTTCAATAGGCATGTCCGTTGTTTCTTGGCCTTCACTCATCATATCTGGCATTGACATTGAGCCTGATAAATGCATAGCAAGTGGATCAACGATAATGTCCATTTCCATTTTAGAGTTGATAGAGAATTCCATAGCCTCTTCGCCAGCTCCAACCTTTGTTACCTGTGTCATGTCCATATTAGCACTAGCACTTTTAATATCAGCCTGGCGATCCACTGCTTTGTCATACACTTGTTCTAAAGTGAGTTTGCTTTTTTCGGTTGTGTCTTTCGTAGGTGTGGCACTTGAATTACAAGCAGCAAGCGTTAATGCTAGTGTTCCAACTGCTAATACTTTAAAAATCTTCTTCATTACTTTCATCTCCTATTCTTGGTAAAAAACACTATCTACTAGTATACGCCCAAGAAAAGGAAAAGTTTCGTTATTTTATAAAATGAATCTAATTCCTTAGTAATAAAACAATAATCTTGCAACAACGACCAGTGACAAGCATGAAAATTATTAAAAAAGCTGTCACTGACCAATCGAATAATGCGAAAGGCCGTGACAGCTTTTAGAGGAGCTTTTCTTCAACAAGCTCGAAAATATCTAAATGAAATTAATTACTTAGTAACCCCAGATCATGGCGAACAATGTACCAATGATTGTTACAACACCTACAAATACTGAATATAAAATCGTTGTATATAACGTTTTCTTATCTTCAGATTCACCGATGTGCATAAATAACACTAATTGTACAGTTGCTTGTGCAAGGGCAGTGACAAGTAAAATAGCGAATGCCATTTTATAACTCATATCAAAGGTTACAACGGCTAAAGCGACAAGTGTCAGTAATAGTGAGAAGCCGAAGCCCATGACATGTTGTTTTGGGAATAATTCCTTCATCAGCTAATCAGTCCTTTCAAATAGACGAAGCTGAAGATGAAAATCCAAACAACGTCTAGGAAATGCCAGTACAATGAGAAGATAAACGCTTTGTTCGCTGTTTGTGGATTTAAACCACGTTTAGCTACTTGGATAATGATAGCTAGTCCCCAGAAGAAACCAAATGTTACGTGGGCACCGTGTGTTCCAAGTAAAGTCATTAATGATGACAAGAATGCGCTTGTTTGAATTGTCGCACCTTCATGTACATAAGTGATGAACTCATCAATCTCAATAGCTAAGAAACCTAGTCCAAGTAAAAGGGTAATGATGAAGAAAGTCATCATTGCCTTTTTACGACCAATACGCATTGCATGAACACCCAGACCAATGGTGAAACTACTTGTTAATAATAAGAATGTTTCCCATAGTACTGGTGTTAACTCAAAGATTTCGGCACCATTCGGGCCATTACCTGTCCGTGTGTGAAGTGTGAAATACACAGTAAACAATGTGGCAAATAACACGATCTCGGCGCCAAGGAATATCCAGAAACCAAAGATTTTTAGGCGATTTTCCTCTGTACTATATTCTAATGGAAGTGAAGAATCGATTTTCATATTATTTATCACCTCTCAAGCTTTTCTCAGTTGCCATAACTTCCTCAACTGAAATATAACGACCATGGTCTTTTTCGAAAGAACGATGGATCATGAAGCCAAATACACCAAGCATACTAATGATGGCTGGAACCCATAGATTAAATACAGCGAAGAATGCTGCAAGGAAGAAGAATCCACTCATCCAGAATGGTGTGCCTGTATTATTTGGCATGTGAATTTTTTCAATTTTACCTGCTGTAATATCGCGACCTTCTTTTTTCGCGAACCAGAACTCATCTAAGCGAGTAACAGTTGGAACTACTGCAAAGTTGTATTCTGGTACTGGAGAATGAGTAGCCCATTCAAGTGTACGACCATCCCATACATCTGCCTTTTCATTGCGAGGCATATGTTTCCAGCTGTAGTAGATATTATAAACGATCAACGCAAAGCCGACTGCAAGTCCTAAAGCACCAACGAATGATAACATGTTCAATGGTCCATAGCCTGTTGATTCTGAGTAAGTGTACATACGACGAGCATAGCCATCTAAACCTAAAATGAATAATGGGAAGAATGTTACATTGAAGCTGATTGCAATAAACCAGAACGCAGTTTTCCCTAATTTTTCATTTAAACGGAAACCGAACATTTTTGGCCACCAGTAGTGATAACCTGCAAGTACACCGAATACTGTACCTGGAATTAAAACGTAGTGGAAGTGGGCAACTAGGAACATCGTATTATGATATTGATAGTCAGCACTTGCCATCGCTAACATTACCCCTGTAACCCCACCAATTGTGAAGATTGGAATAAAGCCAAGTGCATAAAGCATCGGTGTTGTAAATTGAATTTTCCCGTGCCTCATCGTCAGTAGCCAGTTAAATATTTTAACACCAGTAGGAACGGCGATTGCCATTGTCGTAATAGAGAATACGCTGTTTACCATTACCCCGTGACCCATTGTATAGAAGTGGTGAGCCCAAACTAAGAATGATAGTAAAGAAATGACAACCATACTCATAACCATTGATTTATAACCATACAAGTTTTTACGTGCAAATGTTGCAATGATTTCTGAGAAAATACCGAAAGCAGGTAGAATAACGATATAAACTTCAGGATGTCCCCAAACCCAGAATAGGTTGGCCCAAAGCATATCCATACCGCCGTCTTGCATAGCAAAGAATTTTGTACCGAATTGACGGTCTAACATCATAAGAGCAAGCGCTACAGTTAATACTGGGAATGCGAATACAATAATTACGTTTGTAATTAAAATCGACCACGTAAACATTGGCATTTTCATTAATTTCATACCAGGTGCACGCATTTTAATAATGGTCGTGATGAAGTTAACACCTGTCATCAATGTACCAATACCTGATAATTGAAGTGCTAAAGAATAATAGTTATTCCCTACAGTCGGACTAAAATCCGTACTTGCAAGTGGGAAGTAGGCTGTCCAACCAGCATCTGGCGAACCACCGATAATGAATGATAAGTTTAATAAACCCGCACCTGCTGCAAATAACCAAAAGCTGACAGCATTTAGACGTGGGAAAGCAACGTCACGTGCACCGATTTGAAGGGGGATGACAATGTTCATTAAACCAATAACAAATGGCATAGCCATAAATAAAATCATTAATAAACCGTGTGTTGTAAAAATCTCATTATAATGTTGTGCATCAAGAAGTCCGTTATCCGGAACTGCTGTTTGTGCACGCATTAACAGTGCATCGATACCACCGCGGAATAGCATTAATAATGCTACAGCGATATACATAATCCCGATTTTTTTATGGTCAACAGTTGATAGCCAGTTTTTGTAGAAATAGCCCCATTTTTTGAAATAAGTAAGGCCAGCTACGATAACGACTGCTCCAACTACGATACTAATAGCTGCCGCTAAAATCATCGGTTCTTGCATTGGATGGAATAATTCTTCCATACTCATTGGATGCGCTCCTTTCAAAATTAAAAATTAATATTCTACTCGTTCAAGTTAAATGTAAATTAATGACCTGAATGTTCATTATTCATATCTTCTTCAGACATGTCACCATGATCCATGTCACCCATTTTCATGTTTTTACCATGTTCCATTGGGGCAGGGCTGAATTCTAAGTGTGTAGATGAGAAGCTTTGGCGACCAACATGCTCAGCCTTTAAAAGCTCATCAAATTTTTCTTCTGTTAATGGTTTTTCTTTTGCTTTAACATCAGCTACCCATTTGTCGAAGTCTTCTTGTGTCATAGATTGTGCTTCAAATTCCATTTCTGCAAATCCGCGTCCATTGAAGTTAGAGTTACGTCCCATGAATGAACCCACCTCATCTGCAGCAAGGTGAATGGTTGTTAACATATCACTCATGGCATATTTTTGACCTGCTAATTGAGGAATCCAGAAACTTGTGATCGGACCAAATGAGTATAATTTAAACTCAATTGGACGATCCACTGGAATGTTGACATAGTTAACTGTTTCAACACCTTCTTCAGGGTAACTAAAATGCCATTTCCAGTTTGATGATGAAGCATAAATTACTAAAGGTTCTTTATCGTCATATCCTGCTGGCTGAGCCTCTACAGTAGATGTTGTTCTTACAGTTACAACGGCCAAGAATGCAACAATAATAATTGGAATTACTGTCCATGTGATTTCTAGAAGATGGCTACCCTCTTCATGAGGTGGCTCATAATCAGCAGCTGTTTTAGATGCACGATATTTAGTTAGCATAAAGGCTAAAAGCACATACACGACTAGTAATATAAAGGCCATTGTAATAATGGATAAAATAATTGTGTTTGATAATGTTTCGGCATTTGGCCCTTTAGGATTGAACACTGTTAATGGCTCACATCCAGAAAGAAGTGCAAGAGCACCCAATGCTACAAACATTAAACTTAATTTTTTCTTCATGTTTGACTCCTTTCTATAGAACGGCTATTCATAAAATTCATGTGTTTTTTGTCAGTTCACATTTATAAATAGTGGATACTGAGGTCACCTCTTTTATCTTGGCGTACCAATCAACAACTTAAGAATTTACAATGGCATGGTTCAATATGAAACATAAATCTTGAAGTTGATTGGTCTAATGCAAGCGTTAGCAAAATCAATGATTTGTGCAATCGTTTCACATACGTACATGTCTATAACGATTGTCACATCTTGTCGTTGTTTGCACATTGGATTATACGCCCTGTTTTTAAGAAAAAACATAATTTTGTTATGAAAAAGATAGTAAAGATACATTGAATTTGAACATTTTTTGAACAAAAATCGTTATTTTAGTATTGGTATTTTAAGGTTTTGTTCATTAAACACTGTGGAAACGTTGAAAACACTGGATTCTTCATGTTTAACTAAGTAAATAGTTTTTTTTATGAAAAATTGCATTTCACATTTTGGACGCTGTTTTGTAATAAAATCAGTATCTCATCGGGCATAATAATGTTTTTTATTTGCCTTTTTTATATAAAAGGAGTAGCTAAAGAGTCTTTGTATGGAAACATTAGGATGAACTATCAATGAAAGGAATGATTGAAAAGGGAATAAATGGGGAGTGTTATTAATTATGTTAATATAACAAATAGTTTTCTTGATTATACATAAATTTACATATCCATATTCTGTTTGAAAAACAAAAAGCAAACTAAGAAAAGTCTTAGTTTGCTAGTATGGTAGAAATTTTTCATGTTTTTGAGAAAGAAACGTATTGAATCAGCATTTTTTAGTCAGTCACCAAGCTTTAGCCATTTGGCTACTTGTCCATAAATTGTATTTTGTAATAGAGGGGCTTTATTATTCATTTTTAAAGAAAAATATAATGTCTTCATGAAGTTTAATGTACAAGTACGCCCACTAAAAAAGCTTTCGTTATAACCTTGAGTCATTAAATGCATTTCAAATTTGTCAAAGGCTTGTTCAACAAATTCAATCAAAGCTTCCTCCGAGTAATTTTGTTGTAATAAAGCATCTACGATGTTAATTAATCGCTCTTCTTCATCGTTAACATAGACTGTACCTTTCCAAGTGGCAAGCTTTAGTGCATGTAAAATGGACGGAGCATATTGCAAATCGAATTTTGGGTGTTTAATGGTCATGGCGGCTAAATCAGCTCCATGTGAAATACTATGTGCCCATCCTTTATTCTGTACGTAACCTCTTGTATCTTGCTCTAATAATAGATAACGTCCAATTTTTTTAAAAAACGGTTGCAACTCATCGTCCTTTAAAACAAGCATCTCGGCATCCTTTGCAAGCAAACCTGCAATAAGCAATGCAGAGAATGACCTAGTAAAGACACTGTCTGTTGGCGCTTCTCCGATATGTAAATATAAGGAGTTATCACTAGTTGCTGTTTCAAATAAAAATTGTAATTGTTGTGTGCTTAATAAATTATCACTCAGTAAATTAATAAACGTACGATAAATTAAATGATCGCGCAATTCAGCATCAGTTGAGCCAATATGAATCATCATTTCCTGTAAGAGCCATTCTCCTTTGTCCTTCATCATTGCCTGACGTTCATGCAGTGTCATGGTAGAAAAAGATTGTAGTGTTTCTTTTAAATTCATATTTAAATGTGCCTCCATCATAAGGATTGTTCTATTATTATAGCTCTTTTTTTAAGCAAATCGACCAATTTGCAATCCTGATGGACGGTAAGTATACAAATACTTTAATGTTGAGAGTTGCTATAATATTATTTCCAGAAGCTATAGAAAGTTGTTATGATAGAAACGCAACAAAATGGAAATGCTTAAATAGGAGTAACAAAAAAAGACATACCGATGAAGTATGTCTATCTCTACCTATATTATGGCGGCTGACTTTATACCGATTGGCCACTCAATCAGTGAGTGTTGGTTTGTCTTCAGCTCAACGAGAATATTGGTATTTTTTATAGCATCAATAAGCCATTCACTGTAATGACGATTCGGCTCAGGATGTTGTAAAATTTGATGCATATCTTTTTTGTCAACATGTAACAGTTTGTCATTACATTCAATATTTACTTTTTGAGGAATTATAGAAAGAGTTTCATTTTGATGTCCAATTGCAATAGAACCGGGGATTGTTCCAAGAATACGTAAAAGATAAGTGCTAGCCTCTTGCGTGTAAACATCAATTTTTGTACGTGTTAAAAATTCAAATTCAATCGGACTATCTTGAGTAGGTCCGTCCGCTGTAGAAAATGAAATGACTTTAATCGATAATGCCTCGAATGCAGGTGAGATACAATGGTCAAATTCTGTGATTGTATCTAGTAATTGCATGTATTCCACTCCTTGTTAAGAACTTGATTTTCTGGATGCAGACAACCGTGTAGAAAGTCTGCAAGTTGTAATAGATTTTCGACTAATGTAATTATAATACATTTTATTACAAAATATGAATGTAAAAACAATTATTTTTGTAAAAAATAAGAAACTTGTGGATATTTTTAGTAAATAATTGAAAAGAAAAATAGAACGGAGGAGGTGAGGGGAATGACAAAACGTAAGCGTCATGTCATTAAACATGACAATATTGTTGTTTTTCCAGGAGCTGTCCAAACATTAATACGTGAAGGGCATATGTTTGCAGAAAATTATCAATATGAGAAAGCTATTGCAAGTTTTGAAAAGGCCTTTATATATGAAACGGGTGATGAATTTGCACTTAGTGCTTATGCCTTTGCTCTATACGAGTTAAAGGATTATGACAAAGCGAAAGGTGTTTGTGAACAGCTTTTTGCCATGGGGACAACCATGTATGTGGAAGTCATGGAATTGTACATTACAATTTGTATGCAGCTGAAGGAATACCATCAAGTAGAGACGTTAATCACAACCCTCCTTGAGGAAAGCGTACTGCCAAGTGATCAAGTGGAGAAATTTGAACGATTAAAAAACCTTAATAGAGAAGTATCTAAAAATCTTGAAAAAAAAGAAAATGTGCAACAGTTTATTGAGGAGCAGGAATATGAACTAGAAAAATTCAGTGCACTAACAGCCAATGAGCAATCTATAAAATTACATCGTCTGATGGATACCAATGTAAGGCAATTAAAAACGGCATTGCAAGAAATTATTGAAAGTTCGACCGTTCATCCTTTTGTCCAGAGCTTGGCTTTAATCTTATTAGTTGAACAGGAAGTTTCAATGGATATTATGGTTTCGAAATTAGGGCATTCAAAAACGATAAACCCAGCACAACTATCGTTACCTAATCAATTACCACAATATGGTGAAATAAAAAATATAATTGAAGATAAGTTGGCACAAGACCCAACGACGTTAGAAATGGTACAATATTTAATGGCGAAACATGCTATTGTCACATTTCCCTTTGAATGGCATCCTTTTGTGGCAGAGGATGTAGCCTATAGTTATATAGATTTTGTATCATCAATGCTAGGAAATGTGAAAGAAATGGATGATGAAATCGTAGACTTTTTACAAATGTTAGAAAAGCTAACAGAACTACATTAGGCATGAAAAAAGTTGAAACTATACACATCTATGTTATACTAAAATGGTTGTCAAAATCGTAGTTACGAATGAATTGTCTAACATCCTAAACTTGATTATTTATTTGGAGGTATTTATACATGTCAGCAAAATGGGAAAAACAAGAAGGTAATATCGGTACTCTTACAATTGAAGTACCAGCTGCAGAAGTAGATGCAGCAATGGACCAAGCGTTCAAAAAAGTTGTAAAACAAATTAATGTACCAGGTTTCCGTAAAGGTAAAATGCCTCGTAAAATGTTCGAACAACGTTTTGGTATCGAATCTTTATACCAAGATGCATTAGAAATTATCGTTCCTGATTCTTATGCAAAGGCAATCGATGAAGCTGGAATTATGCCAGTTGATTACCCAGAAATCGCAGGTACAGAAAACTTTGTACATGGTCAAGATTTCTCATTCACTGCACAAGTAACAGTTAAACCAGAACCAAAACTAGGTGACTACAAAGGTCTAGAAGTAGCTAAGCTTCCAGTTGAAGTAACTGATGAAGAAGTAGATGCTCAAATTCAAGAGCAATTAGCTCGTAAAGCTGAACTAGAAATTAAAGAAGATGAAGCAATCGTTGAAGGCGATACAGCAGTAATTGATTTCGAAGGTTTCGTAGGTGACGAAGCTTTTGAAGGTGGTAAAGGTGAAGACTACCCACTAGAAATCGGTTCAGGTTCTTTCATTCCTGGTTTTGAAGAGCAATTAACTGGTGTGAAAGCTGGCGAATCTAAAGATGTAGTTGTTACATTCCCAGAAGAATACCATGCGGCTGAATTAGCAGGTAAAGAAGCTACTTTCAAAGTAACAGTGAAAGAAGTTAAAACAAAAGTTCTTCCTGAATTAAATGATGAATTCGCAAAAGAATTAGATTCAGAAGTGGAAAGCGTAGAAGCTTTACGCGCTAAAATTAAAGAACAAACTGCAGCACAAAAGGTAGCTGAATCTGATGCAGCTCTTCGTGATGAGCTAGTAGAAAAAGCTTCTGAAAATGCTGAGTTTGAAGTACCAGCAGGTATGATTAACTCTGAAACTGATCGTATGTTACAAGAGTTTGGCCAACGTCTACAAACACAAGGTATGAACTTAGATTTATACTACCAATTCTCTGGTCAATCAGAAGAAGATTTACGTGGTCAAATGAAAGAAGAAGCAGAAAGCCGTGTACGTGTATCTTTAACACTAGAAGCGATTGCTGAAGCTGAAAAAATTGAAGCAACTGAAGCTGATATTGAAGCAGAATTAGAAAAAATGGCTGCTCAATTCAACATGACTAAAGAGCAAATCACAGGTGCTTTAGGTGGTACGGCAGTACTTGAAAACGACATCAAAATCCAAAAAACAGTTGAGTTTTTAGTAGAAAACGCTAAAATTACTGAATAAGATTTTATGTAATTAGATAGCTAAAAAAAACAAGGTACGGCATTAAACCGTGCCTTGTTTTATCACATCAACTAAAAATCAGTCCCCTTAAAGTTTAGTACGACTCACTTTACACTTCACATACATAGTATTGTTTTTATTTTTACACGATGCTCATTTAACTTCATTCTGTAAGATCATAAGGACATTAACAATCAACATATCTTCGAATGAACAAAGCCTTTGTAGATGAATGTAGTAGATTTATAAATAAAAAGCTATGTAGCTGATCGAGAAATCAGTAGTTGATGACAGCTTGAATCTTATGTGTCAGTAGTGAAGAACCGAGACCTTAGGTAACGAAAGGTTACGCAAATGGGTTCCTGAAAAATATGCTGCAGACGGCGAAGGAAGTAAACAACATGACGTTATAATCTACTTGCATGAATGCGAAGGCGTAAATGATGCAGACAATTTATTTGATAAAGGTTCAATAATCTTGTAAGATTGTTGCTTGAATAGGGGTGAAACATATTGTTCAAATTTAATGATGAAAAAGGCAATTTAAAATGCTCATTCTGTGGAAAACCACAAGAACAAGTACGTAAATTAGTAGCAGGTCCTGGTGTGTATATTTGTGATGAGTGTATTGAGCTTTGTTCAGAAATCGTTGTTGAGGAACTAGGTGTAGAAGAGGAAATCGAATTTCAAGATATTCCAAAACCAAAAGAGATTCTAACGATTTTAGATGAGTATGTAATTGGACAAGAGCGTGCTAAAAAAGCATTAGCAGTTGCGGTTTATAATCACTATAAACGCATCAATACAAACAGTAAAATTGATGATGTAGAATTGGCAAAATCGAACATTGTGTTAATCGGCCCAACTGGTAGCGGTAAAACTTTATTAGCTCAAACGTTAGCACGTATATTAAATGTTCCATTCGCCATCGCGGATGCTACTTCATTAACTGAAGCAGGATATGTTGGTGAGGACGTTGAAAATATTTTATTAAAGCTAATCCAATCAGCAGATTATGATATCGAACGCGCTGAAAAAGGTATTATCTATATTGATGAAATTGATAAAGTTGCACGTAAGTCAGAAAACCCATCCATTACACGTGATGTTTCTGGCGAAGGTGTTCAACAAGCACTTCTTAAAATTTTAGAAGGAACTGTTGCAAGTGTTCCACCACAAGGTGGCCGAAAACATCCTCATCAAGAGTTTTTACAAATCGATACAACCAATATTCTATTCATTGTAGGTGGAGCATTCGATGGTATTGAATCCATCATTAAACGTCGCCAAGGTGAAAAAATAATTGGATTTGGATCAGATCCGAATATAGTGGACGTAGATGAAGGTTCTATCATGTCTAAGCTGATTCCTGAGGATTTACTGAAATTTGGTCTAATACCAGAGTTCATTGGTCGATTACCAGTACTAGCTAGCCTAGAGCAATTAAATGAAGCTGCACTTGTACAAATTTTGACGGAGCCTAAAAATGCACTAGCTAAGCAATATCAGAAAATGCTTGAACTAGACGGTGTTGAGCTTGAGTTTGATGAAGGTGCGCTTGCGGAAATTGCGAAGGAAGCAATCGAGCGTAAAACAGGTGCACGTGGTCTTCGTTCAATAATTGAGTCAACGATGCTTGATGTAATGTACGAACTGCCTTCACGTGAAGACGTAAAAAAATGTATCATTACTGCAAAAACAATTACGGATAAAGAAAAACCGAAATTGCTTCTTGAAGATGGCACTGAACTCGATGAAGGTAGCGACACAAAAACTTCAGCATAGCGTATAGAATTGGCTGTCTACCGTTATGAGATAAAGAGTAATTAGCTGACTTCGATTGTGCAATGTTCGCACATATCGACAGTCAGCTTTTTATTCATTCTTACATATTGGCCAACTGACTTGTAGAAATTTTTGGCTCGTTTCAATAACTAGTGTGAATCAGTTTTTTAAACACATACTAGTAGCGCGGGAATTGAACATGAAAATTTTGACGGAGGTGAATACCCGCATGGTAACTATACAAAAAACAACAAATGTACCATTATTACCTTTACGTGGACTTTTAGTATTCCCATCGATGGTGTTACATATTGATGTGGGTAGAAATCGTTCTGTAGCGGCGCTAGAACAGGCAATGTTAGAGGACCAGATGATTTTATTGGTAACACAAAAGGAAATGCACGATGAACAGCCAGAAGAACAAGATTTATATGCGATTGGTACAATGGCTTATGTCAAACAAATGTTAAAATTACCAAATGGTACGTTGCGAATTTTAGTTGAAGGAGTTGCGCGTGCTTCTTGGAAAAACTATCATGCGCTAGAAAATTATACATTGGTTGATATTGATGTAAAAGAGGATTTGTTGGATAAGGATGTGGAAACGCAAGCTTTAATGCGTACACTCTTAACGTATTTTGAAAAATATGCCAAATCATCTAATAAAATAACAGCCGAAACCATCAACACTGTTGCAGATATTGAGGAACCTGGACGTTTAGCAGATATTATTGCATCACATTTGCCTTTTAAAATTGCAGATAAGCAAGAAGTATTGGAAATGCTAAATGTAAAAAAACGACTAGATCACTTAATTATTCGTTTGCATGATGAGCAAGAAGTACTCGATCTGGAAAAGAAGATTAATTCAAAAGTAAAGCAATCGATGGAGCGCACGCAAAAAGAGTACTATTTACGTGAACAGATGAAGGCTATCCAAACAGAGCTTGGCGATCGTGAAGGAAAAACGGGTGAAGTAGCCGAATTACGAAAATCCATTGATGAGTCTGGGATGCCAGAGTCGACAAAAGAAGTGGCACTAAAAGAATTAGATAGATATGAAAAAATTCCAAGTGCTAGTGCCGAGAGTGGCGTTATCCGAAATTACATCGATTGGCTCATTTCATTACCTTGGACAAATGCAACTGAGGATCGTATGAGTATCGATCATGCTGAGAACATTTTGAATCGTGATCATGCTGGCTTAGAAAAAGTTAAAGAAAGGGTTCTTGAATATTTAGCTGTACGTCAGTTGAAAAATTCACTTCGTGGCCCAATACTTTGCTTAGCGGGACCACCAGGGGTGGGGAAAACTTCATTAGCTCGCTCCATCGCGGAAAGCTTAGATCGTAAATTTATTCGTATTTCATTAGGTGGGGTTCGTGATGAATCTGAAATTCGTGGGCACCGTCGTACGTATGTCGGCGCTATGCCAGGTCGTATTATCCAAGGAATGAAAAAGGCTGGTACCATTAACCCGGTATTTTTATTAGATGAAATTGATAAAATGTCTAATGACTTCAGAGGAGATCCTGCAGCAGCAATGCTAGAAGTTTTAGACCCTGCGCAAAACAATACATTTAGTGATCACTATATCGAGGAAACATATGATTTATCTAATGTCCTATTTATTGCCACTGCCAATGATTTAAGTAGTATTCCAGGGCCATTGTTAGATCGTATGGAAGTAATTTCTATAGCGGGCTATACAGAAATTGAAAAAGCGCAAATTACAAATAATCATTTAATTCCTAAGCAATTGAAAGAACACGGTTTGAAAAAGACACAAGTTGTTATTAAAGATGAAGCAGTAATTGATATAATACGTTATTATACACGTGAGGCTGGGGTACGTGGTTTAGAACGTCAAATTGCTACGCTATGTCGTAAAATTGCCAAAATAATTGTCTCTGGTGAGAAAAAACGAGTGACGGTTAGCTCAAAATCCTTACAAGAATTGCTTGGTAAACACCGTTTCCGTTATGGACAGGCTGAAAAGGAAAATCAAGTAGGGGTTGCAACTGGTCTTGCTTACACAACAGTTGGTGGCGACACGTTACAAATTGAAGTATCCTTAACCCCTGGAAAAGGCAAATTGCAACTAACAGGTAAGCTGGGAGATGTCATGAAGGAATCAGCTCAAACTGCTTTATCCTATGTTCGAACAAAAATGGAGCAGCTTCAAGTAGATCCAGAATACTTTGATACACATGATATTCATATTCATGTTCCAGAAGGTGCTGTCCCTAAAGATGGACCATCTGCAGGTATTACAATGGCAACAGCCATTGTCTCTGCAATTCTTAACCGACCGATTCGCAGGGAAGTAGGGATGACAGGCGAGATCACATTACGTGGTCGAGTACTACCTATAGGTGGTTTGAAAGAAAAAACATTAAGTGCTCATCGTGCAGGATTAACGACTATTATTTGTCCAAAGGATAATGAACGCGATATAGAAGATATTCCTGACAGTGTCCGTGAGCAACTTACATTTAAACTAGTGTCATCGGCAGATGAAGTATTAGCCTATGCACTGGACGGAGGTATTTAGAAAAATGAAAGTCCATAATGTCGAAATGGTCATTAGTGCGGTAAGACCAGACCAATATCCAGAAGATGGACTGCCAGAATTTGCATTAGCTGGTCGTTCAAATGTAGGGAAATCTTCCTTCATTAATCGAATGATCGGACGTAAAGCTTTAGCGCGTATTTCGTCAAAACCAGGTAAGACACAAACACTTAACTTCTATAAAATCGAAGAACAATTATTTTTTGTAGACGTTCCAGGTTATGGTTATGCTAAGGTTTCGAAATCAGAGCGTGAAGCGTGGGGAAAAATGATTGAGCGTTACTTTACAGGGCGCCAAGAATTAAAAGCAGTTGTACAAATTGTTGATTTGCGTCATCCTCCAACGGCAGATGATCGCATGATGTATGATTTTTTAAAGCATTATAATATTCCTTGCATTGTGATTGCAACAAAGGCAGATAAAATTCCAAAAGGTAAATGGGATAAGCATAAAAAAATTGTCAAAGAGACATTGGAGATGGAAAAAAATGATCCACTTATTGTCTTTTCTTCAGAATCAGGCCTTGGTTTTGAAGAGGCTTGGCGAACTATCGAAAATAGAATGTAAAAAAAAGCATCTATTGGTTCTATTGATTAGGACTGTAGATGCTTTTTATTTTTGTATAAGGTATGGAGAGAAAGTTGGAGAATATACTTGAGAAATTAAATATTTGACCGATAAGGTAGATAGGAGGTGGACTGTATGGATATAGCAGCTTTATCGATGGCAATGAATCAAGCAACACTTATGCAAAATGTATCTTTAGCTGTAACAAAACAAGCGATGGAGATGCAACAGCAAAACACAGAACAATTAGTTGAAATGTTAGATGCTCCACATCCGACAGCTGGACATACAATTGATGTTCAGGTCTGAGCAGGAAAGGTAGCTTTAATTGAAAGCTACCTCTACTTTTAAAAATTAACGGGTAGCGATAGAAATTGTAACTTTATGAATGAGAAAAACTACCAATAATACGATATACTATTCATGACTAAATTTTAGCAAGGAGGCAGCAGTTTTGAAAAAGTATTCATACATACTATCGATTATGTTACTAATGGTTCTAGTTTTTTCCTTTAACCAAACAGCTAAGGCAGCCCAACTAGTGACTGGTACCTTTGTCGATGTAACATATTCAGAATATACAAAACCAGATGGCACGATTGAAAAGCAGCTTAGTAAAGTGACATTGCAAAATGATCGAGGGCGTACTGTAACCTACAATATCAATAAGAACA
Organism: Lysinibacillus sp. NPDC056220; assembly: GCF_049315265.1. Classification (NCBI taxonomy): domain Bacteria; kingdom Bacillati; phylum Bacillota; class Bacilli; order Caryophanales; family Bacillaceae; genus Lysinibacillus; species Lysinibacillus sp. NPDC056220. Next base: position 286,998 of record NZ_JBMOXD010000002.1, read on the forward strand.
CTCGATTATTTATTAATAATACGTCCACAACTATAGAAGGTTTTAAACTGGGTATGGAAGTGGAAGCTGACATTTCTTTAAGAAGTGTGGTGGAACTACGAGGGAAATCAAATTTACCAACAGAAACGAATGTTCCATCGACTGGAGGCAACAGTACAACAATTGCTGGTGTTGTAACGAGTATTGATCCTAATGGATTATTTATTATGGTAAAACCAGATGTTGGTGCAGAATCTATCTATTATATAAATAAAGAAACCGTTTATCAAAAAAGCTCATCAGCAACAGATATCAGTGCACTGTATGTTGGAGATCGAATTAAATTGAGCTTGAAGAATAAAAATACTTCTATCGTTACTAAAATAGCGATAAGTGAAACGGGTACTCTAGTAGAAAACCTATATAAAGGCGAAATACAAGCGGTAAACCCTAATGCCAATAAATTAACTGTCAAAAATCAACATGCTTTTGTTAACTGGCAGTTTGGCTCTAAAATTACTACAGACCTTTCAACGATGCCTTTTACTTCCAAGGTGCCAATATATGTTGGAAATACTAAAGTAGAGAAGGGTCAACTTAAAAATTATATTGGTAGTGAAGCATACTACGCGACTGTAAAACAATTTGGAAAAGAAGTTATAGAGAAAATTGTAGTATTAAAAAACAATGAGCGCACTTATTATGAACCAATGCTATCTGTGGATACAGATTACAAACTGTTAAAGCTTAAAACAGCGGGTTCAATGTATTTCCATAACGGAACTATTTTAATTCGTAATGGACGTTTAATTGAACCAACGGGGCTTATGGCTTATGGTACTGCATTTGTGATTGCAGATGGTGCTGCCCGTGATCATTATGCACAGGTAGTGCAAGTGACGAGTGATAGCTTTATGTCACCAAACTTAGCTGGTCATGAATTATATTATGGACGATTATCTCAAGCTGATGGATATCTGATTGAAATTGATGATGCTATGAAAATTGAATCCAATGTTTTCAAGAAAACGGATCGTACTGTACTTTCTGTAAGTAATTCAACAAAGGCAAAAGTTGATGACGGAAATAGAACCTATAGTGTTATGCCTGATATTGAACTTTATTTATCCGAGGGCCATTATGGTTACTTCTATGTGAAGGATGGCCATGTACAAGCACTTCATATTTTAGATAATGCGAAGCCTGTTGCACCATTAATGCTTACAGGGAAGTTGCAATCTGTGAAATCAACGTACCCTGCTGTCATTAATGTTAAGAGTGTTAGTCAATGGCAAAATGGCCGTTGGTATGAAGCAGGTGAGATGATTAATATGAATATTGACCAAGCGACACTGATAAAAGCAGGCAAAGTGATTCAGGCCTCTGATTTACAGCCATCGGATCGTTTAGTTGTATTATCGGATCGCTTTGTGAAGGGACATTTTATTTTAGTAGATTAATGTAAATAACAAATTAAAAAATCTGCGAGTCTAATGCGAACAGTATTAGCAAAAAAGGCGATGTATTCCTGATTAAAAAGAATTCTTCGCTTAGGCTTATAGGCTAAAATTGTCAATACTTTCGAAGGATAAGCAGATTTTTGTTTTAGAGTTTAAAGCTAGCATCATGATTCACTTTATGTACAGTGAAAGAGAGGATAAACGCATGCAAAAACATTGGTCAAAATTAGTGTTAGTCGTTCTGGCTATTTTTGTCATTAATTCGATTACGCCATTCAGTGCTTCTGCTGCTTCATTAGAAACAACGGGTGCCGTGAAAAATGAATATACATATGAGGAAGCGATATTTCTTTCAGGGTCACCTGTTATTTTTAAAGGAACAAGCAAAGATATTAAAATTTCACAAAAAGAATCCAAGGGCAAACTAACTGAAACGTATAGTATGAAGTTAACTGGCAACAATGGCGCTACATTAACAAGAAACATTGCCTATGAGTCAGATGTTGTGGATTATGCAAGTATTGGTCAGAAAACTTCTAATGGAGAGGTTAAGAAATATACTGAAAAAATTACTATCGGATCGATTACTTATTCTTTAGTCGATTATCAATTTTCCCAAGGAACTGTTACAGATAATCGCGCAGCTTCTGATTATTACTCGGGAAATGTAATTTCGAGAAAGACCTATGCTTATGAAACTGGCAAAGGGAAAAATGCGGTTAAAAACACGATTACAATTGAAACTGATAGCAGACATGCAGGCTATGAAAACTTTTGGGGTGCAACTGAAACACAAATTTCAGAGTCTGTTTATACATTTAGTGATGGTAAGACAAGCCATGTGAAAAATCGTGTATCTACAAGTAAATCACGTGTCTTGAATTACGAGGAGAATCTAGGTACTTTAGGCAGCTTCGAAGGTGGATATGCTGTTGTCAGTGAAAAGGATGTTATATCGGAATACACTTATAATTTAGCTTCAGGACAAAAAGGCACACTAGATTTAGATACAGAATATATGCCAACTATTGAACGCCTTATTATTCCTAAATTCCGGGATTTAACAAACCATTATGCGAAAGAAGCAATTGAAAAACTTTATTCTCTAGGTATTTATTCGGATTCAAGCAATTTCTTCTCACCTAAAACGCCAATGAAACGTATTGATTTTACTACAGCTATTGGTAAAGCAGTTGACTTACGCGTGTTTGAAGAGAAGAAATCAAGAAAGGCTCCTACTGCAAGTGTCTTTAAGGATTTAAAACGATCGACTAAAGACTATTCCTATATTGAATCAGCCTTAAATAAAGGAATCATTAAAGGGGTTTCTGCCGATTATTTCATGCCTAATGGTGCTATCACAAGAGCACAGGCTGCTACTATCTTTGTTCGTGCCTTAGGACTAGAAAATAGAGCGCCGAATCCTGGCTATTTAACGAAATTTACTGATGACAATCAAATTCCGAACTATGCAAGAGATGGTATCTATATCGCCAATGAGCTTGGATTGATGATTGGCGATTCTGCCGGACGTTTTAATCCAAATAAGCCGCTATCTCGTGCAGAAGCTTCCGTTGTCCTAGAACGATTCCTGAAATATTTGGAGGACGACTTAAAACAAAACTATCGTGATGACATATTGTTCTTTAACTAAAGAAAGGGCTGAACTACCATGACATATATAAAAAAAGCATGGCTTACTATGCTGTGCTTCATGCTTCTCTTGATGACAGCAACACCTGTTGTTACACAAGCAGCAACAACAATTAGAGATGTTCCGACAAATAGTAGCAACTATAAAGCCATTTCTTGGGCTGTTGACAATGAATTGATGTCTTTGAACAATGCCAATAACTTTTTACCAAATGAGCAAGTGACAGATCGAGAGCTTGTCCTTATGTTTGCTAAGCTAGACCGCAACTACGCATTATCTTATATCGATAGTGTGGCTTATAACTTTTATAGTGACTTTTATTTACCGTTTAATGGAACGCACGTAAATGCTAATCGATCAAAAGCGATTACTCGGGGTCAATTTGCACGAATATATGCTGCTTTTAAAGGTGTGGATTTAGATGAACCACAGGCAGTTCAATATTTATATTCAAATAATTTATCTACAAGTAGTTCAGGCAAAAAGACATTTGCAAGCTTTAATCCATCAACAAAATTAACGCGTGGTGATGTCGCAACATTCTTATACAGAGCAGTTCAAAATGGTAACTTTGCAGTACAAGGATTAACACGTAGTGCGGCTGGCCGTGATAATGATAGCATTACGTTACCACCAGGGTTTATGGGCTCCAATAGTGCTGATTTTGAAGAACCAAAGGATAATTCCAATGATTTTACTGGACCCGAGTATGTAAATAATGCATTGCAAAGTATTGTGGTGGAAAAACCTGATTTAATTGCGAATGAAGTGGATTCAACACTTGTGACGGTATCGTTAAAGGCTTGTAATGGTGATCCTATTGCGGATGATAAATCCTATACATTCCGTGTGACTTCAAATTACGGTACGATTATCGATACTTCCGGTGAAGCAGTTAGAACTGTCCAATCTGATGGTTCAACTGTGTCAGCTATTGTTGTAGCACCAAAATTAATGAAATCTGCTCGTGACATTATTTCCTTTGAATTAGTTAATAACACTGATCCAGCAATGAAGTGTCTTGTTGGGCAAAAATTAAAAGCAGAGGTGCGTTATTCACCACAACCAGAATTGCGTATTGATTACCAAGTATATGATCCTACAAATACAGATGATGATAATGGCAATGTGACACCACCATATGTCCCATATGAGAAATTGCCAGAGTTCTTCACACAAAACTTAATTGATGTGTACGCACCAGTTCCATTGAAGTATGATGGGGATAAAAAGCTATTTAGTATTGGGCAGCAAACTAATGTAACAGACGCTTTAGGTAATGTACAAAATGTCTATTTACGTTACGGAGGCTCAGATTCTAGATATCCAGCCCTAGGCTATGAAAATGCTATTTTACAATTTGAAAACTACAATATTTCTGTTTATCTATTTGAGGAACTTTTAAATCGTCGTTTGGATAACTCTGTAACATCCCCAGCTAAAACAGAAATTATGTATATGATTTCTGAAGATGGTCGTCCGATTTATCGTGTTCAAGGTATTGATGATGCTATCGCCTCTCAGGTAGAGAACATTAACCCAGTTGGAGCCATCATCCAGCTTATGAACCATATGCCAGAAGAAAAAAAATTGACACTAGAACATTATGATAGTGTCATGAAAATTTATTCTATCTTTACAAACTTAAGTAACTATGATCGTACGGTACTATTAAAATATCAAGGCGGGAAGCTACTAGGACAAGTAGAGGCCTATAAAAAACGAGTAGAGGCATTGAAAGAAAGTGCAGATGCTGCTTCTAGACCATCTGGCAAGGATCGATATACAAAAGTCATGGTGACTTTAGTTCGTCCTGGTGGAGAACCTGTTACGGATTATCAAGGAACAGTGAAAATTAAGTTTGATGGAGTAGAAAAAACAGCTTCATTTATTACGAATACTTCAGATCCATTAAACAATACAGGTAGTCCAGGTACGGCTGTTGCATACTTTGATTCCATTATTTATGGGAAATCCAAAGTAGAAGCAACCCTTGTCAATCCAATAGACCCTCGCTATGCAACGATTTTGAAGGGTTTAAAAGATAAAACAGTGACCAAAGATATTTTCACTAATCCGAACTTCAGTAAAAATTCATGCTCATTAGCAACAGAAATGGCTTATGTAGTGGATTATTCTTCTTCTATGAAGGCTGTTGATCCAACGAATTATCGTGGTAAGAAAATGATTGAATTCATCAATCAATTGAAGGCGAAAAATAACATTGTTATCGAAACCAACACAAAGGCAACAATTCTTGGTGAGGGTACAACAGATGCGGTATTGAAGAAGGACCTCTATAAAGCATCTAAAGATAAAGGTGCTACAGATATTTTTGCAGGTATTGATATTGCATTAACGAAATTCTCAAACGATACAAAAACAGCTAAGGCTATTGTGGTTGTATCTGATGGGAAAACAAGCAAATCAAAAATGATAAAAGCTATTAATGATGCGAAAAAGCAAGGTGTAAAAATATATACCGTGAGTATGGGCAAGAAATCACAAATAAATGATGCTACGTTAATGCAACTGTCTACAGAAACAGGCGGAGCTTATTATCATGCGCTTGATAATTTACAATTGCATCAGGTGTTCCAAAAGTTGATTGATGCTATTTTATGTAAAACTCCAGCATCAAGCTGTATCAATCCTGATGATTTATTTGAAGAAGCCAATGTGTCATTACGAAAAGGCTATCTCACAATGAGCGCTCGTATTGATGGTAATTGTCCAAACGTTGCGAAGATTAATGTACGTTACAAATCAATTAGTGGAGATGTACAATTCGAGTTGCTAAAACGTAGTGATCATGTGTTTATGTTAACGAAAACAGTACAAACTATGCAGGACTTTAAAGTTAGCAATGAGATTGACTTAATCGCATACGATAAAGATGGAAATATTATTTCAATGAAAACTGTTTCCATCACAAATTAATGGAAAAAACTGCCGCCATCTAGGGGCAGTTTTTTAATTTGAAACAAAACGTATAATTTGTTACACTTAGTTTATAATAATTCTAATGTAGGTAACGGAATGCGGTTCTTCATGACATGTTCACAAATTATAGATGAACTATTGTCGAACTGTGCTATAATGAGATTTGTGAATTAGAACGTGTGAGGTGTTATTCATGCATACCATCGTAGTAGGCTTGAATTATAAAACAGCGCCTGTTGAAATAAGAGAGAAGTTATCATTCATTGAGAGTGAACTACCTCAGGCAATGGAAGCGCTGCAAAAGCAGAAAAGTATATTAGAAAACGTTATTGTTTCGACATGTAATCGTACAGAAATTTATGCTGTTGTGGATCAATTGCATACTGGACGTCATTTTGTGAAACAATTTTTAGCAGATTGGTTTGACTTGCCTGTGGAGACATTTTCTTCGTATTTAACAATTCGTGAAGAGGATGAGGCAGTCGAACATTTATTTAAAGTGACAGCTGGGATCGATTCAATGGTTCTAGGTGAAACACAAATTTTAGGGCAAGTAAAAAAAAGCTTTTTAAGTGGACAAGAGATTGGCACGACAGGGACGGTTTACAATCAACTATTTAAACAAGCGGTAACATTTGCAAAGCGAGCACATAATGAGACAGCTATCGGCGAGAATGCGGTATCCGTTTCTTATGCAGCAGTAGAATTAGCAAAGAAAATTTTTGGCTCTTTACAACGTAAGCATGTAGCTATTCTAGGCGCAGGGAAAATGGGGGAGCTTGCGATTGAAAATCTCTACGGCAGTGGAGTAGGAAAAGTAACCGTGATTAATCGTACGTTTGAAAAAGCGGAAAGCTTAGCCGCAAAATTCCATGGTCAAGCTAAATCTATGAAGGAATTACAATGTTCCTTATTAGAAGCAGATATTTTAATTACATCGACTGGTGCAACAGATTATGTCATTGATTATGAGCTCATGCAATTTGTCGAACGTTTGCGTAAAGGAAAACCGTTATTTATGGTAGATATAGCTGTTCCTCGTGATATCGATCCACGTGTTGGCGATTTACCAAATGTGTTCTTGTATGATATTGATGATTTACAAGGAATTGTCGAAGCCAATTTAGCTGAGCGCGAACGTGCTGCTGCTGATATTACGGATATGATTGGGCATGAAGTGATTCAATTTAAAGACTGGGTGTCAACACTTGGTGTCGTACCTGTGATTTCTGCATTACGTAAAAAAGCAAATCGTATTCAAGAAGAGACGATGACTAGTATCGAGAACAAAATGCCAGATTTAACGGAACGTGAACGTAAAATTTTAAGTAAACATACAAAATCAATTATTAATCAATTATTAAAAGAGCCAATCTTACAGGCTAAAGAAATGGCCAATTCTCCAAAAGCAAATGAACAGTTACGTTTATTCCAACAAATTTTTGGTATAGAAGAAGCTGTGGAAGCTGAAGTTCAAGAGATGACGAAGCAAGAGCTTGAGCGTAAAGAACGCGCACAGGCAACTCAAACTTCTGCTGAACCAAAGTATTCTTTCTAAATTATCTATTGCGTTTTGTACACTGAAGCTGTACGAAGTGGTTTTATGCAATTGGATTCTCTACTGATATTACATGAGGCGTTTTCGTATCTGTATGGTAAACTTAGGATACGAAAACGTTTTTTGTTTTCTTATTTCAGCATTACAATTTCACTACAAAGAAGGGATGTCTATTGGCGGATTTGACCATGACAAGGCTTTATGAGGTGATGATCGTCTTGTATGCAATCAGTCTAGTTTTTTACTTTACTGATTATTTTTATAAGCAAGTACGAGCAAGGCGCATTGCTTTCTGGCTTGTTTCATTTGTATGGATGATTCAAGGTGCCATTATTATTTTAACGTTTGTGGAAACAAAACGCTTTCCGATCTTATCTTTGTCTGAGGGGATCCTCTTTTATTCCTGGTTACTTGTGACGTTATCCATTATCCTGCACTGTATTGCAAGAGTAGACTTGCCGGTATTTATTATAAATATATTAGGATTTTTGTTCGCTAGTATATTTACGTTTATGCCTAAACGTCCTACTGGGACTGTCGGAGATACTTTAATTTCGGAAATGCTTTTTATTCATATATCATTTGCAATTTTGTCATATGCAGCATTCACTTTAACATTTGTGTTTGCCATATTATATCTAGTTTTATATCGTTTATTGAAGAAGAAAAAGTGGTCGCATCTATGGACAAGACTGCCATCTTTACAGCAAACGAGCAACTGGATGAATGTATCATTCTTTATTGGGATCCCAATGCTATTTATAAGTTTAATATTAGGGTTTGAATGGGCATTATTAACATTAGAAAGTCTTTCGATTTTCGATGCAAAAATCATAGGGTCCTTCATTATTTTAATTTTGTATTGCTTTATCTTATATGTGAATCGCAAAAGCAAGCTGACAGGTACAACTTATGCATGGGTACATATTTATGCCTATCTATTAGTTGTTGTGAATTTCTTCTTAGGAAGTAGTTTATCGCGATTCCATTTATGGTATTAGAGGAAAGGTTGGAGACTGTTGAGAAAAATTATTGTAGGTTCTAGGAGAAGTAAGCTAGCACTAACGCAAACAAATTGGTTCATTAATGAATTAAAGGCTGCTGGTGCTCCATTTGAATTTGAAGTAAAAGAAATTGTGACAAAAGGTGATCAGATTTTAGATGTACAGCTTTCAAAGGTAGGCGGAAAAGGATTGTTCGTTAAAGAAATTGAACAAGCCCTTTACGAAAAAGAGATTGATTTTGCTGTCCATTCTATGAAAGATATGCCTGCTGTATTGCCGGAAGGTTTAGTAATTGGCTGTATTCCTCCACGTGAAGATGCACGTGACGCATTTATTTCGAAGGGACATGTTAAATTTTCTGAACTACCTGCAGGAGCTGTAGTCGGGACAAGTTCTTTACGTCGTAGTGCGCAGCTACTAACAGTACGTCCTGACCTTGAAATTAAATGGATTAGAGGGAACGTTGATACACGTTTAGCTAAGCTTGAGACCGAAGAATATGACGCGATTATTTTAGCAGCAGCCGGTTTAAAACGACTTGGTTGGAGTGAAGATGTTGTCACTGAATTTTTATCAGTGGAGGATTGCCTGCCAGCCGTAGCACAAGGTTCTCTTGGTATTGAATGCCGTGAAGATGATACCGAGCTACTAGACGAGTTAGCTAAATTAACAGACCAATTAACATGGCAAGAGGCACATGCAGAACGAGCATTCTTGGCGGCTATGGATGGCGGGTGCCAAGTACCAATCGCTGGCTATGCCACATCAAATGGGGAAGAAATTACTTTAACAGGCCTTGTTGCTGCACCTGATGCATCAGTTGTATATAAAGAAACAGTAGTTGGTTCGGACGCACAAAAAATAGGGGAAGAGCTCGCTACTATTTTAACGAAGCAAGGAGCCTTCGATTTAATTCAACGTGTGAAGGCAGAGCAAGATGCAAAATGATTTACCTTTAAGAGGTAAAACGGTACTTTTAACAGGTACATCTAAAACAACAGCTATTGTAGATGATATTGCAGCTTTAGGTGGCCATGCAGTAATTGCCCCATTAATTGAAACATGCGAACGTATGGACAACAATGATGCAAAACTAATGAATAGTGCGCTTCAATTTGACTGGGTTATCTTTACGAGTCAAAATGCTGTTGATGCCTTTGCTAATAAAATGGGACGGCATCAAATAAGTGCCAAAAATTTTCGCGCAAAAATTGCTTCCATTGGCACTAAAACAACTACAGCGTTAGAAAATCTAGGATTTCAAGTGAGCTTTATGCCTTCCGTATTTAGTGCTGATATTTTCGTCAAGGAATTTCCAAATATAGCTGGTGACCATCCAAGTTGTCTGTTTATTCGTGGAGAAAAGGCGAAAAGTACGTTGAAGGATGGACTGCCCTTTAATTTAAAAGAATGGACAGTTTATGAAACCATAGAACGACAAGATCAAACGTTAGCTATTATTAATTGCATTCAGCACAATGAGGACGTCACAGTGATTTTTGCTAGTCCTTCAGCTGTAGATGTATATGCAAAAAGTGTAGCGGTACATGTTGGATGGCAGGCTACAAGGGTTGCAGCCATCGGTCATATTACGGAAGCGGCTCTTGAACAATACGGTGCAACTGTGGATATTATGCCGAGTGTATATACAATGCAAGCAGTCATCGAAGAATTAATGAAAGTAGGGGACAAATCATGACAAAACTACAATTTCAAAGACATCGTCGTTTGCGTGCCAATGCAACGATGCGATCAATGGTAAAAGAAACATACTTACATAAAGAGGACCTGATTTATCCTATTTTTGTAATAGAGGGCGAAAATATTAAAAATGAAGTACAGTCTATGCCTGGTGTTTTTCAATTTTCATTAGATAAACTAGAAGCAGAAATTGATGAGGTTGTTGCATTAGGAATCCCAGCTGTCATTTTATTTGGTTTACCAGCTGAAAAAGATGCTGTTGGAACTGGTGCATTCCATGATCATGGTATTGTCCAAGAAGCGACTCGCTTAATTAAAACGCGTCACCCTGAGCTTTTGGTCATTGCGGATACATGCTTATGTGAGTTTACGGATCACGGTCATTGCGGCCTAATTGAAGGCGATCAAATTTTAAATGACCCTTCATTAGATGTTTTAGCTCGCACTGCAGTATCACAAGTAAAGGCAGGCGCAGATATAATTGCTCCGTCTAATATGATGGATGGTTTTGTTGCGGCGATTCGTGCTGGGCTTGATGAAGCCGGCTTTGAACATATTCCAATCATGTCATACGCGGTGAAATATGCGTCAAGTTACTATGGCCCATTCCGTGACGCGGCGGATGGTGCACCACAATTTGGTGATCGTAAATCATATCAAATGGACCCATCAAATCGATTAGAGGCATTCCGTGAGGCAGAATCTGATATTGAAGAGGGGGCGGATTTCTTAATTGTTAAGCCTGCCCTAAGTTATTTAGATATTATCCGAGATATGAAAAATAATTATCCATTACCACTAGTAGCGTATAATGTTTCAGGTGAGTATGCGATGATTAAAGCAGCTGCTATTAATGGTTGGATTGAAGAGAAAAAAGTTGTGCTTGAAACATTATTAGGTATGAAACGTGCAGGCTCTGATTTAATTATTACGTATCATGCAAAAGATGTTGCACGTTGGTTGGAGGAGAAATAAATGACACGCTCTTACGAAAAATCAAAACAAGCCTATGCTGAAGCTGTTCAGTTAATGCCAGGAGGTGTTAACAGCCCTGTACGTGCATTCAAATCAGTAAATATGGACCCTATTTTTATGGAATCTGGCCATGGGGCTATTATTAAAGATATTGATGGTAATGAATATATCGATTATGTATTATCTTGGGGACCACTCATTTTAGGACATACTCATCCAGAGGTTGTCAAAGCAATTGCTGAAACTGCGGCAAAAGGCTCTTCCTTTGGTGCACCAACCTATACAGAAAATCGATTAGCTCAATTAGTATTAGATCGATTACCAGGCATGGAAATGATTCGCTTTGTTTCTTCAGGGACAGAAGCTACGATGTCTGCATTACGTGTAGCACGTGGTGTTACAGGTCGTGATAAGATTTTAAAATTTGAAGGATCGTATCATGGTCATGGTGATTCATTATTAATTAAAGCAGGATCTGGAGTTGCCACATTAGGTCTTCCTGATAGCCCTGGAGTACCAGCAGATGTTGCTCGTAATACGTTAACGGTAGCCTATAATGATTTAGAAGGCGCTAAAGCTGTTTTTGAAAAATTTGGTGCCGAGTTAGCAGCAGTTATTGTAGAGCCAGTTGCAGGGAATATGGGTGTTGTACCACCACAATCAGGTTTCTTAGAAGGTTTACGCGAATTAACATCTACACATGGTTCGTTATTAATCTTTGATGAGGTTATGACGGGCTTCCGTGTCGATTATGGTTGTGCACAAGGTTATTTTGGAGTTACACCTGATATAACGACGTTAGGGAAAGTAATTGGCGGCGGCCTTCCTGTAGGAGCCTTTGCCGGTACAAAAGAAATTATGGAGCAAGTAGCACCAGCCGGTCCAATTTATCAAGCAGGTACACTTTCAGGAAATCCATTAGCTATGACAGCAGGCTATGAAACGTTATCACGTTTAGATCGCAGTACTTATGAATACTTTAAACAACTAGGCGATCAGTTAGAGGCTGGTTTCCGCGAAGCGGCGACGAAATACAATATTCCTCACACTGTTAATCGTGCGGGTTCAATGATTGGCTTCTTCTTTACGAATGAAGAGGTAATTGATTTTGCAACTGCAAAATCATCGGATTTAGCTTTATTTGCTGAATACTTCCGATTGATGGCTGAGGAAGGAATTTTCCTACCACCATCTCAGTTTGAAGGGTTATTTATTTCGACAGCTCATACGGAAGAACATATTGCTAAAACAGTAGCTGCATTCCATAAAGTGTTTGCTCAATTGGCTAAGTAAAATTTTATAGGGCATGCTAGATTTTTTCTAGCATGCCCTTTTTATATAAGTTAGAAGTCATTGTAGTACTTGAGCAATAAAAGAACAAAAGAGAAAATATAGCATATATTAACTACCAGGGACAATCATCTATACTGGATGAAGGACCTGCTTTTGTCAAAATTATATCTTTCAGCATAGCCAAAATGTGGACGATATCGTTTATAATATAGCTATTCATAAAAGAAAGTAGTGAATTAATATGGCAACAGGCACACATACAGTCGAAGTACCCGTAGGAATTGAACATGTATGGGATTTCGTCAGTGATATGGAGAAATGGGCAAAGCTTGTCCCAGGTTATAACGCACATGAAATGATTGATGACAAACATTCAACATGGACTTTTAAAGGAAATGTTGGAGTTCTGAAAAAAACAGTAGAAGTAGAAATTATTATTTTGGAGTGGGTAGCCCCATCTAAAGTAACATTTGAACTAAAAGGTCTTTCTGATAATTTTACAGGAAATGGCTATTTCCTTGCAGAAAGCATCGATGCTGAAAATACAAAAATGACAGGCTTCTTAGAAGTGATTGCTGGTGGGTTAGCTGGCCCTGTTTTAAACCCGATTTTCAAGCCGATTGTACCAAAGGCAACACAAATATTAACAGATCGTGTAGCGAATAAAATTAAATTAGTACATGTTTAACGGATGTTAGTACATTCATAAAAATGGCATGCTAGAAGTAATGTTCTAGCATGCCATTTTTATACTAATTGCCTCTTTTTTATACTGTTCAATAGGAAGCTTTCTAGCATACTATCCCCTTATAAGACATATGATGCAAAGGGAGGGATTATTATCGAACACAAAACATGGAACATGAGCGAAACATTTTGTTTTCCTGGGTACGGTTGCCCAACAGAAATAGCGGCAGTGCAAATTAAGCCACAGTGGCAAGCAATGCAGTTAGAGGATTCACTTCGACTAATAGGCATATATCATATCACCGCACATGTACGCTTCGATTTTCAAAATATGCAAGCTTTTACAGGCGATGAGGATTTAATTTCAATTGATGCCCTAGATGTCCAAGGAGATACAGGTTATTTTGAGTATGCCGTGCCATTACATGTCGATTTACCAAAAGAATCAGACCTGAAGGATATAATGGTCAAAGATATTCGACCGAGCTTGACGAATCAGAAATGTCAGCTCGAGTGGACAGTCACAAGCGTTTTTAACGAATATGAGCCAGTTGTTGAAAATGACCATGTGATCGAAAATCAGCCCTTTACTGCCAGTGCCTTTGAACATGAAGAGACACTTGCTGTGCTGGAAGAAAGCACGCAAGTGAAAAAACAAACTACCGCAGTAGTAGCGGCTTCACAACAAGAGAAGACTACAACAGTTGACCAAAAAACAATTTTGAGAGAATCCTCAAGTCATATTGTTGTACGTGAGTCCAGCTCTTGGCATGAAGTGCCTTCTATGATTTGGGATCTAACAGAAGAATATACACCGCTTAAAGTTCGTGTATCAAATGATGTCTTTCAAAAGTAAATAGCTGAGAAGTAGCAAGAGTAATAAGAAAATTAAATCACCGGATGTTGGAACAATAATGACACGAATAAACTGAAAACAACAAATCGGCACGATAATCGTTCTACAGTAAAAACGAACTTGCCTTATCCAAGGTGGTAAAAGCCAGGGGTTATACTTGCGTCGACGCATTTGAAAATTCACTTCCTTTTCTATTTACTTTACTCTTATTAAAAGATGACTAAATCACTTGAAAAATTACACGTTTTTGCGGTACAATAAGGAAAATTAAATACAGATGCTATGATAGGGAAGAGTAAATTATGCTTACATTTTCAGAGAGGAAACGGTAGCTGAGAAGTTTCTATTTGTACTTAATTGAAGGTAGCCCTTGAGCAGCTTTAGTGAACTAACAGTAGTTAAAGCCGGTTAAACACCGTTACCGAATTAAGAGCCAGTAGATAAGGCTGAGAAATGTATTCGATGATCATTTTCTTAACCGCTGCTGGAATTAAAGGTGGTACCGCGAACTAAAACTCCTTCGTCCTTTTAGACGAGAGGAGTTTTTTTATTTGGTAAAGTGATTGCTTTATCAATAGTCTTCAAACATTAGGAGGAGTCAATATGACAGAAAACATTTCAATGCCAACTAAATATGACCCACAGTCCATTGAAGCCGGTCGCTATGAATGGTGGCTACAAGGGAAATTTTTTGAGGCGCAGCCAGAAAGCGGGAAAAAACCTTATTCAATTGTTATTCCACCACCGAACGTAACAGGTAAATTACACCTTGGTCATGCATGGGATACGACTTTACAAGACATCCTCATTCGTATGAAGCGTATGCAAGGATATGATGCACTTTGGTTACCAGGTATGGACCATGCCGGTATTGCTACACAGGCAAAAGTAGAAGCAAAGCTACGTGAGGATAATATTACACGTTATGATTTAGGACGTGAAAAATTCCTCGAGAAGACATGGGAATGGAAAGAAGAATATGCTGGACATATTCGTGATCAATGGGCAAAGCTTGGCCTTGGATTAGACTACACACGTGAGCGTTTCACACTTGATAAAGGTCTTTCAGAGGCAGTTAACACAGTATTTGTTCAATTATATGAAAAAGGCTTAATCTATCGTGGTGAACGCATTATTAACTGGGATCCGGCTGCTAAAACGGCATTGTCTGATATTGAGGTTATTTACCAGGATGTGCAGGGTGCCTTCTATCATATGAAATATCCTTTGGCTGATGGTTCAGGATATGTAGAGGTTGCGACAACACGTCCT
The DNA here is from genome assembly GCF_049315265.1 of Lysinibacillus sp. NPDC056220. NCBI lineage: Bacteria > Bacillati > Bacillota > Bacilli > Caryophanales > Bacillaceae > Lysinibacillus > Lysinibacillus sp. NPDC056220. The sequence goes on from NZ_JBMOXD010000002.1 coordinate 302,380, forward strand.
GAGACAATGCTTGGCGACTCTGGAGTAGCTGTTCACCCGAAAGATGAACGTTATCAGCATTTAATTGGTAAAACAGTTATCTTACCGATTGTAGGTCGCGAAATTCCGATTGTAGCTGATGACTATGTTGATATGGAATTTGGAACAGGGGTTGTAAAAATGACACCTGCACATGATCCAAATGACTTTGAAGTTGGTAATCGTCACAACCTTGAGCGTATCCTTGTGATGAATGAAGATGGCACAATGAACGAACTTGCTGGCAAATACAACGGTATGGACCGTTTTGAATGCCGTAAACAAATTGTTGCTGATTTACAAGAAGCAGGCGTGTTAATACGCATCGAAGAACATATGCATTCAGTAGGGCATTCTGAACGCTCTGGTGCTGTTGTAGAGCCATATCTTTCAGCACAATGGTTCGTTAAAATGCAACCACTTGCAGACTCTTCATTAGAGCTTCAAAAAGACCAAGAAGGTAAAGTAAACTTTGTTCCAGCTCGTTTTGAAAACACTTATTCTCGCTGGATGGAAAATATTCGTGATTGGTGTATTTCTCGTCAATTATGGTGGGGCCATCAAATCCCAGCTTGGTACCATAATGAAACAGGTGAAATTTACGTAGGAAAAGAAGCACCTGTTGATGCAGAAAATTGGACACAGGATGAAGATGTACTAGATACATGGTTCTCTTCAGCACTATGGCCGTTTTCTACAATGGGCTGGCCAGACGAGGCAAATGAAGAATATAAACGTTATTACCCAACAAATACACTCGTAACAGGCTATGATATTATTTTCTTCTGGGTATCTCGAATGATTTTCCAAGGTCTTGAATTTACAGAACAACGCCCATTCAAGGATGTATTAATTCACGGATTAGTACGTGATGGTGAAGGGCGAAAAATGAGTAAGTCACTTGGCAATGGTGTAGATCCAATGGATGTTATTGAGCAGTATGGTGCAGACTCATTACGCTACTTCTTAGCAACAGGTTCATCACCTGGTCAAGACTTACGCTATACTACTGAGAAAGTAGAGGCTGTATGGAATTTTTCGAATAAGATTTGGAATGCATCCCGTTTTGCACTTATGAATATGGATGGAATGACATATGATGAAATTGATTTAACAGGTGAAAAATCAGTTGCTGACAAATGGATTTTAACACGCTTAAATGAAACAATTGAACGTGTAACATCTCTGGCAGAGCGCTATGAGTTTGGTGAAGTTGGTCGTGAGCTTTACAATTTCATTTGGGATGATTTCTGTTCTTGGTATATTGAAATGGCGAAGTTACCACTTTATGGTGAGGATGAAGCTGCTAAAAAGACAACTCGTTCTATTTTAGCGTACGTACTCGATCAAACGATGCGTCTATTACATCCATTTATGCCATTCATTACAGAAGAAATTTGGCAACACTTACCACATGATGGAGAATCAATTACAGTAGCTGCATGGCCAACAGTACGCACGGATCTTCATTTTGCTGACGAATCAGATAATATGAAGCTCCTAATGGATATTATACGTTCAGTTCGTAATATTCGTGCGGAAGTAAACACGCCAATGAGCAAAAAAGTGCCGTTGTTTATCTCTGCGAAAGATGCTGCAACAGTGGCAGTACTTGAAGCGAATAAAGCTTATTTAGAGAAATTCTGTAATCCAGATACGTTAACAATTGGTGAAGGTTTAGAGGCACCAGGTCAATCGATGACAGCAGTTATTACAGGTGCCCAAGTTTTCCTACCACTTGTTGGGCTAATTAATTTAGAGGAAGAAATCGCTCGTCTTGAAAAAGAGTTAGAGAAATGGGCGAAAGAAGTAAAGTTAGTGACAGGTAAGCTATCAAATGAAAAGTTCGTATCGAAAGCACCTGAGGCATTAGTAAATGTTGAACGTGAAAAATTAGCAGATTATGAAAGTAAGCACGCGGTTGTATTAAAACGTTTAGAAGAACTAAAAAATATGTAATAGTTGAGCAATGGATGACAATAAAGTCATCCATTGCTTTTTTTATATGGAGCAAAAGTTATGCGTTGAAATGGGTAAAAATATATAGTACTATTTAGAATAATTAGTCTAATAGGTGAGGGTGTTTATTAATGTAGTAGGAAACAAAGCCTAATATGATGTTGTGTAATCGAGAAAAATGATCTGTAATGAAATAGCTATGGCAATTGAACGTTTTTTTGCGGGTTTGAGGTATGAATGGAGATGTGAAAATGACAGGTAATATGACAACCTATATTACGAAAGTCAATAAAGCATGTGATGACTTAGATTTTGTTAGTGCAAGGGTATTAATTGAAACAAATCTAGTAAAATTATCAGAAGCGAAAAATTATCGTTTATTAAATACCAGTGCGCGTGTGCTTATTAAACATGTATTAGCAAATAGGCAAACTCAACAGGAGTGTACAAAACTATCACGGGCAGATATGTTAATCATCAATAGAATAAATGAGTATTGCTCGAATTTTGATATTTCAATGTTAAAAAGAACATTAAAAAATTCTTTTGAATTAGTACAACGTCCTGATGTTATACCTTTATTAAACAATGATGCAAGAATTATTTTGGACAATATGGGTGCTCTGCTAGGGACTCACCAAGTACATTAACAGAATTACTTATCAAACACGCAGTAGCTAGCTGTGTGTTTTTTCTATTTTTTTGTCATTAATCTATGTTATTAAATGTTACTTGTACTAAAATAGAGATATTGCAGTAAGAGGGAGTGTTTCTTTTGTTTAACACAATGAACGAATGTACGGAATTTATTTTTACCCTAAAAGCCGTTGACCATAAACGTGCACCGCTTGTACTAATGAAAGAAGTACTAGCACATTTAGAGAATCCTCACAATAAACTACGCGTGATTCATGTGGCCGGTTCGAATGGAAAGGGTTCTACAGTGAATGCCCTTAGAGAAATGCTACAACACGCTGGGTACCAAGTAGGGGCATTTACTTCCCCACATTTAGAGCGAGTTAATGAAAGGATGACCATTAATGGTGAGCCGATAACTGATGAACAATTTTTATACTATTTCAATAAACTAGCTAAGATTATAGAAGAACAGTATAATGGAGATTTTCCAAGCTTTTTTGAAGTAGTAACACTAGTAATGTTTCAATTTTTTGCCGATCAGGGAATTGATATAGCGCTTATTGAAACGGGGCTTGGAGGGCGTTTAGATGCAACCAATGTCGTGTCGCCACTACTAGCAATTATTACGACAATTTCACTTGAGCATACTGCCTTTTTAGGTGATACATTTGCCAAGGTTGCCTCTGAAAAGGCTGGCATCATAAAAAAGGGTGTTCCGGTTGTTATAGGGGTTAGCAATGAAGAAGCATTAGCTGTTATAAAACAAACAGCAGATGCACAACAGGCTCAATGCTTCATTTTAGGACAAGATTTTACTGTTTCAGATATTTTACAAGGTACAGACGTTCAGCAATTCACGTATGAAAAGAGTAATATTGTAATGACTGATATAGCTTTAAAAATGGCTGGTCCCCATCAAATCAATAATGCAAGCCTTGCCATTACAGCAATCCTCGCATTACGGGAAGAGGGAGCCATTACCCTGTCAGACCAATCCATTCGGCATGGACTTCTATATGCACATTGGGCTGGTCGCTTCGAACAATGGCCACAAAAAATTGTTTTAGATGGTGCCCATAATTCAGAGGGGACTGCTGCACTTATCCAAACACTTAAAAATGTATTTCCAAAAAGCCATTATCGTTTTGTGTATGCAGCATTAGCAGATAAGGATCACGCAAATAGTATTGCACTAATGGATGATGTTGCAACGTCAATTACTTTTACACAAATTAACCTACCCAATGCAATGCCTGCTAAAGATTTATCCATATTATCAACGAATGCCAATAAATCGTACCATGAGGATTGGATGGAATCTGTACAAACTGTACTACGTGAAAGAGCTGAAGAGGATGTTGTTGTGATTACCGGTTCTTTATATTTCATAGCGAATGTTCGCCAGTGGCTACAGGAGGAAGGACGATGATACCGGGATTCAATCACTATAAAGAGAAGTGGGCTGTCCACAGTGATGATGTCATAAAACCTGGTCTTGTGGCGATGGAGGAGGCTTTGCTATTAGTTGGAAACCCTCAGCAAGCCTTACATGTTGTACACTTGGCAGGCACAAATGGGAAGGGCTCCACATTAACCTTTCTTGAGGCTCTCGCCAAAGAACATACATTACGAGTGGGTAAATTTATGTCACCTTGTATAGTCGATGTGCACGACCAAATTCAAATAGATGGTCAACCTATTACCGAAGCTGATATGGATGCCGTTTTTCGACAAATGCATGCAGCCGGTTTAAGTGGGAAACTAACAGATTTTGAACTTTTGACTGTGGCAGCATTTTTATATTTTGTGAATAATGATGTTGATCTTTCATTGATTGAAGCGGGTATGGGGGGATTATTGGATAGTACGAATGTGGTCATACCCATCGTCTCCATTATCCCAAGTATAGCTTTAGAGCACACCCAATTTTTGGGCAATACAATTGACAGTATTGCGCGCCATAAAGCAGGTATTATTAAACAAAATCGCCCTGTCATTATCGGTAATTTGCCAGAAGATGCCAAGCGTGTTGTTTATGCAGAGGCTGCTCAGAAAAAAGCCAACGTATATGAAATAGGTCAACATTTTTCAATATCCTCATCGACTGAAGGAGAATGTTATTTAAATGACGGACGAAATGTCCAATTCTCCCATCTAACACGTTCAATGAAAGGGCCTCATCAGGCCAATAATATGGCACTTGCTATCTCAGCATTCCTTGAAGTGGCAGCATTTTTTAATGTGCCTGTGAAAAAAACAGCAGTTCGAGAGGCTGTGAAAAAAGCGGCTATTTTAGGCCGTTTTGAAGAAATCATACCATTTGTTATTGTCGATGGGGCGCATAACCCAGCCAGTGCTGAAACATTAGTAGAAACGATAAAAAATGAGTTTCCAGGAGAGCAAATCACATTTGTTGTGGGCATACTAGCAGACAAAGATGTTCAACAAATTCTTCGACTGTTAGAGCAAGTTAGTGATGAATTTTATTTTGTTGATTTTGATAATCCAAGAGCGATGGCTGCGCAAAATTTGCTGGGTCTTTCCAAAGCAACATCTAAAAATATCTTAGTGGATTATGTGCAATTTTTACAGGTACAATCAGACAGCAATCGAAGAACGGTTGTATCTGGCTCATTATATTTATTAACGGCAGTACGAAATAGCTTAAAAGTATGAAATGACTAGGGCTCCTAATAGGAAGTCCTAGTTTTTTTATGAATGTATGCCGCTTTTGTTATGAATCAAATCTCATTAAATTCGCATTTACACCACTAATTCTACATATACTTTTATATATTGAAATCTCGTTTTATTGAAACGTGTACGGATAGGTGGAAGGATGAGGTGATAGATGGATGAAAATTGTAAGTCATGTGGTGAAAAAACAAATATTTCGGGCAATGATTATTGGTGGATTTGTGGGTTTGTTAGGTGTAGCCATTTTTTTAGGTGTTTTACAAGCCAGTACCCAGTTACCGATAAAGAATAAGGGTAGTGATGTGGCAACTAATCAATCTCAATCAGAAACCATTCCAACTGCCGGTGAGACAACCAGTACATCTAATGCACCTATGTTTTATGCTAGTCAAGCAGGCGTATATTCTAACTATGAGAGTGCAAGTGCATTTGTTGCAGAGTATCCTGCATTAAAAGAGAGCGCCATTATTGAGGTTGATGGTAAGTTTTATGTTTGGACAAGCATGGTAAATGAAGAAAGTCAGCTTAAATTTTTACAGGACCCCGCAACCTTTAAAAAAGCATTTAGTGTTAGTGGTGAAAGCTGTAAAGAGCCAACCCTTGTAGAACTGCCAACAGCATTAGCAGACAAAAAAGCTACAAAATTAAATTTTAAGGAAAACGGGAAGGATTCAACTTTACCTGAGGATTGGCAATCAATTGGAGCGGCTGCCTCTACTATTTCTAACGATGTCAGCGTCATCCGTTTGCAAGTTTTTGCTCATTATCAGGCGAAAAATACTTGTCTCCAAGTGAAATTTTAAAAGTAAAAGATAGTAAATCATTATTATCTTGATTTTTAGAAAATTTTCAAATCGAACATTCTTCTGTATCATAAGGATAAGGAAGGATGGTCGGATCATGTTAAAAACAAACCACAAGCTTATACTTGCCTCTGCTTCACCAAGAAGAAAGGAATTGTTAGAAATGTTAGCACTTCCGTTTGAGGTCATGACAAGTGAAGTTGAAGAAACAAGTGTACAAGCAAGTTCCATGCAGGAATATGTAAAAGGAGTAGCCCTCTTAAAAACACGAGATGTAGCGAAAAAAGTATCCAATGCAACAATCATTGGTGCTGATACAATTGTTGTCGACAATGATGAGCTGCTACATAAACCAAAATCTCGTGAGGAAGCTATTGCTCATTTATTACGTTTATCAGACCGTAAACACGTCGTGATGACAGCGGTCGCTATTATTGAACCTAATGGGAAGGAAAACCTCTTTGTGGAAGAAACCACAGTTGTTTTTCATCCTCTATCGAAGGTATTGATTGAAGCCTATGTCGATTCTGGAGATCCTTTCGATAAAGCAGGAGGCTATGGTATTCAGACGTTAGGCACACTTTTAGTGAAACGAATTGAAGGAGATTATAACAATGTTGTAGGTTTACCACTTGCAGCGTTGTTTTCGCAATTGGTCAACCTACAAATAGTCCAATATGCGAAGGAGTGAGCATTTTTGCTAGATAAAGCTTTACCTACTTTGATGTTACGTGATGTTCATTTGGAAGATCGCCCGCGTGAAAGACTAATGCGACAAGGGGCAGAAAGTCTATCCAATCAAGAGCTAATTGCTATTTTATTGAGGACTGGCACAAAAGAAGAATCCGTTCTTGTCCTCGCGAATAGAGTATTAACTGTTTTCGAACGTCTCCATTATTTAAAACATGCTACCATTGAGGAAATGGTAGCTATTAAAGGAATCGGTGAGGTAAAGGCTATTCAATTATTAGCCGCCATTGAACTTGGTCGACGACTCGCTCAAAAACAAAATGATGAAAAATTTACAATTCGTTCTCCACAAGATGCGGCTGCTTATTTAATGCCTGACATGACTTCCCTTAATCAGGAACATTTTGTTGTTCTTTTTTTAAATATCAAAAACCAAATCATTCACAGACAAACGATTTTCATTGGCAGCTTAAATGCCTCTATCGTGCACCCACGGGAAATTTTTCGAGAAGCAGTGAAGCGATCTGCTGCTTCAATTATTTGTGCGCATAATCATCCTAGTGGAGTACCAACTCCAAGTGAGGAGGACATTGAGGTCACAAAGCGAATTGAAGAGGCTGGTTATATTATGGGGATTGAATTAATTGATCATGTAATTATCGGCGATCACCAATTCATTAGTTTGAAGGAAAAAGGGTATTTTTAACTCTGCAAGAAATTTGCAGAGTTTTTTAGTTTGATTAGATGTCTTAGGAGAGCTTTACAATCAAATTTGAATATCTTATCGCTATGACAATAGAGGCATTTTCCTAAAATTTTTGTATTTTTTTGTGGTTTAATGGCGAACCTTTTTCGATTCAAATCGTTAATGTATTCTAGAAACTGATATTATCTTCACAAAAATTGGTAGCTTGATACACATTGTCTTATGAGAATAAAAATTATATGCTAATCTATACGTACTATTTTTAGTTTAAGAGGGAATTAAAATAGTATCTTTTCTGCGAGATAAAGTATGTGACACTACAAATTCTTGCGCTTTTCCGTTATAATGAAGGGTATGAATTTTATCTTGATTCAGGAAAGACTCCCATCGAAAATGATGGTGAGCTAAATAAGTGTGTAGTTTTTTCAAGGTGTGAAACACTAACTGATGAAGATAAAAACTTTGGCGGAGTGTTATGGGTTTTGAGGAGGAGTCAATTGTATTTTTATACAATTCAAATTCCTATACATGACTGTCAAAGATAATGGATGTCAATGAAAGTATGGCTTAAATAGAAAGGGAGTACACAATTTGTTTGGACTAGGAAGCAAAGATGTCGGGATTGACCTCGGCACAGCGAATACATTAGTGTTTATTAAAGGAAAGGGAATCGTTTTACGCGAACCTTCAGTAGTAGCAAAAAATACGAAAACGGGAGATATCGTTGCCGTTGGTAATGATGCTAAAAATATGATTGGTCGTACACCTGGCTCAATCGTAGCAATTCGCCCAATGAAAGATGGCGTTATCGCTGATTTCGATATTACGACAGCAATGATTCAGTATTATTTAAGAGAAGCCTCTAAAAATTCTGGCGGCAATTGGAAAAAACCAAATGTTATGATTTGTGTGCCTTATGGTATTACTTCAGTGGAACAACGTGCGGTTATTGATGCAGCTCGACAAGCGGGCGCAAAAGAGGCTTTCACAATCGAAGAGCCATTTGCAGCGGCAATCGGATCAAATTTACCAGTATGGGATCCAACAGGGTCAATGGTAGTTGACATCGGCGGTGGTACAACAGAAGTAGCTGTTATTTCACTAGGCGGTATTGTAACAAGTGAGTCCGTACGTGTTGGTGGGGACGCAATGGATCAATCTATCATTTCATATATCCGTAAAACGTATAATTTAACAATTGGTGAACGTACTGCAGAAGCGGTAAAAATGGAAATTGGTACGGCATTAGCTGAAGGACCAGAAGAGAAGATGGAAATTAGAGGTCGTGACCTTCTAACAGGTTTACCAAAAACAATTGAAATCTCTTCACAAGAAATTTCTGAGTCATTACGCGAAGCAGTTGCATCAATTATTGATGGCGTTCGAAAAACATTAGAACAGACACCTCCCGAATTATCTGCGGACGTGATGGAGCGCGGTATCGTATTAACTGGCGGTGGCGCACTATTAACAAACTTAGATAAAGTGATTAGTAAAGAAACAAATATGCCAGTATTTATCGCAGAAGATCCTTTAGACTGTGTAGCAATTGGTACGGGTAAAGCTTTAGATCATATGGACTTAATTCGTCAACAACAGGTTAAAGGGTAAGGAGGTTTAGGCAATGCCACATTTTTTTTTCAATAAGAAAGTAATTTTGCTGCTCGTAGGCATGGTTTTTCTTGTGGCATTGATTAGCTTCTCATTACGTGATCGGACGAATGCTACTTTACCAGAGCAAATTATTAAAGATACTGTCGGCGTCGCACAATCGCTTGTTGCGAAGCCGGCGAATTATGTTAATGGTATTTTTAATAGTATTGACTCCCTCTTAAACACGTACGAAGAAAATAAACGTTTAAAAGCACGCTTAGAAGATTTTGCAGTTGTACAAGCTGAGGCTACGGATTTAAAATCAGAGAATAAAAAGCTTCGTGAGCTTTTGGATAAAAGTGAGAGCTTAAAGGCGTATAATCCTATTCAAGCAACAGTGATTGCTAGAAATCCTGACCAATGGGAAGAGAAAATCATTTTAGACAAAGGATCTTCTCATGGAGTTCAAAAAAACATGGCAGTTATGACGGCGAAGGGGCTAGTTGGGAAAATTACACTAGTGACGCCTTTCACTTCTGAGGTAGAGCTTTTAAATACAAATAATCCTAACTATCGTGTTTCTGCAATGGTGTTAGGTGAAAAAGAAGCATACGGTTTAATCGAGGGCTTTGATGAAGAACGTAATGAACTCATTATGAAGCGAATCGATTCTAGTTTTAAGGTTAAAGAAGGCGAGCAGGTAGTTTCTTCAGGACTCGGAGGTATTTTCCCTAAAGGTGTCCCTATCGGAGAAATTACAGAGGTTAGTACAGATGATCACGGCTTAACAAAAATGGCGTATGTCAGACCATCTGCTGATTTTTCGATTTTAGAGCATGTTGTTATTGCTAAGCGTACATCTACAGTTATTGATGGTTCAGATGGTAGCTCAACGAACGAAGATTTAACAAACCCGCAAGATACGAATGAAGAGGAGGCGGAATGATGGTTCGTTTTCTCATTCCTTCTGTGGCGGTTTTACTATTCTTGCTAGAACCAGAGTTTGCGATGCTTTCTCCAATTGAAATTAAGGGGGAAGTGTATTTTCTAGTACCGCGTTTTTTAATCTTATATCTCATTTTTATCTCCATCTATTACAGCCGTCAACGCGCGGTAATGTATGGACTTTTTTTTGGTGTCTTGTATGATGTGTTTTACATTGATATTATTGGATTATATTCAGTTCTATATCCACTTATATGTTTTTTAGCAGGGTCTATCGTGAAAGTTATACATCAGCACTTAGTCGTAACAACAACTATTTCAGTTGTGTTAGTAGCCATTTTAGAATTTATACTCTATCAATTTTTCTTCTTGATCGATTTTACAGCAATACCTTTAGCAGATTTCTTACGTTCACGACTACTGCCAACAATCATTGCAAATGCTTTATTTTTAATGATTCTTGGTTGGGCCTTCAAGTATCTAATTAATGCGCGTGTCTTACAGAGAGCACGTGAGGTTTCTTAACAAAGAACAACGTGAGGTGAGGCATTCATGAAAAAACAATTAGTTAATATGAAGGGAACGAAGGACGGATTTGTACTGCGTCTTGACGACCAATGTGCTTATAGCGATTTAGTAGAAGAATTAAAGAAAAAAGTGTTAGAAGGCGGTATCGATGGTAAAGTAGATGTACAATTATACTTAGGCTATCGATACTGTACTGATGAACAGATCGATGAGCTTATCCATATTGTGCAAGAAACAGAGCAACTCATTGTAGCGAGTGTACAAAGCGAAGTACTGACTGTCCATGAAAGCAACCAGAAAATGATTGAAAGTCAACAAGATACATATTTAGGTGTGGTCAGATCAGGGCAGATTCTACGTTCGTCTGGGGACATTATCATTGTAGGAAATGTCAATCCAAACGGTCGGGTTGAAGCTGGTGGCAATGTGTATGTCTTAGGTAAACTAAAAGGAATCGTGCATGCTGGTGTACAGGGCAATAAGGAAGCAATCATTGCTGCCTCTCAATTTGAAGCTACGCATATTATGATTGCTGATCAAGTGGAAGCAATGTCAGATGAGCATGTGAAAGAAATTAATCAAGCAGAAATGACTTGTGCATTTATTGGTTACGATGGACGCATTACGTACGATCAAATTCACGCCTTAAAAAATATTCGACCATTGTTAAATGTGTCTAAGGGAGGAAGCTAGTGTGGGAGAAGCGATCGTCATAACTTCGGGTAAAGGTGGTGTCGGAAAAACAACGACATCGGCTAACCTTGGGACTGCATTGGCTCTACAAGGTAAAAAAGTATGTTTAGTTGATACAGATATTGGCCTGCGTAATTTAGATGTTATTTTAGGCCTAGAAAATCGTATTATTTATGACCTAGTAGATGTAGTAGAAGGGCGCTGTAAAATACATCAAGCATTGATTAAAGATAAGCGCGTGGATGATAAACTATTTTTATTACCTGCTGCTCAAACGACAGATAAAAATGCTGTTACCCCTGAGCAAATGAAGAGCTTAGTAGAGGAATTAAAAAGGGACTATGATTATGTATTAATAGATTGTCCGGCAGGTATTGAACAAGGCTATAGAAATGCCGTAGCAGGTGCAGATCATGCGATTGTTGTCACAACACCTGAAATTTCTGCTGTTCGAGATGCAGATCGAATTATTGGTTTATTAGAACAGGAAGACATAACTGCTCCTAAGCTCATCATCAATCGTATTCGACAACATATGATGAAGAGCGGTGACACTTTGGATGTTAATGAAATTACAACCCATTTGTCTATCGATTTATTAGGAATTATTGTTGATAGTGAAGGTGTTATTTCATCTTCCAATAAAGGAGAACCAATCGTAATGGACCCTGCTAATAAAGCATCTTTGGGCTATCGAAATATTGCACGTCGTATTCTGGGCGAATCGGTTCCATTAATGGCTATTCAAGATGAGCAAAGAGGTATGTTTTCAAAACTTAAATCATTATTTTCAAGATAAATTAAAACCTTTTCGTGCAATTGTGCGAGAAGGTTTTTTGCATGTTTGGACATGCAATCACATATAGTGTGGAAAAAAGGATGAGGGCTTGTTTAAAAAATGGAAATGGTTTATCACGATACTACTTGTGGCAGCAACTATGCTTGTAATTCGTTTAGAAGATCAGGGTGTAGTTGATACTCCTATTCGAAAAATGGTAACAACCTCGGCAGATTTAACGTACTTAAGTGAGCTAGGGCAAAGTTGGTTCGACAAAGAAAATGAAACCATTACAGTATCTAGTGATGTCGGGCAAGTAGATCTTTTAACATTTGCTAATGCCCAGGTTTTTAAAGAGGGATATTTATTGCAGTACGATGTTGGTTTACCAGTTTATGCCGGACAGAATGGTTTAGTCGTGTTCACAGGTCATACCAAATATACTGGTAAGACTATGACCATTAGTTATGATGATGGTACAACCGTCTCTTATGGCATGCTAGATAGCTTAGCACAGCTTCCGTATACATCTATACAGGCAAATGATTTGATTGGTATGAAAGAAGCTGGGCAACTTTATCTTTCCATTGAAAAGGGAGATAGCCATTACGATTTAGAGCAAATTGTACAATGGTTGGAAACGATGGAGACTAATGAAGATTAAATTACATCTTCTTTGTATTCCTCTCGTATTTGTCATGATTTTTAGTGGACAACTTGCTTATTACGCTATTATTTTTTTCTCGCTATTGTGGCATGAAGCAGGTCATTTATTAGTAGCTTTACTGTGCGGCGTAAGAGTGAAATCATGTGTTATTACACCTTACGGGGGGGAAATACAATTTGAAAATCCAGCGGTTGTGCAAGCATCGTCACTCCTATGGATTGCATTAGGAGGACCAATCGCTACTATCTTGGGGATTGGCCTCGCTTTTTTTATGCCTGAACTAATTGCAGGTAAGCTTATTAGTGTTCAACTTGTGCTATTATTAGTGAATATGATCCCCATCCTACCATTAGATGGTGGTAGGATATTGTTAGCGTGGTTATTCTTAAATTTTCCAAAAGCTCAAGTGGTGGAAGTGTATTATTGGCTGTCCTTCATAGTGGCCACTACATTATTTCTGATAACTTTAAATTTCCTACCGCAATCTATTTTTTTAGCAATTATTTGTTTATTCATTTGGCTACAAGTTTTAAAAGAATGGCGTTACCGAAAATATCGTATAGCTTTTGAAAAATATGTTATGAATAGATTGACTTAAAAAAAGCCGTGTGGTAATATTTTAATGTTATTGTTTGTAGCACCCGTGCTACTACAACCGCTCTGGGAAGGTATAAGTATCTTACTATAAGATCACCTTTATAAAACAGGCGAGTCTGAGTTTAAGAGGAGGTGCAGTAAAATGTACGCAATTATTGAAACTGGTGGTAAACAAATCAAAGTAGAAGCTGGTCAAGAAATCTACGTTGAAAAATTAGGCGTAGAAGCTGACGAGGTTGTAACTTTTGATAAAGTTTTATTCGTAGGTGGCGAAAACGTTAAAGTTGGTGCTCCATTCGTAGATGGTGCTACTGTAACAGCGAAAGTTGTTAAAGAAGGCCGTGCGAAAAAAATCGTTGTTTTCAAATTGAAAGCTAAAAAGAACTACCGTCGTAAACAAGGTCACCGTCAACCTTACACAAAATTAGTTGTTGAAGCAATCAACGCTTAATAGTGAGGTGTAGCGAATGATACAAGTTACGATTCATCATGATGAAAATAGACATGTGTCAGCATTCGAATTTTCAGGACATGCTGGGTACGATGAATCTGGGAAAGATTTAGTATGTGCAGGAGCATCTACCATTGCCATTGGTACGGTAAATGCTATTTATGCATTATTACAAATTCAACCAGAAGTCGAACAAGCTGCTGAAGGTGGAGGCTATCTTAAGGTGGATCTTCCAACAGATTTAGAGCCTGAAGTAGATGCAAAACTACAGTTAATTGTTCAAGTAATGACTGCCCAAGTGTATTCTATGGTGCAGAATTACGGACAATACATCCAAATCAACTACAACCAAGTAGGAGGTGGAACTCGATGAAATTATTATTAGCATTAGACCTTCAACTTTTTGCATCGAAAAAAGGGGTAGGTTCTACTAAAAACGGACGTGACTCTGAGTCTAAACGACTTGGTGCTAAACGTGCTGATGGCCAATTCGTAACTGGTGGTTCAATTCTTTACCGTCAACGCGGTACAAAAATTTACCCAGGTACAAACGTAGGTCGTGGTGGTGACGATACACTATTTGCTAAAGTTGACGGCGTTGTTAAATTCGAACGTTTAGGTCGCGATCGCAAACAAGTATCTGTATACCCAGCACCACAAGAAGCTTAATCTTTTATAAGATATCATAAAGCGGAGGACTGCATTTATTGCAGTCCTTTTTTTGGCTAAATTTCAGCCTCTTTCAACAGACGACTGTAGAATTAAACGTGGATCAATAGCTCAAGGTGATGACGGTTTTCATTTTATTTCAGTAGAGTTAAAACCATCGAAATAAAGGAATTCTGTCTATGGTAGCCATGCCTTGAGGCAAGGACTAATCAACATCTTGTTGGTCCAAAGCAAACTGATTCTTTATTCAAATATGCTCAGGGATAATTGAATAAAGAATTAAGGGAAAAATACAGCAAAACTTGTTATACTAGTAAAGATAACTTTATTGGAGTGAATGGGATGAACAATCAATCACTAACCATTAGTGAAGTATTACGTTTTGCAAATCATGATTTTGTGAATCAACTGCAATTGATTCGCATGAATTTAGATTTAGGTAGAGTTGATGAATCAAAGGAACTTATTCAGCATTTTTCAGAACAGTTAAGAGTGTTTTCTATCCTCAATCGACTACAATTACCACAAACAATTGAATGGCTCCAAACAGCAGGATGGCGTTTCCCTTCCTTCACTTGGAAAATAAACGGCGAGATAAAAAAGCCTGTGACCAATGAGATTGATCAGGAAGTTGTAGATTACTTAAACAAAACAGTTATGCATGTTTATGATACATTAGATCCATTTACAGAGCAGATCCTAACGCTTGATGTACGTGTTGACGATCATACATTTGCCGTGACATTCACGCTAAATGGGTTATGGAGTGCTGATGCATTCACCGAAAAAGGTTTGAAACAATTCGACATTCAAACAATTGAGCAGACAAATACACGCTGGCAATATGTCTTGAGTGCAAATAGGGAGTGAACTAAATGTTTGTCGATCACGTAAAGATTTATGTTAAAGGTGGAGACGGCGGAGATGGCATGGTTGCCTTTCGCCGAGAAAAATATGTACCGAATGGTGGTCCAGCTGGTGGAGATGGTGGACATGGCGGGAATGTCGTATTTGAAGTAGAGGAAGGCTTACGTACGTTAATGGATTTCCGCTATAAACGCCATTTTAAAGCACCGCGTGGCGAGCATGGTATGAGTAAAGGCATGCACGGTAAAAATGCGGAAGATTTAATTGTTAAAGTTCCACCAGGTACAGTGGTTATGAATGAAGAAACAAATGCTGTTATTGCTGACTTAGTCGAGCATGGGCAAAGAGCCGTTATTGCGAAAGCAGGGCGAGGTGGACGTGGAAATTCTCGCTTTGCAACACCTGCCAACCCAGCGCCAGAACTTTCTGAAAAAGGTGAGCCAGGACAAGAATTAAATGTTATATTAGAGTTAAAAGTTTTAGCAGATGTAGGATTAGTTGGTTTCCCAAGTGTTGGTAAATCAACACTTTTATCTGTTGTTTCTGCTGCTAAGCCAAAAATTGGTGCGTATCATTTCACGACAATTGTACCGAACTTAGGCATGATTGAAACAGATGATCACCGAAGCTTTGCGATGGCAGATTTACCAGGGCTAATTGAGGGAGCTCATGAAGGGGTAGGATTAGGCCACCAATTTTTACGACATATTGAACGTACACGCGTTATTGTCCATGTGATTGATATGTCAGGAATGGAAGGTCGCGATCCATATGAGGATTATTTAACAATCAATGAAGAACTAAAACAATATAATCTTCGGTTAACAGAGCGTCCACAAATTATTGTAGCCAATAAAATGGATATGCCAGATGCAGAGGAAAACTTAACAGCATTCCGCCAAAAGGTAGGGGAAGACGTTCAGATTTTCCCAATTTCTGCTGTTTCTCGTCAAGGATTAAAAGAGCTATTGTTTGCTATTGCGGATCTATTAGAAGTAACGCCTGAATTCCCACTGTATGATGAAGTAGAGGAACAATCAGACGCAACGGTTATGTACAAGCATGAGGCAAAAGGTGAAGATTTTGAAATCACTCGTGACGATGATGGTACATTTATTATTAGTGGCTATGCCATTGAACGTTTATTTAAAATGACGGACTTTAGCCGTGAAGATGGAATACGTCGTTTTGCTCGTCAATTGCGTGCAATGGGTGTGGACGAGGCTCTACGTGAACGTGGAGCACAGGATGGCGATACAGTTCGCCTACAAGAGTTTGAATTTGAATTTGTCGATTAAGACATGAGTTTTAGGGGGAAGCGTATGAAGAATGTTGCGAATCAGCGATATTATTTAGTTCGTGAGGATGTTTTAACGGATGCAATGCAAAAAACTTTGGAGGCGAAACACTTATTATCAAGTGGTTCAGTATCTTCCATTTGGGATGCGGTAAAGCAGGTGGATTTATCGCGAAGTGCGTTTTACAAATATCGTGATGCGGTTTTTCCTTTTCATTCAATCGTGCAGGAACGCATTTTAACAGTCTTTTTACAGCTTCAAGATAGAAAAGGAACACTTGCTAAGCTTCTAGAAACTGTGACAATTACACATTGTAACGTATTGACGATTCATCAAACAATCCCTATTCAGGGACGTGCCAATGTTACATTATCACTAGATGTAACAAGTATGACATGTGATCTTGATGACCTAATCCAGCAATTAAAACGGTTAGATTTTGTTGAGTCAGCGGAAGTCATTAGTTCTGGTGCTTTATAATCATAGTAAGGTGTTCGATCCTTTAATTTTTGACAAAAATGACAATTATCGTGTTTAATAATCCATATGCTCTTGAAGCACTGGAGTAATAATACGATACCAAAGCTCAAATAAGGAGCTGTCCCTCAGTGATACATCATCGCTAGGGACTGCTCCTTATTCCATAAAGGAGGTTTTTGCAATGACAAAGCAACAATGGAGAAATCGAATCGCATATTTAGGACCGGAAGCATCATTTACATACTTAGCAACAAAGGCTACTTTTCCAAATGAGTGGCTTGTACCCTGTGCAACGATTCCTGAATGTATTGAGGCAGTAGCAGAGGGAAAGGTAGATCTAGCCGTTGTACCATTAGAAAATGCCTTAGAAGGTTCAGTTACGCTTACACTTGATTATTTATTCCATGAAGCATCACTATATGTAACAGGTGAATTATTACTGAAAATACAGCAGCATTTAATGGTCAATAAAGCACAAAAAGATAATTGGCAGTCCATTGAAGGGGTCTATTCCCATCCACATGCTCTAGCACAATGCCATAAATATTTATTTTATCGTTTCAGTCATGTACCACTACAACAAACAACTTCAACAGCAGCTGCCGCAAAATACGTATCTGAAAACCCAGAACAATGTATAGCAGCGGTTGGAAATGCAGCTGCCGCAGAAAAATATGGCCTTGAAATAGTAGAGTCCAATATCCATGATTTCCATTTTAACCATACTCGTTTCTTTGTTCTGTCTAAGCAAAACCAACGATTGCCACAAGAACTTTCAAATGGGCAAGCGAAAACAACTTTAATGATTACATTGCCGACTGACCGTTCAGGGGCATTGCATCAAGTGCTATCTGTCTTTGCATGGCGTCAACTGAATTTAAGTAAAATTGAATCGCGTCCATTGAAAACAGGACTAGGGGATTATTTCTTCATGATAGATGTGTTAGCGGATGAAAAAGTACCGATGATGCGCGGTGCAATGGAAGAACTAGCTGCACTAGGTTGCAAAGTAAAGTCACTCGGTACATACTTTACGTATCTTACGTCTGACGAAGCATAATAGCTATAAGGGGGAAATAGAATGCGTGGGATTATTTTATTTGATGGTATTTGTAACTTTTGTGATAGCAGCGTTCAATTTATTATCAAACATGATCAAGCAGGCTATTTTCAATTTGCTTCGTTACAAAGTGATGTCGGGCAAACATTGCTCCGACAGTTCAAAATATCTGAGAATATAGATAGTGTAATCCTCATTGAAAATGGGAAAGCATATGTTGAATCGACAGCAGCCTTAAAAATATGCAGAAATTTGGAGAAGATTTGGCTTTGTTATTATCTTTTCATCCTAGTGCCTCCAATTATTCGCAATGCGTTGTATAGAAGGTTTGCTAAGCACCGCTATCGTTTATTTGGTACAAAAAAGGAATGTCTATTACCTACACCTTCACAAAGACAACGATTTCTTTCCTAATAGGTTGGGGTAAAGGGAGAGGAATACTCGAAACACACATTGAAGCACAGTATGAGCAAATACTGTGCTTTTTTATTTTATTGGTCTGTTACCAAATAGCCCTTTTTTTGTAAGGCTTGTTCAATTAACGTTAATACTTCAACAGAGGGGGCTGTAATGACATGAAGATGAATGCCACCCGTTAGTGCAGATAAGTAATTAGCCTGAGTGGCATTAACCCGTTCGATAAATTGTGTTACCTCATGACGGTTTGACACCATGATTGAGGCAGTTAACTCACCATAAATAGGATGTTCAACCATAACATTTTTGACTGTGCCACCACAATCTACAATCGTCATTAGCTCGTCCTCTGTTTGTTCAGATGTGTGTATGCATGGAAATGTGCGTTCAACAGTTTGCTGTAATTGTTCCTGATGCATATAAAGATAACCCTGACTCGTAGCGATAATGGGTTCGTTTCTTGCCTTTAATAAAGTCATATCATTGACGATAACTTGCCTAGAAACATTGGCGAATTTAGCTAAGTCTGTCCCTGTTATAGGTGTTTTACTTTTTTTTAATTGCGCTAATAGTTGCAGTCGGCGTTCCTCGCCTAACATTTTTTTCATAAGAGATCACCTCTGCCCGTAATAATGGAAACAGTATTCCCTATAGGTTAGTGTACCATGAAGCATTTCTAACTTGTTGAAATTTTTGTATCCAAATGAAACATTGAACATATGATACGTAGAGAGGAAGGGAGGAAAAAATTGCGTATTCATATTGTTCAAAAGGGAGACACATTGTGGAAGATTGCGAAAGAGTACGGCATTTCGTTTGAAGATTTGAAGCGGCTCAATGTCCATCTTGCCAACCCAGATTATATTGTCCCGGGCATGGAAATTATTTTGCCTGAAAAAATAAACAAAGAGCCACATAAAGCAATGCCAAAAAAGGAATCACAAATGCATAAGGAGACACCTAAGGAAGTTCCGAAAAAAGAGGTACAGAGACCAATGCCACCGCCACCACCAATTGTACCACCTGCTCCAATGCCAATGCCTGAGCCACAAATGATTCCAATACCTATACCAATGCCAATGCCAATGCAGATGCCACAACAACCGATGTGGGTTCCACAGCCTGTAGAAATGAATTGGCACCAACAGGTAGTCATGCCACAAGTAGAGCAAACAGTCACAACACCACCACCAGTACAAATACAGCCAGCGCCGCCACCGCCACCACCACCACCAGTAGCGAAGCCAATGCCACATCCAGTACCACAACCAGCACCACCAATGCATATCATGCCACATCCAGTACCACATTGCTCAAGCTGCCATCAACCAATTTATCATCAAATGTGGTGGCCAATGCCAATGCAGCCACAGGCCGAGCAGTATATGATGCCGCAGCAGCCGATGTCCTTTGAGATGCCAGAAAATAAAATGGGCGAGATGGAAGACTTCTTAGAGTCTACATCACCATTTTTCCACACGCCTAATCAACAAATGCAGCCACAATTTAATATGATGCCTGACATGAACATGGGCAAATCATGTGGCTGTGAAGCACAATCATGTGGCTGTCAATCACAACCAATGCAGATGCCAATGCCTGCATGGCAAATGGATCCGTGTCATTGTCCACCACCACCATGCCCAACGCATTGTCCACCGCCATGCCCGTCATCAGTAGGACCTTGGATGTCACCGCATTATTTCCCAGGCGGGATGACGCCTTATCGATGGTGAAAAAGCGTATATTGTCGAAGAGGTAAAATCAAATATTTGGAAATATAGGTATCGATCGAATACTTACTTTGTCAAACGAGCAAAACAACTAGAAATTGCAGAGAAGGTAAGAACAATTCATCGCCAGCTAGGTCGAATTGAACCTAATCTTATCCTACCATTAGTCCAAAGTGACGATGAGCAGCTAATTGTGCAAGAATGGCAAGAAGGTAGCCATGGTGCCAATTTTGCTCATAAAAAGGATCGCAGGGAATCTCTTCAACTACTAATAGCTTTACATGACACATATAAAAAAGTTGCTTGGCAACGCTTGCCTGGCTTGCATACCTATTCACAACTTTTAAAATGGCAAATGCGTCATATGCGTTTTAAAAGCAGAAGAAATGAGTTTCGGGCTTTCTTAACAAAAGAAGAGATCGATCAAATATTGCATTATAGTGATAAATCGCTGCAGTTAATTGCGCTGGAAGATGTAGCCGAAAAAGAAATTACACTATTGCACGGGGATGTCGTGCATCATAATTTTTTATGGTGCACGGATGGACAATTGCGTTTAATTGATTTTGATTTGGCACATCTTGGAGAAGCGGATGACGAGTATATTTTATGGTTGCATCGGGTGCTACCTGCAGTTGATTATGATTTAGCCAAAGTCTTTGCGGAGTTACCAGAACTGAAACGGCTTGATAAAAGAAAGCTTCATCGTTTAAAATATCCGAATGAACTATTAAGGGAATGGCTTTTCGCTGTGGATTTACCCCTTGATCAGCAACTAGTATTTTTAGATTATTTAGTACCATTTACTAAACGAGCCCTCACCTATTGGCCAAAACTGTGGTACGATATTGATAGATTTGTGAAGAAATGACCGTCATTTGGCGGTCATTTTTGTCTTGAACAGCGTTTTGAACAGGACTTTCTGTCGAGCATTCGTTCGCTATATGCTATAATCGAAGACGATGATTGTGAGGGAATATAGATGTATGATTATTTAAAAGGACTAATTACTCGTATTACACCAGAATATATTGTGCTAGAACAAAAGGGTATTGGCTGGCAATTGAATACGCCCAATCCGTTTGCATTTCGAACATCAGCCATGGAGCAACAAATTTATGTTCATTTGCATGTACGAGAGGATGCACAAGTGCTTTATGGTTTCCCAAATCTAGATCAGCGCGAGCTTTTTCGAAAGTTAATTTTAGTATCTGGAATAGGTCCTAAGGGAGCGCTGGCTATCTTAGCGACTGGCAACCCACAGCAGGTTATAAGTGCGATTGAACGGGAAGATGAAACGTTTTTAGTGAAGTTCCCAGGAGTAGGTAAAAAAACTGCTCGTCAGATGATATTAGATTTAAAAGGCAAGCTAGGCTCTTTATTAGAGACAATCGAACTGCCGAGTACAGAAGATGAGCTGCCATTGTTTGGCGTTCATCCTTATAAACACGAATTAGAAGAAGCAATACTTGCTTTAGCGGCACTTGGTTACTCTGAAAAGGAGCTCGAAAAAATTCGCCCACTGCTTGAGGATAACGACAAGCTGGAAACGACAGATGCCTATATGAAACAAGCGTTACAACTATTATTAAAATTAAAATAAGGAAGGAGGGAAGAGGCATGTCTGAACGTATGATGGCTAGTGAGGCAAGTGGCTATGATGAACAATTTGAATTATCTTTACGCCCGCAAAGGTTAGCCCAATACATAGGGCAACATAAAGTAAAGGAAAATTTACAAATTTTCATTGAGGCAGCAAAACTTCGGCAGGAAAGTTTAGATCATGTGCTGTTATATGGGCCACCAGGGCTTGGTAAAACAACATTAGCTGTTGTTATTGCAAATGAGATGAGTGTCAATGTACGCATGACAAGTGGTCCTGCAATTGAACGTCCAGGAGATTTAGCAGCGATTTTAAGTTCACTAGAGCCTGGTGATGTTTTATTTATTGATGAGATTCATCGATTACCTCGTGCCATTGAAGAAGTGTTATATCCAGCAATGGAGGACTTCTGTTTAGATATTGTTGTGGGAAAAGGTCCTGAAGCACGTTCTGTACGCCTTGATTTACCTCCCTTTACCCTTGTAGGTGCTACAACCAGAGCTGGTGCCTTATCAGCACCTCTAAGAGATCGCTTTGGTGTTTTATTACGCTTAGAGTACTATGATGATATTTCCCTTGCTGAAATAGTTGCTCGCAGTGCTCATTTATTTGAGGTAGAAATTGAGCAAATAGCAGCAATGGAAATGGCGAAACGCTCTCGTGGTACACCTCGAATTGCCAATCGCTTATTGAAACGAGTACGAGATTATGCACAAGTGCTTGGAGATGGTATGATAACGGAGGGCCTTGCAAAGCAAGCGCTAGAGCTGTTACAAGTCGATCCAAGAGGGCTTGATCACATTGATCATAAACTTGTCACTAACATGATTGAGCGCTTTCGAGGAGGTCCTGTGGGCTTAGATACGCTTGCAGCATCGATTGGTGAGGAACGGGTGACTATAGAAGATGTATATGAACCCTATCTCATGCAAATTGGGCTTATTCAACGTACACCACGAGGAAGAGTAGCGACACATTTAGCCTACGAACATTTTGGATATGAGTATCCCCAACAAACATAAAGAAGGAAGTTTTTTTCATGCGTGTAGAAGATTTTGATTTTGAATTACCAGAGGAGCTTATTGCTCAAACACCTTTAGTAGATCGGACAGCTAGTCGATTAATGGTCGTAACACCTGGCTCAAATGAAGTAGAGCATCACCATTTTGCTCATGTCTTAGAGGAGTTACGTACTGGAGACTGCCTTGTGTTAAACGATACAAGAGTCTTACCTGCTCGCTTAATGGGTGTAAAAGAGGAGACAGGTGCCCATATAGAGGTACTATTATTAAAGCAATTGCCAGGTACAGATGAGTGGGAAACACTTGTAAAACCAGCAAAACGTGTAAAAGTAGGGACAGTTATTACATTTGGAGATGGATTGTTAACAGCTACTTGTACAGGTGAGCTTGACCATGGTGGACGAACATTTGAATTTCATTATGATGGAATCTTTTTTGAAATACTAGAGCAGCTTGGTGAAATGCCATTACCGCCTTATATACGAGAAAAATTAGAAGACAAAGATCGCTATCAAACGGTCTATGCGAAAGAGCGTGGGTCAGCTGCTGCTCCAACGGCCGGGCTCCATTTTACAGAAGAATTATTAGAACAAGTAAAGGCAAAAGGGGTAGAGGTTGTCTTTATTACACTTCATGTAGGACTTGGAACATTCCGTCCAGTTAGTGTAGATTCTATTGAAAACCATGAAATGCACGCAGAATTTTATAGTGTGACAGAAGAAGCAGCAGACACGATTAATCGTGTAAAGCGTAATGGCGGGAAGATAATAGCTGTTGGGACTACCTCTACACGTACATTGGA
The DNA here is from genome assembly GCF_049315265.1 of Lysinibacillus sp. NPDC056220. Taxonomy (NCBI): domain Bacteria; kingdom Bacillati; phylum Bacillota; class Bacilli; order Caryophanales; family Bacillaceae; genus Lysinibacillus; species Lysinibacillus sp. NPDC056220. The sequence continues at coordinate 326,095 of NZ_JBMOXD010000002.1, forward strand.
GACAATTGGCTCTAAATATGATGGTGAGGTACGAGCAGAGCAAGGTTGGACGTCTATTTTCATCTATCCAGGCTATACTTTTACCGTGGTAGATGGTTTAATTACAAACTTCCATTTACCAAAGTCAACCCTTGTTATGCTAGTGAGTACGCTAGCCACTCGTGAAACTATTTTAAGTGCTTATCAGCAAGCTGTAGAAGAAAAATATCGCTTCTTTAGTTTTGGTGATGCTATGTTTATTCGACCAAAAGAATAAAAAAGAAAAAATCGGAGTACTGTTTTTACTTCAGATCAGAGAGGATTTTTATTTTTATGACACAACCAGCTATTCGCTATGAATTACTTCATACATGTAAACAAACAGGAGCACGTCTTGGCATTGTGCATACACCACACGGCTCTTTTGAAACACCAGCATTTATGCCTGTTGGAACACAAGCAACAGTTAAAACAATGTCACCAGAGGAATTAAAAGAAATGAATGCTGGTATTATCTTATCCAACACGTATCATTTATGGCTTCGTCCAGGCAATGATATCGTTAAGGAAGCAGGCGGACTGCATAAATTTATGAATTGGGATAGACCCATTTTAACAGATTCAGGTGGTTTCCAAGTATTCTCCCTAAGCCAGTTCCGCAAAATTGAAGAGGAAGGCGTACATTTCCGTAACCATCTTAATGGGGATAAATTATTCCTAAGTCCAGAAAAAGCGATGGAAATTCAAAATGACTTAGGCTCGGATATCATGATGGCTTTCGACGAATGTCCACCGTATCCTGCAACACATGAATATATGTTGCAATCGGTAGACCGTACAACACGTTGGGCAAAACGCTGCAAAGAAGCCCATAGTCGTCCAGAAGAACAAGGGTTATTCGGAATTATTCAAGGTGGTGAGTATGAGGATCTACGCCGTCGTTCTGCAGAAGCATTAGTGGAGTTAGATTTCCCAGGCTACGCGATAGGAGGACTATCTGTTGGTGAACCAAAAGATATCATGAACCGTGTTCTTGAGTTCACAACACCGTTAATGCCAGCAAATAAACCTCGATATTTAATGGGAGTGGGTTCACCAGATTCATTAATCGATGGAGCTATTCGTGGTGTTGATATGTTCGACTGTGTTCTACCAACACGTATTGCTCGTAATGGTACACTGATGACATCAGAAGGTCGTTTAGTCGTAAAGAATGCAAAATATGCTCGTGACTTTGGGCCGATTGATCCGAACTGTGATTGCTATACATGTAAAAACTATTCACGTGCTTATATTCGTCACCTGATTCGCACAGAAGAAACGTTCGGTATTCGTTTAACGTCTTATCATAACTTACACTTCCTGTTAAAGCTAATGGAACAAGTGCGTGAGGCAATTCGTCAAGATCGCTTAGGTGATTTCCGAGAAGAATTTTTCGAGAAATATGGCTTTAATGGACCAAATGCGAAAAACTTTTAATTAATTACTTTTCTAAGGATAATAAAGTGAACGAGTTTTTTCATAAAAAGGGACATTAGAAAACCTCTAATGTCCTACATTACTTGCCATAGTATGGCAAAATCATTCAAAACTTTGTAAAAAGTGAATATTTCTAGCAAAATATTGTCAATCATAGAAAAAATATTAGTAAATGAGAAAATTTTTGGGCTTGTCCATCGCTTTTTAATGGTGGAATAGTCTATACTAAAAAAGTGAGATTTGGAAAGGGGGCAAGAAGTAATATGGATCAATTATTAGGCTTAGCACCGATATTATTAATGTTCGTTGCTATGTGGTTTATCTTAATCCGTCCAGCTAAAAAAAGACAGCAGGAAACACAAAATATGCAAGGTAGTTTGCAACGTGGAGATAAAGTCATTACAATCGGTGGCCTGCATGGTGTCATTGATGCAATTGAGGACACAGCAGTAACATTAAAAATCGCTGATAATGTACGTGTAAAATTTGACCGTCAAGCAATCGGACGAGTTGAGAAAGACATTTAAACATTATAAAGAAAAAGGCTTACAATAGCTATATTGTAAGCCTTTTCTTGTGCGCTGAAGCGCAAGGGAGGGGTATATTCCTCCTGTCACTATTTCATTGTATTTATTTTATGAATTAAGTCGGGACCTGAATCATTGCCATTTACAATAATTCTACTTAATGTGAATAATCCATCGCCCTTTTTAACATTTTTATTCTGAATAACAAAGCCCATCTTAAAACCAGCCTCCTGTGCAATTTTAATGGTGGCAGCAGATTGAATACCGTATGGATAGCTAATGGCGATGGGCTCGTAGCCTAATTTTTCTTTAATTATTTTTCGGGAGTGAATAAAATCATTTCTGACTCTAGCCTCGTACTGCTGCTGGCTCTCTAATTGTCCATTCAAATAGCTTGGACCGTAAATAGCCCCATTCAGTCTGCCGAATTTTGAAGGTAATTTATAATGGGAGTCCCAAGTATGGCTTTGAATCGTTATATAATCTTGCATTTCTTTTAATTGATCCCAGTTCATCTTGGCAATTTCATGTGGATAGGCAAAATCTTTACTTGTATCGACTATTCGGCTTGCAATAACAAAAATTTCAGCATGTATGTCATATTTTTTCAAAATCGGATACGCCATTTCGTAATTGCTGAGATAGCCATCATCGAAAGTAATTAATATAGGCTTCGCGGGTAATTTGCTTTGGTTAGTCAAGTAATCGTGTAATTCTTTGACAGAAATCGCATGATAACCTTCTTCCTTAAGGGACCTCATTTGTTTCTCAAAATTATTGGGTGAAATAACTGTATTATTGTTTATATTTTCCGCTAAATGGTGGTACATAAGAACGGGTATATTCTGTTCTTGGTATCCATAAGTAAGAAATGGATGAGTAAACAGAACAATATAAACAACAACGAAAGCAATTATTTTCCTTATCATTTTCTCACCTTTTTGCTGTTTATAGTCTTAACTGTTTCGTTCTTTATATTTTGTACGAACAACTACGGACTATTCCTTGTATTTTTAGCAATATCCAATCATTCTTCTGTATAAAAAACAAAAATAAGGTCACCTTGATATTATGGGGGTGTTATTGATGGAAGAATATTTCCACATCATTTTTAGAACCTGTTTTTTATATGTGTTTATCATCATTGTCTTTCGTTTAATGGGTAAACGAGAATTGGGTGAGCTATCTGTCATTGATTTAGTGGTTTTTGTATTAATTGCAGAAGTGGCTGCTTTTGCGTTAGATGATTATAAGAATCCTCTTTTTAATGCCATTTTACCCATTATTATTTTGCTCTTTATACAAATATTAAGTGCTTATTTATCGTTGAAGTTCAAAGGTATACGCGACTTAGTTGATGGTGATCCAGCGTTACTAGTGAAAGACGGTGTGATTTTAGAGAGTGTAATGCGTAAACACCGTTATAATTTAGATGATTTATGTCAGCAATTACGAGAAAATGGTATCGCCTCTGTCACCGATGTTGCATTTGCCTATTTAGAACCTTCGGGAAACCTTTCCGTTTACAAAAAAGATGAAAAAGCATTCGTTTATCCTTTGATTATTGATGGAGAGATTCAAGAGAGACATTTATTAACCATGCATAAAGACGTGGAATGGTTAAAGAGTGAATTAGCTAAAAATAATATTACAGATAGTGAAAAAGTATTTTTTTGTATTTGGGAAGACGAGCGACTGTATATTCAATTAAAGGAAAACTAAACTTTCTTTGCTAATTTACGGATATAGCGGAAATCTGTTATACGTAATTGATTTGTAAATAATAAACTCGTAAATAGTAAAAATAATGTGACAAAGCTATTTAAAATAAATGGTAGTGATAGTAAGGGCATTAGGAAGTACTGGGCGATACAAACGACAATAAAGCAACTATAAGGTACGACAAACATTCTAAAGCCTGCTCGTAAATTTTTCCGTTGTCTAACAGTTGCTATATGCAAGAAAGAGGTCATCAATACGCCAAAACCAATAGCTACCACAGCTCCTTTTTCTTGAATACCGGGCTGAGAGGCAAGTACAAACATAACAAATAATTTCCCTAGGCCCCCATAGATGGAGTTCATCATCGCTGCCCGAGCTTCGCCAATCGCCTGAAGGATGGAGTGCAGAGGGCTTTGAATATAATAAAAATAAAAAATGGGTGCTAAAATTTTTACGTAACCACGATTTTCTTCTAAATGGAAAAGCTTCATAGCCAATTCATCACCATGTACAAAGAAATATGTAGCGGCAAAACAGCCCACTAAAGAAGATAATCTTAGGGAAACCGAAATTCGTTCCTGTAACAAAGGGATGTGCTGTCTAGCAACGGCATCACTAACAGCCGGAATAAGGACAATCGATAAAGCGGTTGACACAAAAGCAGGAAATAGTAGTAGTGGCACCAAAACACCTGAGATGACACCGTATAGAATGGTAGCTGCTGATGCTGTTAAGCCTGCTACTGTTAAAGCTTTTAGAAAGATAATTGGTTCTAAAAACCAAGTGAAAGAACCAAAAAGCTTGCTGCCTGCGGAAGGCAGAGCTATACGTAGCATGGGCGATGAAGGATAACCTTCGATTTTTGTTTTGCGCGCAATTAATTTCTTTTTTGAAACTATATAATGCAGCCATAAATAAAGGAATGCTACTACCTCTGCAGCAAGCGTAATACCCATGGCGGCAGCAGCTGTCACAGCGGCATTATTATAATTAGCCACGTATGGAAGCATTAGTGTAATAAAGCTAATCCGAACAACTTGTTCAATCATTTGTGACCATGCGGTAGGTGTAATTTTAGCGATACCTTGTAAATAAGCACGTAATAAACCAGATCCTACTGATACTGGTACGGCAAAGAGAGCAATCCATAAAGTGAAAGTTGTATGTTCATTATGTAAGAGCGTTGTAGAAATATATGGTATAGTGAGTGCAACAAGGGGCATAAAAACGATCATACCAATAAACGACCAAAGAATCGCAGTACGCATGACGCCAAATATGCTTTCGCGTTTATTTTTAGCTAGTAATTCTGCCACAATTTTAGCTACAGCAATAGGTAGTCCAAGTTGAATGAGTGAGATGAAGAAAATAAATGCTGGATAGACGGTCATATAAATACCGACTGCCTCCTCACCAGCAATTCGCATAAATTGCATTCTATAAAAGAAGCCAAAAAGTTTAGATAAGAAAATGACAAACATTAAAAATAATGTACCTCGTACAAAAGAACTCATGCCATCCGTCCCTTCTCAAGCCGCAAAAATTCATTTACACTATTTGTATGCAAGCATGTCTTACGTTACGACTTTGATTGGAGATGATTCAAAATGAGTATGCAATATGAGCAACTGTTTGAAAAAATTCGTCCTGCCATTGATAGTAAGATAGCAGAGTTCAAGTATTTTCGATATGATGCTATAACGGCTGAAGAGCTTTGGCGGTACTGTGTTGAAAAAAAATGGCGTAAAAAGAAAGTAGAACAACTTCGCTTATATGAGGTGATTGCTACCATATTCTCGGTATCACCATCTGATATTGTCTCATTCAATCAAGTAGAGTTTTTACAAAGTGACAATTGGTTTGAAGAATTGAATACAGAAGAATTACAATTACTGCTTGGTCCAGTCAAAACGTAAATTACGATGTGTCAAATCTTGTAATAATTCAAAGAAACCTACATGTGTTGAATTGACACCAAGCGCAACCTGTTTCATAATAAGTGTGTTGCGCTTTTTTTATTTTGAATAACTGTTTACTTACATAAATCTTCTATGCGATTGTACTTGCATTAGGAAGGTTAGTACCTAATAATACAAAGATAAACTTGCGCGTTATGAACGAATGAACTAAGTGAGGCAACCTTTTTGAAACACAGGTAACATGATTCTAAGGAAAAGGAGGATTAATCGTTTCAAAAGGTATTGCTAGTTACTTGTTTGGCGTGTAAGGACAACCCTTACACCATTTCGAGGAGGATTTTCGATGAAACTAAAAAGTCGTATAGTTGCATTCCTATTAATTCTAGTGCTTCTGGCAGCTGGAATTGGTACGACTGTAAACGGCGTCTTAAAGGACATTAAGCTTGGTCTTGACTTACAGGGCGGGTTTGAGGTGCTTTATGAGGTAAATGAATTAAAGGCAGGACAAAAAATCACACCGGAAGTTGTTGCAGCTACGGCAACAGCCCTTGGTAACCGTGTCAATGCCATTGGTGTTAGTGAGCCAAGCATTCAGGTAGAGGGAGAAAACCGTATTCGTGTGCAATTAGCTGGTGTTGAAGATCAGGAATCGGCACGTAAGCTACTATCTACTTCTGCAAATTTAACATTCCGTGATGTGGATGATAATTTATTATTAGATGGGAATGATTTAAAAGAAAATGGGGCTAGTGCTTCCTTTGACCAACAAAATCGCCCAATCGTATCATTAAAATTAAAAGATGCGGGAAAATTTGCTGATGTAACAAGTAAAATTGCTGCGAAACCTGCAGGACAAAATTTATTAGTTGTATGGTTAGACTTTGAAGAGGGTGTAGACTCTTATAAAGCGGAGTCACAAAAAGCGAAGCCACGCTATGCATCAGCAGCAACAGTTAGCCAAACATTAAATACTACAGACGTTATGATAAGTGGTAGTTTCTCTGTTGATGAAACAAAAAATTTATCAGGAATTTTAAATGCAGGGGCACTACCTGTTAAGCTTGATGAAATTTACTCAACTTCTGTTGGTGCTCAGTTTGGTGATGAGGCACTGAAAAGTACCATTTTTGCAGGTATTGTCGGCGTAGTAATTATTTTCTTATTTATGTTATTTTACTATCGTCTACCAGGGGTTATTTCCATCATTACACTTGTTGTATTCACATTCTTAGTATTGGTTGTATTTGATTGGATTAATGCGGTATTAACGCTTCCAGGTATTGCCGCCATTGTACTTGGTATAGGGATGGCTGTAGACGCTAACATTTTAGCGGCAGAACGTATACGTGAAGAGCTTCGAGTAGGGTATTCTGCTAAGCAGGCATTCCAAATTGGTTCTAAACAATCTTTATCGGCTATTGTGGATGCACAGTTGACAACGCTATTAGCAGCGGGCATTCTATTTTACTTCGGGACAAGCTCTGTAAAAGGTTTCGCAACTACATTAATTATAAGTATTCTATTGAGCTTCTTAACAGCAGTTTGGGGTTCCCGTGTTCTATTAGGGTTCCTTGTTAACAGTGGCTATTTCAATAATCCAGCATGGTATGGTATTGCTAAATCAAAACAACATAGCTTGGATGAAAACATTGGTACATTAGATTTAACAACGAAATTTGATCGTTTCGATTTTGTTCACAATCGTAAGAAATTTTATACATTCTCTTTAGCCATTTTAGTGGCTGGTTTAGTGGTTATAGGTATTTTCCGACTAAACCTTGGTATCGATTTCTCTAGTGGTACACGTATTCAAATTGAAGCAGAACAAACGTTAACACAAGAAGAAGTGGCAAAATTCGTTGATAGTATCGGTTTCCCTTCGGAGGATATTGTCCTTTCAGGAGAAAAGAGCACATCTGCAATTGTTCGTTATAAATCTGATTTATCACAAGCAGATATTTTAAAATTCCAAAAGGAAACAACCGATAAATATGGTCATAAGCCTACTGTAAGTACGGTATCGCCAACAGTTGGTAAGGAGCTTGTGAAAAATGCCATTAAAGCATTGTCACTTGCAGCACTTGGGATTATCATTTATGTAGCAATTCGCTTTGAATGGCGTATGGGTATTGGAGCAATTGTGTCATTATTACACGATGTATTCTTAATCGTTGCTGTCTTTAGCTTTATGCGCTTAGAGGTGGATATTACTTTTATTGCGGCAGTTTTAACCATTGTTGGTTACTCCATCAATGATACGATTGTTACCTTTGACCGTATGCGTGAAAACTTAGATCGATATGATACCATTAATGACCGTGAATTATTGGCGGATATTGTGAATAAGTCGCTCCGTCAAACAATGGGACGTTCTGTTAATACCGTCTTAACAGTTATTATTGTTGTTATAGCTTTATTAATTTTTGGCGCACCATCTATTCAAAACTTCTCAATTGCGTTATTGATTGGTCTAATTACAGGTATGTATTCTTCCATCTGTATCGCAGCTCAAATCTGGTATTCATTAAAAATTCGTGAAATGAAAAAATCAGATGGGCAGCTACACAAAAAAGAGAAAAAACAATGGGGTACAGACGAACCTGTTGTATAATTATGGGCAGGGTATAGAAAACGAATTGTTTTCTATACCCTGCTTTTATGATGCAAAAAAATCTGCTGGCTTTCTAAAAAGCAGCAGATTTTTATAGGTTATAATTTAAATTGCTGAAGCAATGTCTGTAGCTGCTGAGCATGTTGACTTAATTCTTCAGCGACCGCATTCACTTGCTGCATAGTCGCAACTTGTTCATCAACAGACTCTGCAATTATTTGTGAATTGCTGGCTGATTGATTTGAAACGCTTGCTATTTCCGTGACAGAGGCAGCAACCTGCTCAGCACTGGCGGAAATTTCTTCAGATGTGGCAGAGATTTCCTCAATTTGCTCCGTAAATGCTGTCACTGCTGATGTGATGGAGTAGAAAGCATCTCCTGCCTCATGAATTTTGTTTACGCCGTCTTTTACAGAAGCTAGACCATTATCGACAGCGGCTGCAACATTGCGTGTATCTGTCAGAATTTCTTTTGTAATGGCAACGATTTGATTGGCAGACTGATTAGATTCCTCAGCAAGTTTACGTACTTCATCCGCTACTACCGCAAAGCCCTTACCGTGCTCCCCAGCTCTTGCCGCTTCAATTGCCGCATTTAAGGCCAGCAAATTTGTTTGCTCTGAAATGGCCGTGATGACGGCTGTAATTTGTCCGATTTCTTCTGATTGTTTACTTAGTTTATCTGTCAATGTAGCAATTTCAGAGGTAGCCACAGAAATGATAGACATCTGCTCTTTCGCTGTGGAAATGGTTGTTCCTCCTGTTCGCGCGAGCTGGGTCATACTTTCTGCATTGGCATGAAGGCTTTGTGTCGCCTCTGCAATGCGTTGAACACCGGATGCTGTTTCATCCATTGCCACAGCACTTTGCTGTGAAGCACTTGCAGATGAAACGATATGTGTTGAATTTTCTTGAATACGTTGGGCAATATCATCAGAAGTTGCCGTCACTTCCTCTGTGCTAGCAGACAGCTCTTCAGAGACAGCTGATAGGTGGGAGGCGCTATCTTGAATATTTGACATTAATCCAGTTAGATTTTGCTTTAAAGTATTGACTGCCACGGCTAGTGTACCAATTTCATCATTTGATTGGTGAGTAAGCTCATCAATCGATAAATCTCCTTGTGCTAAAGTATCAGCCGCTCCAATTGCAAGATGCAATGGCTGAACAATCGATTTTTTAACAAAATACATAAAGTAAACGCCAATAACGGCACTAGCCAATAGAAGCGTGATGGAAATAATAATTGCTCTTGCAACCGTTTGATTAACTTCAGCATCAACCTTTTGTAGCTGCTCATTATGATAATCTAACATTTCCTTCGTTAATTGGAAGAGTTCTTTATTATCTTTTGTCACATCATTATTTATGTAAGAGAGGGCTAAATCGACATTTCCATTATTGAAGGCTTGGACTGCCTTTTCGGAATGAGTAAGTAAATCTTTTTGTAATGCTGTGATTTGCTGCATAATATTTTTTGTGTAGTCTGAACGAACAAGGGTAGAAAGCTCATTCACCGATTCTGGTAAACGCTTTTCATAGCGCGCTAAGTTTGCTTTAGCGGTTTCATCCTTTGGATTTAAAATATAGGAACGTAAAAATAAACCTTGTGATGCGAGTTCTTGCTGAATTTTCACTGTTAATTGCATTTGTACAATACGGTGCTGCAGTACTTCTTCTAGATCATTTTGCGTAGCTTTGAATTGCAGAAAGCTCACAATACTAGAAATGAAGAGTAAACATGTTAATGAAATGAAGCCCAGATTTAGTTTTTTACGAACGGACATAGACGTTCCTACCTTCTTTTGTTATATGGAAAAAATAAATGTTCTGAAATTACTATAGCTTGATATTTTTACAAGGTCAATACTCAGAAAATTTTCAACAGGAGAAGTATTATTTACTTTTTATGGAATTTAAAAAGGTTTATATACCTATGTAAAAGGCTTCTGAAATCCATGTTATCCACTTGATTCTTCAAAATTGATTGACAATTATATTTATTTAGCATAAAATTAAGGCTAACTTTTTGTTCGGTCAAGGTAGAAGGCTACGGGAGCGTGGTCAACCTAAGAACAGATGAGCTGAGTGTAGATGAGAATAGCTGAGAAATTGTTGAATAAGAGTAGTAGCATAGGTGTGCAATATAGAGAGTCAGTGGCTGGTGAGAACTGATTTGTAGCTTATGTGAATGGACTTATGAGAGTCGCTTTTAAAAAGCGAACGTGAATCCCCACGTTATAGGGAATGCTTGAACGTATAGAGGCCTTGCAATCAATATGATTAGCAATGGACCGTACAGGAGCAGGCATTAAAGTGAGAGCAATATGCTCTAATATGAGGTGGCAACGCGGTCATGATCGTCCTCTGCAATTAGGAATAATCCTTTTTGCAGGGGATTTTTTTATTTTCATTCAACAGTACATTTTTCTTCATTCGTCTAGACATTAGCAAAAGGAATCTTTGGAAAAGGAGATTAAAAGCTATGCAAACAACGAGTTCAAGAACAAAAATGAAAACCATCAACGGCGATTCTTTAACACCGATTTTAATTTTTAGACGTTTACAGGGTAAGCATAAATTTTTGCTTGAAAGTTCAGCCCAACATGAGGGAGCGGGAAGGTTTTCTTTTATTGGTGCTAATCCAAGAAAAACGTATAAGGGGATGGGGCAAGAAATTCAGGAGTATTCCTATCAAACTGGAAAAACCTCTGTCCATAAAGGAGAGCTCTTTGCCCTATTGAAAAGACTCATGCCCCGTATTTCCAATACAACTGATTTTCCGTTCTCTGGAGGGGCCATTGGTTATATAGGTCATGGACCAACATCGATGCTACGAACAGATGGAAAGGATCTCCCAGAAGCTCATTTTCATGTCTATGAAACAATTATTATTTTTGATCATGTAACTGATGAGGTGACATTGATTCATACAAATATAGATGTGGAAAAACAAGAGCCTGATTTGGAGAAATTAGCACAACAGATATTAGAAGGGCATGTAAGTGAAGAAGCAACTTACATGTATCAATCACTTGATACTTCTACACAGGATCAATTTTCAATAGCTCTACAAAATATTCAACGTAATTTGAATGGGGAAATAACAAGAGTTATATTACCGAAGCGCCATGTTGCAAACTTTCAGGGAGATGCTTTTTCGTTATATAGACAGCTTCGTAAAAAAAAGTCAGCTGCCTATATGTATTATGTAGAGTTTGAAGATTATATGGTTTTAGGAACTTCTCCTGAAAGTCTAATACGAGTGAAAGGAGACCGAGTGATTGCAACTCCAACAGAGGGCACATACCCACGGGGGAAAACGAAAAGCGATGACCTAATTAATGAGCGTAAACTATACAACCATCTAAAAATTAGAAAATCACATGCCGTCCTTGTGAGTGCAGTGCAGCAAGAGTTACAGTCTGTTTGTTTTCGGGATTCTGTTCAAGTAATCGATGCTATGCACATTGAGAGATCGAAGCAAGCTATACACATGACTTCAAGGATAGAGGGTCGACTTTTGCCGATGCTACATGCCCTTGATGTATTAGCAGCAATGCTACCACCATATTCAACTACAGGGATACCTAAAGAACAGGCAACCTATTATTTGGAAAAATGGCATCATACTGCGGGTATATTTGGTGGAGCTCTCGGTTTCATCGGTTTTAATGGGCATTTGGATTTTGCTTTAACAGGGCAATCCATTGTGGTGAAACAAACAATGATGCATATGCAATCCACTATTGCGGTGACAAAATATACGGACGTATTAAAAGTTTTACAACAGTTGGAAGAGGAAGAACGTGCATATTTACAGTTATTGGCGAATAATGGAGGGCAAAATAAATGAAACATTTACAGCGGAAAGTGTTACAAGGGCAGCATTTGATGTATGAAGAAATGCTAGAGGTGGCGCAATGGCTATTTCAGGATGACACACCTAAAGATGAAATCGCAAGCTTTTTAACAGCCCTATCTATAAAGGGGGAGACTGCTCATGAGGTAGCGGCCTTAGCAACAATTATGCGGTCATTTGCCAGTAATGTCCCAGTAAAAGAAGGACGTTATATGGATAATTGTGGAACTGGTGGAGATGGCCTTCATACATTTAATATCAGCACTGCCTCTGCATTCGTACTAGCTGGAGCTGGTGTTAAAATTGCCAAGCATGGAAATCGTAAAATTTCGTCCTCCTCTGGCAGTTCGGACGTTTTAGAGGCATTAGGCATTCATACAGAGATGACAATTCCACAAACTGTAGAGCTATTGGAAAAGGAAGGAGTTTCTTTTTTGTATGCACCGAATGTTCATCCCAAACTAAGGAGGATTGGGGAAGTGCGACGTTCAATTGGTAGACCAACCATCTTCAATCTAGTTGGTCCTTTAACAAATCCTGTAGCCCTTTCAACACAATTCACAGGCATTAATCGGCCCCAATTTGTCATGGAATATGCTTCTGTTCTACAAATGCTAGGACGTGAACGTGCCATTGTAGTATCAGGTCCTCAAGGGCTCGACGAGGCTTCCTTAGCAGGGCAAAATACATTGGTTTTACTAGATAAAGGGGATTTGATTCCATTCTCATTAACCGCAGAGGATGTCGGTCTTCGCTCGGCACCATTAGAGGCCATTCGAGGTGGCAATGCTGATGAAAATGCGGTGATTATGAAAAATTTACTGGCTGGGGAGCAAAGTGCCTACTTAGATACGGTATTGATAAATGCCGGCATCGGATTATTCGCTCATGGTCAGGCAGAAACGATTAAAGAAGGAGTGGCTATGGCGAAAGACAGTATTGGTAGTGGGCGAGCACTACAAAAATTGGAAACGGTTGTAGCTTATAGTGAGCAATTAAAAGAAGTGGAGGTCGGACAATGAATATTCTTCAAAAAATACTTCAGCAAAAGAGGATAGAGGTAGGAGCATTATTAGAGCAGCCCGATCCTTTAGCAAATTTTTCAGAAAAGCAACGCCCTTCGTTATTTCAATCATTACGGCAAGCAAACACATTGCAGGTGATTGCTGAAATGAAACGTGCTTCGCCTTCCAAAGGGTTAATTGCTGGCGGGGCAGACCCAGTTGCACAAGCACAAGTTTATGCCCAGGCAGGAGCAGCAGCTATTTCTGTATTAACGGACAAGGAATTTTTTAAAGGCTCCTTTGAAGATTTAGCCGCAGTTGCTCGTGCTGTGGATACGCCACTTCTTTGTAAAGATTTTATGGTGGATCGAGTGCAAATTCGATTTGCTAAGGCAGCAGGTGCATCTATTATTTTATTGATCGTGGCAGCATTAACGGATGAAGCTTTAGATGATTTATATAGCTATGCAACGAGCTTAGGCTTAGAGGTTTTAGTGGAAGTGCATGATAGAGAGGAGCTAGAACGTGCACTTGCAGTAGATGCGAAATTGATCGGCGTTAATAATCGAGATTTACGTACTTTTAAGGTCAATTTGCAGCGCACAAAGGAGATTGCAAAAGTTTTTCCGTTTGATGAGGGACACATTTTAATTAGCGAAAGTGGCATTTGGTCCCAGGACGATGCGAAACAAGTGGCGGCTATGGGCGCTAGTGGCGTTCTTGTTGGAGAAGCATTAATGCGGAGCGGAGATGCAGGGCTAGCACTCAGGCGTTTACAAGTTCAAACCGAGGAGACTTCAGTATGACAAAAGTTAAAATTTGTGGTTTACAAGAATTAGAACATATCCAAACAGCAATTCAAGCTGGTGCAGATGCTGTGGGCTTTGTTTTTGCACCAAGTAAACGTCGTGTATCCATTGAACAGGCACGGCTATTAGCAAAGCAAGTACCACAAGGTGTTTTGAAAATTGGTGTCTTTGTCAATCCAACTGCTGCTGAATTACAGGAAGCGGTTGAGCGAGTGCCTTTAGATTACGTGCAATACCACGGAGAGGAAACAGCAACATTTATTTTAGAACAAGGTTATCCAGCTATTAAAGCATTGTCTATCAGGACAAAAGAGGATGTGCAAGCTGCTGCTAATTTTCAGGTGGACTATTATTTATTCGATGCTCCTGGAACTACTTTTAAGGGTGGAAGTGGTCAAACTTTTGACTGGACTCTACTCGATGAGGTGGGCATTCCACGAGAAAGATTAATACTAGCTGGTGGACTGAAGGCGGATAATGTTGAAGAAGCCATCACAGCTGTAGACCCATACATGGTGGATGTATCAAGTGGTGTAGAAACAGATGGCATTAAGGATCATAAAAAAATAAGGACATTTTTACAAGTAGTAAAGAGGGGGGATAAATAATGACCATTTCGATAGCTAATAGTGTACCAACAAAGGCAGGGCGGTTCGGTCAATTTGGAGGGCGGTTCGTACCTGAAACATTAATGACTGCCTTGCTAGAATTAGAGAATGCCTACGAGGAAGCTTTAGAAGATTCCTCGTTTACAGAAGAGCTATCCTACTATTTGCAGGACTATGTGGGACGTGAAACCCCGCTTTATTTCGCAGAAAATCTTACAAAGAAGCTTGGTGGAGCTAAAATCTATCTAAAGCGTGAAGACTTAAATCATACAGGTGCTCATAAAATTAATAACGCGATTGGCCAGGCACTTCTTGCCAAACGAATGGGAAAAAAGAAGATTGTTGCAGAGACAGGAGCTGGGCAACATGGTGTAGCAACGGCTACCGCATGCGCCTTATTAAATCTTGAATGTGTTGTTTTTATGGGTGCAGAAGATATTAAACGGCAGCAGTTAAATGTTTTCCGTATGGAACTACTTGGCACGAAGGTTCAGTCGGTAGAAAGTGGGTCAAAAACTTTAAAGGACGCTGTAAATGCTGCTTTGCGCTATTGGGTGACAAATGTGGAGGATACGCATTATATTTTAGGCTCTGCCTTAGGCCCACATCCATTTCCAAAAATTGTTCGTGATTTTCAGCGGATTATCGGGGTTGAGACAAGAACGCAAATTTTGCAAAAGGAAGGTCGTTTACCAGATGCAGTTGTCGCTTGTATTGGTGGTGGCAGTAATGCAATTGGTATGTTTCATCCATTCGTTGACGACGAATCGGTTGCCTTATATGGTGTAGAGGCAGCAGGGAGTGGTCTTGAAACTGGGCGGCATGCAGCGGCTATTGCAGGTGGACAATTAGGGGTATTACATGGCGCTTACATGTATTTACTACAAGATGCAAATGGCTTTGTTCAAGAAGCGCACTCTATTTCAGCGGGGTTAGACTATCCGGGAAAAGGGCCAGAACATTGTTATTTACACGATATTGGTCGAGCTCAATTTAACGCCATTACAGATGCTGAAGCGTTAGAAGGATTACAATTATTAAGTAGAACAGAGGGCATACTTCCCGCGCTTGAAAGCTCCCATGCAATTGCTTATACTGCAAAGCTTGCCAAAACAATGCAGAGTGACAGCATTATTGTGGTGTGCTTATCTGGCCGAGGGGATAAAGATGTACACACAGTTCGTGCAGCACTAGGAGGGGATATGAAATGACGACTTTACAACAGGCGATTGCCCAGACAAAGATTGAAGGACATAAGGCTTTTATCCCGTATATTATGGCAGGCGATGGAGGGCTAGAAACTATCAAGCCAACGATTTTAAAACTACAGCAGCTTGGCGTAACAGCTGTTGAAGTAGGTATTCCCTTTACAGACCCTGTTGCAGATGGTCCAACAATTGAGCGGGCTGGAGAACGTGCATTGGCAGCAGGTGTAACGTTGAGGAAAGTATTACAAACTCTTGCTTCATTTAGAGAGGAAATAACAGTCCCTTTAGTTATAATGACGTATTTTAATCCAGTAATAGCATATGGCTTGGAGGCCTTTGCTCAAGCTTGTATTGCTGGAGGAGTCAAAGGAATTATCGTGCCAGATGTGCCATTAGAGGAAAGCGGAATTTTACGAGAGGCCTTAAATCCCTATAGCATTGATGTGGTCCAGCTTGTATCATTAACAAGTCCTCCTGAGCGTATTGCTCGAATTGCTGCTGCAAGCCAAGGATTTGTTTATGCAGTGACTGTAAATGGAATTACAGGGGAACGCTCTAATTTTGCTACTAATTTAGAACAACATTTTGCCCACTTACGTCAGGCAAGTCCAATCCCAGTACTAGCGGGATTTGGCATTTCAACACCCGAGCAAGTGAAAAGTATGGGAATGTTGGGGGATGGGGTCATCGTTGGGAGTGCCATTGTGACGGCCTTACATGAAGGCAAGATGGCAACAGTAGAAGCATTAATAGCTGCTTCAAAAAACGTTTATGAAAAGTCTACTCTTTACTAGAGTGGGCTTTTTTTGCTGTGTGACGGATAGCGAGAGGAGAGTGGCGAATAGCAGTGAGAAAGTGAAAGATAGCGAGCAAAACCAGTCGGATAGCCTTCTTAAACCGATGGATAAAACTATCAATCTAACGGATAGTGCGTATCGTCTAGAATTTCGGTATAATAACTTTCGTAAGGAAGTGAGAAGATGATTCTATCGAAAAAAAGATGGCAAGTGGAACGCCCAGACGTAGAACTTGTACAAGCATTACAAAATGACTTACAACTTTCTGCGATTGCAGCAAAAATTTTAGCAGCGCGAGGCTGTGAAACAACTGCTGATGCAGAAAGCTTATTAAATATGACAGAAGCGAATGTTCATGACCCATTTCTTATGCACGGTATGGCAGAAGCAGTGGCACGAATTGAGCAGGCTCTAGATAATGGAGAGAAAATTTTAGTCTATGGCGACTATGATGCGGATGGTGTGACAAGTACGACTGTTATGTTAAATGTCCTACTGGATCTTGGTGCTAATGTATCGTTTAAAATACCGAACCGCTTTATTCATGGCTATGGGCCACACGAGGCTCTTTTTCGGGAAGCCTATGAAGAGGGTGTGCAGTTAATTATCACAGTGGATAATGGGATTTCAGGGATTGAACCTATTCGTGTAGCAAAGGAACTTGGTCTGGATGTTATTGTGACTGATCACCATGAACCAGGGGAGGAACTGCCACCGGCTGATATTATTTTACACCCACGTTTACCTGAAGGACATTATCCTTTTGGAGAGCTTGCCGGTGTAGGTGTAGCTTTTAAGCTTGCACATGCTCTATACGGAGAACTACCAACTCATTTAATAGAATATGTTGCAATTGGAACGGTGGCTGATTTAGTACCATTAGTGGATGAAAATCGTTATCTCGTTAAACGAGGCATAGAAGAAATGCGTCGTTCTCTTAGTCCGTGGGTACAAGCCATGTGTGATATTGCGAGCACAGAACAAGCAAAAATTAGTGAAGAAACGATAGGCTTTTATTTTGGTCCTCGCTTAAATGCAGTGGGTCGACTTGGTGAAGCATCGCCTGGAGTCGAATTATTAATGGCTGAGGATAGTGTAAAGGCAACAGCATTGGCCAAACAGCTAAATGCCTCCAATACCGAGCGTAAGGATATTGTTAAAAATATTACCGAGGAAGCCATTGCTCTAATTGAATCAGAGAAGAAAATTAGCGATTCTTTAGTCCTTGTTGTAGCAGGAGAAGGCTGGAATGCAGGGGTTGTAGGAATTGTTGCTTCACGTCTTGTTGAACAATACTATCGTCCAACGATTGTCCTTTCACTTGACCCTGATAAAGGTACAGCAAAAGGCTCTGCACGAAGCATTGATGGCTTCCATTTATATAATGAATTGGCCAAAAATCGTGATATTTTACCTCACTTTGGAGGGCATCCGATGGCAGCAGGTATGACTTTATCAATTGAGCATGTGGATGAACTACGGTCACGCTTGGATACACAGGCAAGAGCATGTTTAACAGAAGAGCATTTAACTCCTGTGGTTCACATTGATATTCCTCTAAGCCTAGATGAAATTTCTGCAGATGCTATTGAGGAAATAGCATCACTTGGCCCGTATGGCACCGATTTTCCGAAGCCCGTTTATGTGCTTGAGGATGTTGAAATATCCTCCATGCGAAAAATTGGAGCGGCTGAGAACCATATAAAAATGGAATTAACGAATGGCTGTGACAAATTAGATAGTGTCGGTTTCCATAAGGGCCACTTACACGATGAATTAACCTATGGCATAAAAGTGTCCTTTATTGGTGATTTGCAAATAAACGAGTGGCAGGGGCGTAAAAAAGCTCAATTTATGATTGAAGATGTTCAAACCACTGAATGGCAGCTTTTTGATATTCGTGGTATTCGTCAAACGGCTCGCTGGCTCAATACAGTGCCAAAGGAAGAGGCGACATTTATTGCCTTTCGTCCAGCAACAATGACCTATTATCAATCGTTAATTGATGTTCCTATAATAGTAGCTGATCCTACTCTTTCAAACATCGGACAAAGTGAATATATTGTCCTGTTAGATTTGCCTGAAACTATTCAAAGGCTAGAAGAGGTTTTACAGAAGACGGCCCCTTCACGCATCTATGCACACTTTTATATGCCAGATTCACAATACTTTAATGTTTTACCTACCCGTGAGCAATTTGCATGGTATTATAAATTCCTGAAAAATCGACCAGCATTTCCACTTGATATGCATATAGCAGACATAGCTAAGCATACTGGCTGGCCATTAGAAACATTAAAATTTATGACACAGGTGTTTTTTGAGCTTGATTTTGTTAAAATGGAGAGTGGACTGACGACTGTCAACGAGGATGCTCCAAAACAAGCATTGACCGAGGCACCGTCGTACAAACAACGTTCAGAACAGATTGAAATGGAGCAAATGCTCGTCTATGCTCCTTATATAGAATTAAAACAATGGTTTGATGAACGAATACATGACTAGACGAATACGTTTCGTAGGAGGAGCAATAAAATGGATTTAAAGCAATACGTTACAACGGTTGAAAACTGGCCGAAAGAGGGTATTACATTCAGAGATATTACTACAATTATGGATCATGGACCAGCATACAAATATGCAACAGATCAAATTGTAGAATATGCAAAAGAATTAGGCGCAGAAATTGTAGTGGGTCCTGAAGCACGTGGTTTTATTATTGGATGCCCAGTTGCCTATGCCCTTGAAATCGGCTTTGCCCCTGTGCGTAAACCAGGTAAGTTACCACGCAAAGTTATTAGTGCAGACTATGGTCTTGAATATGGAAAAGATACATTAACGATGCATAATGATGCGATTAAGCCTGGTCAAAAAGTATTAATCTGTGATGATTTACTAGCAACTGGCGGTACAGTAGAAGCCACTGTTCGTCTAGTGGAACAATTAGGTGGTCAGGTAGTAGGTTGTGCCTTCTTAATTGAACTTTTAGAATTAAATGGTCGCGAAAAGCTTGGCGACTTAAATATTAAAACCCTTATTCAATATTAAAAATGTTAAAAAAGCGCCACAACAACGGCGCTTTTTTTATTGTTCCTCATAGGACTGAATGATCTTCTGCATTGTTCGCAAAGTATCGAAGAAATCAGCATATTTTTCTACGCCAATATCATCAATGATTTTATCTTGAATCGTTTGCCAAATGGGTGCAGCCTCATGCAGCTTTTCTAACCCTTTTTCAGTGAGCATAATATTTTTAGTGCGTGCGTCCTGTGGATCGCGCTTTAACTCGACGTAGCCATATTGCTTTAATAGATTGATATTCCGTGTCACGGTCGTTTGGTCGAGCAATAAAATTTCACCTAAACGACTAATGGAAACGGCTTGTTGAAGGTCGATGTGTGCCAGCATAGAATATTGAGTCACTTTTAAACCGGTAGGCTGCAGTAATTTATCATATAACTGTGTCACGACCCTTGTTTTTTTTCGAAGGTTTGCACAAACACATATTTGTGTGTAATCGATAGTATTCTGTTGGTTTTTCATGGTCAGTACTCCTTTGAGGGAATTCTACTAATTTTAAGTATACACCTAAGAGCTAAAAAATACGTATTGACAGCTATCTAATGGAATGGTTACTATCATCATACATGTATATACATATAAATGAACGAATATACTCTAAAACATGTATATACATGCTTTTTAGAGTGACTTTGACAAGAAGAGTAGGTGGAATGATGAAGCGGATTCATTACAGTTGGTTTATTTTAGTAGTCACGTTTTTCTCGATTATCGTTGCTGGGATTACGATGTCATCATCTGGCGTGTTTATTGATTCTTTAGAAAAGGAATTTCAATGGGATCGATCGACGATTGCTCTAGCATTTGCCGTTAGTTTATTTTTATATGGTATCTCTGGCCCATTCATGGCAGCTTTACTTGACGTTATTGGTTTAAAAAAGATGATGATAAGTGCCATGTCTACATTAGTGTTAGGCATGATTTTAACATTTTTCATGAATCAATCATGGCAATTAATCATAATTTGGGGTGGCATTATTGGTCTGGGCGCAAGTCTCTTTTTAACGGTGCTTAGCCCTTATGTTGCTAATCATTGGTTTGTTAAAAGAAGAGGGTTAGCAGTAGGAATTTTGACCGCTAGTACTGCCACAGGCCAACTTATTTTATTGCCTGTACTTGCGATTATCATTGATCACTATTCCTGGAGGTGGGCAATCGGCTTCATTCTTCTTCTGAGTATAGTGATGCTAATCATGATTGCTATTTTTATAAAAAATAAACCTCAGGATTTAGGATTAACACCCTATGGACAAGAGGAGATATTTGATAAACAGCATGTGCAACTAAAGAAAAATCCAATTAGTATTGCCTTCAATGGCTTATTAGAAGCGGTTAAGGTCAAAACCTTTTGGCTGCTAGCAGGGAGTTTTTTCATTTGTGGTCTTTCAACAAGTGGATTAATTGGTACTCATTTTGTCTCTTATTGTATTAGCTTTGGTATTCCATTAGTAACCGCTGCGTCCCTCCTTTCTTTTATGGGAGTGTTTAATTTACTAGGTACCACTGCATCTGGCTGGCTATCAGATCGTTTCGATAATCGTTGGTTATTATTTTGGTATTACTTGTTAAGGGGAGCTTCTTTACTGTTACTTCCATATGCTTTGGCACAGGGCTCCTTTGTTTTATTGACTATTTTTACTATATTTTATGGCCTGGATTGGATTGCTACAGTGCCGCCAACCATTAGTATTACACGACAAATTTTTGGTGTGCAGAAGAGTAGTATTATTTATGGATGGATATTCGCCTCTCATCAAGCTGGAGCAGCAGTCGCTGCTTATGGTGGCGGTTTGATTTATAAATTTTTCAATTCTTATACATGGGCTTTTTTTCTTGCAGGGATGTTTTGTACATTAGCTGGCTTATTCGTTATCATGGTTAAAAAGCAAACGTCTCAGCAAGCACAAACGAACTAATCATGAAAGTTGAACCTCCTTACGATGGGTTCAACTTTTTTTTGACAAAAACCAAACAAAAGTTTATAATATAAACAAATATAATAAAAGGTGATGCTATGAATGAAAGAGAACAGGCGGTGCTTGCTTTAATTCGCCAAAATCCGTTTATGTCTCAGCAAGAGATGGCGGATGCCATGAATTTATCTCGTCCCGTGCTTGCTAATTTAGTGTCTAGTTTAACGAAGGAAGGAAAAATAGTAGGTCGAGCTTATATTTTACCCGAGGCAAATGAAATTATTTGTATCGGTGGAGCTAACTTAGACCGAAAATTCCACGTGAAGGGCAATGTTCAATTTGGAACATCTAACCCTGCTAGTTCTTCCTTTAGTGTAGGTGGTGTCGGTCGAAACATTGCTGAAAACTTAGGCCGATTAAATCATCAAGTGACGTTGCTCACAACAGCTGGTAAGGATGCGGATTGGCAAGTGATCCAAGATGCTTCAGAATCCTTTATGAATCTACGTTATGTGGAGCAGATACCAGAAGCTTCAACGGGTTCCTATACGGCCATTATGGATGAGCAAGGCGAGCTAGCACTAGCTGTAGCCAATATGGAAGTATATGACTTATTATTGCCTAACTTGTTAAAAAAGCATGAAACGATGCTTGTGAACGCTGGCTGCTTTATTTTGGACTTAAATTGTCCGAAAGAAACAGTGGCTTATATCCAGCAAGTAGCTATTGCTCGCGAAATACCACTGGTCATTGTGCCAGTATCCTCGCCTAAAATGAATCGACTACCTGAAACATTACAAGGCGTAACATGGTTTATCTGTAACACGGATGAAGCAGAAACAATTGTAGGACATACAATTGAAAACGTGAGTCATTATGAAAAAGCATTACAACAGCTTCTACAATTAGGTGCTGAGCATGTAATTATCACGGCTGGCAGTAAGGGCGTATATGCTGCTTCGACAACAATTGCGCCTAGTCATTTTGCTGCCAAAGTAATTGAAAAGATTGAAGATGTGACAGGCGCGGGTGATGCCTTTGTCAGTGCAGTTATTCATGGCTGGCTGACTGGACAAGATTTTGCGACATGTCTTGATGCAGGGTTAACTAATGCAAAAAATACCTTAGCATCTCCGTATACAGTGAGACCTGAATTATCTGTAGATTTGTTAAAAAGTGAAATGGAGGAATTATAATATGAAAGAATTCATCGTATTATCAGAAGAAGTAAAAGCAGGACAAGCAAAGGGTTTACCAATCGTAGCTTTAGAATCAACAATTATTTCACACGGTATGCCATACCCACAAAACGTACAAACTGCCCGTGAAGTTGAGCAAATTATTCGTGATAATGGTGCCGTACCTGCAACAATTGCGTTAATTGATGGGAAAATTAAAATTGGTTTATCAGATGAAGAGCTTGAAATGTTTGGGAACGCACAAGGTGTTGCTAAAGCTTCACGTCGTGACCTTGGCTACCTACTTGCGACAAAAAAACTTGGAGCGACAACAGTTGCAGCTACAATGATCTGTGCAGAGCTAGCAGGCATTGAGATCTTTGTCACAGGTGGTATTGGCGGTGTTCACCGTGGGGCTGAAACGACAATGGATGTCTCTGCTGACTTAGAAGAATTAGCTCAAACAAATGTTGCTGTCATTTGTGCTGGTGCAAAATCTATTTTAGATATCGGCCTTACATTAGAATACCTCGAAACAAAAGGTGTACCTGTAGTTGGCTATGGTACAGATGAATTACCAGCATTCTACACACGTCAAAGTGGTTTTGATGTAAACTTCCAGCTTGATACACCAGAAGAAATTGCCGAAATGCTAAGTGCAAAATGGCAATTAGGTTTAAAAGGAGGAGCAGTTATTGCTAACCCAATCCCTGAAGCAGAAGCTTTAGAGCATGGATTTATTACGAATATAATTGAAAAAGCTTTAGTTGAAGCTGAAGAGAATGGTATTCAAGGTAAAAACGTGACACCATTCCTACTAGGTAAAGTAAAAGAATTAACAGAAGGTAAAAGCCTTGATGCGAATATTGCATTAGTGAAAAACAATGCAGTAGTGGGCGCAAAAATTGCTGTAGCTTTCAATCAATTACACTAATTCCCTTGTCGAAACAAAGACTCTTTGTGACATCATGTCGCAAAGGGTCTTTTTCATTAAAAAGGAGAATATATTTTCCATTTTTAATACTGTTCACGAGATTAACTAAACTAAATGACACAGTCTCTTTACAATGGGCTACAAAATTTTATACAATTAAGTTTATATCTAATCTGAAAAATTTGACGAGCAAGGTGGACATGTTATGGCGAAAGAGCAAATTTTGACTCCTGAGGACGTTTTTGAGTTAGTCAAATCCTACATGAATGATGAAAATGTCGCATTCGTGAAAAAAGCATATGAATTAGCAAGGGATGCCCATATTGAGCAATTCCGTAGCTCTGGTGAACCGTATATTATTCACCCAGTACAAGTAGCGGGTATTCTAGCTGAATTACAAATGGACCCAGAAACTGTAGCGGCAGGTTTTTTACATGATGTTGTCGAAGATACAGATTTTACGCGGGATGATTTGGTACGGGAATTTGGCGAAGAAGTAGCGGTACTTGTGGACGGAGTTACAAAATTAGGGAAAATTAAATATTTATCAAAAGAGGCGCAGCAAGCAGAAAATCATCGAAAAATGTTTGTAGCCATGGCGCAGGACATCCGTGTCATTTTAATAAAGCTAGCAGACCGTCTTCACAATATGCGTACGCTAAAGCATTTGCCTGCCGAAAAGCAAAGACGTATTTCGAAAGAAACATTAGAAATTTTTGCACCGCTTGCACATCGTCTTGGAATATCGACTGTTAAATGGGAGCTTGAAGATACAGCTCTTCGCTATTTAAACCCACAGCAATATTATCGTATTGTCAGTTTGATGAAGAAAAAGCGAGATGAGCGTGAAGCATATTTGGACAATGTCATGGCTGAGATGAAATCACAGCTGAATGAAGTTGAAATTGATGCAGATGTATATGGACGTCCAAAGCATATTTACAGTATTTATCGAAAAATGGTGCTACAAAAAAAACAATTTAATGAAATTTATGATTTATTAGCCATTCGTGTATTGGTCGATAGTATTAAAGATTGCTATGCCGTATTAGGGATTGTGCATACGCTGTGGAAGCCAATGCCAGGTCGTTTTAAAGATTATATTGCTATGCCAAAACAAAACCTATATCAATCATTACACACAACCGTTATTGGTCCATATGGGGATCCGTTAGAGGTACAGATTCGTACGAAGGAAATGCATAAGATTGCTGAGTACGGGATTGCGGCACACTGGGCGTATAAAGAGGGGAAAAAGGCTGACCATCAAAAACAAAATGTTGATCAAAAATTAACATGGTTCCGTGAAATATTAGAATTTCAAAATGAGTCTTCCAACGCTGAAGAGTTCATGGAATCCTTAAAATTTGATCTGTTTTCTGATATGGTTTATGTCTTTACACCTGAAGGTGACGTCATTGAATTACCTGCTGGTTCAGTGCCAATCGATTTCGCCTATCGTGTCCATTCTGAGGTTGGGAATCGTACAATAGGAGCAAAAATTAATGGCAAAATGGTACCGCTTGATACACCGCTGAAAACGGGAGACATCATTGAAATACTTACATCTAAACAATCCTTTGGGCCAAGCAGAGATTGGCTGAAGATAGCACAATCCTCACAGGCAAAAAATAAAATTAAGCAATTTTTTAAACGACACTTGCGTGAGGAGAACATTGTCAAAGGTAAAGAGATGATTGAAAAAGAAATCCGTTCGCAGGATTTCGATTTAAAGGAAACAATGTCTGCAGAAAATCTCAAACGAGTATGTGATAAGTTTAATTATACAAATGAAGAGGACTTATATGCTGCTGTTGGTGTAAGCGGCATAACGGCACAACAGGTTGTTAATCGTTTAGCTGAAAAACGCCGAAAAGAGCGTGAACAGGAAGAAGCCTTAGAAAAAATCGAACAAAAAATGAAAAATCCGATTCCCCAAAAACGTACGGAATCAGGTGTCATTGTTAAGGGTATTGATAATATGCTCATTCGACTTTCACGCTGCTGTACGCCTGTTCCAGGAGATGATATTGTTGGCTTTATTACAAAAGGTCGTGGCGTATCAGTGCATCGTGCCGACTGTCCTAATATTCAAATTGAGGATGAGCAGGAGCGTTTAATAGAGGTCGAGTGGGAGCATGGTGTTATCCCTGAGAAAAAGGAATACCCAGTAGATATTGAGGTTTCTGCTTTTGATCGACCTGGTATTCTAAATGAGATTATGCAAATTGTTAGTGAAACTAAAACTAATATTTTAGCGGTAAGTGGCCGGGCTGATCGTGATAAAATGGCCACGATTCATTTAACAATCTCTATTTCAAATATTTCGCATTTGCATAAGGTAGTAGAGCGAATTAAACAAACACCTGATATTTATTCGGTACAACGAGTTATCAATTAAGCAACAGTTAGAATTGGGGTTATTGAAATGAAGGTAGTATTACAGCGTAGTAAAGCAGCTTCTGTTACAGTTGACGGAACTGTCACAGGAGCCATTGATAGTGGCTACGTTCTTCTAGTTGGTATTACACATGAAGATACTCAGGAAGATGTCGCTTACTTAGCAAAAAAAGTAGCCAATTTACGCCTTTGGGAAGATGCTGATGGAAAAATGAATCATTCTATTTTAGAGCAGGGTGGCGCTATTTTATCCGTCTCGCAATTTACGTTATATGGGGATGCAAAAAAGGGAAATCGTCCAAGTTTCACAAGTGCTGCAAGACCAGAAGTAGCAGAACCGCTGTGGGAAGCTTTTAACCAAGCATTACGTGAACACGGTTTACATGTGGAGACAGGCATTTTTGGTGCAATGATGGATGTTGCTCTCATTAATGATGGTCCAGTGACAATACTTCTAGAGTCAAAATAATGGTACATTTCCTATAATTCCTTCATATACTAAAGAGTATGGTTAGTTTTATAGGAGGGAGTGTCAAGTACATGGCGCAGACAGGAAGTATATCCAATCCATATTTATACGAAACTCTTAAAATGATGATTGGTCAGGCTATTGTAGTGCAAACAGAAAAAAATATTCAAACAGGTATTTTATTATCCATATTACCTGACCATATTATTTTAGAGATTAGTCGTACACCTTTCTTCATACAGTTGGAGGAAATTGTATGGGTTACATTGGAAACAACAACAAAATGAGTATGTGTGAACCTTCGTTGATGGAAGGTTCTTTTTTATTTATTTACGTTATAATGAATGAGTTTAATTATTAGAAAATTCGATTTATTAGAGAGGTTGAAAATTATGCAAACAATAGCGATTTTAGGTTCTTTGTTTTTTTGGAATAATATAAAGGAGCATTTTACAGCATTTCCTCAAGTACAATTTATTCATTTTCCATACACGCACCCTGAACAGTGTGTGGACTTGATGGACACAGCGGCATCGCAATCGGATATGGTATTATTTGCTGGCTCTATTCCCTATTACTACTGCTATGAAAAAATAAAGGCGTATTCTATACAGGCGACATATCTCCCTTTTGATGAATTGTCATTAGCCCTTTCGTTATTATCTCTACACCATCATGAACGAATAGAACTGAGCGAATTGTCGATAGATTTGCCTAAAAAGGATAGCTTTTATCAAGTGATGAAGCAGGCAGGTATTGCATCTACAGGTGTGTATGTAAAAGATTATGCATGGGTCCATGAAAAACCGGAAAAAATAGCAGATTTGAGTATGGCTGATTATGTCCATTATCATAAGGAGTTATATGAAGCTGGAAAGACTAGATTAGCTCTTACTAGCCTTCACGCTGTTTTTATAGAGCTACAGCAATTAGGAATACCTGCGAAGTATATGGTTGAAAGTAAACAAACGTTTACAGCAGCCATTACAAGAGCCCTAGACGCGTATCATCATCAATTATTGGCGTCCTCGCAAATTGCTGTTGTCTCTATTCATAGCCAAGAAAATTTATCTCACCTGCATCCTGTATTTCTAAGTACTTTAGAAACATTAAGCGATCGGTTACAGGCAAAGGTAATGCCAGCACAGCACGAGCCTTATTTAATTATTTCAACTAGAGGGGTAATTGAAAAACTTGAACCTTCGTATTTATGCTCCCTAAAGGAACAGCTTGAAGAGCAATTTGCCACTTTTTTCAGAGTGGGAGTGGGCTATGGTTATTCGCTGCATGAGGCAGAAGCGCATTCATCCCAGGCTTTGTTTTTTACAACCAAATATAGCGAGACCTCTACAGTAATGTGCTTGGTGGATGAACATAATCGATTACATGGACCATTATTTGAAAATAATAATAACGTAGCTTTAAGTACTAATAATAAAAATATTTTAGAGATTGCAGAAAAAGTGAAAATGAGTGCTAAAAATATTAATGTTATGAAGCAATTCATGTTGGTAACAAATAATCGCCCATTTTCCGCTGCTGAATTAGCAGACTATATGAATCTGTCACGTAGATCTGCTGAACGGATAATTAATCGTTTAATGGAACAGAACTATTTTACATTTGCAGGGGAGGAGCACCCTTATCATAAAGGGCGTCCAAGAAAGCTCTATAAGGCAACGACAAAATGGGAAATCTGAAATAATAGAAAATTAACACTTTACAATAAATTTGAACTAATGTATATTTATTTTCAATTAACGACATATAGCGACAAATGGGTGAGGGGGGATTTTTGACAGAGTTTGCTAATGTCAAAGTCTATCAATAGGTTGGTGATATTTTGGAAAATGAACAGCGTGTAAAAAAGAAGAGTTGGCTGAAAGTACCTCATACATATACGATTATTTTTGCTATTATTTTTCTAGCAGGTATTGCAAGCTATATTATTCCAGCAGGTGAGTTTGACCGAGTAGAAGATCCAGAAGGACGTATGCTTGTGGTGGATGGGAGCTATCATCATATTGACAGTAATCCAGTCTCTATTTTTGAAATGTTTACAGCTATACCGATGGGACTTGAAAAAGGTGCCCAAATTATCTTCTATATTTTCTTAGTTAGTGGTGTATTTGGTATTATTCGTTCGACAGGTGCTATCGAGGCTGGTGTTTATAAAGGTGTAAAAGCATTAGAGGGTAGAGAGAAGCTATTAATTCCATTATCTATGATTCTATTCTCTGTTGGTGGTTTTACAATGGGGATGGCAGAAGAAACGATTATTTTCGTACCGATTGGCGTAGCAATTGCTCGTGCTATGGGCTTTGATGCGGTAACAGGAACTGCCATGATTACACTAGGAGCAGCCAGTGGATTTTTTGGTGGAATGCTTAATCCCTTTACGGTTGGTGTTGCGCAGTCATTAGCAGACGTTCCTTTATTCTCGGGGATTGGTTTCCGTGCAGTTGTCTATATTTTTGTATTAAGTTTTGCTATTTTCTATGTATCTCGCTATGCTTTTAAGGTAAAAAAGAATCCTCAAGCAAGTGTGATTTATGAGATTGAACAACAGGCAAAGTCTAATGTGTCTAAAATCGACATTCCTTCATTAACAGGGAAACATAAGCTAGTATTTATTGTCATGGCATGTGGCATTGGATTTAATATTTATGGTGTGTTTAATTGGGATTGGTTTTTAACACAATTAACGGCTTCATTTTTAATTATGGGCTTAATTGCAGGACTAATTGGCGGTTTAAAGCCTGGCACTATTTTCGACTCCTTTATTGATGGGGCAAAGGCAGTAACGTTTGGTGCTCTTATTGTAGGCTTTGCACGTGCTATTACAGTCGTTTTAGAGCAAGGGAAAATCATTGATACGATTGTTTATGCAGCATCCGAGACAATCGGGCATTTACCGCATGCTATTAGTGCAATCGGTATGTTGTTTATTCAGGCCCTTTTGAATTTATTTATTTCATCTGGTAGTGGACAGGCGGCAGCCACTATGCCAATCATGATTCCGATTACTGATTTATTAGGATTAGAACGACAAGTTGCAGTCTTAGCTTTCCAGTATGGAGATTCATTAACAAACTCAATTATTCCTACTTCATCTGCGTTAATGGCCTATTTAGCTGTAGCAGGTATTCCATATGAAAAGTGGATTAAATTCATTTGGAAGATGATACTTGGCTGGGCAATAATTGCATGTTTAGCATTAATAGCTGCAGTAGCATTAGGTATTTCTTAAAATATGAAAAAAGCTGTGGAAAAGATCATTCCACAGCTTTTTGTATTATTCTTCATTCGCATTAAAGTAATTTAAGATGCCTTGATATATTCCAAGAGTAGCCTGCTCACGGAATTTAGCCGTGGTGATGGAACGCTCTTCACTAGCATTACTTAAGTAACCTAATTCAATAAGCACGGCCTTTTGTCGATTTTCACGTAGCACTAAGTAGTTGCCTTGTTGGGTTCCACGATCTCTCAAATCAATTTTACTCGAAAGTCCATCGTGTATTGCCTCTGCAAGCCCTTTTTGATTACTATTCATATAATAAGACGTGAAGCCGTTAATAGAACTATCATCTGTTGCATCATAATGAAGACTAATAAAGGCGTCTGCCTCATACTGATGGGCAATCGAGACTCGCTTTCGTAATGCCACATATTCGTCCGACTCTCTTGTCATAACAACATTGGCACCTGCTGCACTTAGCTTAGAAGCAAGGAGAGTGGCTGTTTTCAAAGTAATTCCTTTTTCTTCTGTTCCTCGTTGACCTGTTGTCCCATGGTCATTGCCCCCATGTCCAGCATCTACAACAATGGTTAATCCATTTAATGTTCCTTTTTTACGAGGTTCTTGTGGATCCTTTTGTGGGATGGAAGTTTTATTGGAGCTCGTTGTGACAACCCAATTCGCAACAAACGCTGTTTCTTTGTCTAATTGAATTTCGTAAAAATCATTTTTTACGCCGACGATTGGATAGGTTTTACCAGCATCTACTCGTTCGATAACTTCAGCTGCAGTTGACGCATCAGTTCGCAAGTTTGTCCCATTATAAATAATGGTAACGGATTCTAAATCTTTTGAAGAGGACGATTTAGATGTACTCTTTACTTTATTTGAAAAAGTACCGTAAAAACTATAGACCCATCCAGCTTTTTTATCATTGTACTGAATTTGTACCCAATTGTGCTCATGCGCAAGGACTTTATAAGCCTGTCCTTTAGTAACTGTGCCAATTTTTTTGGCATTCAAGTCAGGTTTTTTACGAACATTCAGTGCATCCACCAAAATAGTAAAGGTTGTATCTTTATTAACAGGAGTAGTTGTTGTAGAAACCTCTACAGAATCCTCTTTTGGCTTGGTTTCTTTTTTAGGCCTGTCGTTAATCGTCACATAATCCTTAGAGACCCAACCGGATTGTCCATTCCAATCAATTTTTGCCCATTCATTATTTTCCTCTATAAGGTTAGCTTGGTTACCCGTAGAAAGCTGTCCAAGAACAGCTGAAGAAATATCTGGATCAGTGCGAATATTTAAACGGTCAACCTGTGAAATAACAGTTTTATCAATGGTTTTTTGAGTGCTTGTAGAGGCAGTTAGCCAGGATGCTACCCAGCCTTCATAGCTACCTGCTTTTACTTGTATCCAATCACCTTCACGATCAATTGAAGTTAAAGGATCACCTTCTTCTAAAGTTGTAATAATTGGATAAGACAATCCAGGACCCTCACGTAAATGAAGAATCGTACCTGCTACTTTTAAATCACTAGTATCAGCGGAAGCATTTTGAATAAAGTTCTTATTTGGAATCGCAATTGTTACTATTAGTACGAAGATGATAATACTATGTAAAATTTTTGTCCTCATCAGATTCCTCCTATTCCTTGTGCTATTTTACCATGCTTTTGTATAATAATTCGTGGTAAAAAGGTAATGGAATTTAATATTTTCGTTACTGTCTGATGAAAAATACAAAAATAGTTGACATTAGGTTAGCTAGTGACTAACATAAAGGGTAATCGAAAAATGATTAATCGCTTATGACCAAGCAAGTAGCGTGTACCTCTATTGGAACAGAGAGGGAAAGACTTAGGCTGCAATCTTTCCTACAAAAATGTATGACGTGAATAACACTTGAGAGGCTTTTTTCTGAAAGGCAGTGCCTAGTAGGAAAAAACGGA
Source organism: Lysinibacillus sp. NPDC056220 (assembly GCF_049315265.1). Lineage (NCBI taxonomy): Bacteria > Bacillati > Bacillota > Bacilli > Caryophanales > Bacillaceae > Lysinibacillus > Lysinibacillus sp. NPDC056220. The sequence continues at coordinate 357,785 of NZ_JBMOXD010000002.1, forward strand.
ATCGGCCGTTATCCGATTACGAGGAGGACACATGTAAAATTTTGTGTCAACTAGGGTGGAACCGCGGAAGCTTATACAGCTCTCGTCCCTTGCATAGGCAAGGTGACGGGAGCTTTTTGTGTTGTCCAAAAACATGGAATGCTTTTTATGAACCGGTTTGTGCTCAGTATGAGAATGTCCGCTACTCGCTCTGCATGAGGTAAACCAGCTTAGTCTCGATAAAAATGTCTTAAATGTGGCGTAATCTCGTCTAAACTTGGCGAGAAAATGGCTAAATCATAGGCAATCAATATAGGAGGGAATTACATGAGTTTTAAAGTGCCAAGAGGGACACAAGATATTTTGCCAGGCCAATCTGAAAAGTGGCAGAAGGTTGAAGCAATTATTCGTGATATTTGTCGTGTTTATCGCTACAACGAAATACGTACACCGATTTTCGAGCAGACTGATTTATTTGCACGTGGTGTAGGGGAAACAACGGATGTTGTCCAAAAAGAAATGTATACATTTGAGGATCGTGGAGGTCGTTCATTAACACTACGTCCTGAAAATACAGCTGGTGTTGTACGTGCATATGTTGAACATAAAATGTTTGGTGCTCCCGATCAACCTGTTAAGCTGTCATATTTAGGACCTATGTTCCGCTATGAGCGTCAACAAGCTGGTCGCTATCGCCAATTTGTTCAATTTGGTGTAGAGGCAATTGGTTCAGCAGATCCTGCAATTGATGCAGAAGTCATTGCTCTTGCAATGGATGTCTATGAATCAGCTGGCTTAAAGGATTTAAAATTAGTGATCAATTCACTGGGTGATAAAGAAACACGTGATACGCACCGTACAGCTTTATTACAGCATTTTGAGCCACATATTCATGAGTTTTGCTCAGATTGCCAAAATCGTTTACAAAAAAACCCATTGCGAATTTTAGATTGTAAGGTGGATCGTGAGCACCCATTAATGAAAACAGCTCCTGCATTAACAGAGTTCCTTACAGAGGAATCGGCTGCTTATTTTGCTCAAGTGAAATCATATTTAGATACTCTCGGCATTACGTATGTGGTTGATCCAAATCTTGTAAGAGGACTGGATTATTACAACCATACGACATTCGAAATTATGTCAACGGCATCTGGCTTTGGAGCTATTACAACACTTTGTGGTGGTGGACGATACAATGGTCTGGTACAAGAAATAGGCGGTCCAGATGTACCTGGTATTGGTTTCGCTTTAAGTATTGAACGTTTGTTATTAGCACTTGAAGCAGAAGGTGTTGAATTAGATACGGCTTCTGGATTAGACGTTTATATTATTGCCATGGGTGAGGATGCAAAGCAAAAGGCGGTAGAGTTAACTAGTACTTTCCGTGCAAAGGGCCTTGCAACAGAGATGGATTATTTAGATCGTAAAATGAAAGCCCAAATGAAATCAGCTGACCGTCTAGGGGCAAAGTATACAATTGTCCTTGGTGAAACAGAGCTTGAAGAGCAAGCGGCTGCTGTGAAACATATGGAATCTGGTGAGCAGCACAAGGTTGCATTTTCAGAGTTAGTCAATTATTTATCACAACAATCCTAAACAAAGATGGCATTTCTCGTTGAATGCTACATAATCGAAATTATTTTGGAGGAATTTAACAATGGCTACTAGAACACATGCTAGTAACGAGCTTTCAGAAACGTTACAAGGCGAAAAAGTCGTATTAAAAGGATGGGTACAGCGTCGTCGTGACCTTGGTGGATTAATTTTCATTGATTTACGTGACCGTACAGGTATTACACAAGTTGTCTTTAGTCCAGACGTTGCAGAAGCGCATGCATTAGCGGATAAAGTGCGTAGTGAGTATGTAATTGAAATAGAAGGGACAGTTATCCTACGTACAGAGGACCAAATCAACCCGAATGTCCCAAATGGTAAAATCGAAGTGGAAGCCACGCGATTAGTCGTCATTAATACAGCAAAAACTACACCATTCCAAATTGAAGATCGTACAGACGTATCAGAAGATTTACGTTTAAAATACCGTTATCTTGACCTTCGTCGTCCAGTTATGTTTGATACTTTCAAAATGCGTTCTGATGTTACACGTACAATCCGTAACTTCTTGCAAAACGAAGGTTTCCTAGAGGTCGAAACTCCAATTTTAACAAAATCAACGCCAGAGGGTGCTCGTGACTATTTAGTGCCATCCCGTGTCCATGAAGGCGAATTTTATGCGTTACCGCAATCTCCACAGCTATTTAAACAATTATTAATGGTTGCTGGCTTTGAGAAGTATTTCCAAATTGCACGTTGCTTCCGAGATGAGGACTTACGTGCTGACCGTCAACCTGAGTTTACACAGGTGGACATTGAAACAAGCTTCTTAACACAAGAGGAAGTTTTAGAAATGAACGAGCGATTAATCCAAGCAGTGATGAAAGAAGTGAAAGGGATTGATATCCCTGCACCATTCCAACGCATGAAGTACCAAGAAGCCATGGATCGCTATGGTTCTGATAAACCAGATGTACGTTTTGGATTAGAATTAGTGGCTTTAAATGATGTTTTTGAAGGCTGTGGTTTCAAGGTGTTTGCTGATACAGTGGCACAAGGAAAACAAGTAAAAAGTATCAATATTAAAGGTGCAGCTGACAAATATTCCCGTAAAGATATGGATGAACTAACTAAGTTCGTAGGTATTTACGGCGCAAAAGGTCTTGCTTGGTTAAAGGTAACAGAGGAAGGCTTAAATGGTCCAATCGCAAAATTCTTCGATGAGGCGTTAGCGGCAGCATTAATCGAACGAATGGGTGCGGAAGTTGGCGATATTCTAGTATTCGTTGCGGATAAAGCATCTGTTGTAGCAGCTTCTTTAGGGGCACTTCGTACGAAATTAGGTCAAGACTTAGATTTAATCGATGAATCACAATTTGCATTCCTATGGATTACAGACTGGCCATTATTTGAATACTCTGAGGAGGACGGTCGTTATTATGCGGCTCACCATCCATTTACACGTCCGTTTGACGAGGATATTCCGTTAATGGATACAGATCCATCAGCTGTTCGTGCACAGGCATATGATATCGTATTAAACGGCTATGAGCTTGGTGGTGGTTCACTACGTATTTACGAACGTGACCTACAAGAAAAAATGTTTGAATTACTTGGTTTCTCAGAAGAAGAAGCTCAAGCTCAATTTGGTTTCTTATTAGAAGCATTTGAATATGGCGTGCCACCACATGCTGGACTTGCATTTGGTCTTGATCGCTTTGTGATGCTTTTAGCAGGCCGTCACAATTTACGTGATACAATTGCATTCCCAAAAACAGCAAGTGCAAGCTGCTTAATGACAGAGGCACCAAGCGAAGTATCTCCTGAGCAACTAAGCGAGTTGAGTTTGGCGATTAAACCATTTAGAAAATAATTAATAATACGAAATACCTGGATTTCCTAGCAAAAAATGTTGGGAATCTAGGTATTTTTTGCGTTTTTCAAGAAATCATAGATTATTAGATGTAATCGTTTGAATTATCAGAAAAGTAATGCTATGATAACTGTAATACGAATCCTGATGTGTTTGTCTAACTGCTAATTCTACTTCAAAGTTTTGACCGAACACTAACGAATCGGGAGCCTTCATTTTGTAGTCGCAAACATGCCCCTAGCGGAGCGGGACGTTTAAAGCTGCAAAGCGGGCACCCCCCTGCAAATTGCGGGTTCAAAACGAATGTTTCTTGGCATTACGGCACAATTGGGATTCGTCCTATACATAGGGTTGAAAAGGGGCTGATAAAAAAGCTCCTTTTTTATGTGAAAATGAATATATACCTACCATGCAGGCGTATTAGTTTTTTTCAGAGTGATTTCAAAGAATTAAATATAATGTATGAAAAATTTAGAAAATAGAAAAAACAGCTTTATATTTTTGGTAAATCGGCATATAATTGGTATAGACAACTATACCTTGAAGAGGATGTTGAAAATTTCTCAGAGCTTTTAATATTTAGCTGGAGGTGAAATTTTGAAGGATACGCTATTAATCTCCCATGTCACAATGATTAATCCTGAGGGAAGACCATTTGAGGGTGATATCTATATTCAGGATGGTGAAATTGCCCAAATTGGCCGCAACTTTAAAATGGAAGCCGCTCAATATATAGATGGTACAGCTAAGGATTGGCTTCTGCTCCCAGGTTTTATTGATATGCATATTCATGGTTCAGCTGGTCATGATACGATGGATGCTACTCAACAGTCCTTACATGCCATAGCTCGTTCTTTAGTGCAAGAAGGTGTTACAAGTTTTCTTGCCACAACGATGACACAATCCATTGGTAAAATTGAAAGCGCTTTAATGAATGTAGCAAAATTCCATCGTAATGTAGGGGAAGCCAATTTATTGGGCATACATGTGGAGGGTCCATTTGTTTCGAAAATACGTGCTGGTGCTCAGCCAGTAGCTTACATGATTAGTCCTACGATTGAGCAATTTGCTCATTGGCAAAACATTAGTAACTATCAAATAAGACAAATCACGATGGCACCAGAAATAGAGGGCGGCTTTACATTTCTTGAAGCACTAATGAACTTTCATGTCATTCCATCAATTGGTCACTCTGATGCTTCAATAGAGGAAGTCCAAAAGGCAGTAGCTTTGGGTGTAAATCAGGTCACTCATTTATATAATCAAATGCGACCCTTTCACCATCGTGACCCTGGTGTTGTGGGAGGAGCATTACTAGACGACAAAATTAAGGTTGAACTTATTGTCGATTTTGTGCATAGTCATCCTCAATCAGTGATGTTAGCATATCGTATGAAGGGTGCAAAGGGCATTATACTTATTACAGATGCAATGCGTGCGAAAGGGTTAATATATGGCGAATATGATTTAGGCGGGCAAACCGTGTTCGTGAGCGAAAAAGGTGCTCATTTAGCAAACGGAGCATTGGCTGGGAGTATTTTAACGATGGAGCAGGCAGTAAAAAATATGAAGGCTGTTACAAATTGTTCACTTCAAGAAATAGTTGCCATGTCCTCTACGAATGCTGCTGAGCAGTTAGGGTTGTCCAAAAAAGGACGAATTAAAGAAGGTTTTGATGCAGATTTTGTATTGCTTGATCGAAAATTAAATGTGCAAAAAACTATTTGTCGAGGTAAAGTTGTATTTGAGAAATCATAAATGAGGCGATAAGGATGGTGCAAGAATTGTTAGAGAAAAATTCTCATATACCTATCTATATACAAATAGAAGAGATTATTAAACAACGAATTTATTTAGAAGAGTACAAAATTGGTGAGACAATACCTTCAGAACGAGAGCTTTCTGCACAATTTGATGTTAGTAGAATGACTGTTCGTCAGTCCATTACTAATCTAGTGAATAGCGGTTTGTTATATCGTGAAAAAGGAAGAGGTACCTATGTTGCCAATCCAAAATTGGAGCAGCCGTTAAAAGGCTTAACAAGTTTTACTGAGGATATGCGAGCAAGAGGGATGGAACCAAGTAGTAAAGTGTTACGATTTGAAAAAATCATACCACCAGTGGATATCGCAAGGGATTTAATGATGGAGCCAGGAGAAGAAGTATTTTATGTCGTACGAATAAGAAATGCCGATTCACAACCAATGGCGATTGAAAAAACATATATACCTGTGAAAGTATATCCGGAGTTAGATGAGAAGCAAATAATGGGCTCTCTCTATGCATTAATTGAGGCGAAGTTCCATCAAAAAATTGGTAATGCCGTTCAACAAATGGAAGCAGCTATTGTGTCTAAAGAGGATGGTAAGTTTTTGCAGATTAATCAAACAGCACCTGTTTTAATTATTAAACGTACGAGTTATTTATCTGACGGTCGACCGTTTGAGCTTGTACGTAGTACGTATCGTGCTGATCGCTACAAATTTATAAGTGAAATTAAAAGGTGATTATATGGATGCATATTTTACTGAAATTGAAAAGCTGATCCACGTTGTGAAGGAGAAGGAGTCTGCTTGTATAAAAGAAGCAGCACAAATTATTGTGCAACGCCTTCAAAAAGGTGGGATTATCCAATTATTTGGTTGTGGTCATTCACAGCTATTAGCACAGGAGGCCTTTTACCGTGCGGGAGGTTTAGTACCTGTTCGTCCGATTTTTATTGAGCCTCTAGCATTACATGCAGGTGCCATAGCCTCTTCAATTAATGAAAAGGACCCAGCAATTATTGAACAACATAAAAAGCAATTTGACTTTCGTGAAAATGATATTTGCATTGTGATTTCAACTTCTGGAAGAAATTCAGCACCGATTGATGCTGCTCTATTAGCCAAAAATGCTAACGTATTAGTCCTCTCTCTCCAATCACTTGAATATAGAGAGCAGGCTACACGTCATCACAGTGGGCTACGACTGGAAGAAGTGGTAGATCACGTTATTAATACTCATATACCTATTGGCGATGGTGTTCTACATGCACAAAACATGCAATATGCACCTGCATCGACAGTTATCGGTTCGCTGCTATTGAATGCTTTATTCAGCGAAGTTATTGAAGAAATTGCAAAGACTTCAACCGAGCTGCCCATTTTTGTTAGCAATAATGTAGACTCCGATTGGTCACATAATGAGATAATGATTGCCAATTATCAAGATCGGATAGATTTCACATGAAAATGGAGGCGTTGTGAATGAAGAAAATGTATAAAATTACGACACCAGAAGGAATACATGCAAGGCCCGCTGCATTACTTGTCACTGCGGTTACACCATTCGAAAGTGACATTACCTTAACTTTTCAAGAGAAGGCAGTAAATTTAAAGTCTATTATGGGCGTCATGTCACTTGGGGTTAAACCAGGAAGTGTAGTGGAAATTTCAGCAGATGGTTCAGACGTTGAAAAATTATTTCAAACAATAACAGACATTATGGTGTCGAAGGAAATAGGAGAAGAGCTTTAAGGATTCAAGCAAGCAGTGGTTTCTTTTCAAGCCACTGCAGATGAATCTCATTTAACAGATTGTAGCTATTGAATTATAAGAATATTCAGTTTTTAAAGGGGTGGTTTTTTGGACATTCGTATCATTTCACCGAATGATTATGAGCAGATTCATCAATTACGGGATTATTGTTTTCCAAATAAATATATAGGGCCACGTAGAGAGGATTTTCATTATTGGATCGAGCATAGTACAACACTAGGTGCCTATGATGCCAAAAAGGTGGTGGGGCAGCTATTAATCCTACCACTTAATATGACCGTGCACGGTATCAGCTACAAAATGGGGGGCATAGGGTTTGTCGCTACATATCCGGAGTATCGTCAGCAGGGAATTATAAAAAGACTGATGATAGAAGCCCTACGAAATATGCGTGAGAATGGGCAGACCATTTCTGTATTAGCCCCTTTCTCTGTATCCTTCTACCGTCATTTCGGATGGGAGCTGTTCTTCGAGAAGTTATATTACACAATACCACAATCAATGTTTCCTTCATTGGGAAGGCAATTAGATGTCATTAAACGGATGAGCTTTGAATGGCCAGACTCCGAGCTTTTCGAGAGGATCAAGGATTTTCAACAGGCAATGGCTATCTCTCAAAATGGTGGTATGATCCGAGATGATGCATGGTGGAAAAGAATTGAAAGAAGGAGCCCAGATAGTCATTTTGCTGCCTATTTAAACGAGGATTATGTAGAGGGATATATCCGATATACGATTCAGCATAATACGTTTGAAATTCAGGATTTTATTGTAGCAAATTATTCAGCAGAGCAAGCAATGTGGCGTTACATAACATCTCATGCAGCGAGTGTTAGTAGTATTAAAGGGGTTACTTCCAACCATATGCCATTTGGCTTTTATTTCGAAGAGCCACAATTTAAAAAGGAAGTTAAACAGGATGTAATGGTCAGAGTAGTCGATGTTTATGCATTTATGCAGCAATATCCTTGGAAGGATATTCATGAAACGTTGTATGTCCGTATTGAAGATAAGTTTTGTCAGTGGAATGAACAAATCTATGAAATAAATAAAAGTGGTCATGTCTCAATAATTAAGACAAATTCGATCATTGACATGCATATGTTAACATTACCAATTAATCTTTTTTCAGCAATGATGGTGGGCTATCTGTCAGTAAAAGAAGCTGTTATGTATGCAAATCAACCTATAGATAAGAAGATTATTCAGCATTGGCAGTGGGCATTATCTACCGAAAAACCAGCATTTTATGAATATTTTTAAGGAATGAATAGTCAGGAATATTAAAATTTTTTTGAATTCTTTTGTGGACTATACCAGATAAGTAGAATCGTTTATTTTTCTATACAAGAACAATAGCCCAATTTTGTAAATAGTTCTAAAAGTAGAAAATTACTGTAAAAAACATATTGTGGTATATACCAATAGGTGCTATTCTCAAATTAAGTAAGCGATTACACGATTGGAAAATGAAAAAAGGAGTGTTACGAATGAAAAATATTATGTTAGTGTGTGTAGCCGGTATGAGTACTAGTTTATTAGTATCAAAGATGCAAAAAGCTGCACAAGAGCAAAATATTGAGGCAGATATTTATGCAATTGCAGAAGGGGAAGTTGAAAAAGTACTGGCGACTAAAAAAGCTGATGTGCTGTTATTAGGTCCTCAAGTACGCTATTTAAAGGGCTCGTATGAAACAAAATTCAAGGGCATGGATTTCCCAATCGATGTCATTAATATGGCAGATTACGGCATGATGAATGGAGAAAAAGTCTTGCAGCAAGCATTACAATTAATAGGTTAAAGGAGACTCGAAGGGGATGGAAGAAAAAGCATTAATGGAATCCATTATGGGGCTTATTGTTCATAGTGGTCATACAAAAAGTGAATGCATGGAAGCTCTACAACTGGCAAAAAAGGGACAGATAGACGAAGCAAAGGAAAAGATTAAATTAGCGAATGAGGCATTGATTGAGGCGCACCATTCTCAAACAGGTTTATTATCACAAGAGGCAAGGGGAGAAAAAGTCGAAGTATCGATGTTATTAATTCATGCGCAGGATCATTTAATGAACGCTATTACATTTCGGGATTTAGCACAGGAAATGATTGAATTATATGAACGAATCAAAGGGGAGTAACATCAAATTTTGATGTCACAATAAAAAGCAAAGGGAGTGTATGAGAATGTTCCGTTTTTTAGAAGAAAAATTTGTACCGGTTGCTGCTAAGGTTGGGAATCAGCGTCATTTAGTTGCCATTCGTGATGGATTTATTACGATCATGCCTTTGACGATTGTAGGATCACTGGCTGTACTTATTAACAATTTGCCTATCAAATTTTATCAAAATGCACTCGATGCCATTTGGAAACATGAGACATGGACACAGTTTGGAGGTAATGTCTGGGGCGCAACATTTGGAATCATCTCACTATTATTAGCCTTCTCTGTTGCCTACCATTTGACAAAAAGCTATGACAAGGATGCACTATCCGGAGGGGTTATCGGTCTTGCCAGTTATATGACGTTTGGAACGTTTGGGGAAGGTGGTTTAACAGGATTAACGACAGGTACGGGAGGAATATTTGTTGCCCTTATAACGGCTCTAATTTCCGCAGAGCTGTTCTCACGATTATCGGGTAACCCTAAACTACTGATTAAAATGCCTGCAGGTGTACCATCGGCTGTATCCAAATCTTTTGCTGCATTACTGCCTGCAATTATTACGATCGGATTATTTGCATTAGTTCGGACAATTATTTCGGCTGGCTTTGATGTACCAGATATTATTGGATCGTTTTATTCGTCAATTCAAGAGCCTTTTATGGGCTTAACAAATACATGGGTAGCTGGTCTTATTTTAGCTTTCATTCCTACGTTTTTATGGTCATTTGGTATACATGGCGCGAATATTATCGAGCCATTTATGCAATCCATTAACCTACAAGCAATTGATGCCAACGTTGCAGCTATTTCTGCTGGTAAGGTAGCACCGTATATTATTAATAAACCGTTCTTCGATGCATTTATTAATATGGGTGGATCAGGCACAACGATTGCCTTAATTATTGCCATCTTCATTATTGCTCGTAAAAACAAACAATATAATACAGTAGGAAAGCTATCAGCTGCTCCTGGATTATTTAATATTAATGAACCATTATTATTTGGTTTACCAATTGTATTAAATCCAATCTTATTTGTACCATTTATTTTGACACCAATGGTCAATGTGACGATTGCATTCTTCGCAACAAAATGGGGGTTTGTGCCTGCGGCAACCATTGCGGTTCCATGGACGACACCACCGATTATTAATGGTTTCCTAGTAACACAATCTTGGCGTGGAGCCGTATTAAGTATCGTTTTAATTGTAGTAGCTATATGCATTTACTTGCCATTCCTTTCTATGGCAAATCGCATGGCAAAGCAAAACGAACAAAAAGCTGCTTCAGCGGCACAGGGTGAACAATCACCTGTAGCCCAAACGGAAGGCCAAAAGGTAGAAGTATAAGCGTTTACTAACGGAGGGTTTGAAGTGAAGAGATTAGGTATTTCGCTATATCCACAGCATAGTACACTAGACGAAATGAAGCGTTATGTTCAGCTTGCTCATGACAATGGTTTCGATCGTATTTTTACATGTTTGATGTCATTAAGGCAGGAAGAAGAACGACAGAAATTACAACAAATAAATCAATTTGCACAGCAATTGGGCTTTGACATTTCTGCAGATATAGCGCCAGCCGTTTTTCAAGAGCTAAATTTAAGCTATAAAGATATAGGGTATTTGAAAGAGCATTATCATTTAGCTGCTTTGCGTTTAGACATGGGTTTCTCAGGTCAGGAAGAAGCATTCATGTCACTTGATGCCAGTAATCTAAAAATTGAATTAAATATAAGTAATGGTACGAAATATGTAGACAATATTTTATCGTACCGCCCGAATAAAGAAAATATTATCGGCTGTCATAATTTTTATCCGAGACAATTTACAGGTTTATCTCGTCAGCATTTTTTACAAACCTCTCAACAGTTTAAAGCAAATAATATTCGGACAGCTGCCATGATTTCCTCTCAGCATGGTAAGTTTGGACCATGGGAAGTAACAGAACAAGGTTTACCAACATTAGAGGAGCACCGTCACCTTCCCATTACGGTGCAGGCAAAAGATTTATGGCATACAGGGTTAATTGATGATTGCATCATTGGCAATATGTATGCATCGGAGGAAGAAATACGAGCTTTAGGACAATTAAACCGCCAGAAGCTTGAATTAAAGCTTGTTCAGTCAGCAGATACGAGTATATTAGAGGAAACAATTCTTTATAAGGAACAGCATTTTAATCGAGGCGATGTATCTGAGTATGTGATTCGCAGCACACAATCTCGCGTGAAATACAAAAATGGTGACTTTCCTGTGCATAATACACGACCATTAAAGATGGGTGATGTCACAATCGATAATAATTTGGATGTTCGATATAAAGGTGAGCTACAAATCGTACTAAAGGAAATTCCAAATGCTGGGTCAAGTAATGTTGTCGCAAGTGTTGTCGAAGAAGAACAATTTTTACTAGCGCACATTCAACCATGGTCGTCATTTGGTTTTACGAAATGAAAATAAGAGAGGAAGGGATTGAGCTATCAATCTCTTTTTCTTTATGCGAAAGGAAATGGTGATATGTATGTTTTAGCCATTGATGGTGGAGGCACCAAAACGACAGCGATTATTTGTGATGAAAAAGGTCAATGCTTTGCCCAAATAGACACAACTCGCAGTAACCCCACAGCTATGGACCAACCATATTTCGAGGCAACCATTCATTCAATCATGCAAAGTTTACAGCAACAAAATCCTCAAATAGTAGCAGAGGTGACGAGCTGCTTTGCGGGTATGGCGGGTGTCATGGAGCTTCAAGCTGAGAGCATGGTGGAATCTATATTACGGCAATATGTGTGTGACTCCGCGACCATTAAGGTAGACAATGATGCGTTAATCGCTCTTTATGCGGGTACACTGGGAAAGGCAGGAATTGTTCAAATCGCGGGGACAGGCGCTATCACAATGGGATATGATAAGCAGCAGCATTATCACCGAGTAGGCGGTTGGGGATATCTGTTTGATGATGAAGGAAGTGGCTATGATTTAGGTGTCCAATTACTAAAGGCTGTTCTACAAAGCTATGATGGCAGGGCTCCTCGTACTATATTGACAGAAGCTGTAATGAAGCATTTCTCAGTAGATGATGTACCACAATTAATTGCCTGTGTTTATGGAGAGGAGCATCCGCGCACAGTCATCGCGCCATTGAGTGCCTATATTGTTGCAGCGGCTGATGATGGTGATCTAGTAGCCAAGAGAATCATTGAGGAAGCCTGTCAAAACTATTTTAAGGCAATTAAAGCATGCTATTTACGGATGGCGTGGGGGCAAGAAGAAGTGCCTGTCGTCCTATGTGGAGGCGTATTTACGAATGAAAATTACTTTGTTCCAAGGCTTCAAGCAATGGCAATGGAGCAGACATTACCGTTCCGCTTTAAGACCCCTGCATTACCCCCAATAGGAGGAGCTGTCATTGCCGCCCTTCAACAAATAAATGTCCAGTATAGTAATTCTTTTATAGAGACCTTTCAAAAAAATATGTATAATGAAGTACAGAGCAATTGAATCGATTCAATTGCTCTATTTTTTTCTTTCTAATTTTCACTTGATGTATAACATGATAAAATGTAATATAGGTTTTGATTTTATCTTAGTATATAACTAGGTTTACTAATAAAATTTCATAGATGGAGAGTGTCAGGATGTTACATCAATTTTCACGTAACGAGCTCGCTATAGGAACAGAGGGTCTCGAAAAATTAAAAAATACAACGGTTGCTATTCTTGGTGTAGGTGGCGTTGGATCATTTGCTGCTGAAGCATGTGCACGAAGTGGTATCGGCCGAATTATATTAGTCGATAAGGATAATGTAGATATTACCAATGTGAATAGACAATTAGTAGCGTATCTATCTACAGTTGGACAATCTAAATCAGCTATTATGAAAGAGCGCATTGCAGATATTAATCCCGAATGTGAAGTCATTGATATGCATATGTTTTATACGGAAGAAACGTATGAAAAATTTTTCGCACAAGGCATTGATTATGTAATCGATGCAAGTGATACAGTCATGTATAAAATTCATATTATGAAAGAATGCTTAAAGCGTAATATTCCTATTATTTCTAGTATGGGTGCTGCGAATAAGATGGACCCTACTCGCTTCCAAATTGCAGATATTTCAAAAACACATACAGACCCACTAGCAAAAATTATACGCACAAAGTTACGTAAAGAAGGAATCCATAAGGGTGTGACAGTTGTATTTTCGGATGAAAGTCCGATTGTCGTACGTCCAGATGTGGTTGAACATGTAGGGAAGCCGGATGCTGCAATTCGTAAAGCGAAGATGCCACCTTCTTCCAATGCCTTCGTGCCATCAGTTGCAGGTTTAATTGCAGCAAGTTGGGTTGTTAATACGATCTTAAAAGATGTGAAAATCACACGCGTACAAGGTTAATACCCTATAAGATTTCAAAAAACAGCATAATGAATCATTTTCGTAGAAGTAGCCGCCTTTATTATTTTTAAAGGGGCTACTTTTTCTATGTTACAATAAGATCGTTATAAAAAGGAGGCATATACAGATGGAAAAAATTTATCAAATGGAGTATAGAGGTTTAAATCTATTCGATGAAATAAGCACTGTCGAGTTGGCTATAGATGAAGAGAAGCAAACGATACATATTTATGATATCGGACAGGTTGTAAGCCCCATTTTTAATTTTGATGTATCTGCCTATGAATTGTCAGATGGATTTTATAAAATGGCCGATATTTTACGGCATAAGAAAATATTAACGAATGAACAAGCAGGTAGTGACCTAACATTGAGTGAATGGTTAATTAAAAACAATGCTTATTTTTATATCCCGAATAAACGTATTAAAAAATATGTCCAGGGAAGTATTGTGGAAATTGTTGATCGAACAATGGAACAAGCGCTATTTGATGAATATGTACAAAGGGTATAATTTTACCAAAATAGTTCTTCTTATGTGCATAAAATGCTATTAATTCACGAAATTGTCTTATTTTTTTCATGTCCCCACTACTCTAATTGGTTTATTGCTATAATTTGAATAATTCCAATAGATAATCGATCAGTTTGTTTGGGATGCTTTGAGCTAATCAAAAATAGCCATGAAGTGCGAAATCAACAAATGACAAATGGGAGAGTGGGAAAATGGAAATTCAAATTATTCGAGATCATTTAGATATTGTCAAGCTTCAAGAGAAAATGAATGCCATTGTATTTGATTACTTAGACACATCTGATAATTATCCGAAAGCGATGCGAGAATTGAATCCTTTATATACACAAGTGACAACTTTTTATAAGGAATATATCGATAATCGGTCAGGGGAAATCCCTAGTGCAAATACGTATTGGCATTTGTTTATCGACTGTAGTGCCAAGCTATGCTATTTTTTAGCTGCTTCAACGTTCTATTCATCTAATGCTTTACAAAAGACGCCTAATAAAGTGGAGAAGTTATTACATATTGCGGCCTCTTCTTTGCCTAGCATCGATCAAGAGGAAAATGAGCAATTATTGACAGATATTTTTACCCTCATGGCTGAAGTAGTAGAGGATAAAGAAAAAGTGACTACTTTGCGTAATGAAGTGCTCGTACAAAAGGGTGATGTAAAGAAATGTCTACAACAGTTTAAATTATTTGTTGATCATGAATTGAATATCTAGACAATTAAAGAAAGTCTATTTTCTGAAAATAGACTATAGATAAGAATCTACGTGAACTTTTGTAATTATTTCTAGTTTTCAACAACGGTACGTGTTGAAAAATGGATGTATTTGCCCATTCAAGTTTCGTGGGTTCTTTTTTTTGTATTTAAAAAAGCAAAGTCGCTTCTAAAGATAGAAGGAAGGACTTTGCTCTGGAAAACTATTTTTTATTTTGATGAAAAGATTTAAGCTTTTCGTAGATACTAGCCATGCGTTTTTCCTCACCTGCAACAACAGGTTTATAAAACTCGGTGCCAACAAGCTCATCGGGTAAGTATTGTTGGTCTACCCAGCCACCGAATGTTCCGATGGGTGTGTTATGAGGATACTGATACCCAACATGACCTAAATCTTTTGCCCCTGCATAATGGGCATCACGCAAATGATGAGGGATACCCCCCGTTTTGCCATCATGAATCGCCTTTATCGCTTCATCGATTGCCAGAATAGCTGAATTAGATTTTGATGCTAAACACATCTCAATAACGGCACTTGCAAGTGGGATACGTGCCTCTGGTAATCCAAGACGTTCTGCTGCCTGAACTGCGGCTAGCATATGAGGACCTACCTCAGGATTAGCAAGGCCAATATCTTCATACGCCATGACAAGCAATCGTCTGCTGACAGCCACTAAATCACCAGTTTCTAATAAATGTGCTAAATAATATAGTGCAGCATTGGTATCACTGCCACGGACAGACTTCTGCAAGGCAGAAAGTAGATTATAAAAATGGGAGCCCTTTTTATCACCATAAACACCAATTCGGCTAATCAGGTGATCAATAATATGATCGGCTGCAATCGTTTGCCCTTCCACTTCATCACTTGCATAATAAATAGATTCTAGCAAAGTCAATGCCTTTCGTGCATCTCCATTAGCTGCTTCTGCAATACGCTCAATTTGTGAATCTGTTAAGATAAAATGATATTTACCTAAGCCCCGCTTTTCATCTGCAAGTGCTTTTTCTACAAGCTCCATTAGATTTTCCTTGGTTAATCGTTTTAGTTGATATATCTCACCACAGCGAGAACGAATAGCTGGATTGACATCGTGGTAAGGATTTTCTGTTGTTGCACCGATTAACACAATCGAGCCGTTTTCAACATGCGGTAGCAAAGTGTCTTGTTGTAATTTATTGAAGCGATGAATTTCATCTAAAAAAAGTAGAACTTTCCCTGAGATTCTAGCTTCCTGGACAATATCTTCCACATCTTTTTTACCAGCTCGTGTCGCGTTAAGTGCGAAGAAAGGGAGCTGAGAGCTTCCAGCAATTGCATTTGCAATCGAGGTTTTGCCTATGCCAGGTTCTCCGTAAAGCAACATGGAAGGGACATGTTCATTTTGAATCATTTTATATAGAGCTGTGTTTGGACCAATAAAGTCCTGATGACCTACAATTTCATCAAGTGTTAAAGGGCGCATTCGAAAAGCAAGTGGTTCATTGTGCAATATAAATCCCCCTTTCAGTCGGTGTCATTTTACATTCATCCATTTATTTGCACTAAAATACAGTGCGGATAGTGGATCACTGAATAATGTTGAATCGCATTATTTAGTATATCATATCCTTCTAGGTGTATTTCCGAGTTCATCAAGAGGAGATTATGATATACTGTTGGTAGTAATTTTGACTAGACTAATTGAGGGTGATAAAATGAAAATTTCAACAAAGGGCCGTTATGGGCTTACGATTATGATTGAATTAGCAAAGCATTACGGAGAGGGTCCTATTCCTTTACGTAAAATTGCTGCCGAAAAGGAGCTTTCAGAGGCGTATTTAGAGCAATTAGTGTCACCGCTTCGTAATTCAGGCTTAGTAAAAAGTGTACGTGGCGCTTATGGTGGTTATATGCTAGCAAATCCACCGAGCGAAATTTCTGCAGCCCATGTTATTAGTGTACTAGAGGGGCCAATTCAACCAGTAGAGGGCATTGAAAACGAGGAAGCACCACAACGAGAGTTATGGTTGCGCATTCGTGACGCAGTAAAAAATGTGTTAGATACAACAACAATTGAAGATTTAGCACAATACACAGAAGAAAATGTAGCGGAAGGCTATATGTTCTATATTTAAAATGTTTAAGCTAAAGCGCTGCTTCCCATACGTATCATAGTTGAGTTGAAACATAAATGGTGAAACTGTTTGTGCACACGGAATGTTTTTCATAAACTTATGATAAATGAGGGTTCCAGCGTTTTTTATTAAAAAGGAGTTTTCAACATGAATTCATATATCTATCTCGATCATGCGGCCACATCACCGATGAATGGCCAAGTTATAGAAGCGATGACGACTGCCATGCAACAGGTATTTGGCAACGCATCCAGTATCCATGGGGCAGGTCGAGAAGCGCGCAAATTTCTTGATGATGCTCGCGACATATTAGCCAAATCTATCGGTGCTCAGGCGGGAGAAATAATCTTTACAAGTGGTGGTACTGAAGCGGATAATACGGCAATTCTGGGCACTGTCTATGCACGAGCTAAAGAGGGAAAGCACATCATTACAACACAAGTAGAGCATCATGCAGTGTTACATACATGTGAAAAACTTGAACGAGACGGCTTTGATGTGACTTATTTACCTGTGGATAAGACAGGACGTGTAGCTGTTGAGGACGTCCAAAAAGCACTTCGTGATGATACGATTTTAGTAACAATTATGTATGGGAATAATGAAGTCGGTACGATTCAGCCTATTGCTGAAATTGGTGAGCTACTGCAAGGGCATCAAGCTACTTTCCATACAGATGCAGTTCAGGCATATGGTTTAGAACAAATTGATGTGGGTCAATTAAAGGTAGATTTATTGAGTGTATCAGCTCATAAAATTAATGGGCCTAAAGGAATTGGGTTCCTTTTCCAAAAGGCTGGAACACCTTTAGCTAATTATGCCTTAGGTGGTGCACAAGAGAAAAAACGTCGTGCAGGAACTGAAAATATACCAGCAATTATTGGCTTTGCGACAGCTGTGCAAGTTGCAAATCAGTTGCGTGAAGAAAAGCGTTCACTATACAATCACTTTAAGCAAATTATGCTTGATGTATTTTCACAGGAAAATTTAGCGTTCCATATTAATGGTGATGAAGAGCAGTCATTGCCACATGTTTTAAATATTAGCTTTGAGGGCATGGAAGTAGAATCATTTTTAGTAAATCTTGATATGGCAGGAATCTGTGTATCTAGTGGTTCTGCATGTACCGCTGGGTCGATTGATCCATCACATGTGTTAGTAGCCATGTTTGGACAAGGTACAGAGGAATTACGAAACTCTATACGATTTAGCTTTGGTCAGGATTTAACAGAAAAAGATATACGTGACGCAGCTGAAAAAACAGCACAAATAGTGAAAAGACTAGCAAAAAGATAATTTGTGAAGAACATGTTAGGTTTCTACAATTGATGAAGCATTAACTGTAAATAGATAAAAGAAAAGGTGACCACAATGAAAGAAGCACGTGACCCCTCTCAAATTCGCGTTGTTGTCGGCATGTCTGGTGGGGTAGATTCGTCGGTGGCTGCGTACTTGTTAAAACAACAAGGTTACGAAGTAATCGGGATCTTTATGAAAAACTGGGATGATACTGACGAAAATGGTGTTTGTACAGCAACAGAAGATTATGATGATGTCATAAAAGTATGTAATCAAATCGGCATTCCCTATTATGCTGTAAATTTTGAGAAACAGTACTGGGATAAAGTTTTCACATATTTTTTAGAAGAATATAAAGCAGGACGTACACCAAATCCAGATGTCATGTGCAACAAAGAAATTAAATTTAAAGCATTTTTAGAGCATGCGATGAGCCTGGGCGCTGATTATTTAGCGACAGGTCACTATGCACGTATCGATCGTAGTGGTGACGGAGAAGTAAAAATGTTACGTGGTGTGGATAATAATAAAGATCAAACATACTTTTTAAATCAACTATCACAGGAGCAATTGGCCCATGTAATGTTCCCAATTGGCGATATTGAGAAAAAAGAAGTGCGTAAAATTGCTGAAGAAGCAGGATTGGCAACAGCGAAGAAAAAAGATTCAACGGGGATTTGTTTCATAGGAGAACGTAATTTTAAAGAATTTTTAAGTCAATTTTTACCAGCCCAACCTGGTAATATGGAGACGATGGATGGCGTTGTCATGGGAAAACATGACGGTTTAATGTATTATACACTTGGGCAACGACATGGTCTTGGTATTGGTGGAGACGGTGAACCTTGGTTTGTGTTAGGGAAAGATTTAGAGCGTAATGTTCTTCTTGTTGGACAGGGTTTTGACAATGAGCATCTATATTCTACTTCATTATCTGCTGTAAAAATGAACTATACTTCGACAAAAAAATTGCCTGGGAAATTTTCTTGTACAGCGAAATTCCGCTATCGTCAAACTGATACACCAGTAGAAGTTGAACTATTAGCAGATGGCCGTACTCATATTACATTTGCAGAGCCTGTTCGTGCTATCACTCCAGGACAAGCGGTGGTTCTTTATGATGGAGAAGAATGTATTGGCGGCGGAACAATTGATGAAGTCTTTAAAAGTAATGAAAAACTAACATATGTTGGATAACTTGCGCTAAGACTGCTTTTATTGCCATGTGGCTTCATGGAAGCAGTCTTTCGCTACATAGAGGTGGACAAATAATGAATTATAATGAACAGGGCATTCAAGCGTTTCAAGATAAACGTTATGAAGAGGCTGCACAACTATTTACAAAGGCGATAGAAGCGGAACCTGAAAATGCTATTGGTTATGTAAACTTTGGCAATTTATTAGCAGTCTTAGAGGATACAGAACGTGCAGAGCGTTTTTTCCAAAAGGCTATTACCGTGGATGAGACAGCGGCTACAGCTTATTATGGCTTAGCAAACCTCTATTATAATGCAGAACGCTATGCAGAGGCTGTAAAACTTTATGAACAAGCACTTAAGCATCATATTGAAGGCGCAGATGTGTATTATATGATGGGGAAATGCTTTGAGCGTATGGAAAATTCAAAATTAGCATTGCCTTATTTACAAAGAGCCGTGGAAATTGCTCCCGAAGACACACAGATACGTTTAGCCTATGCAATCGTGCTATGCGCACTAGAAATGTTTGAGCAAGGAAAGAAGGAACTGGATCTTTTAATTGAACAGGACTGGAATAATGCAGATGCTCACTATAATTTAGGGGTATTGTATGCAGTGTCTACAGAGCAAACAGAAGATGCCATGTATCATTTAAAACAGGCCTTTACCTTACAGCCGGAATACGATCAAGCACGTTATATTTATGATATGATTGCTCAGCGATTTAACTAATAGATAAAAGCAGCAAGTGTGATTGGATGAACTTGCTGCTTTTTTATGTAGTTTATAGTGGGGTGTTGATAGAAAGAATGTGGATCAAATTCTTATGATTACTCAATATTTTTTGTAAAATGTATCCCATCCTCTTTTATTTTAAGGTTAAATTTGTTAGTGTATGTCATGCAGGAAAGGAATGGATGACACGATGAATAAAGTATTTATAGCACTATTACTTGTAACAGCGCTTGCGGCAATTGAAGGGACGATTGTTAGTACAGCTATTCCAAGTATAACGGCAGATTTATTAGGCGTAGACTTAATAAGCTGGATTTATTCCGCTTACTTATTAGCATCTGCTATCGCTGCGATTATTTTTGGTAAGCTAGCTGATTTATTTGGGCGCAAACGGATGATTATTACGGGAATCATTATATTTTTAATGGGTTCCATGTTATGTGGGTTAGCACAATCAATGGAACAATTAATTGTCTTTCGTGCAATCCAAGGGATAGGTGCAGGCTCAATTTTACCAATTACATTAACAATGGTTGGTGAGCTATTTACGACTGAAAAGGCACGTGCTAAAGGACAAAGCTATTTAAGCATGGTATGGGGCGTATCAGGCGTGGTTGGTCCACTATTTGGAGGTTTTATTGTTGACCAAGTATCATGGCACTTTATATTTTTCATTAATGTACCATTTGGGTTAGCTTCTATTTATCTAATTGTTAAACACTATAAAGAACAGCTAGAGGCAGTGAAGCGGAAAATTGATTATTTAGGTGCTGGCCTATTTACGATCGGAATGGTTTCGTTATTATATGTAATTATCGAAAATAGTAAAACACAAGCGTGGTTATCGAATCAATCGCTCATCATGTATGCTGTTGCAGCTATATTTTTAGGCGTGTTTGTATGGGTGGAGCTACGTGCAGAGGAGCCGATTATTCCGTTAACATTGTTTAAAAATGGTCGCCTTATGGTGATTAATTCACTAACGTTAAGTACTATGTCGATCGTTATTGGTGTGACAGTCTATATTCCGATATATGCGCAAAGTGTTCTTGGTAAAAATGCCACACAAGCTGGTCTTCTTCTAACACCCATGTCTATTTTTTGGACGATGAATTCTATTGCAGCAGGCTATTTAATCGGACGTTTAACAAATAAACGAATTATCCAAATGGGGACGATTTTATTAGTTATAGGAACCATTATGCTTGCTAGATTATCTTCAGGCTCTAGTGATATAAGTGTATATCTTGGCTCTTCATTAATCGGGCTTGGTATGGGCTTTATCATGCCGATGTTAATGATTTCTATTCAAAAGGTCGCTCATCCTAAGCAACTGGGTATTTCAATTGGCCTCAATTCCTTCACCAATACATTTAGTCAAGCGGTTGGTGCAGCCCTATTTGGGATGATCTTTAACCTTGCGACAAATGAGAAAATGGCCTCATTAGGTAAAGGGGAAATTCAGCTAAATGGTGAATTTGCAAAAGGTGGCTTTAGTTTAGAAGAAATAAGCTTTTTAAAGGGAACCATTGCTAATGGTGTAAGCTATGTATATATAACAACCTTAGTTTTTGCCATTTGTGCTCTTATTTTATCTTTCTTTATTGTGACGAAATTAAAAGACAAGGCTTAAAAATGAACGAAAATCCACTTCACTTTCAGGCAGACACGTTTGTAGTCTATGCTAGAAGATAGGTGGATTTTTTTGTTCAATAAAATCTGAATGTGTTTAATTATTATTAATATTATTAAGGTTGGGAAGTTGCGCAAAATATTTAGCTAGCTGCGATATAGGCGTACTATCTAATAAAGTGGGCTCGGCCTCATTTTCCTTTAATATATTGATCTCCTTATTTAACCGCTCCATTTTTCGATCTAGCTCTGCAGCTTGTAGTGCGGCTTCTTTTAATTCAATACGAATATGCTCTGGTACTTCTTTATTATATTTATAATAAATTTTATGTTCCAAACTGGCCCAGAAGTCCATCGCAATGGTCCTGATTTGTATTTCTGTATATACCTTCTCCATATGGTCTGACATGAAAATAGGGATTTTTATAATAAGGTGTAAGCTTTGATAGCCATTGTCTTTAGGACTAGCAATATAATCCTTCACCTCTACAACCTCAATGTCGTGCTGTGCCTGCAACATGGCACTGACTTTATAAATATCTTCGACAAATGAACAAGTAATACGAGCACCTGCAATATCACGAATGTTTTCGCGTACGTCTTCCATCGTTGGAGGAAGTTCCTTTTTTAACATCTTTGTTAAAATACTTTTCGGTGATTTTACTCGTGTGGAGATATGTTCGATGGGATTATATTCATGAATAAGCTTAAATTCTTCTTGCAAAATATTAATTTTCGTTTCCACTTCCTGTAAAGCAAATTTATAGGCTAAAAAGAAGCGTGTTAACTCAGTTTGAAATGATTTTAAAGAGCTTACTTCGAGTTCGGTTTTCATATTTTAATAATCCTTTCCTCTATGATGTGTCCACTTTTTTATGTTCTACTTCTTATTCTATGTAGAATTGTCATTCATCTCAATAAAATAGCAGCCAATTATTGGTGAGGTTTAAATGTTAGATAGTTTTTCATAAGGATAAAACATTTCTACCTCATATATAACTTACATAAGAGGTAAAAGGTTTCAAAAAGGCTAAAATGAATTGATAAAGGTGAAGGAAAGGTGAGGTGTTACAAACAAAGGGGAGAAAACTCTCCCTTTGTGTTAACTAATAATTTCAGCATTTAAGTTATACCGTTTATTAAACTCATCCACAAATATTTGTAGATCAATATATGTCCCTATATAAGGCTCTGTTTCTTGATCGCGTAGGAGACCACAAGTTGCCTTTAATGATTTTGAAAACTCAAGCAGCATTTGTTCATTATCTAGTTGAACATGGATAGCAAGAGAATGATCCTTTTTATTTACTTTGAAATATTTGCCATCAATGATACGCTCTAAATTTGTTTCTTGAAATGGAAAAATATAATCTTTATAAATGAGATTCACATGATCCCGCCCTTTTACAATATTTCACTACATCTGTATAGGGTAGCTCTCCTCCAAAAAGAGAGAGGGCACTCCCAATTGTGATATGAAGCTTTCCATTGGCTAATTGGTTAAATTTTTCTAAGTCTTTTATTGAACGAATGCCACCTGCATAAGTGGTTGGAATCGAGGTCCAGGCAGCAAGATCTCGTACTAATCTTTCCTGCATCCCCCCTTTTTTTCCTTCCACATCGACTGCGTGAATTAACAGTTCATCACAATAATTCTCGATAGCTTGAATAGTTTCAGCATTGACTTCGAAGTGACTAAATCTTGTCCATTTATCAGTTACGACATACCACTTACCATCTCGCATTTTGCAGCTGAGATCAATGACAAGATGCTCTTTACCGATTAATTTGTTTAAATGTTGTAAACGTTCTAAATCCAGCCTTCCATCATGGAAGATATAGGAAGTGACAATCACGTGTGAGGCACCAGCATCAATATATTTTTGGGCATTTGCAGCAGTAATGCCACCACCAACTTGTAACCCTTGTGGAAATGCAGCTAAAGCAGCTAGAGCAGCATCTTCATTTCCCTGACCAAGCATGATGACGTGTCCACCTGTTAAGTGATCCTGTGCAAACATTTGTGCATAGTAGCTAGAATCATAACTAGAAATAAAATTCTCAACGACTGTTTGATTGGTATAACCTAAAGTACTTCCAACAATTTGTTTTACTTTGCCTTCATGTAAATCGATGCAGGGTCTAAATTCCAAGAACTTCACGATCCTTCCGTGCCATTAATTCTTATTTATCATAGCATGGAAATATGGATAAAAGCAGAGAATTATCATTTGTCGAAATAATGTAAAAATAATGAATGGGAAATATTTTTATCAACGATATTTTGAGATGTCTATGGTAAAATAAAAAGATTGAAAACAATTAGAAAGGGCGGACCGAACATGACAGATCATCTCGATTTATTTGAACTCAATAAATTTTTTATTCTCGGACGTCCGATCGTCTCTATTTTTCATAACACTCAAAATATGTATTCCATTATTCGAGTGAAAATTCAAGAGACAAACTTACAATATGAAGATAAAGAAATTATTGTTGTTGGCTATTTTCCACCGTTACAAATGGATGAGCAATACCGCTTTACAGGTATATTAAAACAGCATCCTAAATATGGGGCACAATTTCAAATCGAGACATTTACAAAAGAGGTACCCGCTACTGAACAAGGAATTATTCATTATTTATCCAGTGACCTATTTGTGGGAATTGGGAGAAAAACAGCTGAAACCATTGTTGAAAAACTGGGTGCTAATGCATTACGCCTTATTTTAGAAGATCCGAGTGCACTGGATGCTGTTCCACGTTTATCATCTGAAAAAAAAGAAGTGATTCATCGGACGATTGAGCAAAACCTTGGTTTAGAACGGGTAATGATACAGTTGAATGAATGGGGCTTTGGTCCACAGCTGGGAATGAAGATCTATCAAACCTATCGAACGGAGGCTGTTGAATTACTAACAGAAAATCCATATCGCTTGATAGAAGATGTGGAAGGTGTTGGGTTCTTTCGAGCAGATGAGCTTGGTGCAAAGCTAGGGATTACCGGTAAACATCCTGATCGTGTCAAAGCAGCGATTTTACATATTTTAAATACGGCTGCATTATCTGACGGGCATGTATATTTAGACGCGGAGCATGTACTACCACTTGTAAAGGAAATGCTTGAACAAAGTCAACGTCAGGAAATTCCGTTTGAAGACATCTCAAAAGCATGTATTGAGCTACGGGAAGATGGAAAAGTTTGCGGAGAAGAAACAAGGTTATATTTGCCTTCACTTTATTTTTCTGAGGTAGGAATTGCCTCCAAAATATTGACGCTTGTTGAACGAAATAGCAAGACTGAACATTTTAGCAAAGATGAGATTCGTAAAGCGATTGGTGAAACTGAGGAACTACTCCAGGTGACATATGCTGAAACACAAGCAAATGCTATTGAACAGGCTTTAAATTCAGCTGTAATGATTTTAACAGGTGGACCTGGTACGGGTAAAACGACTGTTGTACGTGGGGTTGTTGAAGTGTATGCGAAGCTTCATGGTTTATCATTGAATCCAAAAGAATATGCTCAAAAAGAGGAGCCTTTTCCCATTATCCTTTGTGCACCCACTGGGCGAGCTGCCAAGCGCTTAGCTGAATCGACTGAACTACCAGCTATGACCATTCATCGTTTACTCGGCTTTACAGGTCAAGAAAAAGAAGAAGAGACTGAACGGGAGGTAACAGGTAAGCTTATTATTGTAGATGAAATGTCCATGGTGGATACTTGGCTTGCTCATCAGTTATTAAAAGCTTTACATGAGGATGTACAGGTTGTCTTTGTAGGGGACCAGGACCAATTACCGCCTGTAGGACCAGGACAGGTATTAAAGGATTTATTAGCATCCAAGCAACTCCCAACGGTGGAATTGACAGATGTTTACCGACAAGCAGAGGGTTCTACCATTATTGAATTAGCCCATCAAATAAAAAAAGGAACCATCCCGCAAGATTTAACATCGAAAACTACTGATCGCTCGTTTATTAAATCTTCCGTCGATCAGATTGGAAATGTTGTGACACAGGTAGTAAAAAGTGCCGTTGCTAAAGGGCAAGAAATTCGTAATATTCAGGTGTTAGCACCGATGTATAAAGGTCCCGCTGGCATTGATAATTTAAATAAGATGATTCAAGAGCTTATTAATCCTAATGATACAGGGACACGAAAGGAACTTGTCTTTGGGGACGTAACGTATCGGATAAAGGATAAAGTTCTGCAGCTAGTCAATCAGCCTGAAAGTAATGTTTTTAATGGGGATATGGGAGAGGTCATTAGTATTATTAAGGCAAAGGAGACAGTAGAAAAACAAGATTTACTAATTGTATCCTTTGATGGCATTGAAGTGACCTATCAACGCAGTGACCTCAATCAATTGACACTTGCTTATTGCTGCTCCATTCATAAATCTCAAGGTTCAGAGTTTCAAACCGTCATTATGCCTGTTGTCAAAGGGTATTCGAAAATGCTGCGGCGGAATCTTTTATACACAGGTATTACAAGAGCGAAAAACTTTTTAATTTTATGTGGGGAACCAGCCGTTCTAGCAGATGGCTTGCAGCGGACAGATGATTTACAGCGTTTTACTTCGTTGCGTGCTCGATTAAATCCAATGGATGTCGACGAAGTAATGGTTGAGGTTGAGGCAGTTCCAGTAAAACAAGAGGCTGTGCAAGAAATAGCTATCGAGGACCATAAATTAACAGTTGAAACAGCTCCTTATATTCATCCAATGATTGGGATGGATGATGTCTCCCCCTATGATTTTTTGGAGATGTAAAGATTGTACCCGATTAGATTCTCGCTAATCGGGTTTTTCTACTGTGCTGTCGTCACCTAATATTTGGACATTTCATATACTACATAAGTACAAAAACATAGGAAATGTTTAGGAGTGACAACATGCCAATAATGACAGGACAGCAGTATATTGAACGTATCGATGCTTTAAACACGTATATTTCAATTGATGGGGAAGTGGTGACGGGCAAGGTGTCAGAACATCCTGCATTTAAGGGAATCATGCAAAGTCAGGCAAAGCTTTTTGATTTACAGCATCAAGAATCATACCTTGAAAAAATGACATATGAATCGCCAACTAGCAAACAGAGAGTCGGCATGTCTTTCCTTCAAGTATTGAGTCCCGAGGATCTCGTAAAAAGACGTATGGCCGCAAGAGAATGGGCTTTACAAACAAACGGTTTGATGGGAAGAAGTCCTGACTACATGAATACGACATTGATGGCTTTGGCATCAGCATCGAACTTTTTGAAAGATAAGCCAAATTGTTTTCCAGACCATTTGCAGAAGTTTTATGAATATGCCCGTGAGAATGATATTTCCATGACACATACGTTTATAGAGCCACAAGTAAACCGTAAACGTTATTACTATGAGGATGAAGAAGTAACAATAGCTGCCAAAATTGTTGCAAAAACGGGCGAAGGCTTAGTCATTAAAGGAGCTAGGTTACTAGCCACTCAGGGAGGAATAACGGATGAACTTCTTGTTCTATCCACAAATGGCTTTGATGAAGGAAAAGGTTTTGGCTTTTCTATACCGAGTAACACAAAGGGCTTAAAGTTTTTATGTCGGCAATCTTTTGTCGGAGGAGATTCTAGGTTTGATCATCCTTTAAGTGCACGTTTTGAAGAAATGGATGCGATTGTTGTTTTTGATGATGTAGTGGTTCCGTGGGAGCGGGTATTTTATTACGAAAATGTTGAAGTAGCCAATCAATTTATGAATGTTAGTGGCTTCCAATCGTATACTTTGCATCATGTGCTATCACGTCAAATTGCTAAAACAGAATTTATCCTAGGGATTGTACAAACGATTGTAGATACCATAAATATTGGGGATTACCAACATGTCCATCAAAAAGTGGTAGATGTCATCGTAGCATTAGAAACGATGAAAGCACTGCAATTAAAATCAGAAATTGAGGCACAAAGGGATTCCTTCGGCTTTATACGACCAGACCTATCGACATTACAGGTTGCTATTCATATTTTCCCGAAAGTATATCCTACCTTTACAGATATCATCCAGCTATTGGGAGCAAGTGGATTAATGTCCATACCGAGTGAAAAAGCTTTTGCCACAGATGATGGGGATCTTGATCATTATCTGCAATCATTTCAAGACAAAGGGGAAGAACGAGTTAAAAAGTTCCGTTTAGCTTGGGATTTAACGATGAGTAATTTCGGCACAAGGCAAACACTATATGAACGATTTTTCTTTGGAGATCCTGTTCGTCTGTCAAGCCTACTCTATCAATCGTATAAACGCGATCATTTAGTGAAAAGAGTAGAAGACTTTTTGAAAAATGATTGATAGAAAGTTTGACAGTTATGAAACTATCCGTTATTATTTACAGGAACAAAAAAATAAGACTCCCTTCGTTAGGTGAGGCTCCTATGTGGAGATACGCTACTACCCAAAAATGTCGAGAGACGCCAATGGGTCAACAGAAATCATCGAAATAAGGTGTTTTTTAACGTAGCTGGGCAATTTCCTATGCCGCATAGTGCTAAAACTCAACGTTTGAAGGTAACAAATAGGCAAAGTTTTTTTGCTATTTTTTGATATGTGTATTCAACACGCCTTCATTCGTAGAAGGCGTGTTTTTGTTATGAAAGGAAGGTGATGAGAAATGGATAGTAGTCCTGAACCGAGTAAGCATGGGGTAGGTAGTCAGCATTTATGGAGACAGCCGTCGTTTCTTATCGCCGGCACAGACAGAAGGTTTGAAAAGATGACCTTTTGTTACTTTTTATAATAAAACACGAGGTGAAGTATCATGATTAAAATTCACTATTTCAATCACAATAGCAAAACAGTTCAACACGATTTCAATATGAATGATTTACGACTTCCCATTCATAGCGAGGATTTACTATGGGTAGATTTATATGCGTATAGTCATAATGAATTAAATAATATAGCAGATGTATTTGGCTTTCATCCACTAGCAGTGGAAGATTGCTTACATGAAGGCTCACGCCCAAAAATGGATAGTTATGGGGATTATAAATTTTTCGTTTTCCATGCACCTATCTATAATGAAAAAAGTAACAATGAAATTTCAACGGTCGAGTTGAATATTTTTATGGGACCAAATTATATTGTTACAGTCCATAAACAAAAATTACAATGGCTAGGCCAGATAGAAAAAGTTTGTTTAAATAGTCCTAAATATTTGGAAAAAGGCACTGACTTTTTATTGCATACCATCATTGATGGAATAACAGATGAGTATTTCCCTGTATTAGAACGAATTCGAGCACGGATTGATGAGCTAGAACAAGAGGTTTATGATTATCAACCGAAAGTAGTAACAGAGGAATTCCTTTCATTAAAACGAACAATTATTTTAATTCGTCAGGCCATCATGCCACAGCGAAGAATTTTTTCTACCATTAATGGTCAATGGAAATTTGATGTACAAGAGGAAAATATCCCCTTCTATAAGGATTTAAATGATCATCTTGAACGGATTGTCGACTCCACTGAAACGTATAGAGATTTAGTCAACAGCACGCTAGATACGTATTACTCCATTATTAGCGGCAAGTCTATTGAAAAGCTGAACCTGTTAACCGTTATTTCCACAATTATGCTACCGTTAACTGTTATTACTAGCTTCTTTGGCATGAATGTACCTTTACCTTATCAGGATTCACCTATTACAACAATTGCACTAAGTGCCTTTTTAGTGTTATTTACATGGGGAATGTGGGCATACTTCAGAAAAATGATTGCCTAGTTATAATTAGTCATACGAGTGCTAATTGACAGGTGAATATATTTTTCTTATAATTTTCGTTAGAAAAAGTAAACACGATGATGGAAAAAGTACGTAATTGCACGTGTAGTAGAAAGGGATTTCTAGGCTGGAAAAATCCTCACAGTGCAAATGCCGAAAGCTACTCCGGAGTGCAGTTAATCCCTGCCGTTCACTGACGTTACAAGTGCTAAAGAGGTAAGTAAGAGCTTTTACTTACAACTAGGGTGGTACCGCGAGACAGCTGATAAGTCCTCGTCCCTTTTTGGGATGAGGGCTTTTTTATTTTCATTTAGTAAAAGAAACCCATTTATAGTGGTTGATGCCAAATGTTGCTGGCAGGGAATAGATGGGTCATCAAGGTTTGATTCATATCGTGATTTTACAATATAAACTAGGAGGAATTTATCCAATGAAAGCAGTAGATATTCGTCAAATGTATTTGGAATTTTTTAAAGAAAAGGGGCATCACCATGAACCTTCTGCACCTCTAGTGCCAATCAATGATCCATCCCTACTTTGGATTAATTCAGGTGTTGCTACACTTAAACCGTATTTTGACGGTCGTGTTATTCCTGACAACCCTCGAATTACAAATGCACAAAAATCAATTCGTACCAACGATATTGAAAACGTAGGGAAAACAGCGCGTCACCATACTTTTTTTGAAATGTTAGGGAACTTCTCTATTGGTGATTACTTTAAAAAAGAAGCTATTCACTATGCTTGGGAATTTTTAACGGATAAAAAGTGGATGGGCTTTGATCCTGAATTACTATCAATCACAATCCATCCTGAAGATCAGGAAGCATATGATGTTTGGCATCAAGAAATTGGTATTCCTGAAGAACGTTTAATTCGTTTAGAAGGGAACTTTTGGGATATTGGTGAAGGTCCATCTGGTCCAAACTCAGAGATTTTCTATGACCGGGGCGTAGAATACGGCTCAGACGAAAATGACCCAGAAATGTACCCAGGTGGGGAAAATGAGCGTTATTTAGAAATTTGGAACCTAGTGTTCTCTCAATTCAACCATAATCCTGATGGGACGTATACACCACTACCAAAGCAAAATATTGATACTGGTATGGGGCTGGAGCGTATTGTCTCAGTTGTTCAAAATGTACCAACAAATTTTGATACGGATTTATTTATGCCTATCATTGAAAAAATTGAGGAATTTGCCAACCGTAAATACAAACGACCAAGTGAAGTGGATTTAAATGAAATTTTTGGCTCAGAAGAAGATATTAATACGCCATTTAAAGTTATTGCAGACCACATTCGTACTGTAGCGTTTGCTATTGGTGACGGCGCACTTCCTTCAAACGAAGGGCGTGGCTATGTATTACGTCGCTTACTTCGTCGTGCTGTACGTTATGCAAAACAAATTGGCATTGAGAAACCATTTATGTTTGAACTGGTCCCAACAGTGGGTAAAATTATGGAAGACTTCTATCCAGAGGTAACGGAAAAATGTGAATTTATCCAACGCGTGATTAAGAATGAAGAAATTCGTTTCCATGAAACATTAGATGGTGGTCTTGCAATCTTTAATGAAGTGGCAGAATCACAAAAAGCCGCTGGTCATGATTTTATCCCAGGAGCAGATGCTTTCCGTTTATATGATACTTACGGTTTCCCAATCGAGTTAACGGAAGAATATGCAGAAGAAGTAGGAATGAAAGTCGATCATGAAGGCTTCGAAACAGCAATGGAGGAACAACGTGAACGTGCGCGTGCGGCTCGTCAAGATGTTGACTCTATGCAAGTACAAAATGAAGTATTAGCAAACTTAACAGTTGCCAGCGAATTTGTTGGCTTTGATACATTAGTAGCCAATACTGAAATTGCTGCAATGATTGTGAATGGTCAAGTAGAAAAAGTAGCATCTGAAGGCCAAGAAGCTTTAGTTATTTTAGCTAAAACACCATTCTATGCTGAAATGGGTGGTCAAATTGCCGATAGCGGTATCATTTCTAATGATAGCTTCACTGCTGTGGTAAAGGATGTTCAAAAAGCACCAAATGGTCAACCGCTCCACACAGTAATTGTTGAATCTGGTGAAATGCATGTGGAAGATGCTGTCCAAGCAATCGTTCATCGTGATGATCGCAATCTAATTATTAAAAACCATACAGCGACACATATTATGCAGCGTGCGTTAAAAGATGTATTAGGTGATCATGTCAACCAAGCAGGATCATATGTAGGTCCTGATCGTTTACGCTTTGACTTCTCTCACTTTGGTCAAGTGACTAAAGAGGAATTACAGCAAATTGAACGTATTGTAAATGAAAAAGTGTGGGATGATATAGAGGTCGTTATTGAAGAAATGGCCATCGATCAAGCGAAAGCAAAGGGTGCTATGGCATTATTCGGCGAAAAATATGGCGACGTTGTCCGTGTTGTTTCAATCGGAGACTATTCCATCGAGCTATGTGGTGGTATCCATGTAAAACGCTCTTCTGAAATAGGTTTCTTTAAAATTGTTTCAGAAGGCGGAATTGGTGCGGGTACTCGTCGTATTGAAGCTGTTACAGGTAAAGTGGCTTATGAAGTCGTAAAAGAAGAAGAAGCACTTTTAAATGATGCAGCAGCATTGTTAAAAGCAAATCCTAAAGATATCGTAACAAAAGTACAAGCATTACAGGGTGACTACAAAGAATTACAACGTGACAATGAAGCATTATCTCAAAAAATTGCCAATGCTCAAGCTGGGGCAATTGTAGATGCAGCACAAACAATTGGAGATGTCACAGTTCTTTCTACAAAAGTAGAAGCAAAAGACAATAACCAACTGCGTCAGATGATGGATGATTTAAAGGCAAAAATGCCAAAGGCTGTCATCGTCCTAGGAGCCGTGGATGGTGATAAAGTGATGCTATGTGCAGGGGTATCAAAAGAATTAGTTGGTGGCAATTACCATGCTGGAAATATCGTGAAAATGGTGGCAGAAGCTTGTGGTGGTAAAGGTGGCGGTCGCCCAGATATGGCAATGGCAGGAGCAAAGGATGCTTCAAAACTTGATGAAGCACTACTTTCTGTGTATGATTATGTTAAATCCATTTAATTAATTCACCAAAACATGTTATAATAAAGAGAAATTGGAGATGAGCTTGTTCGCACATCTCCTTATTTCTGAAAGCGAGGTGCTGGTCATGAGTTCATTTGATCAAACGATGAAATT
Source organism: Lysinibacillus sp. NPDC056220 (assembly GCF_049315265.1). Classification (NCBI taxonomy): domain Bacteria; kingdom Bacillati; phylum Bacillota; class Bacilli; order Caryophanales; family Bacillaceae; genus Lysinibacillus; species Lysinibacillus sp. NPDC056220. Next base: position 390,498 of record NZ_JBMOXD010000002.1, read on the forward strand.
TAATTTTCCAGAAGAATCAATGGAACAGGAAGTCAAGCAGGTAATGTTGAAAGTTCATTCTTCGTTAGAGGAAAAGGGATATAACCCTATCAATCAGATTGTTGGTTACTTACTTTCTGGTGATCCGGCGTATATTCCTCGCCATCAGGATGCTCGTAATTTAATTCGCAAGCTTGAGCGTGACGAAATTCTAGAAGAGCTTGTTAAATTTTATATCAAAAAGAATAACGAGGACTAGAAATGAGAATTATGGGATTAGACGTTGGGTCGAAAACCGTTGGAGTGGCTGTCAGTGATGCACTCGGTTGGACTGCCCAAGGTATTGAAACCGTAAAAATTGATGAGGCTAACGGCGAGTTCGGCATTGACCGTATCGCTGAGCTAGTAAAGGAATATGCAATAACACAATTTGTTGTAGGATTTCCGAAAAACATGAATAATACGGTTGGACCGCGTGGAGAGGCTTCTGAAAACTATAAAAAGTTATTGGAAGAAACGTTCTCACTACCGGTTACATTATGGGATGAACGTTTAACAACGATGGCAGCAGAACGTATGCTAATCGAAGCAGATGTGAGTCGCAAAAAGCGCAAGCAAGTCATTGATAAAATGGCAGCTGTGATGATTTTACAAGGCTATTTGGATAGCAAAAATTAATTGATGAGGTGACTATACATGGCAAACGAGCATAACCATGAAGAAGAATTACACGTTCAACACATTACAGTGATTGATGAAAACGGAAATGAACAGCTTTGTGAAGTGATTCACGTACATGAATCTCCAGAGTTTGGAAAATCATACGTATTTTACTCAATGGTAGGCGCAGAAGAAGATGAAGATGGCTCAGTTGAAATTTTCGTTTCTTCATTCGTACCATCTGATAACGGTGAAGATGGGGAACTAACACCTATCGAAACTGAAGCAGAATGGGATATGGTAGAAGACGTATTAAACGCTTTAGAAGATGAATACGAAGACTAATCTTCTTTCTTAAAGCTTGGAACAAGGATCGCAGCTTGCAGTCCTTGTTCCTTTTTTATTGAAAGTATTTATAGAGGCAACAAATTTCTAGAAAAATGATTATACAGTGGTTAAAGGAACTTTTTGGTAAATAACAAAAAACTGTCAGAAGGAGCAATTCGAATGAATGAGGAAACGCAAGAATTTATGATGATCGATGAAAATGGGAAGGAACAACATTGTCATGTAGTCTTTACATTTGATGCAGCGGATAAATCCTATGTGCTATTCTCCATGCTAGATGCTAATGGTGAAGAAATTCCAGGCGATCTTTCAGCCATGACTTTCGATTATGACGATAACAATGGCGAGATGACAAATCTCCAGCCTGTCAAAACGGATGCAGAATGGGAAATGATTAATGAGGTGGTATTAACACTCCTAGATGAATTTGAAGAAGAACCACAGCTTATTACCGTGATAAATGAAGATGGAACGGATCAAGTTTGTGAGGTTATTCATACTTTTACATCTGAGCAATTTGGTAAATCGTATGTATTATATGTGCCTGCGACAGATGAACCAATGGATGAACGTGAAATTTTCGCATCTCAATACCTGGCTGGCAATGACGGTTCTATCGAAGAATTATTACCCATTGAAACAGATGAGGAATGGGTGTACGTTGAAGATATATTAAACGAACTGTAAGAACTCTGAGTGGTTAGGGGCCACTCGGAGTTTTTTTGTTTTAGATAGAGAAGGAACTATTACAGTCTGTTATTATTGCAAAATGTTTATATTTATGCGATCCAAAAGCCTATAAGATACTAGCGAATTAGAAACAAACGATAGGAAGATACTGAAGCGTAAAAATTTTTAGCGAGCCAATCAGCCAGCAAAAATAGCTGGTTGATTTTTTATATATGCAAATTCTCCTGAATTGTCGATTTCTGTTTGTCGTGATAGTTGATTTCTAGTATGATATTGGATAGTGATAGGGGGGGAACCCGTGAATAACGGTACTAAAAAACAAGAAATGTTTTCAAAAATGCAGGAAAAAAAATCAGAGGTAAAAATCGTGAGAAAAATCGTTGCTATTGTGGCAATTGTTTTTGTCCTCGTAATAGGGATTGTCGGTTTATTTGGGTACAATTATGTTAAAGGTGCTTTAAAACCATTGGATCCTGATGCGACAAAAACAATTGCAGTAGAAGTACCAATCGGCTCTAGCTTGAGTTCAATTTCAACATTATTAGAGAAAAAAGGTGTTATTAAAGATGCGCGTGTTTTTAAATACTATGCAAAATTTAAAAACGAATCTCAATTCCAAGCAGGTAATTACGATTTAACGCAAGCAATGACATTTGATGAACTCATCGAAAGCTTAAAAACAGGGAAGGTATACCGAAAACCTGTCTTTACGATGACGATCCCCGAAGGCTTAACCATTGAGCAAATTGGGAAAGTGATTGAAAAGAAAACGCCATATTCACAAAAAGAATTTATGGATTTAGTAACGAGTGACACATTTGTTCAACAAATGATGGCTAACTATCCTGAACTAGTAACAGATGCAGTGTTAGCTGAAAATATTCGCTATGATTTAGAAGGCTATTTATATCCAGCTACTTACTCGTACTATGAGGAAAAGCCATCTCTAGAAGCAATTGTTGAAGAGATGATCGCGGCTATGAACAAAGTGGTGAAAAATTATAGTGATGTTTTAGTGGAAAAACAAATGTCCGTTCACCAGCTGTTAACATTTGCCTCATTATTAGAAGAAGAAGCTACGGCTCAAACAGATCGAGAAACAATAGCAAGTGTCTTCTATAATCGTATTGATGAAGGGATGCCACTACAAACAGACCCAACTGTTTTATATGCACTTGGCGATCATAAAGATCGTGTGCTGTATGAAGACTTAGAAGTAGATAATGCCTATAATACTTACAAAAATAAAGGTTTACCACCAGGCCCAATTGCAGGTGCTGGAAAGACTTCTATTGAGGCGACATTGAACCCTAGTCAAACAGATTATTTCTATTTCTTAGCAGATAAAGAGGGTGTCAACCACTTCTCGAAAACATATGATGAACATTTACAGAAAATAGCGAAATATTTACAAAAAGAAGAATAGACGTATGTGAAGAGAAAATTGCATAGAACAAACATAGAAAGTAGAAGGAAAGAAAAATAGCTTTCCTTCTATTTTCATGCTATTATAAAGTGTGATTTTTGATCAATCCGTTATTCGGGACAAATATACGTGGTGGCAATTGTTTTGAGCATGTAAAAAACAATTGCTCATTTTTGTATGGCAAAGTACCAAGACATCACGTTTGGTCTTTTTCTTTTTGTTGATAAATGATGAAGTACGGACAACGTCTACATGCACGTTGCCATTTAATTGAGGGTGGAACAATGGAATTATCAGATGCATATATACAATCATTTATACAGCCACGTAATGAATTGCTTTTAGAAATGGAAGCATATGCGGAGGAGAATCATGTACCGATTATGCAGCTTGCAGGTATTGATGCATTAAATCAATTGTTGCGCATTCAAAATCCGCAAAAAATTTTAGAAATTGGCACGGCAATTGGATATTCTGCTATTCGGATGGCAGAAGCTTTGCCAAATGTCCAGATCGTTACGATTGAACGCGATATAGAGCGTGTGACAAAAGCAAAGGCCTATATTGAACGGTCAACCGTATCTAATCGAATTAGGGTCATTGAAGGCGACGCTTTAGAGGTAGACGATAAGGCCATTGACACAGAGTTTGATGCAGTATTTATCGATGCCGCAAAGGGACAATATCAGCGCTTCTTTGAAAAGTACGCTCCCCTCGTGAAATCAGGTGGAGTCTTGTATATCGACAATATGTATATGCATGGCTTGTCAGATTTAGATTTGAAGGATGTTCCACGTCGTAAACGTACAATGATCCGCAATTTAAAAAACTTCACAGAATGGATAATGCAGCACCCGGATTATACCAGTGCTTTTTTACCAGTAGGTGACGGTTTATTACTATGTTTGAAGAGGTGACTACTATGAAAAAACCAGAATTGCTTGTGACACCACAATCATTAGAACATATTAAAGCACTTTTAGAAGCTGGAGCAGATGCTTTTGTTATTGGTGAACAACAATTTGGTCTACGTCTAGCAGGAGAATTCTCAGTAGATGAAGTGGAAGAGGCAACGAAGCTCATTCACGCAGCTGGTAAAAAAGTTTATGTTGCAGTGAATGCCCTTTTCCATAATGAAAAGCTGGAGGCACTTGCCGACTATTTAAAAGACATGCAACGTATTGGTGTGGATCGTTTAATTTATGGCGACCCAGCAGTATTAATTATTCGTCGTGAGCAAGGCGTAACGATTCCATTGCATTGGAATCCGGAGACGACTGCAACAAACTGGTTTACGGCTAATTACTGGGGAAAACGCGGTGCGACTCGTGCAGTGTTAGCACGTGAGCTTTCTCTTGATGAGGTATTAGAAATTAAAGAAAGTGCGGAATTAGAAATTGAAGTACAAGTACATGGTATGACATGTATGTTCCAATCAAAACGCCCGCTACTTGGCCATTATTTCTTATATCAAGATAAAGTGATGGAAATTGAAAATCGTAAAGATAATCGAAACATGTTCCTACATGATGATGAGCGCAATAATAAATATCCAATTTATGAAGATGTAAACGGTACGCATATTTTTAGTCCTAATGACATGTGTGTTATTGATGAGCTTGGCGAATTATTCGAAGGCGGCATCGATGCCCTAAAAATTGAGGGTGTGCTACAAACCCCAGAGTATGTCGTAACTGTGACGGAGGCCTATCGCAAGGCCATCGATGCATATTTTGACGAATCCGAAGAAGCATATGATGACATAAAAGATGAATTATTAGCAAAAATTGAAGATATTCAACCAGCCATTAGACCATTAGATACAGGCTTTATCTTCAAGGAAACGGTTTACTAAGAGGGGGGCAATAACATGGCATTAGCGTTAGAACAAAATGACAAAATCCGTGACATTGTCGACGGTAAACGTGTCATTACAAAAAAACCAGAGCTACTTGCCCCAGCGGGTAGCTTAGAAAAATTAAAAGTAGCTGTGCATTACGGTGCAGATGCTGTATTTATTGGTGGACAAGAGTTTGGTCTACGTTCCAATGCAGATAATTTCTCTATTGAAGAAATGCGTGAGGGTGTAGAGTTTGCTAATCGATATGGTGCGAAAATTTATGTAACAACAAATATATTTGCACATAATGAAAATATGGAAGGCTTGGAGCGATATTTAAAAGATATTGAGTCGGCAGGTGTTACAGGTATCATCGTAGCAGATCCACTAATTATTGAAACATGCCGCACAGCGGCTCCTAAGCTTGAAATTCACCTTTCTACACAGCAGTCATTGTCCAACTGGAAGGCAGTGCAGTACTGGAAGGAAGAAGGCTTACATCGTGTTGTGTTAGCACGTGAAGTAGGCGGAGAAGAAATGAAATTGATGAAGGAAAAAGTCGATATTGAAATCGAGGCCTTTGTTCATGGCGCTATGTGTATTGCTTATTCGGGCCGTTGCGTATTATCTAACCATATGACTGCTCGTGACTCTAACCGTGGTGGTTGTTGCCAATCTTGTCGTTGGGATTACGATTTATATGAATTAGAAGATGGGGAAGAAAAAGCACTGTTTGATGATACTCATGCACCTTTTGCTATGAGCCCAAAAGATTTGAAGTTAATTGAAGCGATTCCACATATGATCGAGCTCGGTATTGATTCTTTAAAAGTGGAAGGTCGTATGAAATCGATTCACTATGTAGCAACAGTTGTATCCGTATACCGCAAAGTTATCGATGCTTATTGCGCAGATCCAGATAATTTTAAAATTAAACGTGAATGGCTAGAGGAGCTAGATAAATGTGCAAACCGTGATACGGCTGAAGCATTCTTCCATGATGCACCTGGCTCAGAGGAGCAAATGTTTGGTATACATGGCCGAAAAACTACATTTGAATTTGCTGGTTTAATTTTAGAACATGATCCAGAAACAAAAATGGTCACTATGCAGCAACGAAATTATTTTAAACCTGGTGACGAAGTAGAGTTCTTTGGCCCAGAAATTGAGAATTTCCGTCTGACAATGGGAGAAATTTGGGATGAAGATGGCAATAGCCTAGATGCAGCACGTCATCCATTACAAATTGTTAAATTTAAATGTGACACACCATTAATGCCGCATAACATGATGCGAAAGGAGAATAACTAATGGAAGTGAAGCGTCCTGTTGTTATCGGTATAGCAGGTGGCTCATGCTCAGGAAAAACGAGTGTGACGCGCGCCATCTATGATGTTTTCCGAGAGCATTCAGTTGTTGTGATTGAACAAGACTTTTATTATAAAGATCAAAGTCATTTAACATTTGAAGAGCGATTAGGAACAAACTATGATCATCCGTTAGCATTCGATAATGATTTATTAATACAGCACATAAAAAAACTTTTAGTACGTCAACCAATCGAAAAACCGGTTTATGATTACGTGCAGCATACTAGAGCAGCAGAAGTAATCCATGTTGAACCGGTAGATGTTATTATTCTAGAAGGGATTCTCGTGCTAGAGGATGCTGATTTACGTGATTTAATGGATATTAAATTATTTGTAGATACCGATTCTGATTTACGAATCATTCGTCGTATCATGCGTGATATTAAAGAACGTGGACGTACTACAGATTCAGTCATTGATCAGTACTTATCAGCGGTTCGACCAATGCATAATTTATTCATTGAACCTACAAAACGTTATGCTGATATCATTATTCCTGAAGGTGGGGATAATGAGGTTGCCATCGATTTAATGGTAACGAAAATTAAAACTATTCTTGAAACCGACAACGTATTGTAATAAGATAGAGTGGTATTGACAATATTTACATGCATATTTTAAAAAGGCATGCATACTATTAGGTCAAAGCGTATTTGAAAAACGTTTAAAAATAATAAAATTCGATTAAATGCACCTTGCAAGCATTTAATCGAGTTTTATGTTTTTATATTGAAGAAACAAGGAGTGAAGGACTTTGGCAAATGAAAAACAGTACCCTATGACAGCTGAGGGAAAACGTAAATTAGAAGAAGAATTAGTGAAATTAGAAACAGAAACACGTAAAGAAATCGTGGAACGTATAAAAATAGCTCGTGATTTTGGTGATCTTTCTGAGAACGCTGAATACGATTCAGCAAAAGAAGAACAAGCCTTTTTAGAAGGGCGTATTTCAACTTTAAAATCAATGATCCGTAATGCAGTGATTATTTCTGAGGATGAAACTGATAACAGCGTTGTATCACTTGGGAAAACGGTTACATTTGTAGAAATTATTAATGGGAAACCATCAACTGAAGAAGAATCTTATACAATTGTAGGTTCGGCTGAAGCAGATCCAATGGAATTCCGTATTTCCAACGAATCACCAATTGCCAAGGGCTTACTTGGCCGTGCTGAAGGCGAAGAAGTAGCCGTTCAAACTCCTGGTGGTGAAATGAAAGTTAAGATTGTTTCAATTAAATAAAATGTAAGTGGACAAGCAGTTGGTCTTTCTAATTTAGAGAGGCTAGCTGCTTTTATTTTTCGAGCTGAAGTGCCACGAAGTAAATTAATGAGTATAATTATTTTGCAAGTACTGCCGAACTTGATAGAATATTTGCTAGAGAGGGGGAGGAAATATGAGTGAACGACAAACTCGTAGTAGTCGTCATTTGCAGCCATCTCGTAATAAAAAGCTAGATAAACTATTGAATGTTTTAATTGGTGTAGTGGTTGTACTAATTATTATCACAGCAACTTATGTGTTTAAATGGCAAGATGATGCAGAACAAACAGTGAAAGATGAACCAGCTCAAGAGGAAAAAGACGACAACAAAGAAGTAGATAAAGAGCCTGTGAAAGAGGATGAAAAGGATTTGGCTGTAGAGGAAGATAAAGCTTCAGAGGAAGAGGATGTATCAGAGCCTGAAGAAATGCAGCAGGATCAAGGTACACCAGAAGAATCCACTTCAGATAATCCAAACGTAGAGAAAGTTATAACAAATAAAAATTGGCAGCCAACAGCTACTACTCAAACAGGCCAACATGTGTCTTCCTACGATTCTTCATCAGTAGACTGGTCTGAAAAGGTAGCAACTGTTTCTGGTGTAACGGGTATCGACCAAGACAATATGATTATTTGGCGTATGCAAAATAATGGTGGTCCTAATTCTTCAATAGCCACAGTGTCAACAAAAGATAAATCACAGATGTACCGTGTAAGTATGGAATGGGTGGACAATGAAGGATGGTTACCTGTAAAGCTTGAGCAGCTGAATACTTTAGAAGGCGCCTATTGACGAAAATCACACTTTTGATTATTTTTAATAGAGTTGATAAAGAAGGGAAGTAACATTACATGAAAATTGCAGTAATTGGGGCAATGGAAGAGGAAGTAGAATTACTACGAGCATCTTTAAACAATGCACAACGTACAACAATAGCAGGCAGTGAATATACAACAGGAACCTATGAAGGCAAGGAAGTTGTGTTATTAAAAAGTGGTATTGGTAAAGTCAATGCAGCTATGTCCACTACCATTCTTTTGCATGAGTTTAAGCCGGATGTTGTTATTAATACAGGCTCTGCTGGTGGTTATGATGAAGCCCTTGAGGTGGGAGCTGTAGTCATTTCCGATGAAGTTCGTCACCATGATGTGGATGTCACAATTTTTGGTTATGAAATTGGACAAATGGCTGGTATGCCAGCAGCTTATAAATCAGATGAACGATTAATGAAAGTAGCTGAGGAAGCTGTTAAGGCAGTTGGAGAGCATCAATATGGGATTGGTTTAATTTGCTCTGGGGATGCATTTATGAATGATCCTGAGCGTGTAGAAGCTGTTCGTCATCATTTCCCTCAAATGAAGGCGGTAGAAATGGAAGCGGCTGCGGTTGCACAAGTTTGTTATCAATTTGCCACACCTTTTGTAGTAATTCGTGCTTTATCAGATATAGCAGGAAAAGAGTCGAATATTAGCTTTGATGAGTTTTTACCAGTTGCTGCAAAACATTCGACACAAGTTGTCTTAAAAGCAATTGCCTCACTTTAATACACAAAACGGTCAAAATGTGTTATTGCTTATGTGAGAAAAATCACAGTGAATGAATGGTATAAATGCTACACTAGCTGTAATAAATCTCTTCATAATAGAATGGGAGGCATTCATGATGCTCGTATTAACAGTAGGTGTAGTGATTATCACTACTTTAATAGGTACATTGATTACGGCAGAACTTTCAGAATCAGCACATTCATAGAGTTTAAAAAGTTCCTTTGCGACATTAGCTATGTCGCAAAGGAACTTTTTTATGCCATAGAATCGGCACATTCTCCGGCAAACATGCATTGAATTTTTCTAGTGAACATTTTACAATATATTACTCAATTGACTTTTGGTCTCGTTTGTATAATTGATAGAGTTTAATGAGTGCCCGTTTTTCAATCCGAGATACATAGCTTCGAGAAATATTTAGCCGAGCTGCAATTTCCTTTTGCGTAAGGGCATCTTGTTGATTTAATCCATAGCGAAGCGTCACAATTTCTAGTTCGCGTTCATCAAGCATATGCAAATAATGATATAGCTGTGCCACATGTTCTTTATGTTCGATTTTCTCGGTTGCACTTTCTTCATCACATTGGAGTAAATCTCGAATTTGAAGCGCATTGCCATCTTTATCTGTTCCGATCGGCTCAAATAAGGAAACGTCTTTCTGCACTTTTTTCTGTGTGCGTAGATGCATTAAAATTTCATTTTCAATACATCGAGCTGCATATGTGGCAAGTCTTGTTTTTTTGTCCGGGGTATAGCTTTCTACCGCCTTCATTAGCCCGATTGTCCCAATGGAAATATAATCATCAAGTTGTTCATGTTTTGGATGGAATTTTTTTACGACGTGCGCGACGAGCCTCATATTGCGTTCTATTAGGTCCAGGCGTGCTTGCTCATCGCCACCTAAAAATCGTTCAATACAAGCAGCTTCCTCTTCTTTTGAAAAGGGTTTATGGAATGTTTGCCCCTTTAAGTAGCCAAGTAACGCTGGGATCTCAAGCCATAACTGCAACATTGATGTAAAAATTCCGCTCATTGAATGATTTCATCCTTTCCCCATTTTTCGACAGTATATGTTTCAAAGCTGTGGGAAATGAAAAAAGTGCAACAGCAATTGTGCTGTTACACTTTTTTTAACGTAAATGTACTAATCATGAGTAAAGCTAAAATTGGGAAAAGGAAAAGATAAAAGGCCGGATGGAACGTAGTGGCTACAAAATACGTTAAAGTTAAGAACGTACCAGCAGCTGTAATAGGTAAACCTGTGAAATAGCCATTTGCTTCACTAATATTAAAGCGGGCTAATCGCATCGCACCACAAACGATAAACAGGACGGCCATCATCATGCCGGCAAAACCAAAATCAACTAGAACAACTTCGTACATTAATAATGCAGGCGCCACGCCAAATGATATAATATCACTCATAGAATCTAATTGTTTACCTAACTCAGACACTTGTCCGAGTGCTCTAGCTACCTTACCATCATAGCGATCAAGAAGAGCTGCAATAAAGATAAACAAGACACTATAGCTATAGTATTCATGTAAAGTGGCCATAATAGCCGCGCCTCCAAAGGACATATTACTAATTGTAATGAAGTTAGCTGCGTGCGATTTCATTTTCTTAACCGTGGTATCCACCAACTTGTGATAAAAAAACAAGGGGGATCACTCCTTTGCACTTAAGATATTGTACCATTATACTTCGAATGCGAAAAAATTGACAGTCTAAATTAATGGATAGGGGTTTTACTGATGAAAGAAAAACTATATCAACGCTTGATAGAACTAACGAATGGTAAGCAGTCCTCTCACCTTTTGCAAGCTATTGCGAAAGCCAAGTGGAGTAAACGTATAATTCCAAGCTACATGAAGTTATACGATATAAACCTTGAAGAAGTTTCAAAAAAACAACAACAATTTGCAAGTTTACACGATTTTTTTACAAGAGAGCTTTTACAAGATGCACGCCCGATTGAAAAAAATCCGATGGTGTATGTAAGTCCTGTAGATGCCAAGGTAGAATCCTTTGGAAGAATTGAATGGGATATGACATTTCTTGTAAAGGGTAAGCCCTATGCACTAGAAGATTTACTTGGTAATTCGGAGCGAGCTGCCAACTATGCAGACGGCCATTTTATTGTTTTTTATTTAAGCCCTGCTGATTATCATCGTATTCACAGTCCAATTGATGGAGAAGTACTAAGACAGTATACGCTTGGTCAGAAATCTTATCCTGTGAATCAAATAGGCCTTACATACGGTAAAAAGCCAATTTCCCACAATTACCGTTTAGTAACAGAGTTGAAAACAGCCCATAATCAGCAAGTGGCGTTTATAAAAGTGGGGGCGACCTTCGTAAATTCAATAGTGCTCACAAACAGGACAATAAACTGGTATAAAGGGCAGGAAGTTGGCTATTTCTCCTTTGGTTCGACAGTGGTAATGCTGTTTGAAAAGGATGCGATTGAGTTTACGGAAAATGTTGTACAGGGCAACCCAATTCGAATGGGTGAAGCCTTTGCAAATATGCTATAATGGTCGAATAATACGTTAAGATTAGGGGTCGCTATTTTGTATAATTTTTTATTACCAAACGAATTTGTGACGAATATTTTCGAAATTACACCTGAAAAACTTCAAGAATTAGGGATAAGAGGGATCATTACCGATCTAGATAATACCCTTGTGGAATGGGATCGTGAGGATGCAACAGAAGAACTAATCATTTGGCTGCGCATCATGAAGGAATCCGGTATTCGTGTTATTATTGCGTCGAATAACAAGGAGGCACGTGTTAAACGTTTCGCAGAGCCTTTAGGTATTCCATACATTCATAAGGCAAAAAAACCATTGCGAAATGCTTTTTATAATGCCCTTATTCAATTAGGCTTACGCCCTAATGAAGTAGTAATGGTAGGGGATCAGCTCCTTACAGATGTAATGGGTGCGAATCGCTTAGGCTTGCATACCGTGCTAGTCAAACCTGTCGCACAATCTGATGGGTTAGTAACAAAATTGAATCGATTCATTGAACGTCGAGTGTTTAATGATTTGAAACGAAAAGGAATTATAACTTGGGAGGAACAAGAATGATTGAAATGCCAAATTGTATTGGCTGTGGTACAACAATTCAAACAGAAGATAAAACAGCAGTTGGGTATGCACCCCCATCATCACTAGAAAAGGATGTGGTCATTTGCCAACGTTGCTTCCGTTTGAAAAATTACAATGAAATTCAACCAGTGTCATTAACAGATGACGACTTTTTACGTATTTTAAATGGCCTTGGTACACAGCAAGGCTTAATCGTGAAAATTGTTGATATTTTTGATTTTAATGGAAGCTGGCTACCTGGCCTACACCGTTTTGTAGGGAAGAATCCTGTGCTGTTGATAGCTAATAAAGCTGATTTATTACCGAAATCGGTGAAACCGAAAAAAGTTATTAATTGGTTAAAACGTGAAGCAAAAGCGTTGGGACTTCAGCCTGTTGATGTGTTGTTAGTAAGTGCACATAAAGGTAAGGGAATGGCTGAAGCAATGGAAGCCATTGATGAATATCGCCAAGGACAAAATGTCTATGTGGTGGGCTGTACCAATGTCGGAAAATCCACATTCATCAACCGCATTATTAAGCAGGCAACAGGGGAAGGTGAAGTTATTACTACATCCCATTTCCCAGGTACTACTTTAGATATGATTGAAATTCCTTTGGATGATGGAAGTGCATTATTTGATACGCCTGGTATTATTAATCATCACCAAATGGCCCATCATATTGATTCAAGTGAATTAAAATATATTATGCCAAAAAAAGAAATCAAGCCGAAGGTCTACCAACAAAATGCGGGACAAACCTTGTTTATTGGGGCATTGGCAAGATTTGATTTTATTCAAGGGGACCGTTCTGCCTTTACAATCCATGTGGCAAATGACTTACCAATTCACCGAACTAAGCTTGAGAAGGCAGATACGCTGTATACAGAACATAAGGGAGACCTTTTGGCACCGCCAACTGCGGAGTTTATTGACCAACTTCCGCCTTTAGTTCGTCATGAGTTCTCCATTAAAGAAGCTAAAACTGATGTTGTATTTTCTGGACTAGGCTGGATTACTGTACAGCATGCCAATGTCGTAGTAGCAGCATACGCGCCTAAAGGTGTACAAGTTTCGATACGTCCATCACTTATATAGAGGGTGAAGGATGGAGAAGAGAAGAGGGACTAGGAAATGAAGAAGTGGTTTGCAGTTATTGGTGATCCAATTGAACATTCAAAATCACCAGCCATGCACAATGCTTGGTTTGAGGAAATGTCCGTAGAGGCAACATATATTCCGCTACATGTGTCTTCTGAGCAATTGGGAGCAGCAGTTGCTGGCTTAAAAACTTTAGGGGCAAGTGGCTGGAATGTAACAATTCCTCATAAAACAGCAATCATTCCCTATTTAGATGAGCTAGATGAGTTGGCGCAAAAAATGGGAGCAGTGAACACAGTAGTACGAACTACAGAAGGAAAGCTGATAGGCTATAATACAGATGGTGTTGGCTTTGTGCGTTCACTAGAAGAAGCAGTAGGTTCGTCTCATAAAGACAAGCCTGTGTTACTTGTTGGCGCAGGTGGCGCTGCCCGAGGTATAGCCTTTGCCATGCAGCAGCAAGGCTACAGTGATTTGACCATGACCAATCGTACCGTAGCCAATGCCCAAGCAATTGTGGATGAAATGGGGATTGGCCGTGCAATTTCATTAAAGGAAGCGGAAGAAACATTAGCTCATTTCAGCATTATAGTGCAAATGACTTCGGCAGGCCTTGCTACAGGCAATTTTTCAATGCCATTTTCCTTAAATCGTCTTGCCAAAGGAGCAATTGTTGCGGATATTGTGTATAATCCATTAATGACGCCTTTTTTACAAGCGGCTGAAGAAAAAGGGGCAACAATTGTGACAGGCTTAGGGATGTTTGTGCATCAAGGAGCCATTGCTTTTGAGCACTGGTTAGGCGACTATCCAAATACAAATTCAATGATTGTGCAGCTAAATGCGCAATTAGGAGGAAACTAATTTTTATGTTAACAGGTAAACAAAAACGTTTTTTACGTGCTGAAGCACACCATTTATCACCAATATTCCAAGTGGGAAAAGGTGGCGTAAATGATGAAATGACTAAACAAATTCGTGAGGCATTAGAAGTACGTGAACTAATTAAAGTCCGTATTTTAGATAATTGTGAGGAGGACAAACATGAAGTGGCAGAGGCACTTGCAAAAGGTGCACATGCAGAGCTTGTCCAATTAATCGGCCTGACAGTTGTTTTATATAAAGAATCACGCAATCAAAAAAAGATTGTATTACCAAAAGCAACGAAATAAGGTGAGACGATGAAAAGGGTCGGTTTACTTGGAGGCACGTTTAATCCTCCTCATATGGGGCATTTATTAATGGCGAATGAGGTATTTCATGCATTGCAACTCGATGAAATACGCTTTATGCCGAATGCCATACCACCACATAAGCATGCACGATTTGATGCTAGTAATGTGGAACGACTTGAAATGGTGAAGCGTGCCATTCGCCCGTTTCCTTATTTTTCAGTGGAGTCGTATGAGGTAGACAAGGGTGGCGTATCCTATTCCTATGAGACACTTTCTGCATTATGTAGGAAGGAACCTACTGTCAAATTTTACTTTATCATCGGTGGCGATATGATTGATTCGCTACATACATGGCATTGTATAGATGACCTAGTAGAACTTGTCCAATTTGTTGGTGTGAAACGTCCAGGAACAGCAGCCATTACAGAGTACCCTATATGCATGGTGGAGGTGCCTCAAATCGATTTATCGTCCACACTGATTCGTGAACGCCTGGCGACTGGAGGAACGGTGACACTTTTACTACCAGAAGCGGTAGAGACGTTCATACGAGAGGAAGGTCTTTATGGAACGCGAACAGTATTTAGCGGCGATTAAGCCCAGAATGCCGGAAAAACGTTATATTCATACAATCGGTGTTATGGAAACGGCCATCAATCTAGCACGAAAGTACGGCGAGGATGAGAAAAAGGCTGAAATAGCTGCAATCCTTCATGATATAGCAAAATATGCAGATATAGAGTGGATGGAGAACATCGTCAGAACGGAAAAGTTAGATGCACGACTCATTGGCTGGGGCAGTGAACTACTTCATGGCCCAGTCGGTGCATATATTGCAGAAAGTGAATTCGGGATCAAAGATGATGAGCTATTGAATGCTATTCGTTTTCATACAACAGGGCGACCTAATATGAGTCGTTTAGAAAAAATCATTTTTGTCGCAGATATGATTGAACCGAATCGTCAATTTGATGGTGTGGAACGTCTGCGCAAAAAAGCGCAAAAAAATTTGGATAAGGCCATGAGTGCATGTGTCCGTCATACATTGGCATTTTTAATCGACACAAAGCAGCCTATTTATCCGTTATCAATAGAATGTTATAACGATATGATGAACAGAGAGGATAGTGAAGGATGACTTCAACTTTATTACAAGCAGCTTACAAAGCGATTGACGACAAACATGGTGAGGATATTGTCGTTTTAAATATGCAAGGAATTTCCCTTTTAGCAGATTACTTTATCATTGCACATGGTAACTCAGATCGTCAGGTGCAAGCCATTGCACGCGAATTGCAGGATGTAGCTGAAAAAGATGGCTATGAAATTCGCCGTGTCGAAGGTTTTGATGGTGCTCGTTGGGTTCTAGTAGACTTAGGAGATGTAGTAGCACACGTATTCCATAAAGATGAGCGTGCTTATTATAATTTAGAGCGTCTATGGGGCGATGCACCACAATTAGACATGCCAGAGGCCTAAGTGAGTAGTTACGAACGCTTCGCACATGTCTATGATGAGTTACAAACGGATATTCCTTACAATCTTTATGTAGATTGGATTGTACAGCATGCACCTAGCAACCAATACAAAAAACTATTAGATATTGGGTGTGGCACAGGTGTACTTAGCTTGTTATTTGCACAGGCTGGCTACAAAGTCAGCGGTGTTGATTTATCAGAAGAAATGCTTTCCATTGCGACTGAACGTTTTACTGGTGCAGGATACGAGGCTCCGTTTTATTGTATGTCCATGGACGAACTAGATGGCTTTGAGGCAGTAGATGTGGTCACAATTGCCATAGATTCTCTGAATTATGTTGTAGAGGAGCAAGCAGTCTTTACAACATTAGAACGGATTTATCATGCATTACGTGATGGAGGCCAACTTTTTTTTGATGTCCATTCACTATTTAAAATGACGGAAATCTTTTTGGATGGTCCATTTACGTATGACAATGGTGATATTAGTTATGTATGGCATACAGAGCCAGGAGAATTCGAGCATTCCATTATTCATCAAATGACCTTTTATGTGCGTGATACAAAGAGTGATTTATATGAACGGTTTGATGAGGAGCATATTCAACGTACGTATCCTATCGAACAATATATGAATTGGCTTCGCGCTATCGGCTTTAGTGATGTGGTAGTAACAGCAGATTTTACAAACGAAGCACCAGAATATGAAAGTGAACGCATTTTTATCCGTGCGGTAAAATAAATATGGCAAGCACCACACTGCTGATTGGCAGTGTGGATTTTTTTGAGGCCGCGGAATGGTGGATAAATAGTGCAGTCAAATTAACCGATTACTTGGGAGCTTTTCGTTCCCGCTTTCAGGTTTGCAATCTATGGATGTTAGTGTATGATGAATGTACCTCCATATGATGACCTTTTGCATTGAAAGGATGGTACTATGTTGCAATCTTTATGGCAAAAGTACAAAAAGAGTATGCTAATCCCCGGCCTACTAATAATCAGTGGACTATTTTTTTACTTCTCTTTATCGAGTTCTGACTCTTCACGACCCCAAGAAGAGCTCATCGAAACCATCCAACCTATTGAAGAAACGATTCCCATGGAATCTACTGCTGAGGAAGCGGTTCAACAGCAGGTATTTGTTGATATAAAGGGTGCTGTTATGTATCCGGGCGTTTATGAGCTTCAACCAGACAAGCGTATTTTCGATGCTATTCAGCTTGCAGGTGGTTATATTGAGAATGCGGATACGCAACTTGTTAATCATGCGCAAAAAGTTCAGGATGAAATGGTGATTTATATTCCCATCAAGGGAGAACAGCTTGAAGATATATCTAGTAATCTACTTATGTTACCTTTGGAAAGCCAGAATAAGAGTCAGAAGATTAATGTCAATACCGCTGATGCGGAGACTCTTGCAACATTACCAGGAATCGGCCCTTCAAAAGCTCATAGTATTCTTAGTTATCGGGAGGAAAAAGGACGCTTTCAAACCATTGATGATGTAAGAAATATTAATGGTATAGGTGATAAAACATTTGAAAAAATAAAGGATTCTATTACCGTTAAGTAAAGCTAATAGCTTATGAGATATTGACGCCGCTTTTCCAAAAGAGCTACACTATAGTAGAAAAGCAACAAGATCGAAAACTTGTAAGGCAAAATTTTGGAGGTAGTCATATGGAGCGAATTACTTGGGATCAATTTTTTATGGCACAAAGCCATTTACTCGCATTGCGTAGTACTTGTACAAGACTAGCAGTAGGAGCAACTGTTGTTCGTGATAAGAGGATCATAGCAGGGGGCTATAATGGGTCTATTACTGGTGATGAGCATTGTATCGAAAATGGCTGCTATGTGGTGGACAACCATTGTGTCCGTACAGTGCATGCTGAAATGAATGCTTTACTACAGTGTGCTAAATACGGTACACCAACAAAAGGTGCTGATTTATACGTGACACACTTCCCATGTCTCCCTTGTACCAAATCTATTATTCAAGCAGGCATTGAGCGAGTTTATTATGCAACTGACTATAAAAATAATCCATATGCTCAGGAATTATTTGAAAAAGCAGGCGTGACAGTCGTTCATGTACCATTTGATGAACGAAAAATCGATTTTCTACGAGATGAAAAGCTAGCCTTATATACAGAGATGCTTCATGAGCTTCGCGAGAACGGACTGCCATCCGAAAAATTGCTTCCGTATGAACAGAAGGTGAGTGCACTATTCGGTATAAAGCTTTAAGGCAAAAATGGATTTTTCTAGCGCTTGCTGTACTTGTCGCTTCCTTAGCAGCTCACAAGTCGGCTTGGCTACTCCTATTAGTACTTCTTTTAGCTCTGTGGCTCATCGTAAAGGGTGAGTCACGGTTCTTAGCAATGATAGTATTAACGATTGGCTTATTATCGTATATATTTTTTGCTACAATTCAACTGGTTCAACCTTCCCCACTACCATCCTCTTTCCCTTTAACTTGGTCAAACGATTATAAAATAAGCGGTCAAAAGCTCCGTGGTTTTGCTACAACTACAAACGGTCAAAAGTTATATGTAGTGTATACATTTTCCTCTGAACAAGAAAAAATTAATTATGAACATACATCTATGGCAGGAATGACGTATCTTGCGAAAGGTGAGCTTGTGAGCCCTTCTCCATCAGCCCATGATTACGCCTTTTCCATGTCCAATTATTTAACGAGTAAGGGAGCAACCGGTATTGTTGAAATCACTAGTTGGACCTTTATAGAGAAGCGCAATTCCCCCATCATATTTCTCGCTAAGCTAAGACAACAAATGAAACAGCATATAGAAATGACATTTCCCCACCCATTAGTAGCGGAGGCTCAAGCCCTTCTCATTGGAGAGCAGGATCAAATGGATAATGAGCTACAACGAGCCTATCAAAAGCTAGGGATCACTCATTTATTTGCGATCTCTGGTCTACATGTAGCACTGGTGTCGTGGTTATTTATTGAAGGTCTACTACGCATAGGTATTCGCAAAGAGATGGCTACTATTGCCTTGGTCATCTTACTCCCTATCTACGGAGTCATTGCAGGGGGGGCACCATCTGTATGGCGAGCCGTTTCAGTAGTGGAATTAATGATGTTGCTTCGTTATTTGAAATGGACGCTGTCAATCGATGATGCACTTGCTATTAGCTTTGCAGGCTTTGTTTTACTTGAACCGGGAGTAATCTTTCAAATTGGTTTCCAACTGTCTTATTTAGCAGCGGCTAGTCTTGTTTATTCTAGTTATATTTTTACACAGACGAGCAACTGGTTATCCCGTTCTTTTTTCGTCACATTCGTCTGTCAGCTACTTGTCTATCCTTTATTACTTCATCATTTCTATGAACTTTCCATTTCCTCGTTTTTTGTCAATATTATCTTCGTTCCTTTGTTTTCATTCGTTATTTTACCTTTTAATATTGTGGCCTTAGCTCTAACCTATATTTCCTTACCATTAGCCAACCTGTTATTTGCAGGCTACGAGCCTCTGCGAAATGGGCTAACGAATGTAATATATCTAATACAAGCTCTACCATTTCAATTATGGTCCCCAGGTAAACCATCCGTTTGGCTTTGTTGTTTAGCAATGCTAAGCGTTCTCACGTGTTTCTATTTCTTAGAAACAAAACGATTTAAGAATGCGATTTTGGTTTTACTCTTCCCGGCCATCTGTATTCATCTTTCCCCAATGCTTTATAGCGACACAAAGATAACGTTTTTAAATGTAGGACAGGGTGATTGCACTGTGATTGAATTGCCATTTAGGGAGGCTGTATACGTCATTGATGCGGGTGGACTGTTGCGCTTTGAACAAGAGCAATGGAAGAAGGCAAATAAAGACTATGAGGTGGGGAAACAAATTGTGGTTCCGTTTCTAAAAGGGAAGGGAATACGAACCATCGATATTTTTATTGTTACGCATGCGGACGCGGATCATGTAGAAGGCGCTGAGGAAATTTTACAGGAGATTGGGATGAAAGAAATTCACGTGACACCTGGATCGTTGAAACAGCCTATTATGAGGGACTTACTAAGGGAAGCCCAAAAACATAACGTCCCTATAAAAGAAAAGATGAAGGGCACTATATGGCAGAAGGGTGAGTCAAGCTTTTATTATTTATGGCCGCAGGATACCCATTATGAAGGCAATGATGACTCGCTTGTTTTATACATGCAACAGAAGGCATTTAAAGCGCTATTTACAGGTGATTTAGAGAAATATGGCGAACAACAGCTAATGATGTATTATGGACCTCTAATAGCTAATCTAACCCTTCTGAAGGCTGGTCATCATGGCAGTAAAACATCTAGTATCGAATCATTTGTAGAGCTCGTACGACCCCAATTCACCGTTTTTAGTGCTGGGCTTCAAAATCGTTATGGTCATCCACATGAAGAGGTAGTTGAGCGATTTGCCAATCGGAATTTAGCTACTTGGACAACAGGGGTGGATGGCACGATCGAAATACGTATTCAGGGCAATCGTTTGACAGTTAAAGCAAAAGAAAAAGACCTTGTCCAATGAGCAAGGTCTTTTTCCTTCGTATTTTAGTCTGATTACTGTGATACGAACTCTACTATTGTCGCGATAATAAACATTAGTGTGAAAACGCCAAATGATACACCGAAACCAACACCTGAATCGATTGCATCGTTACGTCGACATTGTATGTTTTTTCCTTCAAATGGATTCATTGTTATCCCTCCAATTCTGTTATTTATTATAAGACAACATGTACATAAAAGCTATATCCAAAAGGAGAATTCCCCGTCTGGCAAGGAATCGACACATTTCGGTCAAACTCACTACAGGACAACTAAAATGGCTTGGATATTGCTCGACAGAAATTAAATCTTGGATTGACCTACCAAATGAATGCCATATAAGCATGGCATCTATCGAGGTTGGAGCCTGCTCAATCCAGACAAAATCATGTATACTTATAGTATTGCTAGATGGAGGGAAAATTATGATTTCAACGGTTTGGAAAACAATAAAAAAAGGTGAGCTAGCACCAGTATATCTACTTGTTGGTGAAGAAAGCTATTTTATAGATGAAACCATTAAGCGTATAAAAGAAGCAATGGGGCCAGAAGAAGAGCTGGAAATGAACACATTTGATTTAGATGAAGTGCCTGTGGACGCTGTTATGGATGAAGCAGATACCATTCCCTTTTTCTCTGAACAAAAGCTTATTATTGCCAAAAATGCTTCGTTTTTAAAGGCAGCTGAGAAAGGAAAAGAAAAGATCGACCATGATGTGAAGCGACTTGAGGCATGGTTGTCCAATCCTTCTGATTTTTCCGTAACCGTTTTTATTGCTCCTTATGAAAAGCTAGATGAGCGTAAAAAAGTGACAAAAATGATGAAAGAGCATGCATTACTTATCGAAGCAGCAACACCTAAAGAGCAGGATTTAGCCGTTTGGATCCAAAGTATTGTTAAGGGACAGGGCAATAGCATCACACAGGATGCTATCGAACTTCTTGTGACGATGGTTGGGGCGAACATGCTTCAATTACAAATGGAAATAGACAAGCTTACCCTTTATCTTGGTGAAGGTGGAGAAATTACGGTATCGCTAGTGGAGGATTTAGTGGCAAAAACATTGGAGCAGGATGCCTTTAAAATGCTCAACGCCTATTTGGCCAATGATTCGGTCAGCGCTTTGTCGATTTATCATGATTTATTGCGACAAAAGCAAGAGCCTATTATGCTTGTTGGACTACTTGCATCCAATGTTCGTACGATGTCGAATGTTTTTTATTTGTTGAAGAAAGGGTACCATCCGCAGCAAATCGCCAAAAACTTAAAAATTCATCCGTATCGTGTCAAATTAATGACTGAGCAACGTAATCGTCCATCAGAAGAAAGCTTATTGAGAGCATTATATCAACTAGCAGAGGTGGATTTACAGTTGAAATCCACAGGTGGCAATCGAGAACGATATTTGGAGCTTTTTTTACTTCGTCAACTTTAACACAAAAGCTGTCCGTTATAGGACAGCTCAGACTGTAGACAAACTCAAAAAATTTGAGAGATTTGCCTACAGTCTTTTTTCTTTTACAATGAAATAAAGTAAAGTCGTTGATTTTCATTACGGGCGGACGCTTTCCGCGGGCGGGGTCGAGCTGCTTCCCTCGCCTCGCTCAGTCCAGGATCTCGACTTTCCCGCTTTTCCCGCTTTTCCCGCAGGAGTCGCCGCCCTTCGTTCCCATCAACTTCTACATAAAGTACTTACTTTTTCTATATAGGGTGTTGAAAAGTAAATTTTTGAGGTGATAAACGATGATGACGAAGAATCAAACCAATGAACGTGATCAATTAGTTCCCAACAATCATTTAGTGCGAAAACTAGAGACTGCTATTGATTTTTCATTTATCTATCCTTTAGTCGAACATCTCTATTCACCTAATGGGCGTCCTAGTATTGATCCTGTTGTTCTCTTTAAAATGACGTTTATTCAGTACGTTTTTGGTATTCGGTCCATGCGTCAAACCATCAAAGAAATTGAAACGAATATGGCGTATCGTTGGTTTTTAGGATTTGGCTTCCATACAGAAGTCCCGCATTTCTCTACCTTCAGTAAAAATTATGTCCGTCGCTTTCAAGACACCGATATATTTGAGCAGATATGCTATCGTATTTTAAAAGAGATTATGCATCAAGGACTCCTCCATGCAGACCATTTATTTATCGATTCCACGCATGTTAAAGAAACTAGCTACTTGGACATGGCAGACAGCTTAAAAGAGCATCTATGCTCGAAGAGGATGTTGAATACAGCAATGATATACCAAATAATGAATATGAAAGAGAAAGAAAAATGACAAAAGCCATCGAGAATGAACTTCTCGACAGCTTTTGTATTTCTATAAAAATTAAAAAGATCAGCTACTCTTAATAGAGCATCTGATCCTTTAAACAATTACGCTTTTTTAGCAAGGCGAGACTTTTTACGAGCCGCCGCGTTTTTGTGGATAAGTCCTTTTGAAGCTGCTTTATCTAAAGATTTGAAAGCTGCTTGTAAAAGTTCTTGTTTGTTTTCAGCATTTTCAGCAACAGCGTTTTCAGCTTTTTTCACTGTAGTACGCATAGCAGATTTCGCTTGAGAATTAGCAATGTTTGCTTTTTCGTTAACTTTTACGCGTTTAATCGCAGATTTAATGTTTGGCATATATTTCACCTCCTAAATTAGGTACGAGATGATATCTTCTCATTGATTTCTTGTGTTAATACAACAAAAATCATTTTAACAAACGCTAGGCTAAATTGCAATAGATAAATGCAAAGAATATTTACTTGACAGTTTGAACAAACTACTGCTTGAGGTGATTTGTATGCAAAATTTAAACTGGTATCGAACAGATTTAATCGATGAATCTGAAGAGGTAGTTGTCCATCAGACGAAAGAGCAAAAAGAAAAGCTTAAACAATCGAGTGGCGTTCAAATTGAAGATCGAACAGCCGGTCGCGTGAAAATTACGGATGTGCTAGTAGATAGAGAAGGTGAGAAACAAATTGGCAAAAAAGAAGGCCAATATATTACACTTTCTGTTCCGACACTGACATTAGAAGATCAGGACGGATTTGAACAGCTGGAGCAAGAATTGCTTGTGAATTTTAAAAAATTGCATGAATCGCTCTCCTGGCAAGAGAACGACAAAATTTTAATAATTGGGTTGGGCAATCGTACTATTACACCTGATGCGATTGGTCCGTATCTGATTGATCATTTGCATAGTTTAGATGTCATTGATGATAAGTTTGTTATGTATGCCCCAGGCGTTACTGGACAAACGGGCTATGAAACAGGAGAGTTTGTAGCTGCTATTGCAGAGCGACTCAAGCCAAAATTAGTCATTGTCGTGGATGCCCTTGCTACAAGAGCTAGTAATCGACTTTGTAAAACCATTCAATTAACGAATACAGGCATACATCCAGGGTCAGGTGTAGGGAATCAAAGGCAAGAAATTTCCTACGAAATGCTTGGTATCCCTGTAACAGCCATTGGTATACCGACAGTGGTAGATGCGCCTGTATTAATTGCTGATGCGGTAGAAGTCATGCTGCGATCAATAGCGGCTCGTGTAGCTGAACGTAGTAATCCTTCATCGAAGCTATCCTTATCCTCATGGCAGCCAAATATAGACAAGGAGCTTGACATGTCCTTAGTTGAACCAATTTTCGGTGAATGGGCGACATGGACAAGAGAAGAGCGTCAACAATTGTTTGAAGAAACCTTTGCAGCCTCACATAGACAATTGATGGTAACGCCTAAAGAAGCGGACTACTGGATAGATCGCTACGCCAATTTAGTTGCTTCAATGCTGATGAACTGGGCAAGCGATTTATAAAAAATAAGCTAGCTATATGCATAAATCGAGAAAAATTTTTACGTTCTAAATGACACCCCCCCTCCATACGATATGGGGAGGAGGGTGTGACTTTGCTAAAAAAACTACAATGGTCATTTGGTATATTATTGTTTTTTTTCGTATTACCTGTCATTGCTGGGCAACTTCCGTTCAACAAGCAAGCATCGACTCCGATTAAACAACCTGAAGATAAACAAGTCGTGTTTGCCGCTACTAATTTAGAAGAACAGAATGTACTTGAACAAACGAAAGAGCCCGAACCAGATTTAGATCCGTTTAAGGTGTTAGTATTATTTACGCATACCCATGAAGCATATGAACCGATGGTGAAAGCTGTGAGTGGTAAGGTAGCGACTTCTCATGAAACGGTTAACATTATGAGTTTGAAGGATAAGATTGTGAATCATTTTAATGTAAATGGTTTAAAGACTGATGTTCTTGATGTAGATACGATGAAGGAATTACAAGCACAGGGAAAGGGCTATCATCAATCCTATGATGTAATAAGACCTTTTCTTAGTAAACATTTAGAAACCAATAATTATGATTTAATACTAGATTTACATCGTGATTCCTTAAAACATGATCTTACAACGATCTCATATAATGGGGAAAACTATGCGAAAATTGCTATCGTTGTTGGGGCAGAGCATCCTAATTATCGCTGGAACACAGCCTATGCAGAAAGTTTATCATCGACATTGAATGCCATCGTTCCGAAAATATCAAAAGGTGTTATTTCCAAAAGTGGAGATGGTGTCGATGGAAGATATAATCAAGATTTAGCAAAGCAAATGATGATTATTGAAATCGGTGGGATTGGCAATACAGAAGATGAGGTAAATAGAACGATTGCGGTAATCGGGAAAGCCATATCAAAGGCATTTGTTAATGATTCAAAAAAATAAACATATTATTCAAAAAGTGAGTCTCATATTGGCTCACTTTTTGATATTCTCTAATAATAAAAATTTCCAGAAAAAAATCTAATTATTGGGCTTTCCATTGCTCCATTCTTGCCTTATAATTTTCAAGTTGGCTCACGATTTTATAATGAATGAAGGCATATGGTAACAGGGTAAAATAGCTTTTGTAGTATCTTCCATTTATGGTAATGCCTTTTTGAAAATACATATGTAGAGAATGAATTTTATAAGAGACTAGAAAAGTAATGACACTCCCTATTTCTCTAAAACTTTTATCGTTTCTCAAACGTCAAACATATAAGTGAACAAACTAATCATTTGAGAGGGGATGGTTTTCAATCAAGGTTTCTTATTACTTGACAATAGGTTTTATAGATTATTGAAGGAAGGAATAGTATGTCAGGCAAGTCATTAAATCATCGTTACATTCCTGGACTAGACGGGATTCGAGCATTAGCCGTATTAGCAGTTATTGCTTATCATTTTAACTTCAGTTGGGCTAGAGGTGGCTTTTTAGGAGTTGATATCTTTTTTGTACTATCAGGCTATTTAATCACCTCTACCATTTTACCTTTAAAGGGCAACCAATTAACAGTCAGTCTAAAGAAATTTTGGATTGGACGATTTAGACGGTTACTACCGGCTGCCTACGTTATGATTATTACATCATTTGTTTGGGCAATGCTCTTTCATAAAGAGCTCCTTCATACATTACGTGGAGATGCGCTGTCTTCTATTTTCTATTCAAGTAATTGGTGGTTCATCTTTCATAAACTCTCTTATTTTGATAGTTTCGGTTCTCCATCACCCATAAAAAATTTATGGTCATTAGCCATTGAAGAACAATTCTATGTGATTTGGCCATTGCTTTTAATGATAGGGCTGTATGTTGTAAAAAAGCAAAGTAAATTAGCAAAGGTTGTTTTTATTGGGGCAATTTGCTCGGCCTTATTAATGGCGATACTTTACCAGCCAGGTGCCGATCCAAGTCGGGTTTACTATGGAACGGACACGCGCTGTTTTGAATTATTAATTGGCTGCTGGTTAGCGCTTGTTTGGCCAATGAAAAGACTATCATCACAAAAATTATCAACAAGCCATATGAACAAATTAAATGCTATTAGCTTTATTACGTTTACTATTTTTCTTGTCTGCATTATGTATGTGGATGAATTTCAAACATTCCTTTATAGAGGCGGAATGTTCCTGTTTTGCTTGAATGCAGCCGTATTAATTGCTTGTATTTGTCATCCCGTTAGTATCTTAGGAAGAATACTTGCGTGGAAACCTCTATGTTGGATTGGCTCACGATCCTACGGAATTTATCTTTGGCATTACCCAGTCATGGTATTAGGCACACCTATACATGAGATTGGAAACCCCTCCTATTGGCGAATAGTGCTTCAGATAATACTGATTGTGATAATTGCAGAATGTTCCTATCGCTTCATTGAGATGCCAATCCGAAAAGATGGGTTCTGGGCATATTATCGGAACTATTTCGTATTCAATAAAAAGAAATGGGAAAGCCTGACATTTTTAAGAAAAGTATCTACTGTCATCGTTCCACTTTTCCTTCTTGTATTTTTCACAGGGATTACAGGGGTCGTGGGAGAAGGCCAGCAAACTTCTAAGGATTCATATCCAACTGCCGTTAAAATTAATGGTGATGAACCTACTGCTAATCAAATAAAGCAACCAGACAAGACGACTGACAATCCTTCGCCTAGTAAGGAAGAAGTAGTTGAAGTGCCAAATATAGAAACACCAAAGCCAGAAGAAAACGAAACAAATGCTGTGCCCGAGAAAGATGATACTTATCAAAACATACTAGCAATTGGTGATTCCGTTATGATCGATATAGCAACGAGCTTACATAAGGTTTTTCCAAACATCACAATTGATGGAAAGATAGGTCGTCAAGTTTCACAAGCTGTTAAACTAGCACCAAATTATGCGAGTTTTAACCAAACTAATAATGCGATAATTATCCAATTGGGGACAAATGGCTATTTTACCAATGACCAAATAGATACACTTCTCGCTGCATTTGCCAATGCTGATATTTATTTAGTGAATACACGTGTGCCTCGTCCATGGGAAGGGAAAGTGAATGCAGCTTTACTTGAAAAGGCAGAGGAACATGAAAATATTACACTAATTGACTGGCATGCGGAAGCGCTTAATCATCCAGAATACTTCGCTCCAGACGGTGTTCATTTAGAGAAAAAAGGTGTAGAAGTTTTAACAAATCTTATTCAGCAATCTATCAACAATTAAACTAATGAAAAAAGTCGGTACATACAGCTTCGGTCTGTGTAACTGACTTTTTTTATTTTGTAGAATAAAATAAATTTTTTCATCCATACTTTATGAGGCGTCCAATCCTACTGTATTTATATACTTAAAACTATGAAATTTAATAACAGGCGTAAACATTGAAAGTATTGATATTATAGGCTTTCTAGTCTAGTTGCTGTTGTACTTTGCATAGCGTTCATAGTATAATTCATTATAGTTTAATTAGGAGTGGAAAAGATGAACCGAGAAGCACGTTTAAAACGACAAGAGAATATACGAAATTTCTCTATTATTGCACATATTGACCACGGGAAATCAACGCTTGCTGACCGTATTTTAGAGCAAACAAAATCATTAACATCCCGTGAAATGAAAGCACAGCTCCTCGACTCAATGGATTTAGAGCGTGAGCGAGGCATTACGATTAAATTAAATGCAGTTCAATTAAAGTACGAAGCGAAAAACGGTGAAGTATATACATTTCATTTAATCGACACACCAGGACATGTCGATTTCACATATGAGGTTTCCCGTAGTTTAGCTGCTTGTGAGGGCGCCATTTTAGTTGTGGATGCTGCACAAGGTATTGAAGCGCAAACACTTGCAAATGTTTATTTAGCTCTTGATAATGATCTAGAAATTTTACCCGTTATTAATAAAATTGATTTACCAGCAGCAGATCCTGAACGCGTACGTCAAGAGGTTGAGGATGTAATCGGGTTAGATGCATCTGAAGCAGTATTAGCTTCTGCTAAAGCAGGAATTGGGATTGAGGATATTTTAGAGCAAATCGTTGAAAAGGTACCAGCACCAACTGGTGATCCAGATGCACCTCTACAAGCCTTAATCTTTGACTCAATTTATGATGCCTATAAAGGCGTTATCATCTCCATTCGTGTTATCAACGGGACTGTAAAGCCTGGAGATAAAATTCGCATGATGGCAACAGGAGCGGAATTCGAAGTGATAGAAGTTGGGGTACATACACCAAAAGTTGTGCCACAAACTGAATTAACAGTTGGGGATGTAGGCTATTTAACAGCATCTATTAAAAATGTAGGGGACACACGCGTAGGGGATACAGTAACCTTTGCAAATCGTCCTGCTACTGAGCCGCTAGCAGGTTACCGCCGCTTAAACCCAATGGTTTACTGTGGTTTATATCCAATTGATACAGCCAAATACAATGATTTACGTGAGGCTTTAGAAAAATTAGAGTTAAATGACTCGGCTCTCCAGTATGAGCCTGAGACATCTCAAGCACTTGGTTTTGGTTTCCGTTGTGGATTCTTAGGATTACTACATATGGAGATTATACAGGAGCGAATTGAGCGTGAATTCAATATTGACCTAATTACAACAGCGCCTTCGGTAATTTACGAAGTTCATATGACAGATGGTTCTTCCATCAAAGTAGATAATCCTTCCTTTATGCCAGATCCACAAAAAATTGATCGAGTAGAGGAGCCATATGTAAAAGCTACAATTATGGTACCAAATGATTATGTAGGAGCGGTCATGGAGCTTTGTCAAATGAAGCGTGGTAATTTCATGACAATGGATTATATTGATACTACTCGTGTAAGTATTATTTATGAAATGCCTTTATCCGAAATCGTATATGATTTCTTTGATTATTTGAAATCAAATACAAAAGGCTATGCATCATTTGACTATGAATTAATCGGTTACCAGCAATCAAAATTAGTGAAAATGGATATTTTACTAAATGGTGAGCAAGTCGATGCACTAAGCTTTATCGTACACCGTGACTTTGCCTATGATCGTGGTAAAATTATCGTTGAAAAATTAAAAGAATTAATCCCACGTCAACAATTTGAAGTTCCAATTCAAGCAGCAGTTGGACAAAAAATTGTGGCACGTTCAACTATTAAAGCTATCCGTAAAAACGTGTTAGCAAAATGTTACGGTGGGGATATCTCACGTAAACGAAAGCTTCTTGATAAACAAAAAGAAGGTAAAAAACGTATGAAACAAGTAGGGTCAGTCGAGGTCCCTCAAGAGGCATTCATGGCTGTACTGAAGATGGATGATACGAAGTAAGGTTGATGTAACAGCGTTTATAGGGGTTTAATCAAAAAATTTTGTATCAGTTGGGTGGAGATTGCCACCGAATTGCCAGTAATTTATAAATCCTCAGCGATGGAATCAAATATATCGGCAGCATCTCTTGCCATCTTCTGTGTTAAATGGACATAGCAGACCTCAGTAATTGCTGATCTGCTGTGTCCTAATCTTTTTTGAACAGTTTTTATTGGTTGTCCACTTTCAATTAACATCGTTGCATGGGTATGTCGTAAAGAATGATCATTGAAATCGATACCTAACTTTTTCTGATTAAAGCTCTTGTTTGATACTTTATAACAGCAGGGGTGTAATGTTCTCCGTTTTCTTTTTACAAACAAAATCATGATCAGGGTCTTGAAGATAAAATTCTCCATACTTTAATCGATTTTCAATTTGTTTCTTTTTGGCTTTCTTTAATATCTCCATTAAAATTCTGCCAACTGGAATAGTACGATATCCAGTTTTAGATTTTGGAGTAGCAACAACCCATTTAAAGTATTCAATTCCATTTTCATCTGTAATCTTTTTATTAATGAATTGCTGTTCAATTGCTACTGTCATTTCATCGAAGTTTATATACTTCCATTCAAGTCCACATATTTCCCCGACTCGAACTCCACAATGAAATCCTATATGAAATTATAAATATAGAAATCAACTGGAAATTACGCCTTCAACATAAGCAATTTTAGATGTCATAAATCTCATTA
This sequence comes from Lysinibacillus sp. NPDC056220, assembly GCF_049315265.1. Lineage (NCBI taxonomy): Bacteria > Bacillati > Bacillota > Bacilli > Caryophanales > Bacillaceae > Lysinibacillus > Lysinibacillus sp. NPDC056220. Next base: position 420,896 of record NZ_JBMOXD010000002.1, read on the forward strand.
CTACTAGTGCTCGCTAATCAAACAGCGGGCATTTTTAATTATTAGAGTCTTAGCAATGAATTAGCTTTGCAAGCTGAAAAGAAAAAAGAGTACATGAATGAGTATCAGAGAACGCTATTTGATTTCCTGAACTCACTACCATTAGCAGATAATTTAATAGATGAATTGCACAAGGTTGTATTAGGTACTCATGTTCAAAGTGCAAAGGAATTTGTAAAAGCTAAAAACGTGCTATTTAAAATTGCTATGGATATTAAAGAGGGTACTTTAACAGTAGCAAGTACATTAAGAGCGGAATTTGTGCGAGCTTATAGTAGGGCTGTAGAGCGATTAAGTAAAATGGTTATCTATAGAAGAAACTCCATCTAAAGAACGTCCTGTACCTTTCTGTTATTGGTTAGAGGAAAGGGGATTTGTGTTTAAACAATATTAATTGCTGCACTTGCTTTGCCAAGAATATCAGCAATTCCAAAAGTATCTGTTGCCGACGAAATATAAAATACCATTAATAAACGGTCATCTACAGTTACTGGTACCGGTGGGATATTAGCTGAAGCAAAAGCTATTTGTCCAAATGGAAAAGGATCTGTTATAGGTGGAGCTAAATCAACGCTAGCACTTGTGCCAGTAAAAATATTACTACCTTTAGGTGCAAGGAAAATTTGCGCTCGAATCGTAATAGAGCCTTCAAAAATAAACTCATCAAATGGAAAAAATGACGCTGAAATCGCTGTGATTTTACCATCACATGGAACTGGGAAGGCTTCATTGAAAAGGTTAGTTAAATCAATTGTATTATTTTTCATCAACATTAAGAGAGTTGCGGTCCCGAACCCTAACAAGCTTACCTCTCTATTCCCAAATTTATCGGTAATTCTAGATAGTGAGATTCCAGAGGAAAAAGGAATTATTGAGCTATCAGCAGGAATGGGAGGGTTTATACAGTTTACATCATTAGCTGTAAATGTTCCGAGCCTATTGCATTTAAATGTCGATGATTCATTATTACATCCACAGTAATTCATAGGATTATCTCCTTTTTGTCTTTATCCTATGTAGTAAATGGAAGGGGAACAAAGGCTAAACCACATTTACTGATATTAAACCTAAACATGGTAATCGAAATAATAACGGCTAATGAGCGTGATAGCCTCCCACAATCAATAGTGCAAGGTGAACCATCGTTAGAGAACTGGCTTGAATGGTAATTTATTCAGTACCCACGGAAAAGGGGATACCTGAACACAATATGTAGGTACTTGTAAATTGCAGGTACCGTCATATTGACGGCATCTATATAACTAAGTCATCGTATTCCAACTATGGACAGATTGTCAGTGGTTGAAATTTAACTGACCTGAATTTTCAAGAACAAAAAGGAGATTGACTCATTTTGAATACATGGAGCGGCAGGAATAATTAACCGTTTTAGAGTTTCTGAACAATACCTAACGTATATTTTAAGTGTTTCATTTGTAGGACTTTATTTGTAGTTAGGTTATTTAGATTAGGTAATTTTAGGTTAAAATGTAAATAATTATCCATATTCTGATTTAGTATGTTATGATAATAATTGGGAAATACAATTTCTAATATTTACAATAATAAGGAGCGATTTTATGAGTAAAATTTTCACTAAATTATCTTCACTAGCTTTAGCTACGGCTGTTGTAGGTAGCGGGTTTAGCGTTAATGCAAGCGCTGCTGAATTAGAATCGCAGGCACTAGATTCTAATGAATTTAAGAATGAAGTAGTCTATGAAACACAAGAAAATGTAGGTGTAAATGATATAGGACCAGGCGTAGGTGAACCAAATCAAATTGTACCTTATGGTACTTCAAAGCCAACTTCTACTTGGAATCTTTCTAAAAAGGGTAGATATTCTTTTAACGGAAGCTCTAACAGTTCTACTTTATACACAGATTATTTATTAACTGGGAAAAGTTCAGTTAAAATTTATGTAAGAAATAATGATCATCAATATTCATTGAAATTTAAAGTAAAACGTAAGGACCTTGTTTTCGATAACACGGTAGAATCATACGAACTAGCATTAGGTAAAGATACTACTATTAATTTGACATTGGATAAGTCTTCTAACTATTACATTGAATTTACTGGACCAAATACGTTTTCTGGATATATTGAATAATTTCACCGATATGGTTGCAACTTCGTTGAAAGTGAATACAAATAATTTCTATGTTGATTGCTATTGAGCAATTTATAAAAAGCATTCTTGATAAGAAAAGGGGAAATCGATTGTATTCGATTTCTCTTTTTTTAGGAAAAATAGCTAATAATCGTTACCTCCTTATATACTTGATTGTTACTAGCAAGGTTAAAGGCGTAATTTATATTAATAAAAGACCACTCCGTGATGGGTGGTCTTGATGTTTTTTGCCACCTCCATGCCACCGTGTTCAGAGAGTAAACGTGACACATTAGGAGATAAAGAAAAATATAATATGGTATAAAGAAACCGACAAACCATTGAAAAATAAAGGTTTGTCGGATATGAAAAGATATAAAAAAACCTAAAGGCAATTTTATCATTTACAATATATTCTGTTACTTTTTATAAGGAGATATAGCTTCTTGAAAATCTGTGTTTTCTATTATAGCTGTAATAATCGCTTGCCCTTCAAACAATTTTCATTGACTAAACCTTTTGTCCTAGCCTCCTATATATTACTCTTGAATAGTAGTTAAAATTCCATCTTCAAAATACAAATATTTATAATCATAATAAATCCATTGCTCACTTACACCATATGTAGTAGTTGTTTTGTTAATATCTATTGGTCTGCCCCATCCTTCTGCCAAAACTTCTTCTTTTGTCATTCCAATATAAACTGCTTTAGGATACATAGTTCTCTCATTAATTTTAGATTTAAGATTAGACTCAGCTACACTTTTTTCATATTCTGCTTTGCGTATTGCTTTATTTTCTTCTATTTTCTCACTCCACTCTTCCTCTTTATCCTTTGCTACAATTTTTAATTCATTAACTTTTTCTTTAATCTCATCTGGTATATATTTTATCTCCTCAAGTCTCTCAACTACGTAAACGTATTTTAGTTGAGTCGCTGTTGTGAATACACTCGGTAGGTCTTCATCTATACCATTGAATTTTTCATATGCTAATGCAAGATTGTTATAGTCTTGTTGTACTTCGTTTGCTTTTTCTTCTGTTTTAGTAATTAAAGTATCGAAATCGTCATTCATTACTAATTGAATATATTCTTTTTCTTCTGATGTAATTTCACGACTATAGGCTCCTACTATTTCACTATCTTGTTTTTCTTCACCACATGCAGCTAAACCTAAACTTAAAACTAACACTGTACTAAATACTAGTTGTTTCATTAGTAAATAACCCCTCTCTATATTTCCATTTTAGGAAATTATGTACTAAAAGTACATACAAAAAAACAGACAACCTTTTTTAGTTATCTGTCCTGTAATCAGAGTTGGTTTGTTTGCCTGTTCAATGAGTTCCTCAAAAGCTGTTTTAATTTCTTCTATCGAATAACCGGCTCCTAACAAATCCTTGGTTGTTTGCTCTAATTTATTCATTTAGATTTCCTCTTTTTCGTCATCCATAATCTTAAATAATTCGTACATATCATTAATGTTGAAAACATTTACTAGTTGATCAATAAGAGTGTCGAAGACCACATGGCTAGTCACTATTACAACTTAACAGAATCAGAACGAGCTATCGTATTTAAACTTGCATCACACAGCTTAGAACACACAGGTGTATGCCACTTGAAAGCGAGTACTATAGCTACCTCATTGGAAATCAGCACAAAAGCTGTTTATCGAGGCGTTCTGACAGTTACTAGTACAGTACATTAAAAGCCGTATTTGTAGGGGCGTATAGAATGGATGTAGAGCTTTCTAATAGAAAGTTAAATAAATCGTCTTATATAGAAGAAACCCCATATAAAGAACGTCCAGTACCTTTCTATACTGGTTAAAGGAACGTGATAGCCTCCCATAATCGATAAGCAGTAGACCAAGTAATTTAGGGAAATGGCTTGAAGGATAAATGGAAATATTTGTTCAAAATAATTTTTTATGAGGTATAATATTTGTAAAAATCATAGAGAGGAGAGTTTATTTTAAATGAGAAAAGTGTACCTGTTATTTGCGATTATTGGCACAGTATTTCCGTATTATTTTTTAGTGAAATTTTTGAACGAAAACGGATTTGATTTAGGGTTATTAATAGATTTATTATTTATAAACTCAATATCGACCTTCTTCGCTGTTGACTTTTTTATTTCATGCTTTGTTTTTATAATCTTTATGTTCAATGAGTCAAGAAAGTATAACATTAAAGAAAAGTGGATATGTCTATTAACTTTGTTTACAGTTGGTTTATCATTGGCATTACCGTTATTTTTGTTTTTCAGACATCCATACATAAAGAAATAAGTGTTGTTAAACTTCAATGAAAGAACGTAAAAATCTTACATATTATGTGGTGTAGTGTTGATTTTGCGTTACATGGATGGCAAACGAAGGCTTTAGTTGAATAAACCATAAAAGACCACTCCGTGATGGGTGGTCTTGATGTTTTTTGCCACCTCCATGCCACCGTGTTCAGAGAGTAAACGTGACACATTAGGAGATAAAGAAAAATATAATATGGTATAAAGAAACCGACAAACCCTTGAAAAATAAAGGTTTGTCGGATATGAAAAGATATAAAAAAACGTATTTTAATACTGCCATACTTCAAGAGGCATTCATGGGTGTACTGAAGATGGATGATACGAAGTAATATTGGTATGACAGCCTTTATAGGGGTTTTAAACAATTGATTTTATATCAAATTGGTGGGGTTTCCCACCAAAGAGAGGGCGTTCTAACCATAGTGAACATGTAAAATCTGTGGTAAGTGCAATAGTGGCATTAGTGGATTGGAAATTTAATTTAAGATGATAATGCGAAAAGTTTCTCAGTTAAAAACACTAGGGGATTAGGATTTTATTAAGCTAAATTATTTAGCGTAAATATAACCTTTGTATACAGCATAATAGACATTAAATTCGCCCTCTTTAGCATAATTAAATAAACTTAAGTCTCCTCCATATAGGAAACTACCTCTCATCTCACTATGATAAATAGTTCCTGGCGGAAATGAACTAAACGTTTTATTAACTGTGACATAATAAGAACTTGGGTTAGAAGCAAATTGATCTATAGTTGGAATAGGGTTGTGAATTGTAAGTTCTGCAGCCGAAGCGTTACCTGATGGATAGATGAATAAAGCAAGAAGTAAAGCTGTTAGTAAACTAATACCAATATTACTTTTAATCTTTTTTAACATTATTTTTTCCTCCATTCTAGTAATATCCCCTAGTAGTTTTAGTTTTAACATAATTGACATTTAATTTCAATAATTAGAAAATATTTCTATGTAAATTATTAGGTTGTTAATGGTGGTAAATTCATATCTGCCATGTAAATAAGAGAAATAAATAAAATTTCAGTAAAAAAGGTAGGTGCTGACTATGCATTATGAGTGGTTAGAAAACTATCAAAAATTAGAGGATGAAATTGCAGACATCGAATTTAATTTAGAACGTAGTAAAAAAATTGAAACGTTGGGTGGAGGGGGATTTAACAAAAGTAAAATTAACTTCAGAAAGCCATGGAGCTCAATTAGAAGAAATTATTGAGGCTGCTGAACGTGAGTGAGCACATAAAATAAATGACTTAAAATCTAATTAATACACGTTTGCTAGTACGTGTATGTCGGAAACAAACAATTGAGACTACTAAATTGATAGTCTTTTTTTATGACAATCTATCCCTTTTAAACTATAATATAGGATATATTATTCGGAAATGAGGTATTGGATTATGAGCTTTGAAGAATTCAAATCAATAATAGTAAACTCTAGACCGCAGAATTGGCTCTATGATGATGAGTTCGGTAAATATATTTACTTAAATGACATCAGTATTTCCATTACAGCAGATAGACGTGAGGAAAGCTTTAACGAAGAGTTTTACGAATCGTGGGTGACTAATTACTCTGATAAAAAAGCAACAAAACAAATTTTCTTCTTAAACTACAATGGAGACATGATCGAACCATTCTTCACAGCTTCTGTAGATGGAGGGAGAAGCTACATTCCGTTTCCGGATAGAAAAGATATGACGATTACTAGTGAACAGTATTCCATTGGGAAAATCGTGAATATACTTTTAAATGAAATAGGCTTTAATTTTGATAGTTACCTATCTGAAGCTGGAATTACAGTTAAATAAAACTATAAGTCACATCTAACAAGGTGTGGCTTTTTAATATTGGCTGTTTTCGAAAAGATGGTTGCTATGCAACTAATGGGGTAGTTTAGTTGAACAACGATATGGGTTTTTTAAATAATAGAAGATAAGTATATCTTCATCTTTCCGGGAAAGTGGAATGGGTTTAGTTAGGAGGTAGAGGTTTTGACTGTTTATGGTGTTTTGATTTTGGTAGTTGCAATATTTTTATTTTGGTGGCTGGATTACCTAATATTAAAAGTAAAAAATTAACATTTGTTATGATTAGTTTGGGATTGAATGTAATCGCAACCCCATTGGCTTTCTTTATAGGTGGAATGGCAACAGCTTCACCGACCAGTACTATGAATGATTTTTGGACAGGATTTCTTATCGTCCAGGGAATGCCACTTTTAATACTAATAATTGTAATCTTAAAATGGATTATCATTGATAGAAGAAAAAATAAATAAGCATATAAGTAGTAATAATTAATTAGGTTTTAAAAAGACAAGTTTGTGAAGAAATCTCAAATGATTCTAAGTCACGCTTACAATGAATTCTAGAAATGGCAGTTCAATCAATGCGACGTAATTTCTCAGTAATTGAAAATTTGAAAATAAGTAAAGTTTATTTACCAATCCTTGATAAGTTATTAAATGCCATCAGGCAAGATTATTACAATTCAAAAATGCTTTTGGCAAAAGATCATATAGCTAGGTAGAAAAATTATTAATCAGTTACCAAAATAAAGACCAGGCGCTCAATTGATAGTGAGTACCTGGTCATTTTTTGTTTAATATTCTCTTATTTCAAATGAAGCAATTTTATCATGTACAATATATTCTGTTACTTTTTTATAAGGAGATATTGATTTAGAAAATTTAAATGTTGAAGTTCCTTTTGCACTATCAAACCAATTTAAGTAGTTGTTTAAAACGGTATTTGTAACATCATATTCTTTTGTTATACCGTTTACTAATGTAATGCTTAAAATAGCATTTGAAAATTCATTGTTTGGTTTCTTAACAATTACTGTACTTGTGGCTGCAATATCAGTACCTTCAATTTTGGCAGTAATTATTGCTTCACCTTCGTGAAGGGCCGTGACATTACCATCCTGATCTACTGTAGCAATTGATTCATCACTTGATGACCAGATTACTTTTGCAGTATCAGATGTAGTTGTTGCTATTAGCTTATCTTGGCTACCTTCAAGTAATTCTAGATTATTTTTGTCTAAAGCTATGGAATCAATATTCGGAACATCATTTTCTGATATTAAAAATCCATCCACATCAATAGCATCTAGAGCAAAAGTATCGTTGTTTACATTATTTGTTATGTTTATCTCTACTTTGTGTTTACCATAAGGTAAATCTACTTTTTTATAGTATATAGACTGACTTTTTATACCATAACCTTTTGCCGAAGCTGCTTCAGAAACACCGTCAATAGTCACTGTGAAATCCGCCCTATTATAAGCAATGTAATCTAATAACATAAATTTAGTTCCCACAAAATAGAAGGTTAAACTCATATCTTTATCATAACCTTGTACTCGACTTTTTTTGTACAAATCATCGTGCGCAAATCGATACATGTTTGTATAATTTATTAATGGGTTTGAATCATCATATCGCTTCCATCCTTTTTCAGGTTTAAGTAACTGATCTCCGATTACCGCACTATTTTCAGGTGTATTATTTAAATTAGTTACCCCTTCTTCATAATCTACAACTTCTGCTGCATATGCATTCTCAATACTTATACTAACCAGTGCTACTAACATAAATGCTAGATAAATAAAACCTTTTTTCAATAACTTACTCACTTATGTATCCTCCTTTATAATTATATATAGGATTTTCTAAAAAAAACCTACGAAAACAACTTTAAACAATAAAAGACTTATTTACCATAATAAAAATCGTTTATTTTTGATAATAAAAAAGCCATTTGTTTGAGTGACTAATTTTTGAATTTTAAACTTCCCAAATTCGGCTCTTTCATATCGCCATTCATTTGTATTAAAAATAGCCCCTTTGCATGTGTGTGAACACGCGATTTTAGATGAAATCAATAATGGGATTAATAGATTTGCATTTAAAATTAAGAGGTGAATTTGAAGGTGCATATAGTCTAGTAATAAAGCTTTCTGTTGAATATTCATCCTACGATCTGTATTTTGCATTAATTTCTTATGCTGCCTCATTCCTTGCTTTCACATCTTTTTTGACATGGAGGATACAATCTATGAGTAGTTCACCAAGAAATTTAGAATATTGATGGGAATGCTAAATAGTCAATAATATCCATATGAATGTAAAAAGAGGTATAATAAAACTAAACAAAACAGATTAGAAGAAGAATGACTTGATAGGGGGAGTAGGAAACGTTTATTAATAGGTATAGCAGTAATTTGGTTGATTTTATGAGCTATGTGGTTTTTACTTTCAGGGTAACCAAGGTAGAGTGTTATCAGGTTATTAAACTAACAGAGCAGGATTTGTAAGGGGAGATTTGAAATGGCTGATTTATTTTTCTATTATTATTTTTTACCGTTGTTATTTTCTTTACTATGGTTTATCAATTTAGTTCAGTTAATGGAAAAACTAAAAAAAGATAGAGATATTAAAAATCAAAAAATACTAGGTTCGTTATGGAGTATCGGCTTTACATTTTCAGTTCTTTTATCGATATCTCTATTATTTTAGAGGATACATAAGAAAGGCCGCTCCGATATGGGGGGGCTTTCTGTTTATATATTCCCACCATTTAATAAATAAAAATATCCATGAATAAATTAAAAGCACTCATATTAATTAAGTGCTTTTATATCTGTTAGGAACGTATATCACTAAAAAATTTTAGCCATTCTTTTATATCATATGGGAATATGTCAAAGGTGTTTGTAACATTTTTAAGCATTTTATCAGTAAAATGGGCATAGCGATTCTGTTGCGGCAGCTTGCTATGCCTTATTCTTTGTTTTCAAAAGTGTATCAGTTGTTGCCGTCATTAATCTTTAGCATTAATGAATAGGTTCCTTTATCTGATTAGTAAAGCTCTATACGAATGTGAAAAAAGACCACTTTGAATGAGCGGTCTGAATAGGTAAAACGTTAAATAGTCTTAGATTATAATGAAGTGGACTTTCCTTTTTTCTCATTAATAATAAGGTCTTCTTTATCCGGGTGAGGGGGCTCAGTATATCCTTTACCCCTAGTAGATTCTTTCATGTTGCCTGGTTCTGCACCAGTAGAAAATGTTTGTTTTGTTGGCTCATCTGTTGCGAATTCTGTATCTTTTTTATCTCTTTTCATTTTGTCACCTCCTCCAAATATTATTTAACGTATTCCAATTAAATATCCCTCGTTTATTTCAAATTTTTTCAACAGCTTTTTAAAACATATTTAGCAATTATTTGTTACACACTTAAAAACTTACTTCGAACATAGTGAGTATCATTAAAGGCTGTATCTTGATAGGCAGTTTGTCGTGAAGGATAAATACTTTTGGTTATAAAAATAGAAATTATTTGTAAATAAAATATGATGGAGGCAGTTAGCATGGCCTAACTGTATGAGGAATATACTAGGTTTAATGAAAAGTAGAACAAAGGGGATGGGGAATATTGGATTATTAAATATTATCATGAGCGCTTTTGGGATTACTATGATTACTTTATTTATTTTTCTTTGGTCTCTTGATGAAGGGAAATGGAGTTTAATAGGTATTTCCTCTTACGCAATTCCTGTAGTTTTAGTTTATTTTGTTGTTTTTGTGTATGTGTAGAAGTTTAATAATTCTAGTAATATGAACTTCATATAGATCTGGTGGATGGCTTGCTCTATAACAAAACAAAAAAGGAATCACCATAAAATGGGTGATTCCTTTTAGCATTTTTTTCGCGTGAAATATTTATTGAAACAATAGGAAAAATTTAGCCAATAAAAAGATAGGGACCCCTACAATTATTACGCCTGCCAAGAAATAACAAAATAGCATAAATACATCGAAAATCGCACCGGCTAAATCATCAATGAATTTTAACATTTCATTTCCCTCCAAACATAATAAGTATAGGCACTTACAAATTGCGAAAGAGAAAAGCCTCAACGTTACTGTTGAAGCTATTAAAATCTTACATATTTTTAACTATCTCACTATTTAAAACTAAATCTGTATAAACAATACTAACATTCATCTAGATGTATAACAAATATTTAGGACTGCTCACATAGATGGAAGGCAATGATTTAGAGCTTCACTCATCATCAAAGATTTAATCACGGCTTGCATCATCCATATCATATTGTAAAGTCTTTTTTAAATAATAATGCTTAAAGTCTCTTCCTACTTGATCGAGGGTCCCAAAAATTTCATAATCATGATTTTCATAAAAAGTTAATGCTTGAAAGCTTAAGGTGTCAACCTTAATGAAATCGCATTTATTCTGTAATGCAATTTGCTCAATGGCTGCTAACAGTTTAGAACCATATCCTTGACCACGAAATTTTTCATCGACCATTAACGTGTGTATTTCTAACCAGTTCCAGCAAACTTCCCCTAATATACCACCAAAAATTTGATTGTCTTGGTCTGTTAGGAATAAATTAATTTCCTTATAGCGCCCTTGTAGGTCTTTTGGAAAGTGTTCTACATTATATTCATAAAGCATGTGATTAACATAAGATTTATTTTTTGCATCTAATTGTTGTGTAATTTGTAAGGACATCTTTTACTCCTTTAGTTGAAATGGTAAATTGCGTTTCCAAATCATATGGTGATTATTTGTTCCCCAAAAATGTTCAAGAACATAGTTTGGCTGTCCAAATTTTTTCTGCCAAACCAGTTGTGCTTGTTTATAGCCACTGTCTAAACAAAAGCTAGGGACGTTTTTCATTTCTAACGTTGTTAGCATTTTGTTTACTAGCATCGTTCCAATCCCACGACCTTGGTAGCTTGGATGAACATAAACAGTCCCAATTTCGGGACAATTCGACAGGTCTTCCTTTATCATTTTTTGAATGAATTCATTGGACTCCCCATACTCGATGGTGCCCACAATTTCTTTTGTATCTGCATCCTCAGCCAGCCAGAAAAACCTTTTTTGGCCCTGACTGTCAAAGTCAGCAGCTAAGTATTGTTTTTTCGTCGCCCATTCATGTTGTTGATCGTCCACCAGCTCTGCAAGTCCTTCTTTAGCAAAAGTATCCTGAATAACATGTAAAAAGAATTGGTGTAACGCAGGAGTATCTGTTTGCTCAGGGCGTCTGATGAATATTTTTCTCAAAAAAGAATTCCCCTTTTTATGTTTTAATCAAAATCTAGTCTTATCAATCAGTGGCAAGTTATAGCCACTAAATGTAGTTACGGCTTGGATAAAAGTTTTAAGATTACAGACGAATTTATGAAATAATTATGGCTGTGCACTTTAAAATTATAACATGTTCTCCTGCATTGGGTAATGATAGGGTATGATAAAATGCAAAGCAGTAAGGAGGGAACTACAAATGAAAGAAGTACTTAGGGACATAGATGAAGTAATAGAGAACATGCGTAGTTTTATTGCAGAGATTCAAAAACAAGATCCTTCATTTTACGCTGTATACCCAATGGTTTTTCACGATCCAATAGAAGATGAGAGTAGTCGATTGTTGGAGAGCCATTGGCAATTACCTGAAGAATATATTTACTTTTTGAAACATTATGTGGTGGAAGGAATTACATGGAATACAGGTGACTATTTAAACCTACAAATTTTTGGGGCTACGGATTTAGTGCGAGGACAGGATGGGTACAATTATAATCCTGTCACAGAAGAAGTCATTTCAGATTGGCCCCAACATTATTTAGTCATTGCTACGGATGAGGGAGATCCATATTGTATAGATTTATCGAGAGGAGATACGGCTATTTTTACCGCCTATCATGGTGCAGGAAGGTGGGATTTTGAAATGGCCTATGATCATCTCGTAGCGTTTCTTCAGAGTGTTCTAGTACCATCGCATTTAGAGGAGGAGCAGCTGGAGGAGCATTCTTACAATTACTATGAAGTGTATATTACCGGCAATGGGAAGGATAAGCTTAAAACTTTATTACTACTTAAAAAAATAATGTCCTGTGATTATTCAATAGCCAGAAAGTCTTTAGAACAGACGCCGATATTAATTTATAGGGGTGTGGAAGCGGGGGTGCTTCAATTAGAAAAAGAACTACAAGCGATTAGCGCAGATTATCAAAAAAAGAAAATAAGCTTAGCAGAATTTTTAACATGAGAAATTCAGCAAATTCATTAAATTTCTTATGATATACCTGAAAGGATGAGTAACGATGAAAGTAAATAAAGCAATAGCTGAATTAATCGAAACAGGAAGGGATTGAAATTTCAGCGAATCAGCCACACCAGATACGAAATGATTCGCAGGAGAATGTAGAGTTTTTGTTTTTTTCTCAGCCTACTGGCAGAAGTGGTTTGTAAGTTATCTAGATAAAACTTCATTCTTTTGTACGAAGTAAACGCCTTGTCTGACTAGTATAGTAGGGTTAACTAAAACGCAAGGGGTGGATTTTATGAAAATTTCGAGGGTTAAACTAGTTGTTCATGATGTACAAAAAATGCAGCAATTTTATTGTGAGCAAATGGGATTTGCATTGGTCAAAGGTACAGAGGATTATTTTACAATAGCTGTTGGGGAGAGTGAGATGACTTTCGAGAAGGTCTCTTCTCAAATACAAAAACAATATCATTTTGCTTTAAACATTCCAAGTAATTTATTTCAACAAGCAAAGGATTGGGCGAATGAACGAGTCGGCCTACTTTTTTCGGAAGGTCAGGATGAAGTTTATTTTCAATTTTTAAAAGCCTATTCATGTTATTTTTATGATCCTGAGGGCAATATAGTGGAGTTTATTTCTAGACAGGAAGTGAATCCAAAGCTCAATACAACGACTTTTTCAATCGATCAAGTGTTACATATTGGTGAAATTAATTTAACAACAGATGATATTTTAGCAGTAGCAGGAGAGTTAAATGAATATGGTATAAAGTCTATTAATAACAAAAATATTCAACAAGATTCCCTGAATTTTCTAGGCAACTATGAAGATGGAGCCAATATTTTAGTAGGACCTAGTGCTCGTCTGTGGTATTTTTCAGATAAGATTGCGCAGGTCAGCCCCATATGTATAGAAATAAATGACACTCTCCAATTAATAATGGATGAAATAGGTCATCTAACTGTCGTCAAATTATAGTACCTTGAATTTTGATTAAATATGTATAAATTGTATGTTCATTCTGATAGCTAGGGCGGGTTATTATTTGTATGTGATCAGTGATGTGATGGTGCACTCGGATTTTCAGTTAAATCATTGTCAGCAGGAAAAGAATGTGACGAACGAGCCACTGGAATGACGCTGTTTAATAGATAATCCATAAAGGAGCTAGTAATAGTGAAAGTAAAATCTCTTAAAATATATGACTATGGAAATCCTAAAGAGGTAATACGAGTTGAAAATAAAACCATTACACTTCCTACTCAACAGGAAATTCTTGTGCGTATGCTAGCAAGGCCGATCAATCCTTCTGATCTAATACCAATATGGGGAAAATATGCTCATCGAATCACTTTACCAACTGTTCCTGGCTATGAGGGTGTTGGAATAGTAGAGGCTGTCGGACCGCTTGTTACACCCAAGCTTCTTGGTCAGCGAGTGCTGCCTTTACGTGGAGAGGGAACTTGGCAAGAAATGGTGAAAACACAAGCTGCGTTTGCTGTAGCTATTCCTACTGAGATGGATAATTTTACTGCGGCACAAATGTATATTAATCCCCTTACAGCACTTGTAACTTGTACAGAGGTTTTAAAATTACGATCAAGTGATGTTTTATTAGTGAACGCTTGTGGCTCTGCTATTGGACATCTTTATGCGCAATTCGCGAAAGTATTAGGTTTCCAATTAATTGCGGTTACAAGAAATGGTCTGCATACAAATGCCTTACAGCAACTTGGCGCCAACTATGTCATTGATACGTCTCATATGCCACTTTATGAGACCGTGATGGCATTAACGAATGGAAAAGGTGCGGATGCTGCCATCGATTCCATAGGAGGAGACGCTGGCAATCAACTTGCATTTTGTGTGAAACCTGGTGGGAATTTTTTAGCCATTGGTCTTTTATCAGGAGTACAGGTAAATTGGGCAACCATTGTGAATGAAGCAAAGGTTCAGGCTAGGATGTTTCATTTACGCCACTGGCAACATCAGTCGACCCCAGAGAAATGGCAACAATTCATGCAACGGCTGATAAACCTCGTACATAATGGGGTATTAGCAATGATGAGCGTAAATACCTGCTTTCCATTATTGGACATTCACAAGGCCATAGATGCTGTTGAATCTGCCCATATTAATAAAGGAAAGGTTTTTTTAACAACTTAATAAAAGAAGAACACATTAACAAACAGCAGCATGTTAAGCTAATTTTGTTAGTGTGTTTTTTATTGGTGAGGATTTATTATGCAAGGAAATGGCTCGATACAAAAATATCCTATTTAAAAATGAATGAATCAAGAATTGTTTTTTGAAGAAACACTTTTTGTTCCGTCATATAAAGTTAATAACCAGAAGTGCTGTATTTAGAAAAGGGGAACAAACTGAAAGAGGTTATAAATCGGTTGAGAGAAGCAGATGCAAAGTCCATGCTCTTTTTGTCTTTATTGTACGAATCTGCAAATCTTATTAGGGAAATTAAAAGGAATGCTCCATTAGTAAGTAAAGTTATTTGATTAAAGTGTTCAGGCTGGTTTTATGGTATAATTTTGTGGACTATAAAGGTTTAAAGGAGTGAGAACATTGTTAAAAACTGAGGTATTTGAACAATTAAAAACGGCAATGAAAGAAAAAGATATTTTAGCAAAGGGTGTATTATCTCTATTAAAATCAGCTTTAGATTTGGCTGAAAAAGAAAAAGGAGAGCCTTTAACTGCAGATGAAGAAATGGCCATTGTAAATCGAGAGGTCAAACAAACAAATCAGGCTTTAGAGGGTGCTCAAAAAGCTGAGCGAGCAGATTTAATCGAGAAAGAGGAAGCTAAATTAGTACTTTTGAAATCTTTCTTACCAAAGCAACTATCGGAAGAAGAGATTGCTGAAAAATTAGTAGCCGCTGGTGTTGAAAAAGGAATGAATATGGGAGAAGCTATGAAAATTGCTAAACCATTACTTTCTGGTCAAGCTGAGGGTGCAGTGATTTCAAAAGTTGTAAAAAGTATTATTGCTTAATCTTCTACCATCTTGGTAGGAGATTTTTTTGTCCTCTAAAAAAACCGCTATGCCTTTTTGAGCACAGCGGTTTTGTTTATTTATAATTTAAATTTCTGGATGATATGGCGAAGTTCCTGTGCCATTTCAGCTAGGTTATTTGAGGATGCAGTAATTTCTTCAATACTTGCAGATTGCTCCTCGGAAGCAGCTGCCACATTTTGAATATTGCCTGATGATTGGACAGCTACGACTCCCACTTGTTCAACAGAAACAGCAATACTGCTAACTCCTTCGTTGATATTGGACATAATATTATTCACATGATCCATTTCCTTCGTCAGGTCTGTGATGTGGGCGTAAATATCAGCAAATGCTTCGCCTGAGGCATTGAAGGTTGTGGAGCTTTCCGCGAGATTGCTACTGCTAATCGCCATTGATTTCACGGCTTGCGCAGATTCCTCTTTAATCGTTTCAATGCGTGTACGAATACTATTTGTTGCATCTAATGATTGATCTGCTAGTTTACGTACTTCCTCTGCAACAACTGCAAAGCCCTTCCCATGTTCGCCTGCACGAGCTGCCTCAATCGAAGCATTTAAAGCAAGTAAATTGGTTTGATCCGTAATCTGTGTAATTAATGTTACAATATCTCCAATCTCATTTGTGTATGTGCTTAAGCGCTCCACAACTGTTGCGGATTCTTGAATAGCTTGAGAGGTAACGGCCATTTTTTCAGTGGCATCTTTAATGGTCGTATTGCCTTTTTCTGAAATCGCTGACGCATCAAATGCCTTTTCCGTCACATCCGTAACGCTTGTCACAACTTCAGACATTTTGCCCGAGATAGATGTAATATGACTCTCGACTTCCTCAATTGAATGGGTTTGTTTTTCTGAACCGGCTGCAACTTCTTGCATAGAAGAAGTAATTTGCTGTATGGATGCACTTGTTTGTTCAGAGCTTGCCGTTAATTCCTCAGACATGGCTGCCACTTGCTCAGCATTTTGAGCAATTTGCTGAATCAAAATGCGTAAATCCTCTGTCATATTTTCAATGCCTGATGAAAGTTGAGCAATTTCATTGGAACCCTTTATTTTAAGAGGTTCAACCGCTAATTCTCCCTGTGCAACTTGTCCTACATATTGCGTCATTTTTTTGATTGGCTTCGTAATGCCTACGCTAATAAAGTAAGCAACAATGATACCTAAAATCACAAAAATAACCGTCATAATAATACAAATCCAAAGTGTTTCTGCTTGAAGTTTAGAAATGAAGGATGCGTCCATATCTAAACCAAAAATAATATCTGTATCTTTAAATGGAATAAATATGGATTTATGGATACCATACTCATCTTTATAAATATCACTAGTTTGGATCGTTCCTGTGTTTATAGCTTCACGCATTTCTTCACTAAATTCATAATCTTGTTGATGATTGTCAGTATCACTTAAAGCGACGATATGCTCTTTACCATTTGCATTAGAAAGCACATAGGCATTTTCAATATCGTATTTTTTAACTGTTGCGTTCAATTGATCTAATAATTTTTTATATTTATCAGGACTACCATTATCCGCAGCCTTTACATCATTTTCCTCGATATCTTCAAATATAGTGCTCGATGTTATTTCTAATGTCGATTCAAATTGTTTAATAACAAAATTGTCGATAATACGATACGAAACAGCAAACAATACAATACTAAATATTAATGAAATAATTGCTATCGGAATAGTAAAGCTAGCAATATATTTATAGAGTAAAGAACTCTTAAATTTATTGACGATACGCAATTTGAGACGCCTCCAATACTTGAAGCTTTTTCTGTAAGAACTGAATCATATTAGGGATATGCTCAATTTCTGTATAGGGTGAAATGGAGAAGAACTTTGCCGCAGCCACTGGGACATG
This sequence comes from Lysinibacillus sp. NPDC056220, assembly GCF_049315265.1. Lineage (NCBI taxonomy): Bacteria > Bacillati > Bacillota > Bacilli > Caryophanales > Bacillaceae > Lysinibacillus > Lysinibacillus sp. NPDC056220. The sequence goes on from NZ_JBMOXD010000002.1 coordinate 438,375, forward strand.
TTGTGTTGTATCATTTGTACGTACTGTGCAAACTCGAGTTGTATCACCAAAAAATACTTCGTCTCGACCTTCTCCGATAATCTCAAATAAAGAAGCATTGATAGCATTAATACGTTCAATTTGATCTTGTGAATAGTGACCAGCTTGTTCTGCTTGCCAGCTCAAACCATCTGGGTATAAACGGAAGGCAGTGACTGGCCCAATATTCATTTCATTGACAACCTGTAGGCTTGGTATTTTTGCAGCTAACTGTGAACGGAATGCTAAATTCACGCGTACATAATTGGCTAGTATTTGTTGATAGCCTTCCTTCCCAAATGCCTGCAAAGCAGCCAAAATGGCAATAGAGCTACCCATGCGAGAACATTCTAACGTGTAACCTGTATGATAGGAGCCGTAGCCACGATTACCAACATATGGTGTATCAAAGTCCTCTATATCTAATAGCTGTAAGCTTTTACCGTCTTTAATTAAGAATAAGCTTGTTAAATAAGGTGTTTGTCCAAGCTTTTGGAAATCAAAGCATAGGCTATCGGCAATTGCTAGATGCTGCATACGTTCATGGATCTGTGACAGACCTTGTAAAACATCCTCTTCAAATTGTAGCGGGTTTTTCTTGAAATCATAATCATTGAAGAATGCATAAAAACCACCTAAAGCTGAGTCCGCGTGAATATGTACTGGTTGTAGATTGTACTTTTGCTCAAGGCTAGTTGTGACTTCTTTTACCGCCTTTACATCATCAATGCCAAATTGATCTGTTGCACCTGTTGTTGCTACGACATAGACAGGAATACCGCCTTTTTCAATGACCTGAGTCATACGTGCGCGTAAGTCTTCCACATCCATTGCGTGATCTTTGCCTGCTTTTACGCGTACTAAATGTTTACTACCAATACCTACTGCTTCAATAGATTTTAAAAGACTATAATGTGCGTTTTCTGAAGCAAAGCAATATAAATTATTAGGAATACCATCTTCTTTAGCGTGTGGGAATTGCTTTGCAATAGCTAGACGTAATCCGCTGAAAACAGCCCCTTGACCGCCCCATGTAGTATAGCCAAAGCTTTTCGTGTAATCATAGCCTACTAATTTAGACATCATGGCCACTACTTTTACTTCGCATTCAGCGGCAGCCGGTCCATAAACGTCCCATAAGTTATTGCCATTCAGAAGGGCATTTGTAAACTGACCTAATACGCCAGGAATGCTGGCCATAGGTAAAACATTAGTGACAAAGTTACGCGTATGATAAGGATGCCCTTGCATTAATTGTGTTAATTCTTCTACCACTTGATCGAGCCCAACACCAGTAGTTGGCACTTGATGATCCTGCATCAGCTCTTGATAAAAATTAGCAGAGCGGTCTTTCATTGGACCTAGTGTAGTTTTATTTGGATCCTTTAACTTATCTAATGAAGAAACAATTTTCTCTAATAAGGATAAAAAATTCTCTCTTTGTTGAACATTTCCATCTTCGCTCTGGAATAATTGTTGGATATTTTGCATCATCATCATCCTTCGTAGTTCATATTTCCTCTATTTTCAATTAAGTGAAAATAGGTCCTTATACTAAAAGTATAATAGCATATTTTAGCAGAGATGGTGATTATATTTTACTGAAAAAATATATATTAACATTTCTGAAAAATCCAACATTGAGGAATTTTGTTGTTTAACTTTGTAATAAGGGAATATAGGCTGTGTAAAATTTGTGAAGGTGGAATGGTAGGAGAGTAAATAATATAAAATGCTATAATGTTAATATTATAGTAGATGTCCATAATATTGCTGCTTCATGGCTAATATTGACTAAGGAATCTGTCCTATAGTAGGCACAGATTCCTTAGTGTTTTTTTATTAATCGTTTTTGATGGTTAAAAGTTCATCAATTGTTACAAATGTATAACCCTCATCCTTCAATGTCTGTAAAATCTCCTTTATGGCCTGTAATTCATTATCTGTAGCATCATACATAGGATGCATTAAAATAATGGAACCCGGTTGGATGTTTTCCTTTACATACCTCACTTTTTCATCAGCCTGAGTGAAAAACGTATCAGGTTCTAAGTTCCATGTAATCGTCTCTCGCTGGTGTTTATTTAAGTAATAGGGAAGTCCAATTAGTTTTTTGCCGTATGGAGGTCTTACTACGATTGATTTCGTATAGCCAATATCAGCAATTAAATCATCGGTTTTTTCGATTTCATGTTTGATAAAGGAAGGACTTTTCAATACCATACGTTTGTGTGAATACGTATGATTACCAATTTGATGACCTGCCTCAGCAATTTTTCTTGCCTCCTCAGGCTGATCCTCTATATCCTTTCCGATTAGAAAAAAAGTTGCTTTCACTTGATACTCGTCTAGTAACGATAAAATAGCATCCGAATTTTTTGTGGGTCCATCATCAAAAGTCAACGCAACAACTTTGTTGTTTGTTTCAACATGAGAGGTTAGGTTTCCAAATAATTGATAATTGCGGGCGTTCATTAGTTTATAGGAGGAAAATGCTAAAGTGAGTATTATTAAAGTGACAATTCCACAATAGACGAGCTTACGTTCCATGAAAAATATCTCCTTCTAATATGAATTTGTGTATCTGAAGTAAATGTATGTCATCACGTATTCTTTTTCAATGACATTTTTTGTTTGAATAACAAAAAAGTAACCATACTATATCGGAGGTGAAGATATGTATAAATTACTATCACATAACGATTTAGATGGTGTAGGTTGTGGGATTCTAGCTAAGCTAGCGTTTAGCGATCAGGTGAAAATACGGTATAACTCTGTTACGGCACTTGACCGCGAGATTGAGTTCTTTTTGGACCATGAACAGTCAAAAACTTTTTTATTTATTACAGATCTTTCTCCGAATGAGGGGAACGAAAAAAGAATTGATGATTACTTTCAGGCTACTGGGAACGTGCAGCTTTTAGACCATCATCAAACAGCCCTCCACCTCAATCAGTACGAGTGGGGTAAGGTTATAATGGAAGATGAGCATGGTCTTTTAACGTCTGCCACATCATTATTTTATCAATATCTTGTCATGCATGGACTGTTAGAAAAAACAGATGTTCTTACAGAGTTTGTTGAGTTAGTGAGACAATATGATACATGGGAATGGGAAAAGAATGGAAATTATCAGGCTCAACGATTGAATGCACTCTTTTTTTTAGTGTCTATAGAGGAATTCGAAGAAAAAATGCTGGATCGTTTAAAAAGTCAGTCTCATTTCGACTTTGATGAATTCGAAAAGAAAATTTTAAGCATGGAAGAGGAGAAAATAGAACGTTATATTCGCCGAAAAAAACGTGAGCTTATACAAACTAATTTAGGTGACTTCTATGGTGGAGTGGTTTATGCAGAATCCTATCATTCTGAGCTTGGCAATGAATTAGGAAAAGAAAATATACATCTTGATTATATTGCAATGATTAATATGGGAAGTAAAAGAGTTTCCTTCCGTACGATACATGATCATATTAATGTGGCTTCCATCGCAACCTTGTTTGGTGGAGGAGGGCATCAAAAAGCAGCAGGGTGCTCATTAACAGTGGAGGCATATAAGCAATTTGTGTTAGAAACATTCCACCTAGAGCCAATTCCTGAGGACGCAAAAAGAAATCGCTATAACCTTAAGGGCGCCACCTTTGGAACCCTCTATAAAAATCGCCATGATGAATTCTTTCTTCTTTATTCAAATAATGAAATGAATTGGATCATTGAAATAAATAAAAATCGACTTGAGCAAACCTATAGGAGCTTTGAGGATGCCGAATGGTATGTAAAGCGATTTTACCAGGCTTGGCTAGTAAGAGATGATCTATTCGTGGACTATTTAATGGAAGAAGTAAATAAGGTGCGTCAACTAAAAAAAGGGATTGAATGATTCCTTTTATACATATTGAATTTGTCCAACTATGCTTTCTATTCAGGTTATATAATGACTCTTTACTAACTACAATAAAACATAACTATTTAAAAAAAAGAGGTGTACTTGTTGTCCGATGATATCTTTCGAGTTGTAGATTTAAATAAGGAAAATCGAGGACGCAAAAAGTGGAGAATTGTTGTTGTATTCTTATTAGTCTTAGTAGTTAGTAGTTCCTCTTTGCTGTATTGGCTGCGGGATAGGGGGGTGGATTTTGAAGCTTATAAAACAGAGGTAGGGGAAACAGCTAACAATAGTTTAGGGCGTTTAACATTAAATGAAGTAATCATGGATGACAATCAAATTTTACTGAATGCAACCTTCAAACCAACCAAAGAGTTTAAGCCAGATCATCAGGTGTTTTTCTTTCCTCAAATACTTGTGAATGGTAAGGATTATATGGTTCGTAATGGAGGGCAGTCTATTGCCAAATCTGCAAATGTTTATACCATCTACAATAGCATCAAAATGGATGATTTCCCGACAGATGAACATGTGGAATTGGACATTCGTTATAAAGATTGGAATGTAGAAACACGCATTGAAAAGCCGTGGGAATTTCAAGTAGAGGCATCACAAGAGCAATTACAAGAAGATCGACACATTTTTTCAATCGAAAAAAAAGTAAAACATATTGATCAGCAGGAATTAATGATTGATCGTGTTGTTTCCACACCTATCTCAACTACAATTTATTTTTCTACGGAGAAGAGTATTGTCAACGATGCTTTACACTTTAAAATTCAATCTAAAGGAGGGCAATCATGGACTTTTGAAACACCCTATCCTTTAAATAAAGAAGGAACAAAATGGGGAAGCCGTGTGGATGGACTATACTTATCTGAGAAAAATTATACGTTAACCCCTGTCGATAAGGATGGCAGTAAACTTGATACCACCATTAAAATAAAAAAAGATTAGCAATGAATGAAAATTTACAAACTCTTAATCTGAAAAAATCTATTTTCCATGTATGATGGATAAAAAGCTATGGAAAGTAGTGGAGAGTTTGCGAACGCTATGGGAGATTTTTTATGTTTCATTAAAATTAGGCTGTACCTCGTTTGGGGGACCAACAGCTCATTTAGGTTATTTTCAACAAGAATATGTGCAAAAGCGTAAATGGCTATCAGCCCAGGATTATAGCCAGCTTGTCATATTGAGTCAATTTTTACCAGGACCTGCATCTAGTCAGGTAGGTATGGGAATTGGCTTATTAAGGGGTGGTTTATTAGGAAGTGTACTCTCCTTTTTGGGCTTTACGCTACCTTCTGTGTTGTTATTGATGGTATTTGCCTATTTTTCCATGTATACAGAAATAAAAATGGATTGGATTCATGGCTTGAAGTTAGTGGCTGTTGCGATTGTGGCAAATGCAATATTTGATATGAGCAAAAAATTACTGTCAACAAAATTACATTGGTTAATGGCTATAATGGCGCTCATCATCGTGCTAGTATGGATCCATCCGTTGGCACAAATAGCAGCGATAGTACTAGCTGCTTGTATCGGTTTTCAACAAATAAAAAAAAGTAATGAAGATGCCCCTTTAGTGATTCAAGTACCTATTTCTAAATCCACGGGTATTGTTTTATTAAGCTTTTTTTTAATACTGCTCTTTGGCTTACCGATGATAAGTGCTTTATGGAATGATGAATGGATAACAATGTTTGAGAAGTTTTATCTAGCAGGTGCATTGGTATTTGGTGGGGGCCATGTGGTCTTACCTTTATTAGAGACACAGTTTGTTCAAAGTGGACAAATGAGTACAGCAGACTTTTTAGCAGGCTACGGTATGACACAGGCAGTTCCAGGGCCTTTATTTACATTTGCAGCTTATATCGGCATGGCTATTGCAGGTGTACCAGGAGCAATGATAGCCACTTTGGCAATTTTTCTGCCGGCATTTTTGTTAGTAATAGGCGCCCTCCCTTTTTGGTTCAGCTTAAGTCGCCATACCCGACTGAAGGGGGCAATGGCAGGAGCCAATGCGGCAGTTGTTGGTATTTTGACCGCCGCCTTTATCCATCCGATTGTGACACAGACTATTCAAAACGGTTTAGATATTATCTTTGTCGCGGTCTTTTTATGGGGTTTAATTCGATGGAAAATGCAACCTTATTTATTGGTGCTTTTAGGCATAGTAGTCGGAATCGTTTGTTATTCATGAATTACATTTTTTCTAGTGCTCGATTCATGCTTTACGTAGGAAATTAGCTAATTTTTTTGCTTCTTTTTCGCATTTCTCCATTAAAGCAGCACTTGTTACTGTAGGTATTTTTATAACATCATAGAATCATTTGTTCACTAGTAGGCTAGAGGAATATCTTTGGCTACTAGTTTTTAGTTTGTAAAAAAATAATGGGGGAAAATATTTGTGTAAACCCACTAGATGGTTTCATAGCGTTCCTTCTATTGATTCGTTATAATGTAGAAATGGAAAAGACTTAACGAGAAAGAAGGGATAGCTATGGCACGAGGTGTTTACATTCATATTCCTTTCTGTCATCAAATCTGTAATTATTGTGATTTCAATAAATTTTACTTTAAAAATCAACCAGTGGATGAATATATAGAAGCTCTTGGAAAGGAAATGGCGCTTGCAACGCAAAAAAATCCCGAAGGCTTTCGTCATATCGAAACAATTTTCTTAGGTGGGGGAACACCCACAGCATTATCACCACAGCAATTGGACAAACTTCTAACATTAATTCATACGTATATTCCAATGAATAGTGTGACAGAATTTACATCAGAGGCTAATCCAGATGAATTGTCTGCGGAGAAATTGCAAGTTTTGTTTGATGGCGGTGTCAACCGACTAAGCATGGGCGTGCAATCCTTCAATCAAGAACTGTTACAAAAAATCGGACGCACACATAGTAATGAGCATGTGTATAAAACAACAGCTTTAGCTAAAAAAATCGGCTTCCAAAATATTAGTATTGATTTAATGTATGGATTGCCAGGACAAACGATGGCCCAATGGAAGGACTCATTAGAAAAAGCATTGGTCCTTGATTTGCCTCATTTTTCTGCGTATTCCCTTATTGTGGAGCCAAAAACGATTTTTTATAATCAGTACGCAAAAGGAAAGCTCCTTTTACCAACAGAAGATTTAGAAGCAGATATGTACGATGTTTTAATGCAGCAAATGGAATTGCATGGTCTCCAACAATACGAAATTAGTAATTTTGCGAAGCCTGGTTATCATTCAGAACATAACAAGATTTACTGGGATAATGACGAATATGCTGGCTTTGGTGCTGGTGCTCATGGATATCTAGCAGGTGTACGCTACTCCAATCATGGACCATTAAAAAAATATATGGAAACTGTTTTGGCGGGGGAGCTTCCAATTGTCCATGAGCATGAGGTATCGCAGGCTGAAAAAAGAGAAGAACAAATGTTTTTAGGACTGCGTAAAACAGATGGAGTTAAGCACAGAATATATGAAGAAAAGTTGAAAACACCAATCGTAGCTCATTATGATTCTGTTCTGAAAGAGCTAGTATCAAAAGGACTTTTAGAACATGATGATATAGGTGTTCGACTCACAAGAAAAGGACGTTTTGTGGGGAATGAAGTATTTCAACAATTTTTGCTAGAAGAATGAGCGATATCGTTGACATAAATTGTGGGATTTGATAATTTAATAATAGTATTAGCACTCCTCTTGGTTGAGTGCTAACAGAGGTGATAATCATGCTAACAAATCGGCAGTTACAGATTTTGCAAGTAATTATAGATGACTTTATTTTATCTGCACAGCCGGTAGGTTCTCGCCAAATCTCCAAAAAACAAGGGATTACATTTAGTCCAGCCACAATTCGAAATGAAATGGCGGATTTAGAGGAATTAGGCTATTTAGAAAAAACACACACTTCCTCTGGTCGAGTGCCTTCGGAAAAGGGTTACAGATTTTATGTAGATCATTTGTTGAGTCCTCAAGGTATTAATTCGAGAGACATTCAACAGATCCAATCGATTTTCAATGATCGACTTGTAGAAGTAGAGCATATTATCCGAAAGTCAGCCAATATTCTATCAGAGCTGACATCTTATACTTCCATACTATTAGGGCCTGATGTTCAAAGACATCGTGTCAAAAGATTTTCGATTGTACCACTGTCTAGTGATACAGCAGTAGCGATTATCGTGACGAATAATGGACATGTTGAAAATCGCTTATTTAATTTACCACCTGATTTTACCGCTTCGGATTTAGAAAAAATGGTCAATATCTTGAATGATCGCTTAATAGGTGTGTCATTAGAAGAGCTCCATAAAAGCCTTGAAGCTGAAGTGTTGGCAGTATTACAGCAACATGTACAATCAGCGGATGATTTTATCCACGCACTCGTAACAGCGACAATGCATAATTCAGAAAGTAAAATTTTCTATGGTGGTAAAACGAATATGTTTAACCAACCTGAGTTTCATGATTTAAATAAAGTCCGTATGATATTGGACTTAATGGAAACGACCAGCCAAGTGCAGTCACTATTCCATCCAAATGAATCAGGAATTCATATTCGAATAGGCTCAGAAAATAAACAGCTAGAAATGGAAAATTGCAGTGTCATTACCACTACTTATTCTATTGGTGATGATCAACAGGGGGCCATTGCTATTATTGGTCCAACACGCATGGATTATAAGCGTGTGGTGGCATTATTAGACGTAATACGCTTGGACTTAACACAAGCATTTACGAAGAATCGTAGTGAATGATAATGAGGAGGATTCAAGTGACGGAAACAACTGAAAACAAAGATTTAGTACAAGAGGATGTACAAGCAGAAACGGCAACAGAGGAAGTAGAACGTTCAGAGGTTCAAGAGGAAATTGAATTATCAGTGGAAGAGCAATATGAGGCGAAACTTGCTGAATTACAAGCAAAGCTAGATGACGAGGAAAACCGACATTTACGCCTACGTGCAGATTTCGATAATATGCGTCGTCGTCAACAACTAGATCGTGAGGCTGCTGAAAAGTACCGAGCGCAAAGCTTATTATCTGATTTATTGCCAGTCCTTGATAATTTTGAGCGTGCATTACAGGTGGAGACAACTTCTGAAGAAACTGCATCTATTATTAAAGGAATTGAAATGGTGTATCGCTCATTGCTAGAAGCTACAGAAAAAGAAGGCCTGCAAGTGATAAAAGCAGAAGGCGAGCAATTTGATCCAAATATCCACCAAGCTGTTATGCAGGAACAGGATAGTGAAAAAGAAACGGGTGTAGTCTTACGCGAGCTACAAAAAGGATATATCTTAAAAGATCGTGTGTTACGCCCAACAATGGTATCTGTGAACGAATAGTCTTAGCACTATTTAGTCAATTAAAATTAGTGAAAAAACGCATCCCGTGCGTCGAATTAATAGGAGGAAATTTTAATGAGCAAAATTATTGGTATTGACTTAGGAACAACAAACTCTTGCGTTTCTGTACTTGAAGGTGGCGAACCAAAAGTAATTCCAAATCCAGAAGGTAATCGTACTACACCATCTGTTGTTGCATTTAAAAATGGCGAACGTCAAGTTGGTGAAGTAGCAAAACGTCAATCAGTAACAAACCCAAACACAATCATTTCTATTAAATCAAAAATGGGTACAGCTGAAAAAGTGACGGTGGAAGACAAAGATTACACTCCACAAGAAGTATCAGCTATGATTCTTCAATATTTAAAGGGTTATGCAGAAGATTACCTAGGTGAAAAAGTGACGAAAGCAGTAATTACAGTTCCTGCTTACTTTAACGATGCACAGCGCCAAGCAACAAAAGATGCTGGTAAAATCGCTGGTCTAGAAGTAGAGCGTATCATCAATGAACCAACGGCTGCAGCGCTAGCTTATGGCTTAGATAAACAAGATCAAGATCAAAAAGTGTTAGTATTTGACCTTGGTGGTGGTACGTTTGACGTATCGATCCTTGAGTTAGGTGATGGTGTCTTTGAAGTATTAGCAACAGCTGGTGATAACAAACTAGGTGGGGATGATTTCGATGACGCGATTATCGAATATCTAGTAGCAGAATTCAAAAAAGAAAATGGCATTGATTTATCAAAAGATAAAATGGCGATGCAACGTTTAAAAGATGCTGCTGAAAAAGCGAAAAAAGATTTATCTGGTGTAACATCCACTCAAATCTCTTTACCGTTCATTACTGCTGGTGAAGCAGGTCCTTTACACTTAGAAATCTCTTTAACTCGTGCAAAATTTGATGAAATTACATTACCATTAGTAAATCGTACAGTTGGTCCAGTACGACAAGCATTATCTGATGCAGGTCTTTCAACTTCTGAAATTGATCAAGTTATTTTAGTTGGTGGTTCTACTCGTATTCCTGCAGTACAAGAAGCAGTACGTAAAGAAACTAACAAAGAACCTCACCGTGGTGTAAACCCAGACGAGGTTGTAGCAATGGGTGCTGCAGTACAAGGTGGCGTATTAACAGGTGATGTGAAAGACGTTGTATTACTTGACGTAACACCACTTTCACTTGGTATTGAAACAATGGGTGGCGTGTTCACAAAATTAATTGACCGTAACACGACAATCCCAACTTCTAAATCACAAGTATTCTCTACAGCGGCAGACAACCAACCAGCAGTAGATATTCACGTACTACAAGGTGAACGCTCAATGGCGGCAGACAACAAAACATTAGGTCGCTTCCAATTAGCTGATATTCCACCAGCACCACGTGGTGTACCTCAAATCGAAGTAACTTTCGATATTGATAAAAATGGTATCGTATCGGTAAAAGCGAAAGACCTAGGTACAAACAAAGAACAAACAATTGTAATTCAATCTGATTCAGGTTTATCAGAGGCAGAAATTGAACGTATGGTAAAAGACGCAGAGGCTAATGCTGATGCAGATGCTAAACGTAAAGAAGAGGCAGATCTTCGCAACGAAGCTGACCAATTAGTATTCCAAGTGGATAAAACAATTACTGACCTAGGTGAACAAATTACAGAAGATGAGAAAAAATCTGTAGAAGATGCTCGTGATGAATTGAAAAAGGCACTTGAAGCTGGCGAATTAGAAGGCATTAAAGCAGCTAAAGAAAAATTAGAAGGTGTTTTACAGCCATTAGTTATGAAAGTTTATGAACAAGCGGCAGCAGCTGCTCAAGCAGCACAAGGCGGAGAAGCAGACGCTGGTGCTGGTAAAAAAGATGATGGTGTTGTAGACGCTGATTTCGAAGAAGTAAAAGACGATAAATAAGAATTAAAAGCACAGTAAAGTGAAAAAGCCAAAGACCGCTTGCGGCTTTGGCTTTTGTCATGAAGTAAGGTTATGGAACTAGTAAAGGTACCAATTAAGGAATACTTGCATACGTTAACACTGCTAGGAAGTAGTAAAAACCTCAAATTTATAGAGCGATTACTCGAAAAAATAAGGCAGTTTTATCGACTGCATGTTACAATAGATTTTATGCAAACAGAGCGGAGTGTGAATCATGGAGAAACGCGATTATTACGAGGTGCTTGGCCTAACAAAATCGGCAACAAAAGATGAAATCAAAAAAGCATACCGTAAATTATCAAAGCAATATCACCCTGACCTTAATAAAGAGCCGGGTGCAGATGAAAAATTCAAAGAAATCGCTGAAGCATATGAAGTATTAAGTGATGATCAGAAAAAAGCACGCTACGACCAATTTGGTCATGAGGACCCAAATGCTGGCTTTGGTGGTGGCTTTGGAGGCGGCGGCTTTGGCGGCTTCGAGGATATTTTCAGTTCATTCTTTGGCGGAGGTGGACGTCGTCAGGACCCAAATGCGCCACGCAAAGGTGACGACCTGCAATATCGCATGAATATTAAATTTGAAGAAGCTATTTTTGGGAAAGAAACAGAAATTGAAATTCCTAAAGATGAAACTTGCGAGACTTGTCATGGCTCAGGAGCAAAGCCTGGTACGCAACCTGAAACATGTTCGACATGTAATGGCGCTGGCCAAATCAACCAAGCAGTGGATACACCATTTGGTCGTATGATGAACCGTCGTTCTTGTACAACTTGTCATGGTACAGGGAAGATCATTAAAGAAAAATGTTCAACTTGTCGTGGAGAAGGAAAAGTTCAAAAACGCAAAAAAATTAAAGTGTCAATTCCAGCTGGTGTCGATGATGGTCAACAAATTCGTGTATCTGGTCAAGGTGAGCCAGGTATAAACGGTGGACCAGCAGGGGATTTATATATTATGTTCCGTGTTCAAGGTCATAATGATTTCGAACGTGATGGGGATGATATTTATTTCGAGTTGAAATTGACATTCCCGCAAGCTGCACTTGGAGATGAAATTGAAGTACCAACTGTTCACGGTAAAGTAAAACTACGCATTCCAGCCGGAACACAGTCAGGAGCTCAATTCCGATTAAAAGACAAAGGTGTAAAAAATGTTCATGGCTATGGCATGGGCAACCAGTATGTTACCGTGAAGGTGATGACACCAGAGAAGTTAACGGAAAAACAAAAGCAATTATTACGAGAATTTGCAGAAATTAGTGGCGATATCCCTGAAGAGCAAGGAAGTTCACTATTCGATAAAATTAAGAAAAAATTCCAAGGTGAATAATTAGAGGAGCTGAAGAGCTACGTGAAGTGGTCAGAATTATCCATTCATACAAAAAATGAAGCGGTAGAAGCAATTTCGAATATTTTGCATGAAGCAGGAGCAAGTGGTGTTGTTATTGAAGATTCTGCAGAGTTTGCGAAGCCCCGTGAAGATCAATATGGTGAAATTTATGCACTAAATGAAGAGGATTTCCCGAAGGATGGCGTCATTGTTAAAGCTTATTTATCAGAGTCTAGTTTCTTAAATGAAACGGTCGAGGAGATTAAAGCAGCTATTACGAATCTAACGAACTTTAACATTGATATCGGTGAAAATGTAGTATCCATTGTTGAGGTCAACGAAGAGGATTGGGCAACTGCATGGAAGCAATACTACCATCCAGTTAAAATTTCTGAACGCTTTACCATTGTCCCTACATGGGAGCAATATACGCCTGTTTCTACAGATGAATTAATTATAGAATTAGATCCAGGGATGGCATTTGGTACAGGAACACACCCAACTACAGTCATGTGTCTACAAGGACTTGAAAAGGTCATTAAAGAAGGGGATACAGTTGTTGATATTGGAACAGGGTCCGGCGTATTGTCTATTGGAGCGGCATTACTTGGGGCTAAAAATGTGCATGCCCTTGATTTAGATGAGGTAGCAGTTCGCTCAGCACAAGAAAATGTTGCCTTAAATAAAGTAGAAGACAAAGTAGCTGTTTTCCATGGAAATTTATTAGACACTGTTAAAGAACCAGCAGATGTGGTTGTCGCAAATATTTTGGCAGAAATTATTATGTCCTTCACTGACGATGCATTTACCATTGTGAAACCAGGTGGATTATATGTCACTTCAGGCATTATCGGTGCCAAACGCGATGATGTTAAAGTAGCTCTTGAGGCTTCAGGCTTTATGATTGAAGAAGTATTATTAATGGAAGATTGGGTAGCGATCATTGCCCGTCGTCCACTATAACTTGACGGAGGAAGCGCCAAATCGTAAGCCATGTGCTGGTGATTTGGTGCTTTATTTCTTGCTAGAAAGGACTGTGGAGCATGCAACGTTATTTTATTGAAACAGCCATAGAGAATGCACGTATTAGCGGAGAAGATGCACGGCATATTGAACGTGTGATGCGCATGAAACAAGGCGATCAGATCATTGTTGTTGCACAAAATATTGCTCATATTTGTAAGATTACAGGCTTTGAAGGTGATGAGGTAGCGATTGACGCTACGGGCGAAACAATCCCTTCTTCTGAGCTACCTATTCAAATAACAGTAGCTTGTGGCTTACCAAAGGGTGATAAGCTAGAGCTGATTACACAAAAAGCGACAGAGCTTGGTATGTTTGCCTTACTGCCATTCGAAGCCGAACGCTCAATTGTGAAATGGGACAAGAAAAAAGGGGCTAAAAAGCAAGAAAGATTGCAAAAAATTGCAAAAGAGGCGGCTGAACAAGCCCATCGTACACATATTCCAGCGGTGTATGAACCTGTTACATTTAAACAATTGTTACAAGATATAGACCAATTTGATGCCGTTTTTATTGCAGACGAAGAGGATGCAAAGGCTGAGAAACGCACCAGATTTGCGGACAAGCTTAAACTTGTGCATGAGAAAAAATTAACATCAATCCTTATTATATTTGGTCCAGAGGGTGGCATTTCTCGTAAAGAGGCAGAGGCCTTGTTACAAGCAGGTGCTCAAACCATGTCTTTAGGACCAAGAATTTTACGAGCAGAAACAGCACCACTGTATGCGTTGTCTGCCATCTCATATGAATTTGAATAATACTGAGTCATAAATAAATTCTTTCATGAGGAGCAATAAGAAGGCCACCTAATATTAATTTAGGTGGTTTTTTTATGGGTTTCCCACTACGGTAAAAGGAGTGGAATCAAATTCATAAAAAAATTTAGGCTCAAAAATTCCAAATAAAATATGTAAGAGAACAAGTTCAATGTCCATATATAGTTTTTATTGCTACATATTCTAGCGATAGGAGAGCTCACTAAAACTATAAATTGAAAAGAGGTAATTTTTTTGAGTGAACAATTTGATAGTCAGATTCAACCTTGTCCAGTAACATCAACAGAACAAATTCCATTGACGAATGATTTTACGCCACTGGTTGCTACTCCAGTAACAGCGCCAACTATTAAAATTCCAGTTGTACTGGCAGAGCCAACTTTACAAATCGTTGTAGAGTCAGATATTACACTTACTCCGGCAGCAACTGAAATCAAAAGAGTCAAAAAACATGTCTTTCTAAATCAAGTGAAGCTAGTACCAGTTAGCTTTGCACGAATTGCTGGCACAGACTTCTTTAGAGTAACAAGAGCTAAATTATTTGTAGCAGGACATATTCGTAAAAATATCGAATATGCTGCAGCAGCATGTAATGGGGCACTTCGAGATAGAATTGCAGATGTTCCGTTTTCAGGATTTACAGATCTTACTTTCCCACAAACGATTGGAGGCTCAACACCCATTTTAGGAATTTCCGAGTTTGCGGAAGCGAACTTCCTGAATGAAGCTACTCAAATGGATGCTCGTCTAGATAAGGCTTTCTTCCAAAATCTTGTGAAATACAATGAACAACCATTTGGGGAATTAGTAGCAGCGAACTTCTTTGAGCTTGATTTTTCACCAATTATGGCAGCGCCAGAAGGTACTTTCAGCACATTACGTGAAAAAATCGTATTAGAATTAACTGTGAAAGTATTACAAGTTCAACAAATTCGTTTGGGAGCTGGAAGTAGCGTAGTAACGCCTGTTCTTCCAGGACTTACACCACCAGCTTCACCAATAGTTAATCCTACGCCTCCTTCAGAATTTTGTTAATCTCAAATATTGAATAGAGTCATAACAGGGCACTAATAAAAATTCATTATTTTAGCTGGCAGTTGAAAGTTCGGATGTACTCGAACTTTTAACTGCCTTTTTACATCTAAAAAAGGAATAAAGCCATAAACATATGACCCCGAGGATACTGTGACAAAAGGGAAAATCAAGCATACTATAAATTGTAATGAGAATGGTAATCTTTACATTAATAACGTTGTTCATTGTGTTGTAAATGTACTTAATATTGTTTAGGAGTGAATAAATGAATACTCCATGGATTAACTTTAGAGAAATGAGAGAAGTATCCACTAAGCTAAATAAATACTCTGATTGGGCGTATCAAACAATAGATGATGAATCTCCAGCTAATCAAGAAGAAAGCAATACGCTGCTTAGGGATATAAAAGATGAGATTAGGCTTGGAGAGGAATCACCAGATCCTGTAGCCTCCAATCAGGACATACCTAGTTCCGTAGAAACGTTTGTTGAGGTAGATAACAAGCTCCAGCTTTGTAGCAATGAGAATTCTTTGGAGGACCATGTACTATCCGATCTAGACTTAGCAATACCTAAAGAGGAATTTCAAAATAGTGAACAGCACCTTGATAAGGAAATAGCTTTAACAGACCTATCAGATGCCAATGAAGACCTATCCATTTCAACCATTGAGGGAGAAATCGAACCCTCCCCAGACATGAAAGAGGGGACTGTGGAGGAATCGATTGTAACAGAGATTGTATCCGAACCTACAGAAACGATGGTTGAGGACATTGATGAATTTCCTTCTGACCGTGATGAATCCCAAGTGGAAAAACAAGATTTAGCAATTCACTCAGATGTTGAATCCACAGTTGAACATAAATGGCATTTTGAGGGGACAGGGAATTCGGAGAAAAACAATCCTACTTCTAAATCGTTGGATGGGGAGATATACTCCATCACCCAAAAATGCTTGTTTTCTACGTATGTAGAAATTCATGATTTTCTCCATGCTCCTATTTATGGCGAACATGTTCAAAATACTACATTTGAATTTCTAAACGTAAAAGATCCCTTAACTCCACAGCTTGAAACAAAGCTTTTCCAAACGACAACAGATTACCCTGAACATCCTGAATGTCGTTTAGTTCGTTCAGACATCAATCAATTGATTTCAATCATGCAAACTGATAAGAATGATAAAAATAATGGGCAGCATCAATCCTTTCAATCAGTGGTCACTCCCTTACATCATTCACCATCAATTAAAAAAGGGGAAGCCACCTCATACGAATCTGATTTAATACATATTCGAGTACCTGTTATAGTTGGGGAATATAAAATTGAAATATGTCTAGAAGAGATTATGGCATTTGAAAAAGGGATTGTAGGGGTGAAAGAGATCTCGAATGAAGTAGTACTCACCAATTGTAGATTTATACCTATTCGTTTATCCCAATCATTTGGAAATGGAACATGTACAGCAAAAAATGGAAAATTATTGATAGAAGGCTATATACAGCAGAGTATTGAATATACAGCTTTTGATACACAAAATGCCTCAACAACTTATGCCAATCAATTATGTCAAAATATAGTATTAGATTTAACGATTCATATGATACAAGTACAAAAAATTCGGGTTCTATATGACAGTCTGTACTCTGGACAATAAATGAATTTCATTCAGTATAAAAGTTCGTTTTCTAATATATACGTCTATGTATAGATTTAATTGCTACATATTCTAGCGATAGGAGAGCTCTCTAATACTAAAAATGAAAAGAGGAAATTTTTTGAGTGAACAATTTGAAAATCAAAATCTACCTTGTCCTGTGGCATCAACGGAGCAAATACCATTAACAAATGAAATTACACCAGTCATTACTACACCGGTTTTGGCACCCACTATAAAAGTTCCAGTTGTGCTGGCAGAACCAACATTGCAAATCGTTGTAGAGTCAGATATTACACTTACTCCGGCAGCAACTGAAATCAAAAGAGTGAAAAAAAATGTATTCCTAAATCAAGTGAAGCTAGTACCAGTTAGCTTTGCGCGTATTGATGGTACAGACTTCTTTAGAGTAACAAGAGCTAAATTATTTGTAGCAGGACATATTCGTAAAAATATCGAATATGCTTCATCAGCTTGTAATGGAGCACTTCGAGATAGAATTGCTGACGTTCCATTTTCTGGTTTTACAGATCTTACTTTCCCACAAATAATTGGAGGCTCAACACCCATTTTAGGAATTTCTGAGTTTGCAGAAGCGAATTTCCTGAATGAAGCTACTCAAATGGATGCTCGTCTAGATAAGGCTTTCTTCCAAAATCTTGTGAAATACAATGAACAACCATTTGGGGAATTAGTAGCAGCGAACTTCTTTGAGCTTGATTTTTCACCAATTATGGCTGCGCCAGAATGTACGTTTAGCACATTGCGTGAAAAAATTGTATTAGAATTAACTGTGAAAGTATTGCAAGTTCAACAAATCCGTTTAGGCGTAGGAAGTAGTGTTATAACACCAGTACTATTCGGACTCACACCTCCTACTAGCCCTTGATCATTGCTAGTTAAAAATGATAAAGACAAATAAACCAATAAAAGGGGTTGCCCATATTCCAGGCAACCCATTTATTGTTCATTATTTAACTGTCTCTAAAACACGTACAAATTGTCCTTGTGAATGTGGGTAGCCTGCTTGTGTAATTTTCACCTTTACAAGCTGTCCGATGAGACTTTCAGGACCCTCAAACACTACTTTTAAGTAATTATCTGTATAGCCCGTTAAAAGGCCTTCCTCTTCACTACCATCATGAACAAATTCTTCGGGAATAACTTCTAACACCTGATCTTCAAAGCGAGAAGCATACTCTTTAGCTAGCTGATCATTTAGTGAGATGAGTCGGTGTACACGCTCATTTTTAATGTCTTCATCAATTTGATCTTCCATACGTGCAGCAGGAGTTCCTGTACGTGGAGAAAATGGGAAAACATGTAATTCGGAGAATTTATGATCACGAATAAAGTTGTACGTATCCATAAATTCTTCTTCAGTCTCACCAGGGAAACCGACAATTACATCAGACGTGACAGCTAAATCAGGTAAAGCCTCATGTAATTTTGTTAAACGTTCGCCGAAAAATTCCATAGTATATTTACGACGCATACGTTTTAACACAGTATCCGATCCAGATTGAATAGGAATGTGTAAGTGATTTACGACAATTTTAGATTCACGTAATACGTCAATGACTTCATCAGTCAATTGGCTAGCTTCAATGGACGAAATACGGAGACGCTTTAATCCTGTAACATTGGCTTCTAAATCCCGTAATAATTGGGCAAGGTTATAATCTTTTAAATCTTGTCCATAGCCACCAGTATGAATACCTGTCAGGACTATTTCAAGATAGCCTGCATCTACTAATTGCTGTGCTTGATGTAATACTTCTTGTGGATCGCGAGAACGCATTAAGCCACGTGCCCACGGAATAATACAAAACGTACAGAAGTTATTACAACCCTCTTGTATTTTTAAGGAAGCACGAGTGCGGTCTGTAAATGCAGGTACATCTAACTCCTCATACACACGATTTTTCATAATATTACGTACAGCATTTATTGGCTGACGCTCAGCACGATATTGGTCAATATAACCAAGTAATTTTGTACGGTCCTGCGTACCAACAACAATATCGACTCCAGGAATAGCCATAATTTCTGCTGGCGAAGTTTGTGCATAGCAGCCTGTTACACATATAACTGCATCTGGGTTTTGGCGGATTGCTCGACGAATCACCTGACGTGACTTCTTATCCCCAGTGTTAGTAACTGTACATGTATTAATGACATAAACATCCGCCTGCTGATCAAATTCAGTGCGATCATAGCCTTCATCTTTAAATAGTTGCCAAATGGCTTCTGTTTCGTAGTGGTTCACTTTACAACCTAGAGTATGGAAACTCACGATTTTTGATCGCTCGTTACTCATAATTTATATCATCCTTTCAACTTCACATTACCTTGTGTTTCTTCTCATTTTAAATTATTTTGTAGTGTACTTATTTTAGATACGTGATTTATGATAACATAAACCTTTTAAAATCAATACTTTAAAGATTTTTTTATGCTTGTTTTTGTCCTCTTTTTTTACAGGACTAATTGTTTCACTAGGGGGTAAACTATACTTATGTAAAAGTTGTTCAAGGATACTATTACTTGAACGGACCCTCATTATAGCTAATAATTAAAAGCTACATTCATAAGGACAACACCAACATTCTTTTAAATAGAAAGAAATTAGACGACAACGTGAAAAAATGGTATGATTCGAAGAGGTACGTACATCTTGATTGAAGAAGGAGCGTTAAAAAATGGAACAAAATTTTGCGCGTATGATCGATCATACATTATTAAAGGCTGAGGCAACAAAAGAACAAATTGAAAAACTATGTGCAGAAGCGAAGCAATTTAATTTTGCCTCTGTATGTGTAAATCCGACTTGGGTGAAACACAGTAGTGAATTATTACAAGGATCAGACGTGTTAGTTTGTACGGTAATTGGATTCCCTCTTGGTGCCAATACACCAGCTGTGAAAGCATTTGAAGTAAAAGATGCAATTGCGAACGGTGCAAATGAGGTAGATATGGTCATTAATATTGGCGCATTGAAAGATAAAAATTATGACCTTGTACAAGCTGACATCGCTGCAGTTGTACAAGCAGCTAAAGGCAGCGCACTTGTAAAAGTCATCATTGAATCATGTTTATTAACAGATGAAGAAAAAGTAAAAGCATGTGAGCTTGCTGTGGCAGCTGGTGCTGATTATGTAAAAACATCTACTGGTTTTTCAACTGGTGGCGCAACGGCAGCAGATATTGCCCTAATGCGTAAAACAGTAGGTCCTGAACTTGGTGTTAAAGCCTCAGGCGGTGTTCGTAGCTTAGAGGATATGAAAAGCATGGTGGAAGCAGGAGCAACTCGTATTGGTGCAAGCTCTGGCGTAGCCATCATGAATGGTTTAATAGCAGATTCTAATTATTAATAATTTCTTTATGGATATTAAGCTACTAGCTCTGTAAGAAGCTAGTGGCTTTTTTGCATGTAGAATAATGCCTACTACCATCACATATACTCCACTGATGATTTTGAATATAGAAAGGAGGATGTCATGTTTACGCAGTATAAGTATTGGAAGCCCTATATTAGTCCCTTTGATCCCTGCAAGCCCATCGAAGTAAAGTATTATGCTACGCCACCACAATTATATATGGGCTTTCAACCACCTGGACTCCCCCAATTCCAAACCCCTAGAGAGGCACTTAGGGCGGGAACACTATGGCCACAATTATTTAGCCCCTATCCATTTCTGATGAAAAGGAGGGAGAAAGCATGACTAAAAAGATGCCGCCCGAATTTTATACCTTACTTGAAGAAATACAGGCAATTGATTTCGTCATCGTTGAGTTAAATCTCTATTTAGACACACATCCACATGACTATACTGCTATTCAACAATTTAATGAAAACACCGAAAAAAGTATGAAGCTCAAAGTAAATTTTGAACAAAAGTTTGGTCCATTAATGAATTTTGGACGAAGTTATTCAGATTATCCTTTTAATTGGGTTGATACCCCATGGCCGTGGCAAGTATAACAAATCATTAGGAGGAATTTATTCTTGTGGTATTATGAAAAAAAACTTCAATACCCGGTAAAGGTTAGTACTTGTAACCCTATGCTTGCTAAGTTTTTAATTGAGCAATATGGAGGAGCTGACGGGGAATTAGCAGCAGCCCTTCGTTATATGAATCAACGCTATACGATTCCTGATAAAGTGGTTGGATTATTAACAGATATAGCGACTGAAGAGTTTTCCCATTTAGAAATGATTGCTACGATGATTTACAAGCTTACAAAAGATGCTACGCCAGAAATGCTAAAAGAAGCGGGATTAGGGGACCATTATGTAAATCATGACAGAGCTTTATTCTATCAAAATGCTTCTGGTGTGCCATTTACAGCAACTTATATTCAAGCAAAAGGGGACCCAATAGCAGATTTATATGAAGATATTGCGGCTGAGGAAAAGGCACGTGCCACCTATCAATGGATTATTGATTTATCTGATGATACCGATTTAAATGACAGTTTGAAGTTTTTACGTGAACGTGAAATTGTCCATTCTCAACGTTTTAGAGAGGCAGTAGAAATTTTAAAAGATGATAGGGATCAACAGAAGATTTTCTAAGAAAAAGTGGCTGGCTGTATCAAGGGGTCTTGAAACAGCCTTTTTTTGTTATTGTATGTTTGAAAAAAAAGCGAGATCTTTTCGATGACCAATCATCACTAAAATATCTTCCTGTTCTAAGTTTTGCTCAGGGGAAGGGGAAATAATGATGTCTCCTACTCGAACAATGGCAATAACACTAACGTTATATTTCGCACGCAAATCTAAATCTCGCAGATTTTGCCCAGCCATTTTTGAAGGGATCATAATTTCTTCTATACTATATTCCTTAGACAATTCGATATAATTCAGCATATTCGGAGACAATAGCTGATTTGCCACGCGCTCTCCCATATCTCGCTCGGGATAAATAATCCAATCAGCACCTACTTTATCCAAAACCTGCCCATGTCTTTTACCAAGGGCCTTAGCAATAATTTTTTTTATCCCTAGTTCTTTTAATAGAGATACCGTTAAAATACTTGACTGCATATCGTTACCTATAGCCACTATAACGCAATCAAAATTTCCTATACCAATAGAGGTTAAAGCTTTTTCTTCAGTTGTATCAGCTACTACAGCGTGGGTAACATAGGGTTCTGCATCCTCCACTCTTTCTTCGTTAATATCAATTCCTAAAATTTCCTGTCCAGCTTCGTGGAGCCTGCGGGCAACGCTTGTTCCGAATCTTCCTAGGCCAATAACTGCATATTGTTTAATAGCCATAGCTATAGCACACTCCTCTAATTTTGTTATCCAATCATAATATTACCTTTAGGATGTCGAAAGGCTTCTGTTTTTCGTCGTTTTGTAATAGCGAAAGCAATGGTTAATGGACCTAGTCTTCCAGCAAACATCGTTAAAATAATGAGAATTCTACCAGTAGGGGATAACTCAGGTGTCAACCCCATCGAAAGACCGACAGTACCAAATGCAGAGGTTGCTTCAAATAAATACATCATGAAACTATGACGTTGTTCAGTAATGCTAAGAATGATTGTCACCACAACAACGATAAGTACGCCACACATTGTGACAGTCAAAGCCTTTAAGATAGTCTCAGTGACAATTCTACGTTTAAATAAAACAACATCTTCTTTTCCACGGATTTGTGACCACATTGTAGCAACTAATACTGCGAAAGTTGTTATTTTTATACCACCTGCAGTGGAACCAGATCCAGCTCCAATAAACATTAAGAGAATTATTAAAAATAATGTAGAATGTGTTAAGTCACCGATAGCCAGTGTATTGGAACCTGCTGTTCTTGGTGTAACAGCTTGGTAAAAAGAACCCAATACTTTGCCCCATTCAGTTAAAGGACCAAGTGTTTTATCATTTCCAAATTCAAACAAAAATATCAAAATTGTAGCGCTTACCGTTAAAATAATTGTAGACGCTAAAACAATTTTTGTATGAACGGAAAGTCTTTTAGTAACTCGATATTCATATAGTTCATTCATGACAATAAACCCCAAGCCTCCAATTGTAATGAGCGCGCAAATTGTTAAAACGACGAATGGGTCATCTACATAAGCTGTCATTCCATTAAATCCGCCCATTAAATCAAAACCTGCATTATTGAAATTAGAAATTGCATGAAAAAAGCCAAAATATACAGCTTTTCCTATAGGCATATCAAAAGAAAAACGAATCGATAAAATAAGACCACCAATTATTTCAATCAATGCTGTAAAGAGCAGTATTCTCTTTACTAATTTAACAAGGCCAGCAATGGAAATATTATTAAATGCTTCCTTAAGCAAAAGTCTTTCTTTTAAAGATATTTTTTTCCCGAGTAGTAAAAATAACAATGTTGCAAATGTCATGAATCCTAAACCACCAATTTGGATTAGGCATAAAATGACTACTTCTCCGAAAACTGAAAAAGTATCACCTGTATCGACAACAATTAATCCCGTTACACAAGTTGCTGATGTAGCGGTGAATAATGCATCTAAAAACGAAAGTCCTTTTCCATCTTCTGTAGAAAGAGGCATCGTTAAAAGAAAAGTCCCGATGATAATAATAAGTGCAAAGCCAAGTACAAGAATTTTGGGAGGATTTAATGTGTTTCTAAAAGTGTTCATCTTGTTCTCCTCTATAGATGTTAAATTACTTGATTTTAAATATGCATAAAAAAAGACCAACTAAAAAAGCATGTAAAGAATAGGAGAAAACATGCTAATAGGTGGTCGAATAGGACCTCCTTCGCTTTAGCCGACGAAGTTAGCTGACGGGTAGGATGGCGAAAGAGTTTCTCATCCTTTCTGCATGTGCAGAATTAACCCCAATATATTGGGTCCTCCGTTCTCAATGTTTGAGATTTGGCCAGTATTAAATTGAATGTGATTATTCTACGCCCATATTCTATTTTTTGTAAACCCCTATATGAATAGAAAAATACAATTATTTTTTTATTGGGAGCCAAATTTGCTCTTCGAATTCCAATTAGAAATAAAACCAAAAATTCACTTGATATTTTCGCACACTTTCTATTGACCATTATTAGACAATACGATATAATTTTTTAGTACACAACAGAAGGTGATTTGCCTAAATTGTGTATTGACGTGTGTTCGGAGGGAGGGAAAGAGAGATGTCAAAAACTGTCGTTCGCAAAAACGAATCGCTTGAAGATGCTCTTCGCCGCTTCAAACGTACTGTATCAAAAAGTGGTACAATTCAAGAAGTTAGAAAGCGCGAGTTCTACGAAAAACCTAGCGTAAAACGTAAAAAGAAATCAGAAGCTGCACGTAAACGTAAGTGGTAATTTAATTTCCCATTAAAAATCCCTACGTTCATAACACGCAATCGTATGATTCACTGAGCAGACAAAGATATACCTGGAATTAATTACAGCTGTAATTAATTCCAGGTATTTTACATTGCTCGATTTACGTACATATGAAAAAGCCGGATGGATATCAACTAGATTCATTCGGCTTTTTTGTGTAATACTAAGTTGTAAGCAACATGTACAAATAGTCGAAATAATTTTTCAGATATGTGAAACTTTTTACATGTTTGACCGTATATACAGAGGAGAAGCATGTTAGAAGGGAGGGAAAAAGGTGCGAAAACGGAGAATCCTTAGCTATTTACTAGTAATATGGATGACTTTTTTGTTAGCGTTTCCATTAACTTCGGCGTTTGCAAGCAGTAAGGTCTACCACGTTCCTATTCATAATGAAGTAGAGCGAGGGCTTCACGCATTTTTAGAACGAGCTTTTAATGAGGCTAAAGAAAACAATGCGAAAGCGATTATCTTAGATATACATACGCCTGGCGGATTTGTAAATGCAGCAAGTGATATCGCCATGCTTATGGATGCAACGGATATATGGACAATTGCTTTTATTAATAAGGATGCCCATTCAGCAGGAGCTTTTTTAGCCTTACATGCGGATGAAATCTACATGGTGCCCAATGGAACAATCGGTGCTGCAGCGGTTATCGATTCAGCGGGTAATACAGCTGATTTGAAAGCAAATAGTGCGTGGCTTGCTCAAATGTCAGCAGCAGCAGAGACATCTGGTCGAGATCCAAAGTATGCTTTAGCAATGGCTGATTCCAATTATGAATTGCCAGAGTATCGTGCGGAGGGAAAAAATTTATTAACGCTTTCAGCATCGGAGGCATTAAAGGTCAAATACTCAGAGGGTACCGTGAAAAATTTTCAGGAACTTTTAGAGAAAAAAGACTTACAAGATCGTGATGTCGTTTCAATCGAACCAACATTCTCTGAGAAATTAGCTCGGTTTATTACAAATCCAATTATTGTTCCAATTTTATTATCCATTGCAAGTCTAGGTCTTGTCATGGAGCTCTATTCGCCAGGATTTGGCGTTCCGGGTATAATGGGATTATCAGCGCTTGGTTTATTTTTCTTTGGACATATGGTTGCGGGCTTTGCTGGCTATGAATCCTTGTTGTTATTGGTTATTGGTTTAGCACTTGTAGTGGCAGAGTTTTTTGTTCCTGGTGGAATTGTCGGTATTTTAGGTGGTGTGCTCATAATACTAAGTTTATTACTGGCAGGTGCAAATATTATGCAAATGATAATAGCAATTCTCATTGCGCTTGTAATAGCGATTATAGGAATGGTGATTCTGATGAAATTTTTCGGGAAAAAACTGCATGTCTTAAACAGGCTGGTGTTAATGGATGCAACTACGACAGAAGAGGGCTATGTCTCCAACGTCAATCGCACAGAATTGTTAGGAAAAGTAGGGACTACACTTACTCCTTTACGTCCAGCGGGTACAATGGTTCTTGACAGTGAACGCATTGATGTTGTATCAGAGGGTGGCTATGTCGATGCAAATAAACATGTAGAAATTATTAAAGTTGAAGGCTCACGTATTGTCGTGAGACAAACAAAAAAAGAGATGGAGGAATAGGAAATGGGTTTTGATTTAGCATTAATTGGTCCTATAGCTGGACTGGTTATTTTATTTATTGTACTAGCGGTATTCTTTACCTTTGTACCAGTAGCACTATGGATTTCTGCACTGGCTGCAGGCGTCCGTGTTAGTATTTTCACATTAATTGGGATGCGCTTACGTCGTGTAATTCCGTCTCGAATTGTAAATCCGTTGATTAAAGCACATAAAGCAGGTTTACCTGTAACGATAAACCAGCTTGAAAGTCACTATTTAGCTGGTGGTAATGTAGACCGAGTTGTCAATGCATTAATTGCTGCACACCGTGCGAATATTGAATTATCCTTTGAGCGCTGTGCTGCAATTGATTTAGCTGGGCGAGATGTACTTGAAGCAGTTCAAATGTCTGTAAACCCAAAAGTGATTGAAACACCATTTATTTCAGGTGTAGCAATGAACGGGATTGAGGTAAAGGCTAAAGCGCGTATTACGGTACGTGCCAACATTGAGCGTTTAGTTGGTGGTGCTGGTGAAGAAACTGTTATTGCCCGTGTAGGGGAAGGGATTGTTTCTACAATTGGTTCAGCAACTAGCCATACGGAAGTATTAGAAAATCCGGATATGATTTCACAAACCGTTTTATCAAAAGGTTTGGATTCTGGAACAGCCTTTGAAATCTTATCCATTGATATTGCTGATGTAGATATCGGTAAAAACATTGGGGCAGAATTACAAATTGAACAAGCGCAAGCAGATAAAAACATTGCTCAAGCAAAGGCTGAGGAACGTCGTGCAATGGCTGTAGCGAATGAGCAAGAGATGATTGCCCGCGTCCAAGAGATGAAAGCGAAAGTAGTAGAAGCAGAAGCAGAAGTACCTCAAGCGATGGCAGAAGCATTACGCTCAGGTAATCTTGGCATAATGGATTATATGAACTATCGTAATATTCAAGCTGATACGGCTATGCGTGATTCCATTTCAAAAGTAAGTAACGATAAACCAGAAACAAACGAACCAAATGTTTAAAAACGGAAAGGAGCAGAACTAACATATGGAACAATTAATTATTTTTGCAATAATTGCCATAGTCAGCTCTATTTTCGGAAAATCAAAAAATAAAAAACCACAAAAATCAATGCCTCCTTTTAATAATAAGGACACACGTGTAGAGTCACCTGTGCTTGAAGAAACTCCACAGCATCATCAAAAACCACAAAGTTTTGAAGATTTTGCTCGAGAATTTATAGGGGATTGGATTCCGGAAAATGAAAAGGTTCAAGAGACTAAGAAATTGGTTGAGGAACAAGTGACGAAGGAAGTCCCAAGCTATGTTGCGCCACCTGTCATTTCAGCGGATGTGCCAAAGCGCTCGTTTATCCGAGAGCAAAAAGGACGATTAGCAGCTGGGAAAGAAGAAGTGAAAGTAACTGGGACACATTCTCCTTTTCAAGTCCCGCAATCTAAAAATGCTCTCATGCAGGCTGTGGTAATGGCTGAAATATTAGGCCCTCCAAAAGCAAAAAGAAAATAACTAGCATGTCCTCCTTTTTCGATGCATATATTGCCGAAGAAGGAGGCATTTTTTTATGAAAAAATTATTTCAATTAACGCCACTACTTGAATTGTCAGAATATGAATCATTAAAAATTATTGGACCTTACCGTTTTATTCATGCAGATGCAACGACCTGTTCGTTTGCTTATGCAGATTATCATATTACTGTTACGGCTGATTTGGTGAAAATTCATGCACTAAAAGAAGAAATGCTTCATCTCTCTGTTGAAAACTTACAAGAGATTCATATGAAAATGACAAAGAATATGGGTGTGAGTTAAAATGTGGAATAATCGGCCAATCATTATACGTATAAAGCGCCATGAAAATGTTCATCCTTTTATTCAAGCATTGCACGCACAACATGTTCCTTTAAAGCGTGTCGTCTTTAGAGAACAAGAGGTTTCGTTTGAAACAACGATGCATCATTTACCTAAAATTCGTCGTTTACGAAGAGGCTTTCGCTTGAAAATGGCTGTATTTTACGCCGATGAGCAGCAAGTTTTTCGAGCTCAGGTTTGGACTTTGCTTGGTCTGGCTTTAATGATTGCCATTCCAATACTTGGTGCGCAGGTGATTTGGAAGGTAGACATTGAAGCAGCAACACCAGAACTGGAGCAGCGCCTAGGTAAAACGTTTCATGATACCTTTCAAATAGAAACACCGCTTTCTAAAAAAAATTTACCGTCTAATACGGTTATTCGCCAAAAGCTGTTAGAACAGCATCGAGAGCTCTCATGGGTGCATATTGAAAAAAATGGAGGGCGAGTTGTACTAAGGCCACAGGAATCTCCTAAACAAACGAAGCAGGCAAATGAAAAATTAGCGTCGCAATTAGTAGCAACCAAAAGCGGTATTATTACTCACTTTGATATCCAAAATGGCGAGCGGAAAATTTCAGTGAATGATACAGCCTATGAGGGGGATGTTCTTGTTAGTGGCGTGATTGAAAGTGGAGCGGATTATGTTTTTGTCGGCGCAAAGGGCGAGGTTTTTGCAGATTATTGGCTTGAATGTACCTTTAAAATTCCTACAAAAATTACAATGGAAACATTGCAACAAAAGCAATGGCGCGTTTTGGTGAAAGGTATTCATCAAGAAAAGGTTGATTATGTGCAAAAAAAGGATTTACCGAATTGGCTAGACCCCTATGTTTCAATTGTAGAGGAGCAGCAAACGAAAACGATGCAGGTGGAGCTTGATGAATCGAAAATCGAGTCTTTACTTATCCCGCTTCTTCATGAAAAAGTAATACGTTCGTTACCTGCCAAATCAATCATCAAAAAAGAAAACCTTTTACAGGCAAAGTGGGGTAATGGTACAGTTGAAGGGAAAGTTCTATTTTTAGTCAATGAAAACATTGCAAGTCCAATACATGGCCTACAAGGAGAATGATTATGTCAGAACAGTTAACTGTATTACAAGTGGATAATCCAAACGAAGCGGTTATGCTACTCGGAATTTCTGATGCAAATATGAAGCTAGTTGAGGAAGCACTTAATGTTCATATCATTACCCGTGGTGAACAAATTCAACTTGCGGGTGAAGAAAGTGCTAAGGAACAGGCAACATTTCTGCTGCATGCATTATTGAAGGTCATTCGCAAAGGAATTAATATTGATCAACGTGATGTAACGACAGCTATTGAAATGACTCAAAAAGGTACCATTGAATATTTCGCAGAGCTTTATGATGAAGAAATAGCACGCACGACCAAAGGTAAACCCATTCGTGCAAAAACAATTGGTCAACGAGAATACATACAAGCAATCCGTCATAAAGACGTTGTTTTTGGTATTGGTCCAGCCGGTACTGGAAAAACGTATTTAGCGGTAGTCATGGCAACGCAGGCACTTAAAAATGGGCATGTCAAGCGTATTATTTTAACTCGTCCTGCTGTTGAAGCAGGAGAGTCTCTAGGGTTCCTGCCAGGTGATTTAAAGGAAAAGGTAGATCCTTATTTAAGACCTCTCTATGATGCCTTAAATGATATCTACGGGGCTGAACAGACGCAACGATTAATTGAGCGCGGGACCATTGAAATTGCACCATTGGCTTACATGCGTGGCCGTACACTAGATGATGCTTTTGTTATATTAGATGAAGCACAAAATACAACTCATCAACAAATGAAAATGTTCTTAACACGACTAGGCTTTGGTTCGAAAATGGTCATCACAGGTGATAAAACACAAATCGATTTGCCTAAAAATACGGAGTCTGGCTTAATCGTGGCAGAACGCACATTAAAATATGTAAAATCGATTCATTTCCAAGTGTTAGAACAAGGTGATGTCGTCCGCCACCCAATAGTAGCCAAAATCATCCAAGCCTACGAAGAACAGCAACTTTAGAATGGCAAAGCCATTCTAAAGTCTGCCCCGAAAGCGAAGCGACAGGGGCACCGTGTTTAAAAAAAGTCTGCCCCGAAAGCGAAGCGACAGGGGCACCGTGTTTAAAAAAAGTCTGCCCCATGACTGTGAATTAAGAAAATGATCAAAATATGGAAAAAAATGTGACAGCTATACGAATTTGTATAGCTGTTTTTTGCTTTCTTATACATTTTTCGAGAAAAATGTATGTTGAATTGGTATGATAGTAGGTAGATAGAGGAGGTGCCAGATGGAGAAACAACTTCGAAAATTTACTGAGCTTATCGGTTTTCGCTATTTTATTATCATCATTCTCATTTTAACAGGATGCCTACAATTTGGCTTGATGTATGGCAATGTTAAAGGAGTTACATATGATTTCAAACCTTTACAGCTAGCGCCTGAAACCGTACGATCTACTAAAACAATAGAAGATACCTACAAGACACAACAAGAGCGGGAAAAAGCCGCAAATGCAGTAGGCCCGGTCTATCAATTTTCGGAGGATGTCGCCAAGCAGCGAGCAGCGATTGTCACATCGTTATTTGATTATGTACTAGAGGTAAAAAAGGATGTGGCCAATAGCAAGGAACCAATTGCAATTGCCGATCAAGTAGGGCAGCTTCGCAAAAAATTTGAATCGCTCGATGAAGATCAAATGCCACTCATCTTTACGGATTCACAGCTAGAAGGACTATTAGTGCAAAGCGATGAGGATTTAAATAGAACAAGTATCCAATTATCCAAAACAGTAGAGGAATACTTACAAAAATCCATTCGACCTGAAAATGTCTTTGTCGCTCAAAATGACTTTGAGACGAAGATTAGAGGACAAAGAGGGTATCCCGATAAAATATTCAATACGGTTGTTTTAATTGGTCGTACAAGTATCATTGAAAATGAAACCGTTAACGAAGAGCAAACAAAAATAAGAAGAGAGCAAGCGAAGGAAAGCGTTGAGCCTACAAGAATTTTACAAGGTCAGATTATTGTGCAGGAAGGCCAGATTATTGATAAAGAGGCATTTCGACAATTAGAGCTTTTAGGGATGATTAGTAATCAAGCTTCCTTAAAACCGATTGCAGGACTCATAATTTTAACACTGCTCCAAATGGTGTTTATGTATATTTTATTCGAGCGCTGGGAGGCTAACGAACGGAAAAAACGTAATGCATTGTTGGTAACAGTGATTGTTTATAGTTTGTCCATTGTGCTAATGAAATTCATTAGTTTAGTTTCTGGCGGGTTTGATGTGACCATTGCCTTTCTTTTCCCAACAGCATTGGCTACAATGCTTGTGCGCCTGTTGGCAGATGATAAAGCCGCAGTGCTTGTTACAGTCATGACTGCTGCTTCAGCTGGCGTTATTTTTCAAGAAGGCTATTCATCCGTTATGCAAATGGAAATTACGCTTTATATCATTTTTGGAGGGTTTGCAAGTTTATTCTTTTTACGTAGTGTTGAAAAGCGCTCACATATTTTACAGGCAGTTGCGGTTATCTCCCTTGTGAATATGGCGTTTATCGCCTTTTATTTATTAATGACACAATCATCCTATGGTTTACCAGAATTAGTGTTTTACTTTGTTGCAGCCATGTTATCTGCATTGCTTTCTGGAGCGTTGACAATGGGGCTCTTACCATTCTTTGAGTCAGCATTTAGTTTATTATCGTCATTACGTTTAATTGAGCTATCGAATCCGAATCATCCATTACTAAAAAAATTACTAATGGAAGCACCAGGAACATATCATCATAGTGTAATGGTCGCAAACTTAGCTGAAGCTGCCTGCGAAGAAATAGGAGCAGATGGTTTACTAGCACGTGTAGGGTGTTACTATCATGATATCGGAAAAACGAAGAGACCCGCTTTTTTCATTGAAAATCAGATGTCAGGTATTAATCCGCACGATTCATTGCCTCCTGAAACAAGTGCAGAAATTATCATTGCCCATACAACTGACGGTGCTGACATGTTAAGACGCTATAAAATGCCTCAGGAAATTATTGATATTGCGCTGCAGCATCATGGGACAAGTCTGTTAAAGTTTTTCTTGTTTAAAGCGAAAGAACAAGGGAAATCCATTGAAGAAGCTACTTTCAGATATCCTGGTCCTAAACCGCAAACAAAGGAAGCGGCCGTAATAAGTGTGGCAGATAGTGTAGAGGCAGCAGTGCGTTCAATGAAAGAGCCAAATTCTGAGAAAATTCATAAGCTAGTAAGAGCTATCATTGACGATCGAGTACAAGATAACCAGTTTGATGAATGCGATATTTCAATAAAAGAGTTAAAATGTATAGAGAGAGTACTTTGCGAAACATTGAACGGAATTTTCCATTCACGTATTGAGTATCCTAAGGCAGATAAGTAGGAGGATCTATGATTTTAACAATTGATTTTACTGATGAAACAAATGAAGTTGCAGCACAGCATACAGAGCTTGTAGAAAAGCTTTTGCAACATGCAGCGAGTGTAGAAAGCATTGAACCAGAAACAGAGGTTTCTGTAACGTTTGTCACAAATGACACGATTCAAGATATAAACCGCGAGTATCGTGGGAAAGATCAACCAACCGATGTCATTTCCTTTGCATTGGAGGAACTAGGTGAAGGTGAAATGGCAGTAACTTTTGAAGGAATGCCCCGTGTACTAGGCGATATTATTATTTCTACAGATCGTGCAAAAGAGCAGGCCGAGGAATACAATCACTCCTTTGAAAGAGAGTTAGGTTTTTTAGCGGTCCATGGCTTCTTACATTTACTCGGTTATGACCATATGGAGCCTGAAGAGGAAAAAGTAATGTTTACAAAACAAGATGAAATATTACAAACTTTTGGTTTAGGACGAGATTAAATGAATTTGCGTAAATACTTGCGATCATTTGGCTATGCGTTTGAAGGCATTATAACTGCAAGTACAGAACAAAATTTTAAATCACATATTGTGAGTGCAGTCATTGTCATACTGGCTGGTTATTTTACAGGTTTGTCTCGAACGGAATGGTATATTGTGCTACTATTAATAGCACTTATGTTTGCATTGGAAATGATCAATACAGCTATTGAGAGGGTTGTGGATTTGGCTTCGCCGAACTTCCATCCACTCGCCAAGCAGGCAAAAGATATCGCAGCAGGTGCTGTGCTTGTATTTGCGCTATTCAGTGCTATAATCGGATTACTTATCTTCCTACCCAAATGGTTGTAATCGAAGTGAGTATCTGATATGAAAAAAGAACTGTATTATACTAACGTGAGGGAGAAATATTATAGATGACAATTGATATGCATGCATTACTAGAGGAATCTAAAAAAGCGCGTGAAAAAGCATATGTTCCATACTCAAAATTTAAAGTAGGAGCAGCTCTTTTAACGAAGGCCGGAGAAGTTATTCACGGTTGTAATATTGAAAATGCAGGCTATAGTATGACGAATTGTGCTGAACGTACAGCATTTTTTAAGGCTGTGTCAGAAGGTACTTATGAATTCGAGGCTATTGCCATTGTTGCAGATACAGAAGGCCCATGCGCACCTTGTGGAGCATGTCGTCAGGTGATGATGGAATTTTGCGCACCGACGATGCCTGTTTATTTAACGAATTTAAAAGGTGATGTTACGGTAACGTCAGTGGGCGAATTATTACCGTTTGCATTTACAACGGAGGATTTAGAGAATGCTGGAAACTAGAAGTGGCTATAAGTCAGGCTTTATCTCTATTATTGGTCGCCCGAATGTTGGCAAATCGACATTTTTGAATCGTGTCATTGGCCAGAAAATTGCGATCATGAGTGATAAACCACAAACAACACGAAATAAAGTACAAGGTGTACTGACAACAACTGATAGCCAAATGATTTTTATTGATACACCAGGTATCCATAAGCCCAAACATAAACTTGGCGATTTTATGTTGAAAGTTGCCAAAAATACATTGCGTGAAGTGGACGTGATTATGTTCATGGTTAATGCTGAGCAGAAGCTTGGCAAAGGCGATGAATTTATTCTTGAAATGTTGGCGGGAAATTCGACGCCGGTATTCCTTGTTATTAATAAAATCGATCAGATTCATCCAGATGAATTACTTGGAATTATAGAGAGCTATAAGGAACGCTATGAATTTGCTGAAATTATTCCTATTTCAGCGTTACAAGGCAATAACGTAGAAAGCTTATTGGACACATTGCCGAAGTATTTACCAGAGGGGCCTCAATATTACCCTGCAGATCAAGTGACGGACCATCCAGAGCGTTTCATCATTTCTGAGCTTATTCGTGAAAAAGTGTTACATTTAACACGCGAAGAAATTCCACATTCTATTGCGGTTGTTATTGATAAAATCCGTCGAGATGAGGAGAACAATGATAAAATTCATGTAGCAGCCACGATAATGGTTGAACGTGATTCACAAAAAGGTATTGTCATTGGTAAGCGTGGAGCCCTATTAAAAGAAGTAGGGACACGTGCACGAAAGGATATCGAAATGCTTTTAGGTTCTAAAGTCTATTTAGAACTATGGGTCAAGGTCCAAAAAGATTGGCGTAATAAATCAACACATTTACGTGATTTCGGCTTCCGAGATGATGAGTATTAACAGGCTTTGCTGACATAGGTAGGGAAACACCGTCAAAAAATAAGCTTATGGCATTGGCGGTGTGAATACCCTCCCAAATGGTGAGAGATTTCTCTATACCTAGACAAAATTGATAGTTTTTACTTTGAGCTGTCCAAAACATTTTGGAGAGCTCTATTTTCATGGACAGTTTACGGGAAAGGAGGGGGACTATGCTTCATAAATGGGAAGGAATTGTGTTAAAAGTACGCGCTTATGGTGAGTCCAATAAAATCGTTACGTTGCTCACACGAGAGGCAGGAAAGGTAGCTACTATGGCGAGAGGTGCTAAAAAGCCTTCTAGTAGATTAGCTTCGGTCACACAACCTTTTACATATGGCATGTTTATGGTACAACACCATACTGGTATGGGCACATTACAGCAAGGGGAGCATTTGAATTCAATGCGCCATATTCGAGAGGATATTATGGCTACTGCCTATGCTAGCTATATTATGGAACTTGTGGAGCGAGTCGTAGAAGAAGGAAAACCAGAGCCTTTCGCCTTTGATGTTCTGCTGCAAGCACTACAAGCGATAGAGGATGGCTATGACCCTGAATCCATCACACTCTTTGCAGAATGGAAGATGCTACCCTATACAGGAGTCCAACCTATATTACATGCCTGTGCTGCATGCGGTGCTGTAGATGGGGAATTTGCTTTTTCCTTTGCACAAGGAGGTTTTTTATGTCATCGCTGTTATCAGCATGATCCCTATATTATTCGTTTAACGCCAACGCAGCTTAAGCTTATCCGTATGTTTTATACCGTTCCCATCGATCAAATTGGGAAAATAGAATTAAAAAAGGAAACGAAATATTTTATCAAAAAAATTATAACAACTATCTATGAGGAACAAACCGGAATTCGT
Organism: Lysinibacillus sp. NPDC056220; assembly: GCF_049315265.1. Taxonomy (NCBI): domain Bacteria; kingdom Bacillati; phylum Bacillota; class Bacilli; order Caryophanales; family Bacillaceae; genus Lysinibacillus; species Lysinibacillus sp. NPDC056220. The sequence goes on from NZ_JBMOXD010000002.1 coordinate 473,741, forward strand.
TTTAAAACGAGAAAATTCATCGAGCAACTGGAAAGAACCCCTGAATTACAAATACGCCCTACAAACGAAGAAATGCCAGAGGAACCTTAACATTCCTCTGGCATTTTATGTGATTTAAAATTCTCCATCTGACATTAGGTTATATAGTAATGCCCATTGACCTGCGAATTTTTTAGTTTCAATATAAAGGTACTCCGTTTCTCCATTTTTACCTGTTAAATGGAGAACAGCTGAGCCTTCCGCTTTAGGTGTAATAAGAAGTTGTCCTTTAACAATTGTAGCTTTTACAGAGGCGGGTTCAAAACCTAAATCCTCTAGAGCCACACTAGCTGGTTCAAAAGACAATGCTTGTGTCGTCAAAGTTAATTCATCTGTAAAATGGTACAAATCAATATAGCGAACTAAATCAAGCGAGTATACATCAGCAGCCATCTTTTGTTGATGCTCACCATCTGAAAAGGTAACAATGAACTCTCCATTTTGCAAAATAGACAAAGTTTGATCAGTTGTATTGAAATTATATAAATTAGAAGCAAGTGCCTGCCCATTCGCATTTTGCACAGTGACCTGTGTTGGGACAAATGATAGTTTGCTCTCAGATAAATCCAGTGGTAAATTTTCTGTATAATCCCCTTCTTGTACTTGTTCAAGAGTTACCTTCAATTTGCCATTTACATTTTTAACATGTACTAAATAAAAGATATCTATAAAATCCTCTGAATCATCGGAAAATCCAGTTATCACTAATTTTCCTGTACCTTCTTTTAGAGGCTTCATCGTAATAGCTTCCGACATATCCTCATTTTCATCCCATGTGAAAATAGCCTCTGCAGGTTCGATACCACCATATACAGCCATGATATATTCTTGGTTAAATTGGCTAGCATAAACAGTTGCATTTCCAAGCATCTTTTCAGCACGAACTACAAAAGCGGCTAACTGGGAACGCTTCACATTGCTTTTTGGTCCGTAGGTTGTTGGTGATGTTCCTTTTGTTATGCCATTGTCAAACAAAGCTTGAATATAAGGCTCAAATTCAGTTCCCCTCTTTACATCCGTAAAGGGTAGCTTTGCGCTAGTTGAACTTGTCAGGCCAAAACCTTTTGCAATCATTTTTGACATTTGTTCACGTGTAATATTTTGATTTGGGTAGAAATAACCATTTGCACCATTAATAATACCCGCATTTGCCAAGGCCGCAATGGCTCCGTAGTTTTCCGATCCCGGCTTAATATCCTTGAATTGTGGGTTTTTGACATGAATCGTATCTAGCTTCAATATACCTGCTAAAATTTTAGCCGCTTGTGTTCGTGTGATTGGATTAGCTGGCTTAAATGTACCATCCATATAGCCAGAAATAATGCCACGTCCGGCTAATTCCATAATAGCCTTTCCTTCTTCTGTTGCTGGATTGACATCAGGGAAAAATGTTGCTGCATGTGCTGTTGGTGTAATGACAATCGCACTTGTTGCAAGTGCTGATGCCATCGCTAGTTGAAATAAACGCTGAGACTTCAAAAGTATTCCTCCAAATGGTAATATTAAAAATTTTATAGTATGAATGTTGCGGACCTTCCTATGTATCAGTTCAGACTTCCGGACGAATGAATGTGGAAAGGGTGGTATAGTTTTAGCTTGTTAATTATTCAATATTTAACAGCTAAAACTAACTATAATACCTTATTTATACCAAAATTTTGGAGCGGCGAATAGAGGAAATTATATCCTTTGTATTATGTAATTGGTCATGAATCATCAAAATCCTAAACCAACAGTTCCTATTAAGCTATGTTATAAATGAATAAAATTTCAATTTTTACAAAATAAAATTTTTACATAATTTTAGTTTTTTTTATTAAATAATAAATTTAAATATTTATTTTGTGAGTCTAAATATCGTTTTATTCCATTTTATTCTTTATCTAAGAATATAATATTGTGAAAATAGTCATGTGTTTTTATGCGGTTTTCAATATATAAATAGTAGAAACTAATCACTCAAGTCCCATATACTAGTTGAAAAGGTATTTTAACCTATGATATTGTAATTGGTATAGATATTCTTATTTATATTTTTTTAAAATAACTTAGTCGTTTAATCCCCTGTCGAAATAAATGTACTTAATATAGATCTGACATGCCTATGAAATAGAAAACAAGCCTCTATCAGCAAAGCGTATTTTTATACGTTTATCAGAATAACGCAGTCCTATGGAAGAAGGAGGGAGTCACATAGTGCTTAGTACATTGCGTATGTGGCAGAAAATATGCTACGAAAAGTAACCTTAAGTATTCGTGAAGTTGAAGCGAATGATATTTTAGCGGAAGATATTTTTTCGGATTATCGTTTATTGGCTAAAAAGGATTTAGTGTTAACGGAGCGAATTATTGCTTTACTTAAACTTCGAAAAGTGGATGAATTATCTGTCTATCTACCATCGGATTCGATTCGAATTGTTCATGATTTAAGTGCTCAGCGAACGAGAGAATACGAAGATTTATTTTCACCACTAATGGAGGAAAAAGACCCAATCGATGACTATAAAGAAACTGTCCATCAACTTTTTATGACAACCCTAGAGAATGTTGTCCATGAATTGCGTTATGGTCAAATACTAAAAAGCATACAAGACACTGCTTATGTTCGCGGGGTTTTTGAAAAGATTTTAGAAGAGAAACATCGCTATGAGTTACTTATGCGTTTAAAGGAATGGGATGAATATTCTTTTGTCCATTCATTTGATGTATTTGTATTAGGAACCATTTTTGCTCGTTATTTAGGTTTGACAGATATCGAAACATTAGCAAGAGGTTATTTGTTCCATGATATTGGAAAGGTCTTTATCCCCCAAGAAATTTTAAATTTAAAACGAAAACTCTCAGAAGATGAGTTTGAAATTGTTAAAACACATACAACTAAGGGCTATGAGTTACTTTTAGAAAATAACGAGGAAGAAATCGCCTATTTAGCACGAGATCATCATGAACGCTTTGCTGGGAAAGGCTATCCTAATCAGCTCTGTGCAGATGATATGAGTGAAGGGGTACAGTTGCTACAAATCATTGATGTGTATTCAGCGATGACGTCTAAGCGAGTCTATCACGATGGTTATGGAGCAACGGATGCGCTAGCTGTTTTATACAAGGACCGACATTTGTATAACGAAAAATTTATGCATAAATTTGTAGAATGTTTAGGCATCTACCCTGTCAACTCCGTTGTAATGCTTTCAGATAATCGTAGTGCACAAGTCGAGCTTGTTTATGATTTATTTCCTACCTTGCCCAAAGTGAAATTATTGGATGAGCAAAAATCCATGAACCTGCCCTTGAATTATAGTGTTAGAATCGCAAAAATGATTGATTATCGTGCAAATAGCTTTGAAGAGATTTTCAACCTATTCGTGGAACAATTAATCAGGTGTGACGAGCCTAATTTAAGAATGCATTTTAGTAAATTAATTGATCATTTACACCCGAAAGAAATTGTCCTAAAAATTTTCTTACCAGCTTTTCGCATATTACGTCTGTTAACAAGAGAAATACAAACGGATATGACGAAATATAGAAATTCTATTTCTATTTTAAAGAAACTATTAGAAGAGCAATTAAACGTTTTGTATATGGACTATCAGCATGAAAAAACGACCATTCTAGTTGTGGAAACAACCCTTCGTGAAAATTTCTTCATTAAGCTTGTGCAAAGTATTCTGTATATTGATAAAATTGTACCTTTCTTCATAAATCCAGGTGATGATCAACGTATTACTCAGCTAATGGGGCATTGTGATGTTAATGTTGCTTATTTTATTGAGGATGAACAAACTGTTGAAAAGCGAGTTCGTCCGATGCGAGAAGGAGCCTTTCTATATTATTCATTAGCGGATATAGAGGAATTACTTGTTAGCTTGATTGGTATGAGCGTGAAAAAGTTTTCGTTTGAGGAAAAAATGCAAGAGCGTTTATTTTCAACCTATAAAGCATAAGAAGAGGGAGTTGCCTACAATGGCGACCCTCTCCTTATTATTTAAAACGATTAGAATTGAAGATGTTTTTCAATATATGCTTTCACTTCTGAAATTGGCATACGTTCTTGTGTCATAGAATCGCGGTGACGTACTGTTACTTGACCATCTTCTTTTGAGTCAAAATCATATGTGATACAGAATGGTGTACCGATCTCATCTTGGCGACGGTAACGTTTACCGATTGATTGTGATTCATCAAAATCAACTGGGAAGGCTTTGCGAAGTTCAGCCCAAACGTCTGTAGCTTCATCAGATAATTTTTTAGAAAGAGGTAGGACAGCAGCTTTAAATGGTGCAATTGCTGGGTGGAAACGTAAAACAGTACGTTTATCGTCACCTTCCAACTCCTCTTCATCATATGCATCGCATAGGAATGCCAATGTCACACGGTCAGCCCCTAAAGATGGTTCGATACAATATGGAATATAACGGTCATTTGAAACAGGATCAATATAAGTGAAATCTTCACCTGAATGCTCCATATGTTGTTTCAAATCATAATCTGTACGGTCAGCGATACCCCACAGCTCTCCCCAACCGAATGGGAATTTAAATTCGATATCTGTTGTCGCGTTAGAGTAGTGAGACAGTTCATCATCCTCGTGGTCACGAAGACGCATAGAATCTTCTTTCATGCCTAGATTTAATAACCAATTTTTACAGAATTCTTTCCAATAAGAGTGCCATTCAAGATCTTCGCCTGGTTTGCAGAAGAATTCAAGTTCCATTTGTTCGAATTCACGTGTACGGAAAGTAAAATTACCTGGTGTGATTTCATTTCGGAAGGATTTACCAATTTGTGCAATACCAAATGGAGTGCGTTTACGCATAGAACGTTGAACATTTTTAAAGTTTACGAAAATACCTTGTGCTGTTTCTGGACGTAAGAAAATTTCGTTTGTAGAAGACTCCGTTACACCTTGGAATGTTTTAAACATTAGGTTGAATTGACGAATATCTGTGAAATCCGCTTTTCCGCAATCAGGGCACACTACATCGTATTTAATCATTGTTTCTTTCATTTGATCGAATGTCATACCATCAACAATGATTTCATCGCCTTTTGCTAACGCTGCGTCTTCAATGATTTTATCAGCGCGATGACGTGCCTTACATGATTTACAGTCAATCATCGGGTCATTAAAGTTTCCAACGTGACCAGAAGCGACCCAAGCTTTTGGGTTCATTAGGATGGCAGCATCGATACCAACATTGTGCTCTGATTCCTGAACGAATTTTTGCCACCAAGCTTTTTTAATATTGTTTTTTAATTCAACACCAAGTGGACCATAATCCCAAGTGTTTGCTAGACCACCGTAGATTTCTGAGCCTGGAAAGACAAAGCCTCGGTGTTTTGCTAATGATACAATTGTTTCCATTGATTTGTTAGCCATAAAATAGCCTCCTTTAAAATTTTGTTAGCGGTAAAACGCTAAAGATATTCATTCAGTGTAGACTAAATGAAAATAGCACCCGTCTCCGGGCACAATGTATGCCCAGGGACGAGTGCTAATACCCGCGGTTCCACCCTGATTGTTTTAAACAAAACGTTTAAAACCTCTTTTCAAAAAGTTAGCTCAGGGAGTGCCTTTTCTCTGTTACTATGTAGACTTTCACCATCTTCTACTCGCTCTTGAATGGAACAGATACTTTTTTCCCATCATCGCCTGTATAACGTAATTTGCTCGAATATAAAGATAGAGCAAGCGTATGTGTCAACATTGTAGCATGTAGTTCTTTGATTCGCAATCATTATTAAAAACCAGTATTTTTACTATCATGGTCGAAGATGTTGGTTTTTAACCGACTAGGACAGCAGCCTTCATAGCAAAAATCAAATAAAAAAAATGAAAGGAATTAGCCTTAATCTAAAATCCTGTACACATATCAGCTATAATTCACCACAGATTACTGCTATTTTATACAGACTGTTGTATAATTGAACTATTGCTTTAATCATACAAAGCATTATTATAACACCTTTTATATAGAATTAGTGTAATACTTTGCATACCTATCATTCTATAGTATATAATAATTGAGCATAAGTATAACACTATTAGATTTGAGGCGGTGAGTCCAATCGAACTCAATAAACGTCAGGAAAACATTTTACAAATTGTGAAAGAAAACGGTCCTATCACTGGGGAACATATTGCAGAACGTCTCAATCTGACTAGAGCGACTTTAAGACCAGATTTAGCGATCCTTACGATGGCGGGATTTTTAGATGCAAGACCACGAGTTGGTTATTTCTATTCAGGGAAAAAGGCATCCGTTACATTGATGGATAGTATTCACAATTTAAAAGTAAAGGATTTTCATTCAGGCCCTGTAGTTGTCCCAGAAACAATGACGGTTTATGATGCAATTTGCTTTATGTTTTCAGAAGATGTTGGTACACTCTTTGTCGTAGATAAGAATGAGTTTTTGACAGGCGTACTATCTCGCAAAGATTTACTGCGTACAAGTATTGGCACGCAGGATTTAAATAAAATTCCTGTACATATAATTATGACACGTATGCCTAATATTTCGTACTGTGAAAGATCAGATTCTTTGGTTGTTGCCGCGAACAAGCTCATTGAACGAGAAGTTGATTCGCTACCAGTAGTCGAACCACAAGAGGGTGGTTTGACGATTATAGGCCGTCTTACAAAAACAACGATTACACGAGCTTTCTTATCTCTTGCGCAAAATGACTAAATTTGAAGGAGAGCTGCATGAAAAGACTACGCGTATTTGTTGTATCTGACTCTGTTGGTGAAACTGGCGACCAAGTTGCGAAGGCAGTGATTAGCCAGTTTCGGCCCGGTCTAGAGAATACTGTTATCCGACGATTTCCACATATTCAATCGGAGGAGCTTATTCGTAAGATTGTTTTCCTTGCAGCACAACAACAAGCATTTATTGTTTACACACTTGTTCGTCAAGAAATGCGAAAGCTATTACGTGATTTATGTGAACAGGAAAAGATACATGCTGTCGATATAATAGGTCCTGCATTACAATCAATGGCAACCTTTATGGAAGAAAATCCATTGGAGACACCTGGGATTGTTCATATGCTTGACGATGATTATTTTAAAAAAATTGAAGCAATAGAATTTGCAGTTAAATACGATGATGGTCGAGATCCCCGTGGATTATTACAGGCCGATATCGTGTTGGTAGGCGTATCCCGAACATCTAAAACGCCCCTCTCACAATATTTAGCACATAAAAAATATAAGGTGGCGAATGTCCCTTTAGTTCCTGAAGTAGAACCACCCGAAGAGCTATTACAGTTGGACCCTAAAAAATGTTTCGGATTAATCATTTCTCCTCAGAAGTTAAATTCTATAAGGAAAGAAAGATTAATGTCTCTTGGATTAAATGATGATGCCATCTATGCACAACATAATCGTATTTTAGAAGAGATTCAACATTTTGAAAAAATTGTCGGCAAGATAGGCTGTCGAGTAATTGATGTGACTAATAAAGCTGTGGAAGAGACTGCCAATACCATCATTGAACATATTTTGACTTGTAAATAAATTGTACAAAAATAAACCACCTCGGTTCATAGAGGCGGTTTTTTTGAGTGGATTTTGAAATTAGTATAGATAAAAACTAATTTTTGTTTTATAATAATAAAATTGTGGTAAAAATATTTATAAGAGAAAAATCCTAATTTTTTGTCGAGAAATAAAGGAATTTTAAAACGAATAGCGAATTGTGTTTCTAGAACGTAATTATTAAAGATGGTGATGGATTTGGCAGGGAAGATTCCAGAGGAAGTAATTGAACAGATTCGTACACAATCGGATATCGTTGATGTTATTAGTGAATACATGCAGCTGACCAAGCGTGGGCGAAATTGGTTTGGCCTCTGTCCATTCCATGGAGAACAAACACCGTCTTTTTCTGTATCATCGGACAAGCAAATTTTTCATTGCTTTGGTTGTGGTGCAGGGGGTAATGCCATTACTTTTGTAATGGACATTGAAGGCATATCTTTTCCTGATGCAGTTGTGAAACTTGGAGAACGAGCTGGCATACATTTAGATGTTGAGCCAACTTTTCCTGGAGGAACAAAAAAGATTTCTAAAGCGGAAGAAAGGATGAAAGAAGCACACGCTTTTACAGCAGATTTTTTCCACCATCTACTGTTAAATACAGAGGATGGCGAAGAACCTTTAAATTATTTGCTAGAAAGAGGATTTACAAGGGAGCTTATAGAATCTAATAACATTGGTTGGTCTCTCCCCAGCTTTGACGCATTAACAATATTGCTTGAAAGAAAAGGTTATAACTTACAAGAAATGGCGGAAAGTGGGTTAATTATTAAGCGAGAGGGAGAAGAACGTTATTTTGATCGTTTTAGAGGAAGGATCATGTTCCCGATTCGAGATGAGAATGGTAAAATTATTGCCTTCTCAGGACGAATACTTTCATCAACGGGTGAGGAAGCGAAATATTTAAATAGCCCAGAATCACCAATATTTCAAAAAAGTGAAGTGCTCTATAACCTAGATAAAGCACGAACTTCTATCAGAAAAAATCGTCAAGTAGTATTGATGGAAGGTTTTATGGATGTATTAGCAGCTAACTCTGTAGGTGTTATGAATGCCGTAGCAACAATGGGTACTTCCCTAACAAATCAGCATATCACAAAGCTAAAGCGCTTAGTTGAGCAAGTTACGATTTGCTATGATGGTGATAATGCTGGATTTGATGCAGCGAAAAGAGCGGCACAGCTTTTGCATACGGAGCGCATGAAAGTAGATATTGCTGTGTTACCAGAAAAGTTGGACCCTGATGAATATATTCGCACGTTAGGCGGACAAGCATTTAAGGAACAAATTTTGGAAAACCCTCATGCGTATATTGCTTTTATGATGATGCATGCTAGACGAAATAAGAACTTTCAATTTGAAAATGATACGCTTCAATATATACAAGAAGTCCTTGAACAGCTCACAGGTAGATCTTCGCCAGTTGAACGAGATTTGTATATACGACAGCTATCAAATGAAACAAATATCTCGGAAGAAGCCATTTATGCCCAATTCCGAAAGCTGGAGGCTAATCAGGTACGTTCTGCAAAACCAGAAATGCCGACACAAATGCCTTCAATGCCAGTCACGCAACAACAAAAGCCTATGGATGCAGCTGAACGTGCCGAACGTTTATTACTGGCCCATATGCTTCATAATATAGATGTAGTGGACAGGGTATTACGGAGTGAGCAAAAAGAGCCATTTGTACGAGATGCTTATATGGCTGTTTTTGTTCGCTTAGTAGGATTTTATGAGGAATATGGTCATCCTGATTATCAACGCTTTATGGAGATTTTGGATGACGCTGAATTACGGAAGATTGTTATGGAAGCGGCTTTAGTCGAGCGAGATCCTGATCAAGCAGAGGCAGAGGTTGTGGACTCAATCCGTCAGCTTCAAAAATATAGAATTGAGCAAGAAATTTATCAAAAGATGCATGAGTCAAAGGAAGCGGAGAAGATGCATGAGTATGCACGTGCACTTGAAATCGCCCAACAGATTATTCATTTAAGAAAATCGTTATCGGCGATTTAACCCGATTCGGTTGTTTAGAAGGAGGAAGGTTTATGGCGGACAAGTCAGAACGTTCAAAAGAGATAGAAGTAGAAATTACATTAGATGATGCAAAAAAATTCCTACAAGAAAAGGCAAAAACAGAGGGTGAAATTTCTATGAAAGAAATTTCAGAGAAACTAACACCTTATGAATTGGAAAACGAAGAAATTTTCCATTTTGCTGAGGATCTTGAAAAGCATAAAGACATTCAAATTATTGGAAAAGAAGAATTTGAAGAAGAAAGTCTAATGAAAGAAGAAGCAAACGAAGAGACTTTCGACTTAAATGATTTGAGTGTACCACCGGGTGTTAAAATCAATGACCCTGTACGGATGTATTTAAAAGAAATCGGTCGAGTTGATTTACTATCTGCAGAGCAAGAAATCAAACTTGCTGAGCGTATTGAACAAGGTGATGAAGAAGCACGTAAACGTCTTGCAGAAGCAAACTTACGTCTGGTAGTATCTATCGCTAAACGTTATGTAGGTCGTGGAATGCTATTCCTTGATTTAATTCAAGAAGGGAATATGGGGCTGATTAAGGCTGTTGAAAAATTTGATTACCGCAAAGGTTTTAAATTCTCTACTTACGCTACATGGTGGATTCGTCAGGCTATTACGCGTGCGATTGCAGACCAAGCACGTACCATTCGTATTCCGGTTCATATGGTCGAAACCATTAATAAATTAATCCGTGTACAACGTCAACTTTTACAAGATCTTGGCCGTGAACCTTCGCCAGAAGAAATTGGTGAAGAAATGGATCTAACACCAGAAAAAGTACGCGAAATTTTAAAAATTGCTCAAGAACCAGTATCTCTTGAAACACCGATAGGAGAAGAAGATGATTCTCATTTAGGAGACTTTATTGAGGATTCTGAAGCACAATCTCCATCTGACCATGCAGCATATGAATTGTTAAAAGAACAGCTAGAAGATGTCCTAGATACTTTAACAGACCGTGAAGAAAACGTACTTCGTTTACGTTTTGGTTTAGATGATGGTCGTACACGAACTTTAGAAGAGGTAGGTAAGGTTTTTGGCGTAACACGTGAACGTATTCGTCAAATTGAAGCGAAAGCTTTAAGAAAATTACGCCACCCTTCTCGTAGTAAACGTCTAAAAGACTTCTTAGAATAATTTAAATAGATGGAGCTATCCAACTAGTGTAAAAATACCTAGTTGGATAGCTCCTTTTTTATACCATTGAAAAGGTAATTAGCCTCGATATTCCGCAAACTTGTTTTCGCTAATAATAGATAATTAGAATGAAGGAAATGAGAGATTTGCTACTTTATACAGATGTATTTCCCAAAAGTGTGAGATAAAATTGTAATACAACCATTATTAAGCAATGTTTGGAGCTAACATTATGACGAATCCCCGGAAAAAAATTATTCTCAATGAAATTCTGTTTTGGAAGCAAAATAAACTATTACCAGAGCACTATTGTGACTTCTTAGCAGCTCTTTATACAGAGGGGGCTGATATAGAGGAGTTAGAACCTGTGCAAGATCCTAAACAAGCGATTTTACCATCTGAAAAAAGAAAAATGATACTTCTGATAGCAAGTCTATGTATCGCCATAATAGCTGTTTTGGCAATCTATTTTACAATAAAATCATTCACATTGATTTTAACCGTTGTCATAGGTATTAGTGCATGTATATTATTTATCGTTGCGTTTCAAATGGCGCAAAAGAAACATCTACTAGCTCCTATATATCATTTACTTGCCGCTATCCTATTATTTAGTATGTCTATACGTTTGTGTACTACATATTTTAGTGGAGATAATATCGTTTTATTTTGCTTGATTGCCGCCAACTGTCTTATTTGGCTTTGGTCAGGTATTAAAATGAAGCTCCTTTATTTCACGGTCTCCGGTGTTTTAGGATTACTAGCACTGATTGGCTACTATATCATAAATTTATAGTAATTTTTTGCACTTATAAATGATTGACATTTGCACACTACTTCCATGGTGTGCAGATTTTTTTATTTTTTTAGTATATGAATGTATGCAACGGGTATGATAACAGTATGAAAAAAAAGCTATGAAATTGACCAAAATTTGGTGTTTGCAAGACATATTTTATCCAATAGATACAGAAATGTCGAATTTGTTACAAACAAAGGAAAACTTAGCGAATAGGGCTTTTCGTTTCTTTGTTAATGAAGTACAATATTAGATGTTGACTGATTCTATATTATAATAGAAGTAGACTTAAAATGAGGAGGGGAAACTTATGAAAAACAATCCAGTCGTTCCTTACATCTTAATTCTGGCATTTGGTATTGGTCTTATTTTCTTCATGTCTTTACAAGGTGCAGATAACAAGAAAGAAATTGCTGCTGAACAAGAGGGCGGTGGCGAAACTACTGAAACTACAGACGCAAATGCTGACGGTGCAGCACTAGTACAATCTTGTATCGGTTGTCACGGTGGTGATTTAACTGGTAGTATGGGTCCAAACCTACATGGCTTAGATGAAGCCCGTATCGTTGAGGTTTTAACAAAGGGTATCGAAGGTACTCCGATGCAACCAAACATGAAAACTGAAGCAGAAGCAAAAGCTATTGCTGAATACATTTCTACTTTAGAATAGTATGACTGACAAGTAGCTGTACTGAAATAGTACAGCTACTTTTTAAATGCAAAAAATCATGAAATGGGGTTGTCCACATGAGTATTGTGAGACAACTCCATTTGTTTTTTTTCACGACATCCTCCATACTAGTAATGGACTCTATTTAAGGTAGGCGGTATAAAATGAACGCACAAAAACTTTCGAAACGATTAGAAACTGTAGCAAAATTTGTTCCCACAGGAGCGGTAGTAGCGGATATAGGTAGTGACCATGCCTATCTACCCTGCTATTTAATTCATCAAGGAGTAGCTTCTTCAGCGATAGCTGGGGAGGTAGTAGCTGGGCCCTATGAATCCGCAGTGGGACAAGTACAAAAAGAAGGATTACACCATGAAATTACGGTACGTCTCGCAGATGGATTAGCCGCAATAGAATTAACTGACCATGTGGATACAGTAACGATTGCAGGAATGGGCGGTCCCTTAATTGTCTCTATTTTAGAGAAGCATCCTGAAAAGCTGCAAGGTGTTACACGTCTTATTTTACAACCCAATATTCATGCCAAGGTGATCCGTGAATGGGCTTTAGCACATAATTGGGCTATTCTCGATGAAGAGATTTTAGAGGAAGATGATAAAATCTATGAAATTCTTGTGTTGCAAAGGGCACAAATGGAGCTTTCGACAGCAGAGATTTTATTTGGTCCAAAACTAAGCACACGTAAAGCACCAGCGTTTGTAAAAAAATGGACGCGTGAAAAAGAAAATTGGCAACGTGTATTACTATCCATAAAAGATGCAGAACAAACACCTGAAATTGAAGAAAAACGTGCAGAGTTATTGGCTCTTATTCAATTAGTAGAAGGAGTTTTGTAAATGAAGACGGTAAACGGTCAAGAAATTATTCAAGTGTTCGAATCATGGTCACCTAAAAAACTGGCTTGCATGGAGAATGATCCTATTGGTTTAGCGATTGGTACACTCAATAAACCTGTTAGCAAAGTATTAGTCACTTTAGATGTCAATGAAGCTGTTGCGAATGAGGCCATTGAAAAAGGATGTGAGCTAATCATTGCTCATCATCCTCCTATTTTTAGACGTCTCGCAAATATTCGTACAGACCATCCAGCAGGGCGATTATATGAAAAGCTTATAAAACATGATATCGCTGTTTATGCGGCGCATACAAATTTAGATGTAGCTGAAGGTGGAGTCAATGATTTACTTGCAGATGCCCTTCAGCTACAGGACCGTACGATACTAGAAGAAACTTACTCAGAACATCTTTTAAAGCTTGCTGTTTTTATCCCGTCTGCAAATGCTGAGGATTTACGCGAGACGCTAGCAAAGGCTGGAGCAGGGCGCATTGGAGAATATGAAGCATGTAGTTATACAACTGCCGGAGAAGGGCGTTTCCGGGCGTTAGCAGGTGCAAATCCATTCGTTGGCACTATTGGTGAATTACATGTTGAAGAGGAAGTTAAGGTAGAAGTCGTATTTCCTGAATCCATCAAAAACCGCGTTTTAAAGGCCATGCTTATTAGCCATCCTTATGAAGAGCCAGCCTATGATGTAATTCGTCTTGATCAGCAAACGAATAGTATGGGATTAGGGCGTGTAGGTTACTTATCTAAGGAAATGACCTTACAACAATTCGCAGAGTACGTGAAGCAGCAGCTACAGGTTCCAGCGGTTCGTGTCGTAGGTGATTTACAGTCAAAGATTAAGAAGATTGCACTGGTTGGTGGAGATGGTAATAAATATATTTATGCAGCAAAACGTGCAGGGGCAGATGTTTTTTTAACGGGAGATATGTACTTCCATACAGCACAGGATGCCCAAGCAATAGATCTGCAAATTGTCGATCCAGGTCATCATGTCGAAAAAGTGATGATTGCAGGAGTAGCGGAAAAAATGACGAAGCTATGTGCGGATAAAAAATATGAGGTTGAATTTGTACAATCAACAATCAATACAGAACCATTTTTATTTGTGTAAGCGAGGGGAATAGATGTGACTAATGAAAGACCTGCTGGCAATAAGGCTGGTAAACTGTGGATTATAATCGGTTTATTTATCGCTGTTTTTGGTATAGGCATGACGATTATGACGAATATGATGAATGAAAAGAAAATGGATGCCATGACCGAACAATGTGAAGATGATGGCGGTCAAGCCATTATATCAAAGGAAAAAAACTTCCTTTCCACGAGTTATTCATTTGAATGTAAACAATAATAAAAGGTTGAACATTACTAGGGACTGAACCTCATAAGTAAGACAGTCTCAAAAAAGCATCACCCAACCAGTTTCCGATCATTAATTGGAGACTGGTTGTTTAATTTCAATTGAATTTGAGTATTGTTATAATCTCTTACGGTTTGAACTACAATGCGTTGTAGTTCGAGTTAATCTGTCGAGATAAAACGTTTCTGCTTTGAGTGTCGCATGAAACGATTCAATGGGGGGATTATCAGCGGGCGTTCCTTTACAGGACATGCTCATGGTAATGCCCTTTGCTTGGATTGCTTGTTGGTACGCTGCTGAAGTATAAACCGACCCCTGATAGCTGTGTAAAGATAACCTTGCTAACCCGAAGGGGGTCAGTTCACTAGGTAGTGTTCAGCCTTTTTGTATGCAAAGAATAGATAGAAAATGATAAGATGAGCATGAAATCAATTAGTAGAAATGGAGAGATAGGCCTTGTTTATTCGTTTATCTAAAGAGCAGCAAGAAATGATTCTAGCTGATATTCAGCGATTTTTCTATACTCATCGTGATGAAGATATTACTGAATTTGAAGCAGAACGTGTGTTAGATTTTATCAAGGAAAATATCGCCCCATATATTTATAACGCAGCAGTATCTGACGCAAAATATGTAGTGGAAAGACAATTTACCTCCATGGAAGAAGAATTAGAGGCACTGGAGCAGCCCATTAAATTAAAGTAAGCTAGTAAAAAAAGCCTCAAATTTTAATAATTGACAGAAAATAAAGAAATATGGTAATTTAATTTTGAATTAAAGATTATTTAATTCGAAATATTACTAGCGACTACAACATAAAGGTCATGAATAATACTGTATGTACCTGACCAAAATGGTTACGAGTGTTGTTTGGCGTACAGGGAATGACGATGATTCACACAAAATGAATGGGAAAACGAGGAGGATCATATGTTAAAAATCGGTATTATTTTAGGAAGTACGCGAGAAGGTCGTGTTAGCCCACAAGTTGGAGCGTGGGTAAAGGAAGTTGCTGAAAAACGTCGTGATGCGGAATATGAAATAATTGATATCGCTGATTTTAAATTACCGTTTCTTGGTGAGCCGGGAGGAGATACTTCTGGAGTAGCTATATGGTCAGAGAAAGTAGCCGCATGTGACGGCTTTGTCTTTATTGTGGCTGAGTATAACCATTCAATCACAGGTGCACTAAAAAATGCATTAGACTTTTTACGAGTAGAATGGAACAATAAAGCCGCAGGTATCGTTTCCTACGGTTCAGTTGGAGGAGCACGTGCTGCGGAGCATTTACGAGGAATTCTAGGAGAATTACTAGTTGCTGATGTGCGAGTTCATCCTGCTTTATCTTTATTTACTGATTTTGAAAACGGCTCGGTCTTTAAGCCAAAAGTGGTGCAGGCAGATTCCGTCCATCAAATGTTAGATCAGCTAATTCCTTGGTCAACAGCTTTAAAAACAATTCGTTCTTAATTTTGAGGCAATATGCACTTTGTATGTGCATATTGTTTTTTTATAAAATGTAAGCTTATCAGTAAAAAATCAACAGACTAAATTTCTCCATTAATTGTCCTTTTACATTAGTAAGAGAACAGTTGATGGATTTTTTTTATTTAAAGAAAATTTTAAATATTCTTTTAATTTAAAAAATTATATGATACTATTAAAAAAAATACACTAATACTTCAAATAAATATAGTGTAGTCAAAAAAAGAGGTGGCAATTTGTCAGAAATTCATCAAACCATAAAAAAAACAAGAATTGATCAAGGCATGACATTAAAGAATTTAAGTGAAAAAACAAACTTATCGATTAGTTTTCTTTCGCAAATAGAAAGGGGGTCATCTTCACTGGCTATTACATCTCTAAAAAAAATAGCTGATGCATTTGGAGTTCCAATCACCTACTTTTTCGAGTCTGATTCAAATAATACGTATGTTGTAAAAGAAACTGATCGCAAACCATTTAAATTAGAAGCATCCTCAATAGAATATACACGACTTAATGGACTTTTTAGTGGAAGAAATCTTGAACCGTTGCTTGTGAAGCTGGCCCCAGGTCAAATGGATAAAAACCAAGAATCGAGTCATCCAGGGGAAGAGTTTTATTACGTATTAAAGGGTGCTGTCCTATTTAAGGTTGATGGGCAAGAATATTTTCTTAGAGAAGGTGAAACAATTCATTATCCTTCTGAAGTTCCACATTCATGGGAAAATCCTCTGAATGAAGAAAGTATTGTTTTAAGTGTGTTAACGCCAGTGATTTTCTAAAAAAAGTGGAAGGTTGGGTGGATGAAATGAGAGTAGCAACAGATATTGGGGGTACATTCACAGATTTAGTATATGTTGATGAACATGGAAACTTCGGCTATGAAAAAAGTAATACAACTCCTCCAAATTTTGAACAAGGAGTCATTGATGTTATTAAGAAAAGTGGAGTGGATCAACAGCATTTAGAAATGTTTATCCATGGCACAACAGTTATTATCAATGCTTTAACTGAGCGCAAAGGAGCAAAAACGGGTCTAATTACAACTAAGGGGTTTAGGGATGTGTTGGAAATTGCCCGTGGAAATCGACCTGATTTATTTAATGTTAAATATCAAAAACCACAGCCATTTGTAGAACGATATTTACGCAGAGAAGTAACTGAAAGACTTAATTATAAGGGACAAGTATTAGCAGCTCTAGAAATTAATGAACTAGAAGAAATAGTTGAATATTTTAAGAAGGAAAAGGTTGAGGCCATTGCAATTTCTTTTTTACACTCCTATGTTAATAACGAGCATGAAAAAGCAGCTGTAGAAAAAATAAAGGAATTGTGGCCAGAAGTTCAGGTAACCGCTTCCAGTGAAATTACACAAGAGTGGCGTGAATATGAACGCACTAATACAGCAGTTTTAAATGCTTATGTACAACCAACTGCAACAACTTATATTGATAGACTTGAACAAAAATTACAAGATACTATTGTTATAGAGCAAAGTTATATTATGCAGTCAAATGGTGGTACAACTAAATTTGATAATGCGAAGCGTTTACCAATTAATATGGTAGAATCAGGTCCAGTTGCTGGTATTTTAGGTGCAGCGGTACTCGGTGAATTACTAGGAGAACAAAATATTATTGCTTTCGACATTGGTGGAACAACAGCAAAATGTTCATTGATTGAAAATGGCGAAGTAAAAGTTTCTACAGATTACTATATCGAAAAAGATACTCGACGTGCAGGTTATCCAATTAAAACACCAGTTGTTGATATTGTTGAGATTGGTAACGGTGGAGGTTCCATTGCATGGATTGATGGTGCAGGTTCATTAAAAGTAGGGCCTCAGTCAGCGGGTGCTCGACCAGGTCCAGTTGCATATGGCCAAGGTGGAACAGAGCCGACTACAACGGATGCAAATTTATTAACTGGTAGATTATCACCAAAGAACTTTGATTATGAGGTGAATTTAAACAATGTAAAAAATGCAGTTGAAGAAAAAATTGGGAAACATTTTCATATGTCTGCTGAAGAAGCTGCACTGGGAATTATTCGTATTGCAAATTCCAATATGTTAAATACTCTAAAGTTGATTTCTATTCGTAAAGGTCATAACCCTCAAGACTTTACCATGATTGCATTTGGTGGTGGAGGTTCCATGCATGCACCTGCTTTAGCTTTGGAATTAGGTGTTAAAAAGGTTATTATTCCAATTGCTTCACCAGTGTTTTCCGCATGGGGGATGCTCATGACAGATTTACGTCATGATTATATTCAAACATACATTAAACGTATGAATGATCTTGATTTAACAAAAATGAATTCAATATGGGTAAATATTGAACGTCAGGCATTCCAACACTTCCAGGAAGAAGGCATGGATCAAGGTAATGTATTTTTCCAACGCTATGCAGATATGCGTTATCTAGGCCAGGAGCATACTGTAAAGGTACCTGTAGAGGGCGGTGAATGGAATCAACGAGTGTTAGAAAAAGCAATTGCAGATTTTAATTTATTACATGAAAAGAATTTTACATTTAAACTACCAGAAGCGGAGACAGAAATCGTTAATATTCATGTGACGGCCTTTGGGAAGGTTGGTAAACCTAAATTAAAAACGATTGAGCGTCAAACTAACTTACAAGATGCATTAATAGAACAACGCAATGTTTATTTTGAAAATGATGGCTGGGTTAAAACAAATATATATGATCGTGAACTTTTACCTATTGAAATGAAGATAAATGGTCCTGCTATTGTGGAAGAAAGAGCTGCAGCTACCGTCATTTATTATAATCAATCACTCTATATAGATGTTTATGGAAATATTGTCATTGAGAAGGAGGAAGCGTAATGACTGCAATTAATCCACATATTGATCCATTTACTTTAGAAATTGTGAAAGATGCGCTGCTATCTGCAGGAGATGAAATGTTTGTAGCTTTAGCACGAACTTCAATGAGTCCCATTATTTATGAAGTGCTGGATTATGCGAGTGGCTTAACAGATTCAGAAGGTAATTTATTAACTCAGGGTAATGGTGTGACAGGTTTTATCGGCATGCTTACATTTATGGTAAAAGAAACATTAAAAAAATATCCAGGAGATAAATTAAAAGAAGGAGATATCATTATAATTAATGACCCTTATCAAGGGGGTGGTTCACACCTTTCAGATGTTGGACTCGTAATGCCAATTTTTTATAAAGGTCAATTAATTGCTTTTTCAGCTAATAAAGCTCATTGGACAGAAGTTGGAGGGAAGGATCCAGGTTCATTTACTAATGATTCTGTTGATATATTTCAAGAAGGGCTACAGTTTTCATGTATCAAACTTTATGACGAAGGTAAATTGAATGAAGCAATTGTTGAAATAATACGTTCAAATGTGCGGTTCCCAGATTTATCTTTAGGAGATATGTTTGCACAAGTTGCAGCTCTTCGAACAGGAGAAAAACGAGTAAGGGAACTGTGTGATAAATACACTTTAGCTACAATATTGGCAGCAATTGAATATCATTTAGATCATGGAGAAGCAATGGCCAAGCAGGAGCTTGCAAGCTTACCTAAAGGAGAATTTTACGCTGAAGATTTTATTGATACAGATGGGATTGGTAACGGACCATTTCCAATAAAAGTGAAAGTGACAATATCAGACGATGAATTTATTTGTGATTTTAGAGGAAGTTCTCCTCAAGTACCTGGACCAATGAATTGTTCCTATACAGGTTTAGCATCAGCTGTACGTGCAATTTTCTTAGCTATTACAAATCCAGCGCAGGATGTAAATGATGGTGTGTTTAGACCATTAAAAATAATTGTTGATCCTCAATCAATTATGTCCGCGGAAAGACCAGTACCTGTGTCCAATTATTTTGAGACCTTGCTTGGTAGCTTGGATTTAGTATGGAAAGCTTTGGCACCGCATATACCGAGTCGATTAACTGCTGGTCAATTTTTATCCGTTTGTGCTGTAACGTTAAGTGGTACACATCATGATACAGGAGAGCCTTTTTTAATTGTTGAACCATCTGTAGGTGGATGGGGTGGTGGAAACGATGCTGATGGAGCCTCTGGTCAATTCTGTTTTTCGGATGGGGAAACGTATAATGTGCCAATTGAGGTAGCAGAAACTCGCTACGGTGTGTTAATTGATGAATATTGTTTAAGAGAAGATAGAAATGGAGCAGGCGCAGGAGAATACATTGGCGGTAAAGGAGTAATCAGATCCTATAGAGCCATGACGGATAATCAAGCAGTAACTGTGACCTTTGGTAGGAATAAATTTTTACCATGGGGGATTGACAATGGACATGAAGGCTCGCCGAATGAATTTTATGTAAAAAAAGCGAATGGCCAGGTGGATGGACCGTTCGGTGTCTATCCAAGGTATAAACTAAATAAAAATGATGTGGTTCAATTAATGACTGGTACGGGTGGAGGCTATGGAAATCCACTTAAACGTACAGCGGAACAGGTAGCGCATGATGTGAAAAATGGCTATTTTTCAAAAAAAGAAGCAGAAACTATTTTTCATGTTCTTGTAGATGAGTCAGACTACAGTTTTGAAGAAATGCCAGAAAGAAATCACGTGGTAAAGGGAGAATAACCTATGATTATTAAAGAAGTGTCACAGAGAGATATTGTTCAACAGAACCTATTTCAAGACAAATACAACAATAGCCAAATAAAATTTGGCTTTGTCAAAATAAAACCAGGGGAGCGATTACCACTAGAAGGGACAACCTCTCATTTAGAAAATGAGTACTCCTTTATTGTAAAAGGTACTTTAACAGGTGAATCGGGTGGGGAAAATTACCGAATTTCACAAGGGGAAGCTTCCTATATTCCTGCTGGAGAACCTCATTGGTGTAAAAATGATAGTGATGAAATGGTTGAACTGATCTATGCGTTATTAGATATAAGATAAAGAGATTTAATAGGAAACAAGCTATGAATGAACACATACAGTAAGGGAGGTTAGGTAAATGAAAAATGAAGTCAACACAGAAAAAACATCTATGCTTGGGAAAGATCCTGCATTAACACCAATACCAGAGAATGATCGCCAACATTGGATTACACCAACGATGATATTTGGAGGGCTTGAATTTACGATTCCTGTTTTAATGGTTGGAGCAAGTTTATCAGCTAGTTTCGGATTAGGTAAGGTATTTTTAATTTTGATTATTGCTTTATTTGTTTTTCAATGGCTTGGTAATGCATTACAAGGATATATCGGAGCTAAAACCGGACTACCTTCTTCAGTAATTGCTAAAACAAGCTTTGGAACGGTTCAAGCTAAGTTAATAGTTGGATTGACAATATTTATTGTTTCACTTGGCTGGTGGGCATTACAAACGGCTGTTGCTGGGAATGCCATTGCTGCCATGTTTGGGATTGATTATAAACACGACTGGCTAGCTTGGGCAATAGTTACGACAGTGGCAGGTCTTCTTTTTGCTGCACCTTCAATTATTGGCTATGGTTCAATGAAGTGGACAGATTATTTAGCAGTACCGTCGGGTTTATTGTTAATTGTTGGTGGTATTTATTTAGCATTAAAAAATACAGGCTGGCAGACTATCACATCTTGGAGTCCTGAACCATCGATGACCATAATGGCAGCTATTAGTCTTGTAATTGGTGTCAATGTGTCACAATGGGTAATTGCTTCTGACTACACCCGTTATGCAAAGCCGACTTGGAAAGACAATTTTATTATTCCAAGTGGGATAGTTTTAATTGGATTCCCTCTATTTATTGTAGGAGCTATCATGTCTGTGGGTGTGGGAGAGCCAGATATCGTAAATGTTATGATGAATTTAGGTTTTCCAGTTTGGGGTTTCCTCATCTTATGGTTAGCTACTTGGACATCTCAATTGGTTAACAATTACAGTATGGGATTAGCGTTAGCCAATGTTTTAAATGTGACATCAGGTAAGGGTCGTGCGTTACTCACATTTATTGGTACGATAATTGCCATAATCATTGCTTTAATGGGCATTCTAGATTACTTTACAGACTTCCTGTATTTAACGGCTTTGCTTTATCCAGCAATAGCAGGTGTTATGTTTGCAGACTTCTTTTTCATCCGTAAAAAACAATGGGTTGAAATAAAAGGATGGAATTGGATGGCTACGATTGCAGTTGTTGCAGCTGTTATGATTGGGTACTATTTTCAATATGTAAATCCAATGGGCTTACCTTCAGTACTATCTTTATTTGTTTCGATCGTGGTTTATTTAATCGCAATGAAAGTAAAGAAACAAGTGGCCCCAGATCAATTTACAGGAAACAATCTTACAAATTAGATATACGTTTAAAGCTATTGGTTGAAGTTTTTCCTTGAGTAATTATTACCTTAACATCAAATACATGGATTATAAGACAGCCGCTTTCAGCTATATTCACAGCATGGAAGCGGTTGTTTTTGTTTGGATCATTCCTATTAATGTTCGATTTCTTCGATAACCTTTTCTTTCAAATCTGCATCCATAGAGGATAGCTTGACCGTATTTGAGAGACGTTCCTTTAATTCCTTATCCGTCATAATGCCACGTTCTTTTAAAATTTGTACGAGTAGATTCAAGGTCATAATATTTTTAATTTCCGCTGCTTTTGCATCCATATAAAACCCTCCAAAAATATAGAATTACTACCCCTTTAGTGTACTCCTATTTTAGAATCATGACACAGAAAGGACAAAACATAGCAAATTTATTTCGTGTTCCGGAATATGTGAGAGAAATTTAGCAATACCAGAAATGGTCCATAGCATAGTAACTATAAAACAGTGATAGAAAACGGTGAATATTGTATTTGCAGAGTTCATACCTTCCTAACAGGGGGGATTTCATGTGAAACGGATTGGAGTCGTTACAGGATTAATGCTGGTCATTATCGCGATCATCATCCTGTTTAATAAATATGTAGATGGCAAGCCTGTGGAAGCGAATATCGAGAAAGGTCCAATTATTACGAAAGAAGAGCTGAGTTTATCACTATTGAAAGATAAGCTCCTTGAAAAATACGTTGGTATTGATGTTAAAACAACTGCGGACAAGGAATTGGTCATCCAAATTGTAGGAGGAGAAGAGTATGTACAGTCGGTTAAAAAAGACATGGAGGCTATTGCTAAAAGCGCTTTAAAAACTTCGGCATTAAAGGATTATTCCATTGTTTTTGAAAGATGGGAATTTACTACTTTGCTCGATGGTAATAAAACGATAGGCAATGATATTAATCTATTAATCGAAGATTTAATTAAAGGGTTACAGGCATTTGATGTATATGAATACTTAATACTAGAGAATCGTACAACCATTACGATTCAAACAACTATAAATGGTGACAATGAGGAGGCACTTCAATTAGCGACTAAGATGGAAGGGGCAGTAAAAAAGATTGTCCAAACAAATGTGAATCAAAGTGATTCCTATATCATTCATATACTAAATGAGGAACGAGAAAAAATTAATTGAAAAGCATCGAGACTATAATCTAGATGCCTTCCTTTTTGCTAGGTAATTTATTTATGGGAATCTACATTAATTATTCATGGCAAATAGAGCTTGATAGAGTGTTGCCAGTAGTGCAACAAAGTGCATGTCGTCAGCTTGGAAAAGTTTAAACATAAGTCCCGTCCGTATGAGCTCAGTCTCTATTGGGCTTGCACTCGCAATTTTCACATCATTACAATATAAATAGGCGGTAGAAGTAAAATCCTTCTCAAAACGAAATGCCAAGTTGTCCATTGTAAAGGTGTAAGAGGATTCTAATAATTGAACTGTTTTTCGGACAATCGGTATGATGCTACCATCAGGCATAACGAGCTGATGACTAACCCCTTTTGTTAATAGAGTAGATTGTACTTGAAAAAGCGGGGCACCTAGAGTTGTACGTGTTTCATAACGATAGGGTAAAGTTTGCTGTGTCGCGACTAATAATACGGCGTTTAAAACTTTTCCAGTAGAAGAACGTTCTACTTTTTGAAGCATACACACTGTTTCGTTGTGTTCATTCATAATTGGAATAGCGGAAAAGCTTTTAAAGCCCTTTGGATAGGTAAGTGTAAATGTTGCCATAAAGAACCTCCATTCATTATATATACGAGTAGGTCATCCAGGAGGTTTCACAAAATGACAGAAGGGGAAGTTTTGAACTATCGATTTCAAACAATTACACAAGAACAAGCAGAAGATATTGCCTATAACTGGCATTATAATGGCGACTATTCTTTCTATGATATGAAGGCTGATCAGGAGGATTTACAAGCATTTCTCAATACGAATATAAGAGGGAATTCTATTTTTGCTGTCACAACAAAACACGAATTAGTTGCTTATTTTAGCATGATGACCATACCTATATGCAAGGAAATGGTGGTGTCTATGAATTTCTAAAAATGGACTATATAAAGGCTACTAAAGAGAGACAAGTATCTCGCTTTCAGTAGCCTTTTTAACTATTTAAGATTGCGCGATTTGACCTGAGAGAGCCCGCTTTTCCTGCTCTGTGTCAAATTCCTTCTCCATTTTTGAAACGACCACTGTCGCCACACCATTACCAATTAGATTGGTAACAGCTCGGGCTTCGGACATGAATCGGTCAACCCCGATTAATAATGCAATCCCTTCTACGGGAATCATCGGGAATGCCGCTAATGTAGCAGCAAGTGTGATAAACCCAGAGCCGGTTACGCCAGCAGCCCCTTTAGATGTAAGCATTAGAATGGCTAGTAATGTGATTTGATGCCAAATATCTAAATCAACCCCGTAAGCTTGGGCAATAAATATAGCTGCCATCGATAAGTATATGGATGTTCCATCTAAGTTAAACGAATAACCTGTTGGTATAACTAGTCCCACAACTTGTTTAGAACAGCCGTAGTTTTCTAATTTACGCATCATGGAAGGCAATGCTGATTCAGAAGAAGATGTACCAATCACGATGAAAATTTCATCTTTAATGTATTTAATAAATTTAAAAATACTAAATCCAAAGTAGCGTGTAATGGCCCCTATAATAACAACGATAAAAATAAACATTGTGATATAGACGGATAGCATTAAAAATCCTAAGTTGCCAAGAGATTTAAGTCCAAAGTTTCCGATTGTATAACTCATGGCACCAAATGCGCCAATAGGAGAAACTTTCATGACCATATTAACGATTTTAAAGAAGATATCCGCAACTTGCTCAAAAAATTTAATAACTGGTTTAGCTGGTTCTCCAATCGCTGCTGCTGCTAAACCAAATAATACGGCTGAGAATAAGACAGGTAATAATTCACCATTTGCGAGAGCACCCACAACATTATCAGGGATAATTTGCATAATAAATGCACCCAGACCGTGCTCTGCCGCCGCCGCGTCTGTATATTGAGAGACATCTGCTCCATTGGCAGCTTCCGTATTAAAACCTTTACCTGGTTTTACAATATTGACAACTATAAGTCCAATCGCTAAGGCAAATGTGGAAACAATTTCAAAATAGATTAAGGCTTTTCCCCCAATTTTCCCTACCTTTTTGACATCTCCCATACTACCAATTCCAATTACAACTGTTAAGAAGATAATTGGTGCTATTAACATTTTAATAAGTTTAATAAATATATCCGCTAATATTTTTAGCTTTGCTCCAAATTCTGGGAACGTAGCACCTACTATAATTCCTAGTACAATAGCAATCAATACTTGTACTGTTAAGTTTTTGAAATTTATACGCATATAATTCTCCCCCTACAACATCTATGAAGATTGTGTGAACGCTTTCATGTCGTTATCATAGCTGAAATTTTCCGACAATAGTTTTTATGACCGTAATGTTTCTATTGTTCATTTTGTTCATTTTTCAATGATAGGGATGGTAAATGCAGTAATAGCAATGGTTTTAAGCTGTTTTATAGTAGTTTTGATTTTTCGGAATCTATTATAATACAAAAGAAAAGATCCCTACGAAAAGTAAGGATCTATCATTAATGAACAAAAGTATTAGGGTGCAACAATTTTTTCAATCTCCGTCAAAATGGAATCATTTTGTAGTTGAGCCCTATAAAAATCATAGACAGGGGCGAGTTGCTCCTTAAAGCGCTGTCTTTCCTTGAGACTCATTGTAGAAACATCAAAATCATCTTGCTGTTTGAGCTTTAACATATCTTGTTCATTCATACGGGCAGCCTGTTCAAACTGCCAATCTGTTGTTTCCTTCATAGCCTCCACTAATTGATGTTGAATTTTCACGGGTAGGGAATCCCAAAAGTTTTCATTCATTAATACCGCATATCCTAAAATACCATGCTGTGTGATGGTCATATGTTTTTGAACCTTGTAGAAGCCTTTTGAATAAATATTTGACGCTGTATTTTCCTGTGCATCAATGGCATGTTTCTCTAGGTCTGTATAAACCTCACTAAAGGAAATCGGGATAGGTGTTGCTTTCAATACTTCAAATTGCTTTTCCAATGTTTTGCTAGGCATTGTGCGGATGCGTAAACCCTGTAAATCTTCAAATGTATGAATGGGGTGATCAACAGAGGTTAGATGTTTAAAGCCGTTGTACCAAAAGCCAAGTCCTTTAATATGAATAGCTTCTAGCTCGTTTAATAATTGATCACCTATCGTTCCTGTCAGAACTTCTTGTACTTCTTCATTTGTATTAAACAGGTAGGGTAAGTCAAGAACTTGCCAATTCGGTACATACGTGGTCATTTTAGAAAAGGTAGGGATAATCATTTCGACTTCTCCCTTTTGCAAAGCTTGAAACTCATTTTCATCATTAAATAAAGAGGAATTGGAGTAAACATGTACTTTGACCTTCCCTTTTGTCTTTTCTTCTACTAATTCAGCAAATTTATTGGCAGCCTGTCCTTTTGGCGTATTTTCAGCTACTACATGACTTAAATGGATGGTAATCTGTGTGTCTAATCCCTTCTGCTCATCATCGTAGGGAAGCGGCTTAGCAAAAAGTAAACCTTGTTGAACACTAATAGTGATCACTAAAATTAAGACAGTTACAATCGTTCCAATAATAAATTTTTTCATTGAATACACCCAATTAATTCGTATTTTCTATTGTTTTTGTTATTCTAACATATGGAGTAAGCTAAAATATAGTAGGGGGGAGGCGAGCATCTTGAAATTTCAGAAGTTATCGATGCAAAGAAAAATTATGTCGCTAACTTTTTTTATTCTTATGCTTTCCTTTAGTATTGGTGGTACTTTTTTGTTGGGATATGTAATGAATGAGCAAAAGAGCAAGCTTAGTGACCAAGCGTTACTAGTCGCTAAAACAGTCTCGCAGCTTCCCGAAATCAAAACCTATATTGCCCATGAAAACATGGAAATGGCCATACAACATATTAACCCTGTAGTTGAAGAAATCCGAGATATAAATGGTGCTCAATATATTGTTGTTTTGGATACGAAAAGACGGAAATATTCTCACCCTAACAGGGAGGAACTTGGAAGCATTTCGCAATCGGCTGATTTAAATGCCGCTTTTTCTGAACATTATTATACATCAATCGCGCATGGGGAGCATGGTAACATGGTTCGCGCGTTTGTACCAATCATGAACAATCAAGGACAACAAATAGGTGTTACGGTCGTTGGATATAGTGTTTTGACGGTGGCGGAATTACTGCAATCGATGCAGACCGAGCTTATCATTACGTTACTATTATCACTAATCTTTAGCGTATGGGGTGCGCGAACATTAGGGCTTCATATGAAAAAGCAAATGTTTGGATTAGAGCCCCATGAAATTGCCAAAATGTATGTTGAACGAACGGAAACCTTTAATGCGATGCATGAAGGTATTATTGCCATCGATAATGATTTGACCATTACCATTTTTAACGAGAAAGCCTGTGTAATACTTGGGGTTCACGAAAAGCCATCCAAATTAATTGGTCAGAAAATATTTCACGTCCTACCGGATACAAGGCTACCTGAAATTTTAGAGCTTGATCAGCCACTATTTAACCGTGAGCTATATATAAATGATCATAGTATTATGAGTAATCGTATCCCCATACAGGTAAATGGAGAAACTGTGGGAGCAGTGGCTATGTTTAAAGATCGTACAGAAGTGAAAAGGCTTGCTGAAGAACTGACAGGAGTACGAGCATTTGTCCAAGCGCTTCGTGTTCAAACTCATGAACATAAAAATAAATTGCATACGATAGCTGGGCTTTTACAACTTGGACATCATGATCAGGCATTATCCTACTTGACACAGGTAAAGGAAGAACATGATGAAATTACTAACTTTTTAAATGAACGCATTAAAAATGAAAATATTTCAGGGCTATTGCTTAGTAAAATTTCCTATGCCAAAGAACAAGGGATTCGATTGGAAATTGACCGTGAAAGTCGCTTAACATCCTTTCCACCTAATTTAGATCATCATGATTTCGTCATTCTATTTGGGAATTTAATAGAAAATGCCTTTGATGCATTAAGGGATACTCAGGTGGAGGAGAAGGTCATTCATGTTTCTGTCGATGAGGATGAGGATGTATTAGCCATTCTTGTGACGGATAATGGTGTTGGCATGACAGATGAGATCAAGAGTCATATTTTTGACAATGGCTATTCAACAAAAGAGAAAAATTACCGAGGCATAGGGCTATTTTTAATAAAAGAGATTGTTGAAAAAGGACAAGGTGATATCGAAGTCATCAGTGAACCAAATAAAGGGACTAGTTTTTTAATAACGTTTTACTATGCGTAAGCATTAATTTGGAATGGAGGGCTGATAGTGGTAAAAATTAAGGTATTATTAATTGAGGATGATCCAATGGTGCGTGAGGTAAATCGACAATTTATTGAAAAGGTAGATCAATTTCAAGTGATTGGACAAGCATCAAATGGCTTAGATGGGGTTACGCAAATTCGTCAACATCAGCCTGACTTAGTATTTATGGATATATTTATGCCGGAGCAAGATGGCATCACTAGTTTACGTAAAATACGCGAGCTGGACTTACCAGTAGATGTCATCACTGTTACGGCTGCGAATGATATGGACACGGTGAAACAAGTACTACACCTAGGTGTCTTTGATTATATTATGAAACCCTTTTCGTTTGAACGTGTCAAAGGGACCCTAGAAAATTATTTACACTTTAAAAAACAAACGCAAACGGAACGCGAGCTAACACAAGGCGAATTGGATCAATTATTCCATTATCGCGATGGGCAAAAACCTTTGGAACAGACTATCTTGTTACAAACAGAAAAAAACCTTCCGAAAGGCTTTAATCGTACAACCCTTGATAAGGTGGTGCACTTTTTGCAATCGGTAGATGGCGCATCAGCAGAAGATGTAGCGAGTGGGGTCGGGATTGCCCGAGTTACAGCTAGAAGATATTTAGATTATTTAGAGAAACAGGAAAAAATTACGATGGATGTCCATTATGGTGGAATTGGTCGTCCGATAAACTATTATTTTAGTAAATAAAGAAAAAAATCCTGATTGTCATAATAGCAATCAGGATTTTTTATCGTCATTTATGGGGCATAATCTTATCGACTGGTTTAGGTGTTTTAATCTTCGGTAGAATTTTATCTAATGTCACCGTACGTTTGATAACATGTGTGGATGGATCATTTTCATCAAATTGGTCCAAGAATGAAATGACCTCTTTGACAATAGGTGTTGGTGTTGAAGCTCCTGCTGTAACAGCAACTTTATTAATTCCTTTTAACCAATCTATTTTAAGCTCTGAAACGTCCGCAATACGATAGGAAGGTGTTCCAGCGATTTCAACAGAAACTTGCGTTAAACGATTGGAGTTATTCGATTTAGGGTCGCCTACAACAATCAATAGATCCGCTTCTCCTGCCTGCTGAGCGACAGCTTCTTGACGGACTTGAGTAGCTAAACAAATCTCTTTGTGTACCTCAATATGTGGGAACTTTTCTTTTAAACTATCCATTAAATGGGCAACATCCCATTGGCTCATTGTCGTTTGATTTGTGACAAGCAACTTATCATTCGTTAAATTTAACGAATCAATATCATTGGAAGATTGAACTAAATGGACATGATCAGGTGCAACGCCAATGGCACCCTCAGGTTCCGGATGTCCTTTTTTCCCAATATAAATAATATCATAGCCTTCTGCAGATTTTTCACGAATTAAATCGTGGGTAACTGTTACATCAGGACATGTAGCATCAATGGACACTAGGCCTTTACGCTTCGCAATGTCACGAATTTCAGGTGAAACACCATGTGCTGTGAAAATCACAGTACCAGATTCAACTTGTTCGATAATTTCTAAGCGATTATCGCCGTCTAAAGTGATGATACCATCTTCTTCGAACGCGTCTGTGACATGTTTATTATGGACAATCATTCCTAAAATGTAGATAGGTCTTGGTAATGTTTTATCGAGTGCGGCGTTTCGTGCGATGACCATCGCATCAACAACACCGTAGCAATAGCCACGTGGATTAATTTTTAATACTTGCATGGTTGTGACTCCTTTCAAGCTTTACCTATCTACATTATAACGGACAGGGGCGGCGAATACAAAGAAACGTTCATTTACATGGGTGGCTGGAAAATACGTGGTTTAGATGGAATTGGTTCAGGAGGCGAAAATGATGCTGATGTATTTTGCCTCGCTGATCGTTTATTTCCAGCAGCAGCCTTGCTTTCACTGCCTCCACGATCAGCGCCAGCCGCTCCGCCTCCCGTCGAAGGTAGTCCTTGGAATCCTTTATATAGTTTTAATAAGGACGGTATATTTTTAACCATTGGCATCGCTTGTTGGATATATGGTGTATAAGTTTTAGCGGAATTAAATAGACTGTTTGCTTGTTGTAAGAATGAACCGATTTTAGATGGTTCTTGCACAGGTGGCATCGGCATTTGTCCTCCAAAGGAACCTATTCCATTTGCCATTGGAAAGCCGCCTGGAATTCGTGGTTGAGCAGGGAAGCCTCCAGGCGGGAAAAAGGACTGCGGTGACATCTGTGGTGGTGTTGGCATGGGCATTCTCATGCCACCGGGATACATAGGGTATGGATAAGGTGGTCGAAATACCATAATGATCTCCTTTCTACTTGTTTTTCATTGATGACATACCTGATTATAGCTATGATATGCAGAGGCTAATGGGAGGGTGCGATAATTTATAAGACGAATTCATCCATGAAAGAGCAGAAGGGCGAATAAGCCTTCTGCTACAATTCTCCTATCTTATTCATCTTCATGATAGCGAAGCATTCGATAGCCGACTCGCACATGTGTCTGTATTAGTTTAGGCTGTGCTGGGTCATCTTCTATCTTTTTTCGAAGTGTCGCCATAAACACTCGTAAACTTGGAATATCTGATTGCAGAGCGTTGTGCCAGATTTCCTTTAAAATAAAATTATGGGTTAAAACTTTCCCAACATGCTTGGATAAAACAACTAAAAGTTTATATTCAATAGGTGTGACATGTATTTCCTTTCCATTCACTAATACCGTTTGATCTACGTAATTAATTTGAAGATAGCCATTGGTAAAAGTTGCATTTTCCTGTTCAGGTGGATATTCATACGCTGCTCTTCTTAAGGCAACACGAATTCTTGCTAATAATTCTTCCACACTGAATGGCTTTGTGACATAATCATCTGCACCTGCATCCAGAGCGTTAATTTTGTCATATTCTTCTCCGCGCGCACTGACGACAATAATGGGCGTTTGCGTCCAACTTCTAATTTTTGTAATAAGCTCTACACCATCTATGTCCGGTAGTCCTAAATCTAAAATATAAACATCTGGTTTCATGGTAATAGCCTTTTGAAGTGCGCTGTTCCCATCTTGGGCAATGTCGAATTCATAATGCTGGGTAGCTAATGTCATTTTAATTAAATTGGCAATGGCCACATCATCTTCTACTACAAGAATTCGTTTATTCATCAAATTTCTTACTCCTTTTTCAGTGAAAAGTTAAAAATGGTTCCTTGAGGTTTATTATCAGAAACAGTTATCTGACTACCATGTAATTTTAAAATGGTTTGACACAGTGCTAAGCCTAAACCGAGCCCTCGTCTACTATCACTGCGTTGTACCTTGCCAGTTGTAAACGGCTCAAACAAGCTACTTTTTAAGGAATCATCAATTCCTGGTCCATTATCTGAAATACTGAAGTTTACTAAACCATCACATTCCTTCACCAAAATAGTTATATCACTGCCTGGAGGGGTGTAAGTCAATGCATTATCGATGATATTGATGAAAACCTGTATCATCAATCTAGCATCCATTAGGCTTAGCAAAAATTCTGGTTCTATTTGATAAGATATTTTATGTGAACTGTTTTGGTGAACAACATGGGAAAGAGCCTCCTGAATGATATCTTCTACTAATTCCAACTGCATTTCTAAAGCAAATTGTCCATCCTCTAGCCTAGAAACAGCTAATAAGTTTTCTACCATTTGTACAAGCCATTTCGAATTATTAAAAATATCCTCATACAATTTGTTTTTTTCAATATCGGGTATTAATGGTGCGTTGTTCAGTAAGATATCCGCATTTCCAGAAATAGCAGTGAGTGGTGTTCGAAGGTCATGGGATATTGCCCGTAAAAGGTTAGCACGCATCTGTTCCATTTCAGCTTCTCGCGCTACTTCTTCATGGAGCTTCTGTAAATACCATTTATCCATCGCGAATGAAAAATCATTAATGATAGCGTGTAAAATATTTCGTTCAAATGCAGGTAATGGTAGTAGTTTAGACAGTGCAATACCAATCACCCCTCTAACATTTCCATTAGAAATAACGGGTATATAGTAAGCATGTACTTCAGGAAATATATCAGTAGATACACCCGCTACATGCTTATTATTCGTCACCCAGTTCACAACGCCATGCTCGTTTGGGTTATTGAAAAGCGTAGCTATTTTTTGATTTTCAATCGTAGATATTTTGTCGTTACGAAAAAAAGTAGATTTCCCAATTACCCGATTGTCTATTTCAAAAAATTGCACAGGTTTTTCTACTAATTTGACAATTTGAGACATACCTTCCGTAATAATTTCCTCAATTGACTTCGCATGTTGGAGTCTACGATTTGTTTCAAGGAGTACTTCCATTCGATAAGATTTCCGTATAGCTATAATCGTTTGCTCCTTGATCTTCTTCGTTAAGCTACTTGTAATTACTCCAGAAAGAAACATGATAAAAAAAGTCATAGGATAGTCACGATGATACGCATCAAATGAAAACCGTGGTTCAGTAAAAAAATAATTAAAAAGTAAGACAGCAACGATGGAACTAATGATGCTCATGAGCCAACCTGATGACCATATAGCAAGAATGAGAACACCTAGAATATAAATGGTTATAATATTTGGCTCACTAATACCAATTGAATATAAATATAAGCCGACTATGGATATTACGCTAAATACAATAAACATTTTAAAAAGATCCAGCCATTCAAATGCCAGTTTATTTTTTATACGAGGAAAGTAAAATTGTTCATTTTCTTGATCAGGTACTATGTGTATAGATAAGTTGGGCACATATTCATTCAGACGGTCACTAATTTTCGCGTTAGGCTGCCACCATTTTTTTCTCATACTTGATCGACCGATGACAAGTTTAGTAACACCACTAATTTGAGCATAGTTGGCAAGGGCTGCAGCTATGTCATCCTCTTGAACAATGACAACATGACCGCCAAGCTGTTCTACTAGCTTGATATACTGTTGTAGGCGTTCAGAATCAGCATGATTTCTTTCATGCGCCTGCGTGTTTTGAACATAAAGAGCGGTAAATTTGCCATGTAATGCTTGAGCAAGCCTTGCAGTAGTCCGAATCACTTTTCCATTTGTAGGAGAACTACTTATACCTACAAGTAAGTGTTCTTCGATTTGTACATAGTTTCTGACAGATTCATTACTGTTTAATTGTTGATAGTTGATGGTATCGGCTGTTCGCCGTAATGCGATTTCCCGTAGCGATACTAAATTTTGCTTACGGAAAAATGAATCTAAAGCTTTCTCTGCCTGTTGTTTGACATATACCTTCCCATCTTGCAGACGTTGAATTAATTCGTCTGGTTCAATGTCGACAACCTTTATTTGCGCGGCTTGATCGATTAAATAATCAGGAATACGCTCCCGCACTTTAATCTCAGTGATTTCTTCCACTAAATCATGAAGACTTTCAATATGTTGAATATTTACAGTTGTAAAAACATGAATTCCTTTAGCAAGTAGTTCTTCAACATCTCCAAAACGCTTCTTGTGTCGCATTGATGGAACATTAGAATGGGCCAATTCATCAATCAGGACAATTTCTGGTTTGCGCTGCAATACCGCATCTATATCTAATTCCTGAAAAATTTTCCCCTTATAGGTTATTTTCTTTGTAGGGATTTGCTCAAGTCCTTCTAGTAATGCTAACGTTTCTGGACGAGGGTGCGGTTCCACATAGCCAACCACTACATCTTTACCGAGTTTTTTCGCCTGATGTGCCGCATCCAACATAGCGTAAGTTTTACCTACCCCAGCAGCATAGCCGAGAAAGATTTTTAATTTCCCTATAGAATGTTCCTCCTGTTGAAGCCTCGCAAGAAACATCTCTGGAGTTGGACGTGTATTTTCCATCCTCTTTCACCTCATTTGTATTATAGCCTTAACTTTCATAAAGAAAGTGTAAAGATTTTACTTCTTTATCCTTTCTTAATAGAAAAGAAGATTTCCTAACACTACATTAATTTGAAAGTCAGTATGATGAGAGCATCCTTAAGGAGAAGGGGTGTTACGATTGATGGATTTTTTTATGATGGGCTTATTGATTATAAGCTTCGCTTGCGTTTTAGCGTTAACAGTATGGTGCTACAAACTAGTAGAAGAGTCATGAGGAGGATAGCAAATGTGGATTTTTATGGGAGTTGTACTCGTATTTCTGTTTGGTTATTTAGGGCATGCATTACTTTATCCAGAAGATTATTAAAGGCAGGAGGGACACAATATGTGGCAAATAGCCATCGTATTCATAATTTATTTACCGCTCGTTATCTTAACGGGTCATTATTTATATCGGGTAACGTTGCAACAAAAAACATGGCTCGATCCTCTATTAGATAAAGTCGATGCAGCAATTTATAAAGTTTGCGGCATTAAACGCGTTAATATGACGGGCAAAGAATATGTACTTTCATTAATTATTTCAAATGCCATGATGGTGTTTGTAGGGTATATCATTCTACGCATTCAAGCATTACTAGTTTTAAATCCAAATAACATTAACAACATGGAAGCTACCCTTTCATTTAACACGATTATTTCCTTTATAACGAATACAAATCTTCAACATTATAGTGGTGAATCTGGACTCAGTTATTTATCACAGATGCTAGTCATTACTTTTATGATGTTTACATCAGCAGCTACTGGTTATGCAGCTTGTATGGCTTTCTGTCGTAGATTGGTTGCTAAAACAGATACGATAGGTAATTTTTTTGTCGATTTTGTTCGTGTTATTACTCGCATTTTAATGCCTTTTTCCATTGTTGTGGCTCTTATTTTAGTATCACAAGGATCACCACAAACCATTGAGGGCAATCAAACAGTACAAACAATAGAGGGCAAGTTACAAGATATTGCACTTGGACCTATTGCTTCTCTTGAATCTATTAAGCATATAGGGACAAATGGTGGCGGTTTTAACGGAGCAAATTCAACCACACCTTTTGAAAATCCAACTGTTCTATCAAATATAGTAGAGATATTATCTATGATGTTATTACCAGGGGCATGTGTCGTTGCTTTTAGTCTGATGGTCGCCTACAGAAAAAAGAAAACTATTTTTGGAAAACAGGGGCTAGCTATTTTTACTGCGATGAGTATATTGTTCCTCGTGGGATTAGTGACTGTGTACATAGCAGAGAAGGCAGGTAATCCATTCATTAGTGAACTCGGCATTACGCAGGAGCTTGGGAGTATGGAAGGCAAAGAAATGCGCTTTGGAGTAGCGCAATCAGCATTATTTACGACCGTTACGACCGCATTTACTACAGGGTCAATTAACAACATGCATGATACATTAACGCCACTTGGTGGTCTAGTGCCTATGTTTAATATGATGCTCAATGTTGTGTTCGGTGGTAAAGGAGTTGGCCTGATGAACATGATGATGTATGTTTTACTTACCATTTTCATTGCCTGTTTAATGATTGGTCGATCTCCACAGTTTTTAGGTAAAAAAATTGAAGAAAAAGAAATGAAATTAATTGCTCTTTGTATTCTAATTCATCCTGCTATTATCTTGCTATTTTCAGCACTTGCGGTTGCGACACCATCTGGAATAGCTGGAATAACGAATCCAGGGGCACATGGATTATCACAAGTACTATATGAATTCGCCTCCGCCTCTGCCAACAACGGCTCTGGCTTCGAAGGGTTAGCGGATAATTCAACATTTTGGAATGTAACTACAGGGCTGGCTATGTTCTTTGGTCGTTATTTAACCATCATTATTCAATTAGCTATAGCCTCTTTACTTGCTAATAAAGTAAGGCATAGTGATTCAGTAGGAACATTAAAAACGGATACGACTACCTTTACTTTTTTACTAGTTGCTATTGTTTTGATGATTGGTGCGCTGACCTTTTTACCAGCTTTAGCACTTGGTCCAATTACCGAGCATTTACAACTTTATTCTTAATGAGGAGAGACACATATGGAAACAGTAAGAAAAAGTTTTATGACTGGCATCATACTAAAAAGAGCATTAATAGAAGCTTTAAAAAAATTTAGCCCCCTATATATGCTGAAAAATCCTGTTATGTTTGTCGTAGAGGTAGGGTTTTTGTTTGTGTTACTGTTAGTTCTTTTTCCAAATTTGTTTGGTGATGAGGGGGGAGAACATGCACGATTATATAATGGGATTGTAGCTATTATCCTTTTTGTTACGATTCTATTTGCAAATTTAGCAGAGTCGATTGCAGAAGGGAGAGGGAAAGCACAGGTTCAAACATTAAAAAAAACAAAGACAGTGACACAGGCACGTGTTTTGCTTCATGATGGTTCTGAAATTTTTAAATTGGCCCATGAATTAAAAAAAGGAGATATTGTATTAGTTCAAGCTGGAGAGATCATTCCTAATGATGGTGAAGTCATTGATGGAATTGCTACTGTAGATGAATCCGCAATTACTGGTGAATCAGCTCCTGTAGTGAAAGAACGGGGAGGAGATTTCTCGTCAGTGACGGGGGGGACGACGGTAACAAGTGATTGGCTGATGATTGAAATCACTTCCATGCCTGGTGAATCATTTTTAGATAAAATGATAACGCTTATTGAAGGAGCCAGTCGAAAGAAAACGCCAAATGAAATAGCACTCAATACACTTCTAGTAAGTTTAACAATTATCTTCCTTTTGGTTGTGGTGTCACTATATCCTATGACAACTTATTTAAATGTACCGATTTCTATCGCTACGCTAATTGCCCTGACCGTTTGTTTAATACCGACAACGATTGGTGGATTATTATCGGCGATTGGTATTGCAGGAATGGACCGCGTAACACAATTTAATGTTATAGCGATGTCTGGCAGAGCGGTAGAGGCATGTGGAGATGTGGATACGTTAATCTTAGATAAAACAGGAACGATCACTTATGGAAATCGTATGGCGGCTGAGTTTCTACCCGTTAAAGGAGTGGAAAGTCAGGATTTAATTCAAGCTGCATGGCTTAGTTCACTAACAGACGATACACCAGAGGGGAAATCTATTTTATCACTGGCCTGCGAATTAGGGGTCAATTCAGACGGTGAAGAAATGATTATTAAGTCAAGTAAGCATGTTCCATTTACAGCACAGACACGCATGAGTGGTTTAGATAAAGTCGATGGCACAAAAGTTCGAAAAGGAGCCTCTGATACGATCAAAAAAGAAAGTATGAAAGCTGGGCATAGCATTCCTAGCAATTTAGATCAATTGGTTCAACAAGTCTCTTCTGTTGGGGGGACACCACTGTTAGTAGCGTTAAATGATAAAATTCTAGGCGTAATTTACTTAAAGGATGTCGTCAAGGCTGGACTGAAGGAGCGATTTGACCAGCTTCGTGCAATGGGGATTAAAACGGTTATGTGTACGGGAGATAATCCACTTACTGCTGCAGCTATTGCAAAGGAAGCAGGAGTAGATAGCTTTATTGCAGAAAGTAAGCCTGAGGATAAAATTCAAGTGATTAAAGATGAGCAGGCACAGGGTAAGGTTGTAGCTATGACTGGTGATGGGACGAATGATGCGCCTGCACTGGCACAGGCGAATGTAGGGCTTGCTATGAATTCAGGAACAAATGCAGCAAAGGAAGCTGCGAATATGGTAGATTTAGATTCAAATCCAACTAAAATTATTGAAGTTGTAGAAATTGGCAAGCAATTGCTAATGACTCGCGGTGCCTTAACCACATTTAGTATTGCAAATGATATCGCAAAATATTTTGCCATTATTCCAGCTATGCTAATGGTCGCTGTGCCTGAGATGAAGGCACTAAATATTATGAATCTCAATTCACCTACAAGTGCCATTATTTCTGCCTTGATTTTTAATGCAATCATTATTCCATTGCTTATTCCAATTGCCATGAGAGGGGTAAAGTATAAGCCAATGAGTGCTGCAAAATTATTAAATAAAAATTTACTTGTGTATGGTATGGGTGGAATAATAGCCCCCTTTATTGGCATTAAGATCATTGATCTACTAGTAGGACCACTATTTCGTATAGTTGGATTATAGGGAGGAAGCTGTATGCGAAAAATTATTGAGAACTCCAAGCAGGCATTATTTGTGACAATAACCATGTTCATTATATGTGGTTTAATATATCCGTTTGCCGTGACAGCCTTAGCTCAAGGGGTGTTTCCTCACAAAGCAAATGGCAGTTTAATAGAAATGGACGATCAAGCGGTTGGTTCTGTATTAATTGGTCAAAGCTTTACCGCTCCAGAATATTTCTGGGGGCGTGTCTCATCCGTTAACTATAATGTTTATACGACAGAGGATACGCTACCTG
The DNA here is from genome assembly GCF_049315265.1 of Lysinibacillus sp. NPDC056220. Taxonomy (NCBI): domain Bacteria; kingdom Bacillati; phylum Bacillota; class Bacilli; order Caryophanales; family Bacillaceae; genus Lysinibacillus; species Lysinibacillus sp. NPDC056220. Next base: position 512,718 of record NZ_JBMOXD010000002.1, read on the forward strand.
ATGACAATGACCAGGTGAACTATAGTGGTGTAAGCTCAGGTACATTTAACTATGCACCAACCAATCCAGAATTGAAGAAACGAATAGAGGGGGATATCGAGAGGTTTTTACTTGCAAATCCAACCGTACAACGGCAAGATATACCATCGGATCTAATGACTGCCTCAGGTTCAGGGTTGGACCCCCATATTAGTGTGAAGGCAGCACAAATACAGGTGGATCGAATTGCCCAAGCAAGTGGGCTTTCTAAGGAAGACATTAATAAAATTATAGAGGCAAATATAGAAAAACGTACATTTGGAGTATTGGGAGAACATAAGGTGAACTTCCTTATGGCGAATATAGATATTATGAAAAAAATGGAGAGTACTAAGGATTAAAAAAATGAAAGACAGGTAGAGAAAGCTTCTCCACCTGTCTTTCTATATATTAAGCTTGTGAATTAACAAGGATTTTAATATGGTTTCGCTCTTTCATTAATGCCTCAAAGCCCTCTGTTACGACCTCTTCAAGAGCTATACGTTTTGTTACAAGTTTATCAGCAGGGAAGTAACCTTGCTTCATTAATTCCATCACTGCTGGGAAAATATCGCGATAAGCAATAATACCTTTAACAGAACGTTCAGTTAGTACGATATTGTTTGGCAGAATAGATGCGTCAGTTTCCCAAATAGAAACAATAATGGTTTCACCTTCAAAAGTTGTGGAATCTATAGCTTGCTGTAATACTACTGGAACACCTGTTACTTCAAATGCTACATCAACGCCACCATTTGTTAATTCATGTAGACGAGCTACCGCGTCCTCCTCTTTAGGATTAATCACTGCTGTAGCACCTAGTTCTAATGCTTTAGCGGCACGCTCTGCTGAAAGCTCTACGGCATATATCTCTGACGCGCCTGCAGCACGTAACGCTTCAATGACAAGAAGCCCGATTGGACCTGTTCCAAAGACAGCTGCTTTATCGCCTGCTTTTAATTTACTTTGGCGTACTGCGTGTAGGGCTACCGCTGCAGGTTCGACCAATGCGCCTTGCTCGTAGGAAAGTCCTTCGGGCATTTTGTGAACCAATTTTTCGTCTACCATTGTAAATTCAGAGAATCCACCACCACCGCCTGAAAGACCGTGGAAGCCTAAATGCTTACAAATATTATATTTACCTTTTTTACAGGCAGCACATTCGCCACAGGAAAGAATCGGTTCAACTACGACAGGATCTCCCACTTTTACGGATGTTACACCATCACCAATTTCAACTACTTGGCCTGAGAATTCATGTCCCATTACAATTGGCGCGATATCTTTACTTACATAGTGAGGTTGCTCCACAGGAATAAAGATTGGACCAGCTGCGTATTCATGTAAATCACTACCACAAATTCCTGTCCAATGTACTTTAATTTTTACTTTTCCAGGTGCAATGACTGGTTCATCAATATTTTCTACACGGATGTCTTTTGCTTTATACCATCTTGCTGCTTTCATCATCTATCAACCTCCTATAATATCTTACAGCTCTATCATAACATGTGGGAATAATGCTAATCATTAGCTCCCTATAAATTGACATAAAATTTACATATACCCAGCTTTTTCGAGTATTGATACAGCGCTTTTTTGATTGCATATTCTCCGTATTTCAAGTACCTTTGATAAGGGCTTTGTTACGGTGATCATAAAACGATAAAATTATGTTTATGCTTGTAAGAATAGGATGTAAATATACCTTAAAGTTCGAATCATGGTACAATGAAAAAAGATGTTAGGAGGAACGAATGATGTCAAAATATACTGATTATAATTTTCAGCCATTTTTGCAGGACGCCATTGCAGAACTTGGCTTTACAGAACCGACACCAATTCAAAAAGAAATTATTCCATTAATATTAAAAGGGAAGAGTGCCATTGGACAGGCACATACAGGAACAGGGAAAACACATAGTTTTTTAATTCCGATTGTTCAACGTATTGATGTAGAGAAACAGGAAGTACAGGCCGTTATTACTTCTCCTACACGTGAGCTGGCACAGCAAATTTATGATGCATTGAATCAATTAATAGAAGGAACAGCTATACAGGCAAAACTTTTTATTGGGGGTACGGACAAACAACGCTCTATTGATAAGTTAAAAACGCAACCTCAAATTGTTGTTGGAACACCTGGACGTATTCGTGACCTTGTTTCAGCACAAGCGTTATTTGTGCATACGGCACCAATTCTAGTTGTTGATGAAGCAGATTTAGCTTTCGATATGGGCTTTATTGAGGAAATTGATGGATTTGCATCTCAAATGCCAGAGAAACTTGAAATGTTCGTATTTTCAGCAACAATCCCAGAAAAGCTACAGCCTTTCTTAAAAAAATATATGGACGCACCTGTCCATGTACACATGAACGATAAACGACCTGTGGCAGAGGGCATTGATTTTATGCTTGTACCTGTTCGTTCTAAATCACGTAATAAACGTTTATTAGAAGTCATTGAAGGCATCAATCCATTTTTGGCTGTTATTTTTACAAATACACGTAAATCGGCTGAGCATGTTGCTGGTTATTTAAATGAGCATGGTATCCGTTGTGGACAAATCCATGGTGATTTAAGCCCACGTGATCGTAAGAAAATGATGAAGCAAATTCGTGATCTCGAATATCAATATATTGTTGCAACAGATTTGGCGGCACGTGGAATTGATATTCAAGGAATTTCTCATGTCATTAACTATGAAATCCCTGAGGATTTAGAATTCTTTATTCACCGTGTAGGACGTACTGCTCGTGCAGGTAATAAAGGAACAGCCATTACATTATTTGAGCCATCTGAAGAGGATGCAGTAGTACGTGTGGAAAAAATGGGTATTCCATTTGTGCAAATGGACGTTAAAAATGGAGAATGGTCTGAGTTAAAAGAGCGTCATGCCCGTAAAAATCGTGTTAAACAAGAGAATGAAATAGATGTGAAAGCGAAGGCGTTGGTGCGTAAACCTAAAAAGGTGAAACCAGGCTATAAGCGTAATATGAAATGGGAAATGGAAAAAATTAAAAAACGCGAACGCCGCTTAAAAGCGAGAGGAAAAAAATAAGGGGGCTTTTACATGCTACTTGGCTCACATGTTTCGATGAGTGGGAAAGAAATGTTACTTGGCTCTAGTAAAGAGGCATTATCGTACGGAGCTAATACATTTATGATCTATACAGGAGCGCCACAAAACACACGTCGGAAAGCGATTGCCGATCTGAACATTATGAATGGTCTCCTTCATATGAAAGAGCATGGCATGACTAATATTGTTGTTCATGCTCCTTATATCATCAATATTGGCAATACGGAAAAACCAGAAACTTTTCGACTCGGTGTAGATTTTTTACAGTCGGAAATTGAACGTACAGCAGCATTAGAGGCAACACAAATTGTCTTGCATCCTGGTGCACATGTGGGTGCTGGGGCAGATGCAGGGATTGCCAAAATTATTGAAGGCTTAAATGAAGTATTGTCGCAAGATTATCCCGTCCAAATTGCATTAGAAACAATGGCAGGGAAAGGAACAGAATGTGGCCGTTCCTTTGAAGAGTTAGCTAAAATCATAGACGGTGTCACTCATAACGAACGTCTTTCTGTATGCTTTGATACTTGTCATACACACGATGCTGGCTATAACATTGTCGAGGATTTCGATGGTGTTCTCAACGAATTTGATAAATTAATAGGTGTTGATCGCATCAAAGTTCTGCACATTAATGATTCAAAAAATGTGCGAGGCGCTGCTAAAGACCGTCACGAAAATATCGGCTTTGGTCACATTGGTTTTGATGCCTTGAACTATGTTGTGCACCATCCACAATTAATGGCGATTCCTAAAATTTTAGAAACACCATTCGTTCCACTTGCTAGTGATGCCAAATCAAAATCAGCTCCATACAAAGCTGAAATTGATATGCTGCGCAGCAGTACATTTAAGCCTGAGCTTATCGAGGCTTTAAAAGGCTAACAAAGAAGCCCAACATCCAGCCACAGTGCTGATGTTGGGCCTTATTACGTTATTTTGTAAAAAGTGCGATTAGCTGACGAGAGCGCTTTCTTCCTAAAACAGCCTCCACTTCAACTAAAATATCTTTAGGAATGCCTAAAAAAAGCCAGGAAAATGAGAATTGCTCCAAATAAGGCCGAAGTTTTTTTACTTCAGAAGTTGTAATGTCAAAGCCCTCTTCACGAGCAATCGCGACAATTTCCTTATCCGTGCTTTGTGCCAATTGCTGTAAAAATTGAATACTCAAAGTCAATCCTCCTTTATGATATGGTTAATCAAATGCTTTAAACGGTCGCCATTTCCTCATTCAAAAAGAATAGACATCTTCTTTTCTTTACAAAAACTGCACTTTCCTATATACTTACAACTTGTAAATCGTAATGATTTTGAATTAGAAAGAAGCGATCATGCATGAAAACAACATTAATTGACATTGAAAATGTGTCATTTCAATATGACTATACACAAGTTTTAAAAAATATTTCCTTTCGTGTAGAAGAGGGCGATTTTTTAGCGCTACTCGGCCCAAACGGTTCGGGGAAATCAACGTTATTAAAAATCCTTTTAGGTTTATTGAAGCCTCTTTCGGGAGAAATAAAGCTTTTTGGTGAACCAAGTGCAACGTTTAAACATCGAGAATGGATCGGTTATGTTTCACAAAAATCCAATGCCTTTAATTCAGGATTCCCAGCAACCGTGCAAGAGGTCGTGAAAAGTGGATTAACGAAAAAATTAGGGCTATTTAAAAGACCTGGACGAGAAGCTAAAGGAAAAGTTCAAGAAGCGTTAAAGGCAGTTGGTATGGATGCATTTGAACATCGTAATATTGGTGAATTATCAGGTGGACAACAGCAACGAGTGTTTATTGCGAGAGCTTTAGTCAGTGATCCCAAATTACTTATTTTAGATGAACCGACTGTTGGTATTGATCACGAGAACGTGCAGTCATTTTATGATATGCTGGCGAAATTAAATCGGGAACAGGGAATTACAATGATTCTTGTCACACATGATGTCGATACCGTATCTAATCGCATTAGCCATGTGGCTTGTTTAAATCAAACGATTCACTTCCATGGCTACAAAAATGAATTTGATAATATTTCCCAGGGTGCGCTAGATGCTTGGTATGGCCATTCTGTGAGAAAGATTCATTAGAAGGAGAAGGCACAATGATTGAAGCAATTTTACATTATGAATTTTTACAAAACGCCTTTTTCTCTGGATTATTAATTGGCATACTTGCCCCACTATTAGGCGTTTTTATTGTAGTACGAAGGCTATCGCTTATTGCCGATGCTTTGTCACATGTCACACTTGCTGGAATAGCAGGGAGCTTATATATTAGCCAATCTGTGACCGCCTTAGCGTTGCTCAACCCTATTTATCTAGGGATTTTAGCGTCTGTTAGTGGTTCTATTTTAATTGAGCGTCTAAGACGTTTATATAAGCACTATGAGGAGTTAGCTATACCCATCATTATGTCAGGCGGTATAGGTATAAGCGCTATCTTTATATCGCTTGCCAGCGGCTTTAGCACAGATTTAATGAGTTATCTGTTTGGCTCAGTATCAGCTGTATCCCGCCAAGATCTTTGGGTAGTGATTGGAATTGCTGCTGTCGTCATCCTCTTTTTGTTTTTATTTTTTAAAGAATTATTTGTTTTATCCTTTGATGAAGAGTATGCAAAAGCAAGCGGCCTTCCAGCACGATGGGTGCATCTATTGTTTATGATTGTGACTGCCCTTGTCATTGCTGCAAGTATGCGCATTGTAGGTATTTTACTTGTATCATCATTAATGACGTTACCGGTTGCAGCAGCTATGCGATTAGCAAAAGGCTTTAAGCAAACTATCTTTTATGCTATTGTTTTTGGTGAAACGGCTGTATTAATCGGTCTGATTAGTGCGTTTTATTTGGATTTAGCGCCGGGAGGTACAATTGTTGTCACTTCGATTTTGATATTGCTACTTGTGATTCTTGGAAAGAAAGTAGCATTTAAAATGGCTGCGAAGCAAGGGGAGGTAGCACAATGAATGTTTCAAGAGCGTGGGAAATTTTAAAAGAAAATGGTTTTAAAAAAACAGATAAGCGGGAGTTAATATTAGATATGTTTGCAGCAACAGATAAATATCTAACCGCCCGTGATTTATTGGATGTTTTAAAGAAGGATTTTCCGGGAATGAGTTTTGATACCATTTACCGCAACCTTGCTACATTTGTGAAGCTAGGGATTTTAGAGGAAACAGAGCTATCTGGAGAACGTAATTTCCGAATGCACTGTGAATCCGCACATCATCACCATCATTTTATTTGTATGGATTGTGGAAATGTCAAAGAGCTCAATCTTTGTCCGATGGAAATGTTAGGAGAAAAACTACCTGACTATGAAATTGAAAATCATAAGTTTGAAATATATGGGAAATGCCCGGACTGTAAGCAAGAAACTCTGTCACCTTAAAAAATGGACAGAGTTTTTTTATGTAAAAGAGAGGGTTGTTCCTTATAGGAATGTACCCTCTCTAATTTTATTAAGCTACTGCTACTCTACGAATCGCAACAATTTTATTACAGTCTACAATTAAAGGTGAAGCAGCAGCCGCACCTGGCTCAAGGAAGTAAGCACAGCAATTTCTTGGATCGAAAGAAATGAAAGTCACACCTAAGAAGCTAATACCTCCAGATAAGAAGATGTCTAGTGTAGTAGCTAGCTCTAATTTTCTTAATTGCTGACAAATACAGCCTCTACAATTGCTGCTCATTTTCGGTGTACATTTTTCTTCTTTTTGACAAGGGCATTTTTCTTCTTTTCGTGGACAACATTTCTCTTCCTTTTTTGGACATTTACAACCTTGCCAGTTCATCTGTGTTGTATATCGTCTATCCTCCATCGTTCAGACCTCCCTTCCTCTATGTTCGTAAGAGTATCCTTACAGTAATAATCTATGTTTAGTAAATAGATAGAGGCTGGTAATCTGTCCGATAGTCCGCATAAAAATCTATATTTTTCTCTAAAACTTTGGCATTGTGCAAAGTCCTAAAAGTAAATTTTGCTATAAAAATCTAATAATGATATTTGTATGGGGATAGATTATCATTGGAAACAAAAAAAAAGACGAGTCATTACAGAAACGTAACTCATCGTCATTTTTCATAACATTATTGATGTTTTTGTTGGAAATCGACCATAAAGTCTCTTAAAGCTTCACAAGCCTCTAATGGCACAGCATTATAAGTTGACGCACGACAGCCACCTACAGAACGATGGCCATTTAGCCCTACAAAGCCAGCTGCTTTTGCTTCCGCTAGGAATTGTTTTTCAAGCTCCTCATCGGCTACACGGAATGTAATATTCATAAGTGAACGGCTCTCTGGAGTGGCATGGCCTTTATAGAAGCCGTTGCTATTGTCAATCGCATCATAAATAACTTTAGCCTTTAATTCATTGCGCTTCTCAACTGCAGTGACTCCACCATTAGATTCTACCCATTTCAACACTTCGCCTAGCATATAGATACCAAATGTAGGTGGTGTATTATATAAAGAATTACTATCAGCATGTGTTGTATATTTAAGCATTGTTGGAATACTTTTATTTGCTTTTTCAAGAAGATCTTTGCGTATAATAACAACTGTAACACCTGAAGGACCTAGGTTTTTTTGAGCACCTGCATAAATAAGTCCAAATTTCTGAATATCAATTGGTTTAGAAAGAATATCACTAGACATATCGGCAACTAATGGTACATTTCCCGTATCTGGATAATCTCTCCACTGTGTACCGTAAATAGTATTATTAGAAGTGATGTGCACATAGGCATCATCTTCATCGAACTGAATGTCTGCTAGGGCAGGAATATTGCGGTATTGGTTGTCTTTCGTGCTAGCAGCCTCCACAGGTGTACCGAAAAATTTAGCCTCCTTGAATGCCTTCTCAGACCAAGAGCCTGATAATACATAACTTGCTTTTTGGTCAGTAGATAGGAAGTTCATTGGCACCATTGTAAATTGGAGGCTAGCCCCCCCTTGTAAAAATAGCACCTCGTAATTTTCAGGTATTGCATATAGCTTTTTCAATAAGGCGATAGCTTCGTTATGTACTTCATCGAAAATGGCACTACGATGGCTCATTTCCATAATCGACATACCTGAGTCACGGAAGTCTACTAATTGTTGTTGAGCTTTTTCTAATACTTCTTGGGGCAGAGCAGATGGACCTGCGTTGAAATTGTATGCACGTTGTGTCAAAGTGGGTACACTCCTTGTTTGGTTAATATGTGAAATTTTATCCAGTGGCTATGAACTGCTGAATATACACTGTACTGATCGGGCTTTAATCGTCTAAGAACAATCATTAGCAAATAGGACCATTAAAGCGGGATAACAGAACTTTACTGGATTATAACTTAATTTTCAAGAGAAAAAATAAAATTCTTAATATTTGAGCAGAATAGCGACAGCCTCGCAACAAAATGTACACAATTAACAGACGTTTTTAATTCAAATACGAACAAAAAGTATAATTTCATAGGTAATAAAGTTAGAATTTTCGTAATTAAAATAAATTCAGTCGATTGCGAACGGTTTAATGTTCGGATTTTGTATCTGTAGAAAAAGTCATTCTTGTTGGAGTTATAGAAAAGGATAGACTAGAAAATAAAACGATTATTTATGAAGACGATGCATGAAAATGTATGAAATTAACCCATTACCTAGTAAGTTTTTGTATAATAGATTGAGAATAGTAAAGGGGTGTTCATAATGTTTACAGTAGAAAATGCTTGTTTAGTAGTCGTAGATGTGCAGGGAAAGCTAGCAACGATTGTTGATGAAAATGAAGCAACGATTGCCAATATTGCTAAGCTGATACAAGCAATGGAAGCACTGAAAGTCCCTGTTTTATGGCTAGAACAAAACCCAAGTCGTTTAGGCGGTACGGCACTCGATATAGCACAACATTTACAAGGACAAGCTATTGCTAAGATGGCTTTTAGTGCATGGGAAGAAGACGAATTTGTGAAAGCAATAAAGGAAAGTGGACGTTCTCAATTTATTGTTACGGGCATTGAAACGCATATTTGCGTATACCAAACAGCTAGACAACTGAAAGAACAAGGATTTGAAGTTGAAGTAGTGGTAGATGCTGTTTCTTCACGAACAAAGGCCAATAAGGAAGTCGGATTAGCTAAAATGAGTGCCCTAGGTATTTATCCAACGAGTATGGAAATGATTTTATATGAACTTTTGCAACGAGCAGACCATGAACATTTTAAAACAATCTTACAGCTTGTGAAGTGATACCAATAAGTTGTACCCATTGGTCTGTATCAAAAATAATAGGAATGACAATTTACAATCTTGCTTTAAAAAGGAAATTAAAAAAATATAGTTTTTGTAGAATAATTGTGTAATGCCTGATGGGTCTATAGACCTCGTTTGGGCATTTTTTTTTAGAGTATATTTAAAGTATGATTCTATTCATATAAAATCTTAGCCATTCTAATTGTAGTATACTACATGATAAAATCTGGATTTCATTATAGAAAAATAACTCTTAATGAGGAAGATAACAATGATAAAAATTTTTAAAGGGTTTTTTTTAATAACTAGTGTTCTTTTTCTTTTAATAAGCTGTAATGGAAATGAGGTAGCATTACAAAAAGAACCCGCAATTTCGCAGACGGAACAATTTGTCATTGAAGATTTAATGAATGAAAAAGGATTGTTACGCACAGATTTAGCTAACCAAAAGGATGTATTTTTATCTGAATCGGTTGGGCTATGGCTTGCTTATCTAGTAGAAAAAGGTGATCATGCACGTTTTGATGAACAGGTTGATGTATTGAAATTGTATTTTTTGTCAAATGACTTTATTGTATGGCGATTAGAAGATACTAAAAAAGCTTCTGTGAATGCACTAATCGATGATCTACGTATTATTCGAGTGTTACTAGATGCAAGTGAGAAGTGGCATGATTCAGATTATGAACAATTGGGTAAAAAAATTGGAGAAAATTTGGTTCAGTATGGGATGAATCAAGAGCTGTTTGTCGATTTTGTGGATGTCAGCAGTCATGATAAAGCAACTACTTTAACCATAAGCTATATTATGCCTTCTGCTTTTCAGAAGATGGAACAGCATGACCTATTATCTCCACAACAAGTTCAATATCAGTTAGATATTTTACAAAATGCTCCTATAGCTGAGGCAGGATTTTTCCCAAAATATTTTGACCTTTCCTCCAAAAGTTATGTGTTCGACGAGGAATTGCATATGATTGATCAATTATATACAGCCTATCATCTTGCTTCGATGGATGGGGACACAATTCCATTTAAAAACTGGCTGTTAAAGCTTTTGAAAAGAGATGGCAGACTCTATGGTCGTTATAGTGCTCAAACAAATCAACCGACCGTTACCTTTGAATCGCCCGCTGTTTATGCCATGGCAGCAAGATATATGCTGGCGTTAAATGAACAGCAATTAGCTCAGCAGTTCATGGAGAAGATGATAGCACTAAAAGATCCTTCATCAGGTTATGTCGATAAAAATACAAAGTTAACGCATAGTTTTGATAATTTGCTACCACTATTAGCAGAAAGGGAGGTAAAAAATGCGTACCACAATGAATAGAAATAGAGCTATTTTGCTTTATGGAACGTTACTCATTTTATTGTTACAAATACCAGCTTATTTTTTACTCCGTCAGGATGCTGAAGGCATATTATTATATATTTTTTTAATGATTCTCATTGTACTTACCCTTTGGAGGGGGACTGTATTTGGGCTTGTTAGTAGCCTTATCTTTATTTTTATAACGGGCTCTACATTACTATATACAGGAATAGCAGGAGCCGTCATTTTTCTAAACACTACTTTTTCCATGCAAATGTTTTTCGCTTATGGGATTCTGCTATTGATCCTCATTCTTTGTGCTGGTAAGGTGCATGAATTAATGAGAGAACAGAGAAACTATTTAAAAAAACTGCAAGACGATGTTAGAAATTATGTAGCCATTGATGTGGAAACAGGATTTGATAATGAAACGAGAATGCGTATAAGTGTCAATGAAGAAATGCGTAGGTCAGACCGACATAAACATACGTTTGTCTTTATGATTTTAAAGCTTGAAAATTATGATAAATTCCAAAAGCTGTATGGTGCGAAAGAGGTACAGCATTTATGGCAACAGCTTTCACAACGAATTCAACAAACGGTCAGACAAACTGATAAAAAGTTTCGTTTTCGTGAAAACCATATAGGTTTGCTATTAATCGATACAACAGAACAGCATATGGAAGTTATTTATGACAAACTAGATCAAGCATTAAAAAACCATCAATTGGTCAATGGCAAATGGGTAACACTTAATTATAAAACAAGCTTTATTACCTATCGTCCATTGATGGAAGCAACATTTGATGATTTTTTAACAGAATTAGAAAGAGAGATGAAAACAAGTGCGCTCTAAATACAACTTATGGTTCGCCATTGGAATGCTTTGTTTTTATACTTTCATATCAAGTGAGACTGTATTTGCTGTCCAAGATGACAAAGATATAGCATTAATCTTTGTTACAAGTACTCAACAACCAAATCTTGATGTAATGGCATTGCAAGAAATGCTTCAAGTATATACGTCCGTGGATGTTTTAGCGATTGAAGAAATAGATGAACAGATGCTACAACGATATAAACGCCTGGTTATTTTAAATGCTTATCCAACAGCTATTCCTGGAAAGGCTCTAGCAGCGGTGAATCGTTTTCAGGGTTCTGCGATTCTAATTGGTGAGAATGCTCTTCAATTCAGTCCCTTTGCTAAATGGCAGCAAGGTCAAATAGTGGAGCTACGAACAATTGGGGGAGAGAGTTTAGACAATCCTGTGAAATGGAAAAGTGTTCTACCATCTGCTGATTTCGAAGTCATGAATAGGGCTTCTTCCATGAATGAATCGTATCCTTTCATCGTTAAAAAGAACAATTGGGCTTATATCGGAGATTTTGTCAATAGAGGGACTTTACAATATCAATGGCCTAGTGTTATGGGTGACTTGCTGCAATTACCCAAGCCTCAGTCACATCCTGCTTTTATTGTACTATCAGATATTAATATGAAAACAGATGTGAAAAAGTTAGAAAAGGTAGTAAAGGAATTCACTAGAAATAGTGTGCCTATTGCTCTTGAGGTAACACCTATATTATTGGATAAATTTGAAAAAAATATATATTATTTACATGATAATAAAAAATTATTAAGTTATTTACAAAAGCTACAAATTGAAGGTTATCCTTTTATCCTTTCTTCCTCTACATCACCTGAAAAAAGTCTTGAATATTTAGCACTCCGGAAAATTTATCCGGCGATAAGCCGTGAAGAGAGTAGCCTATTTAAAGGAAGTATCGAGGAAGAAGGTCAATCCTTCTATATTAAACAAATGGACAACCGGACCATTTATCCAATGACGGTGGGAAGCATTTCTGATACAGACATCAATCCTTTGTATACTGTGAAACAAAAAATAGATTATTTATTACAGGTTCCCAGTTCAATGATCGGCATTCAATACCCTGCTTATGTAAATGCATCCTATGTTCAAGAACTCGTTGATGTGCTAAAAGGGCATCCTCAGCTAGAACTCATGAATTTCCGACAAACAAACCAACAAGTAAAGTCAGAGAATGTTACAATCGTCCAACATAAAGATGGTGAACAGACCATTGACCTAACTTTTTCTAAAACAGAGCGTTTAAATATTGTATTCGATGAACGGCCATTCGAATTAATTTTATGGGTACTTGTCCTTATTGTTTCTTTGTTTGTTACATTATTTTTTATAAGCACCTTACGTTTACGAATCACATTGCGTAAGAGATTATTTGAGGAGAGGAAGACAACTGGCTAATCTTTTATTTTTTATTTCACTTTTCCTCATTTGGATTATGCTGCTCTACCATATGTTTTTAATGGAGGGAGGCTATTTACATTTTCGTTTATTTGAAAAACCGATCGATGAATGGTCTAAAAAAATGACCGATGTACCCTCTGTCAGTGTTTTTATTCCTGCTCATAATGAAGCACTCGTAATTGAGCAAACTTTACGGGCTATGTCTCGTTTGTATTATCCAAAAGATAAATTAGAGGTGATTGTTATTAATGATAATTCCTCTGATGAAACTGGAAATATTGCCTTGCAGTATGCTGAAAAGTTTCCATTTATGCGAGTCATTGAAACCGTGGAGCCGAACAAAGGGAAGGGTAAATCCTCGGCATTAAATTCTGCGTTAGCGGATTCGACAGGAGACATTGTAGTGGTCTATGATGCCGATAATACACCTGAACGCATGGCAGTTTGGTATTTAGTAATGGGTCTCATGAATGACCCTAAAGCTGCTGCAACTGTAGGGAAGTTTCGTGTCATCAATGCGGCTGAAACATGGTTGACAAGGTTTATTAATATAGAGACGATTTGCTTCCAGTGGATGGCTCAGGGAGGTCGTTGGAAGTGGTTTAAAGTAGCGACCATTCCTGGTACTAATTTTGCAATCCGCCGTACAGTTTTAGAGCAGTTAGGTGGATGGGATGTCAAAGCATTAGCAGAGGACACTGAGCTGACCATCCGTGTCTATAATTTAGGCTATCATATTCGATTTTTCCCAAAAGCTATTACTTGGGAGCAGGAGCCAGAGACATTAAAAGTTTGGTGGAAACAACGAACAAGGTGGGCAAGGGGCAATCAATATGTGGTTCTGAAGTTTTTAAGCCAATTTTTCACCTTAAAAAGAAAAAGTATTATATTTGATTTATTTTACTTCTTCTTCACATATTTCTTATTTTTCTTTGGCGTTATTTTATCCAATGCTTTATTTGTTATTAATTTATTTTATGACATTGGTTTAACCGTAGGTGATATTGCTCTTGTTTTATGGGTACTAGCCTTTTTACTATTTCTAGGAGAAGTAATGATTACTTTAAGTATTGAAAAAACTGAAATGAATAAAAAGAATTTTTTATATGTCATTCTTATGTATTTTACTTATTCTCAAATGTGGATCGTATTAGTCGTATGGTCATTATTTTTAGAAATAAAGCGCATGTTTACCGGACAAGAAGTGCAATGGTATAAAACTGAACGATTTTCAAAGCAAACAGATAAAGGAGCGGAATAATGAGAGCCAAATTTTTCTATCTACTTACTTTTATAGGCTTTTTATGTTTTACAAACGACGCTGTTGCGGCTACCATTACCGTAGATGATAATACAATGGCAATAGAAGGTAATCAGAAGCAAAACAAGCCATTATTATCACAGCCCATTGAATTACAGGGACCTTCTTCGTCGAGAGATTTTTATTATAATCTAGTAGATGATGTGAAACAAAATGGCCAGCAGGTAACCTTTCAAATTCAACATTCAGAGCTACTTATAGCACCATCCTCCTTTACCGTAAAAGTGGATGATGTAGCGATTATATCGGTGCCATTAAAAGCCGATTCGCTCAAGCAAAACATTGTGGTAAATCTTCCGAAAGAGGCTTTATTAAAAGGGACTCACAAGATTACTGCAAGTTTTTATGGGATTTTAAAAGAAGGTATTTGTGTGCCACCTGGTAATGCAGGTAATTGGTTACGTATCGATATCCTATCTTCCATTTCCGCCTTTAGCGAGGAGAACCCTGCATGGACCTTAGCTAATTATCCAACTGCATTTTTGGGCTATGAGGGATATGAAACAACAGTTATTTTACCAAAGAAAGCTTCTGGAGCGACTTTAAATAGTGGATACCAGCTCGCTGCTTATTTATCGGAGCATGGTGATACGAATGTACAGATACAACGGGAAGACGCGGTCAATCAAGTGTCTGGTCCTATTGTTATCGTAGGCTCACAACAGGAATTTAGTACAAGCTTAATTAAAAATGTATTAGCTAAAATCAATGTTAGTGACGACACCATGACATTATCTATACAGGAATTACTAAATACAAATTCCAATCGCCGGCTCCCTATTTTGGCTGTGACTTCTAAGAGTGCTAAAGCGATTGAGGAACGATTATCCTTTTTAACAGAGTCTAGATTATCCGAGCAATTAATCGGAAATACATTAGCTATTAAAGATTTACCGAAAATAGACAGCACTTCAGATACAACGATTTCCTTTAAGCAGTTTGGCTTTGAAAGCCAAACATTGTCTAGTCAATTAACGATGACTCCGCGTTATTATGTTTCCTTGCCACAATTAGAGGCTAATAAAGAAGCGGTCATGCGATTAATATTAAAGAAATCAGCCAGTATACCGGACCATTATGAAGATGACGATCGGAAGCTTGAATTGATTGCTTATATTAATAATGTCCCACACTCGGTAGATGTACGAAAGATAAAGCAAACTACTACAGATATGTATGAAGCTTTACTACCTATTCAAACCAATGTTCTTAATCAACAATCCATGACAGATATTCAGTTCGAAGTAACAGGCTTTCAATTAGAGGATCCATGTGAAACGACGAATGAACGTTATTGGTTATATATAGATAGTGATAGTACTTTATCTATTACTAAAGATGTAGCTGAACCGACCTTTACTCTACGTGATTTTCCGAATTCCTTTCATGATCATACATTAATGGTGGTTCCTGATAATGAAAGCATGGATGATGTCACGATGGTATCAATGTATAAAGCATTAATGATGAATGGTAAAATGGCTAACATCACGCTTATGAATGACAAAGACGTCACAGAAGAAGATTTACAAAAGCATGCGGTCATTTTCATGGGGGACATGAAGCAGCTCAAATGGCTTTCCAAAAATGGTACCCATATTCCACATTCATCGGAGCAGTTAATCCAACAAGGCTTTTTACCTGAGGCAATTGGACAATATGCTTATATGACTAGGAACTTCTGGCAGAAAAAGCGGCCGTTATTGTGGATTCAAACGTTAGAGAATGCTTCTGTAAAAGGGGACTTTTTTGCACACCTGAAAGAGACTGATTCGCAAGCAGGTGCAGCGATTGAAACAAAAGAAGGACAGTTTGTCGTAGCAGTAAATCAAAACGTTAATAAAAATGATGTAAAAACGGATAAAAAAGGAGAAATTTCATTTATCCTAATTGCAGAATTTGTAGGATTAATAATGATCATTGCAGTGATTTTATATGTCAGCCTTCGGAAAAGAAAGAAAAATCAAGTGAAACAATAAAAGCGAGGTTAAGCGACTTTGCGTCAGACTATAGTCAAACTCATTGAATTTTGAGTTTGCCTACAGTCTTTTTTTTAAAAATGAAGTAAAGCCGTTGATTTCCACTAGAGGCGGACGTGAGTTGCTTGATGCTACCGCTTTGCTTTTGCACAGAAAACATCCGCTCAGTCCAGGATTTAGACTTTCCAGCAGGAGTCGCCGCCCTTCGTTCCAATCACCCATAATGACGAATAATCCAATCAATGAATGTGAACCATTAGAACTGTTAACGGAGGATCAAAGAGTTCCCAAAGATTATTTAGTGCGAAAACTCGAAGCTGCTATAGATTTTTCATTTATCTTCCTTACAAATTGTCCATGCAGGCGATGGATGCTTACTTTTGCTGCCATGAATTGAAAGAAAATATGGCAAATAGCTTAAGAAGAGCAACTATGCTCGAAGCGTATATTGAAATCGACAGTGATTTACCGAATATCGGAAATAAAAAAGAAAGAAAAAATGACAAAATCCATCGAGAGTGAATTTCTCGATGGACGTTGCTTTTTTTATGCTGGCATATCAGTTGGTGTTGGTTTTGCATAGCCTTCTTTATAAGTCTCATCAATAAACTGGCGAATTTCTTTTAGACTCTTGCCATCCTGATGCATTTTAGCTGACTGTACAGCAATTTCTAAACAGACTAAACAACGAGTGCCATGATCATCCCAGACGATGGATCCATCCTCACGTTTTTCCTGAATAAAGCAGTTTAAATTACTTTTGTGGCCAGAAGATTCACCACATCCACAATAACATGGCATCCATTCAAGAATTTCTGTAGATTGTCCAGCGACTTGATACACTAAGCGAATATTTTCTTGTTTATCCTCTAAAAACGATGGAAGAACGTTTGCTGAAGCTGTTTCTTCCTGAATATCACCTGAAGCATGACTATCCCCTTCGTGGGACGCTTCCCCCTCTGTAGCTACATGTTCATTTTCAACATTTTTCGTATTTTCTCCACAAGCACTTAATAACATTAACGCCAAAACAATAAAAATAGAAACCCTTTTCTTCAACGATAGCGCCTCCTACATGTTTACAATACTTCCATTATAACATCGTTCTCATAAACATTTACATGAAGCCTAGTTGAAGCTCAATGAAATATATCTAGCCCGCGTGTTTTGTTCATAAAATGTTCTATTTTTTCGCTCAGTAACTTTTTTAAGAAAAAGCCGAATAGGATAAAGACAAACCAGAAACCAACTAAGAAAAGGAGATCTATCCATACCGTTGACCAAATAATGCCTCCCACAGCCTCACGCATCATTTCAATTGCATACGTAAAAGGTAAAAATGGGTTAATAATTTGGAAGAACCTTGGCAGTAATTCAACAGGATATGTTCCACCAGAGCCCGCAATTTGTAAAACAAGCATGACAATCGCTAAAGCCTTTCCAACATTTCCAAAGACTGAGACTAATGTATACACAACTGTTACAAATACTACGCTAATCAAAAGTCCAAACAAGATAAAATAAGTGGGTGCCTGAATAGAGCCGTCAACTAAAAAAGTATCACCAATTGTAATAATAAGGGTCTGAATAATAGAAAAAGTTGCAAATGTTAGTAAGCGACCAAAATAAATTTCACGAATACTATAAGGTGAGTTCTCATGAAGATTTACGGATAATAGTGAAATTAATAATAAACAACCGACCCAGATGGACAGCACTGTGTAAAATGGTGTCATCGCTGTTCCGTAGTTTGCAATAGGGAATATTCGATGTTCCTTTAGTTTAATGGGCTCTTCAAAGAAATCACGCTCGGCATTGACATCATTCTTTAATAATTGCACAATCTCAGAAATATCAGCTTCATTTTCTAAAGTTCGAAGTTTAGTGGCTAAGTCTTTGATTTTTGTACTCAGCGTAGGGAACTCTCCTTGAATTTTTTGTAGCGCATTATTAGCCGTTCCTAACGTATTTTTTGCTTGTGTCAATTTATCAGTTGCCTGGGGTATGAATTGTTTTACATCCGTCAACATGGAAGATGCGCTTGATAATGTACTTTTAGCACTAGACAATGTTGAGCGGATTTGTGGCTCCAGATGATCGTTATAGTAGACCAAAAACTTTTGCAAATTAGCCGTGGCATTTTGTGCCCTCTTCTGAATCGCTATAATGTCTTGTTGAATAACTTCTTTATCAATTGGCTGTAATTGTTCAATTTTTGTAAGGATATCTGCATGTAAAGTGTTTAGTTGTTGCAGATCTTTTAAGGCGTTTAAAGTTGAATCGGTAAAGCTCGGATTATTTTGCAAGGCATCACGGATGCCAGTAAGTTGCTCTATAATTTGCTGATTATCTTGGGCATTACTTTGCTGTAAGGATGTGATGATATTGTCTAAGGAATCCTGTAACTGATTTCGGGTTAAAGTATCTGCTTGAATCAACTTCTGCAGTGCCTCAAGTGTTTGGATACTATGTGCTATATTTTCTTTGGACGTCGACAATTGATTTTTTAGTGCTTCTTTTGTTTGGGCGATAGAGCTTGAATCAAGATCAATACTATTGAGCTTGTTTATCATATCTGTGAAGTGCTGCGCAATATTTTGAACAGCTTGTACATCCTTTTTGATAAGAGGAGATAGTTCATTAAACAGAGCATCTGCTTCGTTCACAAGATTTAGACCTTTTTGAATGGTAGTTAAACCATTCGTTGTTAATTGTTCCACTTGTGGAATTTGTGTGAGCGCACGATTGAGTAATTGATCGGCCTCCTTCCCTTCAAGGGAAGCCTGACCTAAAAATGAATTGATATCAGGTAAATGCTGCTCTATGGTAAAGACATAGTTTTCAAATTTTCGAAAGTCAGGAATGTCACGTTCCATTTCGAGACCAATGGTATTAAAAATGGAGAATAACGTACCATTCACCGTCGATACAAATTCACTAGATACCTGCTGGGTGAGGACACTTGCTCCTTTACTTGTAATTTTGGGAGCAATTGGATTCTTTTTTTCATTTACATAATAATCAATATGAGCTTTTGTCGGTTGATCTGTTAGAATGGAGGTGAGCTTTTGTGAAAAGTCACTAGGAATAACAATCATGGCAAAATAATCTCCATTTTTCAAATGCTCCATAGCTTGCTTTTCGTTATCAAGCTCCCAAGTAAAGCTTTCATTGGTTTTTAAATTTTCGATGACTTCATTGCCAACATTAATCGCTTCATTTCGAACGGTGGTTCCTGTATCCTCGTTAACAATCGCGATTTTCATATTGGATGTGTGGGCATATGGGTCCATAGAGGCATAGATATTTAGCCAGGCATAGAGTGAAGGAAGAAAAATCAATCCGCCTACAATGACAGCTACGACCCAGTTTGTGACAATATTCCGGATATCCTTCGTGTAAATTTGAAATACATGCTGAAACGAATTTTTCATATAATCACCCCACATTCAAATTTTGCATGAGCTCTCAATATGTATGTTCCCAAATATACTTAAAATTATGTTATAAATGTGAAATTTCTTTTTTTAAAGGCGAATTAGTTTACTAGGTTTTCAAAACACTTTATAATCAATCCGGATACACTAAAATTAGGATTTTAGTGTAAAAAAGGAGGTCACTATTCTAGTGAAAAAATTATTAATTATTGGTTCTGTTATTGTTGTATTATTTGCAGCAATCATTGTACTTACCAATGTCTCAAACAAAAGTAAACTAGAAAGCGCAAACAACCCTTATGGCGATAAAAAGCTTAAACAAGAAACAATTGATCAATTAGATGACAAAAACTATCAAAACATTATGTTACCAGACGAATTAGAGGCAAAAATTAAAGCAGGTGAACCTGTCAATGCCTATTTCTTCAGCCCGATTTGTGTACACTGTCAAGCATTTACTCCTGAGTTAATGCCAATTGCAGATGAACTGGGTGTCGACATTGCTCAATTGAACGTCTATGAATATGAAGATCTATGGGATAAATATCATATTGAAGCAACACCAACGTTTATCCGTTTTGAAGATGGAAAAGAAGTGAACCGTTTTGTAGGGGCACTTAAAGAAGAGGACTTACGCAACTTCTTAAACACGGTAGTGTTAAAAAAATAGCACTAAAAGAGACTGTATCAAAATTTTGATCAGTCTCTTTTTATGTTGTAGTGTATACTAAAAATACTGAATAGTTATACACTGGAGGGGATTTTTAATGTCAATGGATGATTATTTTTACAATGGCGAACTAATGAAATGTTATGAGGCGGCAAAAATGGTGACAAATGAAAAGGAAAAAGCATACGCGCAGAAATATATAGCTTTATTAGAAGAGTATGATTTCGCTCATTATCCAAAGCCAACTCTTTATGAAGAAATGCAGCATGTAGAACGTGCGGACGAAAGCTATCCAGAATCCGATAAGGTTGTAGAAATACGATCAATCAAAGTTGAAGAAGCATTTGCAGACAATATTAAGCAATTAGAAGAAGTGGCAAAGACAGGAACAGCTAATGAAAAAGCTCAATCCTTCTTTACGCAAGGAGAGTTGTTTTTATTTGCTCATCAATACAATGAAAGTGTACATTGCTTTCAACAAGCCGTTAAAGAAAATCCAAATAAGGCCGTATATTGGGGGATAACGGGCCAGACGATGCACCGCTTTGGATGGATGCCTTTTGATGTGCTTGGTTATTTGGAACAGGCGATCAATTTAGATCCAACAAACCCTCGTTGGAAATGGAATAAGGCATTAGTTCTTATTCAATTGGCCAAGGATTTGCAAATGGCACCGTTTATGGCGAATGCTGCAATCGCTTTGGAGGAGGCATTGGCTTCCTGTGGTGAACATCAACAATCATTGAAAGCTGCCATTCAAAACACTATGAATACTATGGATAGCTATGTTTTCTCGTAGTTCATTGAGGATGTCTTCCTATACAAACGGAGACATCCTTTTGTGAAAATGACTATAGAGAGGGCTTCGTTGCCATATTTCACAATCATGGTATGATAAGATAGGAAAAAATGATTTGTAGTATAAAGGACGGATTTTTTATGGCACAAGAAGTGGCAAATAAGTTTATTGAAAACGTATGTAATCATTTAGTTCGACATATGAATATTACAAAGGTAGAAGAACACTTTAAAGAAACTATTGCAATGCAACGAAATTCAGCAGCTACGGCCGTTGATTTTTGGGACATGCTAATGATCAATATGCTCTACTTTACTGAGAATGAACAGGCATGGGAGCAAGAATTTCTGAACATGCTAGAGGCTAAAAAGTGGTTGAAGCCCTCAACTTTAGAAGAGGAATTATTGATGCATCAGATGCGTATCCGACAACAAGTTGCAGAGCAAATGGATACTGTAAAGGAATTGTTCCATCAACAATATGAGACAGAGGGCCTGACAGAGGAAGCAATTATCTACGACTATGCATATAGCTCTGCTGGTCATTCTATGCGTATGGATTTATTAACGGTTCTTGTGTCCACACCTGAGCAATCCCAAGTACTTTTTGACGCAAATCCACTAGAGACCATTCGTGTTGTCAATGGATATATTGCCTACCATACAGATGGATTAATCAATAAAACAAAATTACTGTAGCTTCATTGTTACAAAGATTTACTGTGAAGGGAATTTGAAGATATGAATACACCATTTACTTTTAAGCATACACCACCTACAAATATGGATACTACAAAAAAATACCCAGCTATTTTTTTATTGCATGGGATGGGGAGTAATGAAGAGGACTTACCACAATTAGTACAGGACTTTCAAGAACAATGTCATATATTTAGTTTGCGTGGACCCATTACACAAAAACCAGGGTATGCTTTTTTCACTATTCAAGAGGTAGGACAACCAGATCGTGCCATCTTTGATAAAGTATTAGTGGCATTGCAACGATTTATATTAGAGGCAATTGATGAATATCAAGTGGATCCTCATAAAGTATTTTTATTAGGCTTTAGTCAGGGGGCTGTGCTAGCACAATCATTAGCCTTTGTGATGGGAAATTTAGTGACAGGCATTGTCGCATTAAGTGGCTATACACCTAAATTTGTAACAGAGGAATATTCTATTCGCTCCGTTGAACATTTACAAGCCTTTATTTCCCATGGCGATTATGATTATGTTATTCCGTCGCAATGGGGAATGGAAAGTAAAGAGGTTTTCGAACAATTTGGTGCAACTGTGACATTTAAGCAATATCCAGATGGGCATGGAGTAACACCTGATAATATGCGTGATCTAGTGGCGTTTTTGGCCCAGCAACTTCAAGGAGATCTTCAATAATAGAAACCGGGGCAAAATTCTGCCTCGGCTTTTTTCTTTTCCTGAATAGTAATGATAAGAATCGAGCAAGAAGGTTCAAATTCATGCCAGTCGGTGGTATCATAGAAGATGTTGTGAATGAGCGTGCTTTACTAGATAAAAACATGTACTTTATGTGAACTTAGAGACAGAACAGATCTAAAAGGGGTAAAATAATAATTTGATGTGCTAGATGCAAATTTTGTCGCTTTCTATCGATTGTGGCGTGTCGAAATTATGGAGAAAAGGAATTAAGATAAATGGAACAAAATCTGAACTCGGAGCAGAAACCGCAATCCTCCGCAAAACCACGAGGGAAATCGTCCCGCTCTACTATTTTAGCGCAAACAGTCAAAACAGGAATTATCAAATCCAATTTAATACCAATGTGGGCTGGTTTAACGCTAGGGATGTACAAAAATAAAATGACGTTCATAGACAATATACCAGAAATGATTTTTTCGACAGTTGGTTCTGCCCTTGTCATTGGAGCAGCAGGGGCCTTTAATAATGTGTATGACCGTGATATCGATGCAATCATGCCTCGTACGCAAAGCAGACCGACCGTCACTGGGGAAATGTCAGCAAAATCGACTCTATCATTAGCGATAGTTATGTTAATCATCGGCTTAGCTGTATTGGCGCTTGCGTCACCATTAGCAGCGGCATTTGGTTTGCTCGGAGTATTTTTATATGTAGTCCCTTATACAATGTGGACAAAACGTCGTACGATTTATAATACAGAAATTGGTAGTATAAGTGGTGCTGTCCCGCCATTAATTGGCTGGTCTGCCGTATCGACAGATATTACACACCCTGCAATACTAGGTTTATTTTTTGTTATGGTTATTTGGCAAATGCCGCATTTTTATGCCATTGCAATTCGCAAACGTGTAGATTATGAAGCAGCAAGCGTGCCGATGCTTCCTGTTGTTAAAGGTATGCGCCGTACGTATTATCAAACAAATTTCTATCTAATTTTATTAATTCTATCAAGCTTTTTATTTGGTTCCCTAAGTGTGGGAATTATGCTCGTTGCATTACTATTAAGTATTGCATGGCTAGTAATGAGTATATATGGCTATCATAGTAATAAAGATCAAGTGAAGTGGGCAACCAAAATGTTTGTTTTCTCACTGTTCCATATGACCATATTATTCACAACAGTTATTGTGTACTCTTTAGTAGGTGTTATCTTCAAGTTATATTAATGGAAAAACCAACAAGTTAATCGTCACTTGTTGGTTTTTTATGTTCGACCGATATTATTTGACGACTGGGCCATTCAAATACGTGTAATTGGCCACCAAATACAGCACCACCATCAATACCGATAATATTGTTTTCACCAAAGTAGACACTGTAATCTGTTGGATTTTGGTGAAGCCTATACGTAGGTGTATGTCCAAAGATAACGGTTTTATCTCCTTCATAGCCTGCATGAAATTCTTCTCGAATCCACAGTAATTGCATGGGGTCTGTTTCTGCCATCGCAACGCCTGGTACAACTCCGCCATGTACAAATATAGCATCCTCTAATTCAATGTATGTTTCGAAGTTTTCAATTAATTGTAAATGTTCCTCTAGCTTTGGCAGCGTTTTGATAAAGTTAGGCAATGTTTGGGTAGCAATGGCATCCTCAAAATCGCTTAGCTGGTAACCATAGCTTGCCAATGTTGCATCTCCACCACAAAGTCCTACCCAATGGTTCCATGGTTTAGCAAGACCTGAACGACATGCATTAAGCATGATCGCCTCGTGGTTGCCAAGGAGAACTCGTGCTCCTTTTTCTTGTAATTCACTCACTAAATTTAACACGCCGCTAGAAGCAGGGCCTCTGTCGATGTAATCACCCAGTAAAAAAAGTTGATCTTCTTCTGGATTATAGCTTGCTTTTAATAATAATTCTTCAAAAAGCGCTAATTCTCCGTGTATATCACTTATTGCTAGAATTCTATTCATGTATGCCATCCTTTCAATATCACAGCGGTTACTATTAAGTATAGGAAATATTTCTGCAAATTTCGACCTTCCTAGCTTCAACTATCTATCCTTCATAGAAATTTCACAGAATTCATTCTCTCTATCATATGGCAAGTCATTTCTTTGCTTTATATATTTGTCTATAGTGTATGGGTGTGAGAGGGGGAGGAGGGCAAACAAACAACTAACAGCAGAAGCAAGAATGCTGCTTCTACTGTTATGCTAGAGTCTAGTAGATGGCGGTAGAGTTACATCTGTAGCTTTTCCCATGCTTGTTTTGCTACTTGTTCATCAAATGTTGAGATTAAACGAAAATTATTGTTGTCTAAAATGCGGAAATGAAGGCTAATGATATTTTGTTGTAGTCGAAACCCTCCTTGCTCATGTATATTTTTCCACCATATGTATCCACCCATTGTTTTATCTTTAGGCTGTAATGTTCCATTATTCGCGATTAAATCCACTACCTCTAATGGATCTCCACCTAGTTCATGCTGCAAAATCGTACTGTCACGAAACAAAGTACATACGGCAACAGTAGTTGTCCATCCAGCCTGTATACGCCCCTTTTCAATTTGGACAAGTGTTTTTTTGGATAGTCCAAGTAAGTCACTCATTTGATCCTGAGTAAAAGCTCTTTCAGTACGGATTAATTTCAGTTTTTCTGAAATGAGTGTGATTAATTGTTCACGATTCATTCTAAACACCCCTTTTTTCAGATTGTTATGTCCCATTATACATGAAAGTCAAGAAGCGTGTTTTTGTTTCCACTAGAGAGGAACGGGAAAAGAAAACAGACTGTCCAAAATAAACAGTCTGTGAGAGGTTAAATTTCATATTTTTTCGTATCAGAAATGACACGAAAATGGATGCCTTTTATTTGTGCACTTACTTTATGGCGGAGTGTGTCAATATCAACTAGCTCGTCTTTACTTTGGACGCACTCAGCGATTTGTTGTAATAGCTTTGTAAAGGCTTCTTTAAATAAAGCGCGCATATTATCGAAATCTAGGCTACGGAAACTGCCATCAATATCAAATGCTTCTACAGAATTTAACTGCTTAGAGGCACCTGCAAAACGATCGTCGTACACTGTGTAGTTTTCATCTGTTACGACGATAATATATAATACTTCACCTGTAATTGTTTTTAATTCAATATTTGTTTTATGTTTTTTTACGTCTGTAATAATGTGTATACCATCTGAATGATATAGTTTAAACAATGTCATGTGTATAGCCCCCTGAAACTAGAATCATATTCCTATATTCATTATAGCTTGAAATGGCTAATAATGGAATGGAGAAAATATGGTTTTAAGATAATAGGGCTATAGCTGTGCCTTTGTAATGACAGGTGTCGGTGCACTAATTCGTAGAGGTCGAACCTCGATATAATGTATCTGATGTCCTTGTTGTTCATAGATACTGAAGATATAAGAGGCAAGCTCAATATTAGTAGATGCTTTTATGCCATTATTCACAGATAAGAACCAGCCACCTAAAGTTTCAACTTCCTCAGATTCTAATGTTATATTTAGTAGATTTTCAACATCTTCAACAAGCATTTTAGCATTTAATATATAATGGTTTTCTGTGATTTTTCGAATATCTGCAATTTCATCATCGTCAAATTCATCTCGAATTTCACCAACAATCTCTTCTAAAATATCTTCAACAGTTACCAGACCAGATGTCCCACCATATTCATCCATTAAAATAGCCATATGAATACGTTCTTTTTGCATTCGTACAAGTAATTCTTGAATAGGGATTGTTTCAATCACTCGAATAACTGGATTAATAAAATCTTCGATGACTAATGTCTCATCTGTAAGCTGTTCAAGTAAACCGTGCGTAAACAATTCCTTGGCATTGATAAACCCTAAAATATTGTCACGGTCGCCCTCATAAATAGGGTAACGTGTATATTTTTCAGCGGCAAAATGATGGATGATAGTTGTAAACGAGTCATTTCGTTCAATCCCAACAATTTCTGTTCGAGGAACCATGATTTCACGAGCAATACGTTCGTCAAACTCAAAGACGTTATTTACATATTTAAGCTCTGTTTTATTGATTTCACCACTTTTAAAGCTTTCAGACAGTAATAGTCGTAGTTCTTCCTCCGTATGGGAAAGCTCATGCTCACTTGCAGGCTTCATACCGAATAAACCAATCAAAACGCGTGCAGAGCCGTTCAAGAACCAAATGAATGGGTACATGATTTTGTAGAAAAACATGATTGGCTTTGCGAAAAGAAGGGTAATTGTTTCTGCTTTTTGAATAGCTGCTGTTTTCGGGGCTAATTCACCGACAACGACATGTAAAAATGTAGCGATTGCAAAGGCTGTACCAATGGTAAAGATGGTCATATATTTATCTGAAATACCGATCATTTCGAAAAGAGGGTGCAGCATAAATTCAAACGTTTTTTCACCAACCATACCGATACCAAGAGCTGTTACTGTAATCCCTAATTGACAGGCAGATAAATATTCATCTAAATGATTGACCACTTGCTTGGCAGCAATGGCTTTTTTATGGCCCTCTGCAATAAGCTGATCAAGTCTTGAGGAACGAACCTTTACAATGGCAAATTCTGTTGCCACGAAAAAACCTGTTAAAGCTATTAAAATGGTAAAAATCGATAAGTTTATTATGGTATCCAAATAGTCGTTCTGTAAAAACAGAACGTCACCTCCTAATTATGAATAAGTAAAAGTAAGGATTGCATTAATGCAATGCTTTCAGGCGAAACATTTTTTTTTATGGTTTCAATTTTTTTATCATCTTGCTTGTTCATTTGTTCTAGCAGAGAAGCTACATCATGCTCTAAATCTTGCATTTTCAAACGAAGCATTTGTACATCGATTTCTTCATAGGGTGTGATGTTTAATTCCTGTTGGATTTCCACGAGTGAAAGCCCTTGTTGTTTGCGCTGTTCAATGAATTGAAGTCGTTCAATCATGACGGGATCATAGTATCGATAATTTGTTGCAGAGCGTTCTGCAACCAATAAGCCTATGTTTGTATAATAATCGATTGTTCGTTTTGTAATGCCAGTTTTTTCAGCAAGCTCGCCAATTTTTAATTTTTCTGTCCCAATGCAAACACCTCCAAACCATCACGTTGTACTTTGATTATAACGTGATGGTTTTATTTTATTCAAATGAAAGCACCTAATATTTCAAAATTGTAAGACTTATTATAAAAAAAAGCTTCTGCCAGTCTTCTTGGCAGAAACGTTTTTAGTGTGTTGAAATTAAATAGGTATCATATAGGTGATGAAGTGCTTCTTCTCCATTTTTTTGTAGGAGATTTTCATTATTAAAAATAACTGTGATTGTAGTTTGAGAGCTATCAATTTTATCATCAATAATTTTACATGTAACGTATACAATGCCTGACTCAGCAAGCTTTTCTTTCAACTCATCATTCCATTGTTGATCAGAAAATAGTGGGGGTTGCCAAGTGCCTCTCACATGAAGCTCATTTTTTTCAGGGTCATAATCCCAGCGTATGTCACGTAAAATAGTTTTAAATAGGTCATTAACCGTAAAAGTTGTTTCTTTATAGTTAATGTCTATAGCGCGTATGGCATGAACATCTCGACTAACTGCACTAGCCGCGGAGTTTGCCGCTGTATTGATGCCAGAAGCTGCATCTTTGATTTCTGATAATCGACCACCACAGCCTGTCAGTAGTGCGCAGATGCAAGTCATACAAGCTAATTTTGTCATCCATTTCACAAGTAGTCCCTCCAGTCTAGCAAGTTGTTACTACTATCTTATCGAAAAGAAAAATACGAAGAAAGGGCATGAAAGCGGTAGATTGTGACGGTTTTGCAACGATGCGACCTCCACTCGATTGTTCGTCATTTGGGAAGTATAGAAGTATGGAAATTTGGTAAAAACCAAGGAGAAAGGGAGCGGTTTGTGATGAAAATTAATGATGAAATGCTTGATCGTTTAGGAACTTATTTTGTTTATCATGCCGTCTACGATAATTATGGGATTACCTTTGAAAACTTTGTGGAGCGTTGGATACGGGGAATTTTGGAAGTATAGAGTAAAATAAGCAGACCTACCGTCAAACAAGCTTGTTTGAACGGCGGTTGCTCAAAACTATGCCAATCGTAGGAGGCACATAAAAGAGTCGTGTTCTTTATTTGAACACGACTCTCCTTTATTTTATTTGAAATAATTTGTGATGAATTGATTGGCTTCTTGCCAGTTATACACCCTTACTACATTGTCAGGAACAGCAAGACGGTTATAGGGCGTATCAAACAACACGACAGGTATTTTTAGCTCCTCTGCCAGCATCACTGCATTATCATGCTTATCCTCAAAGAAAGCATCTACATGATGCTTTTTAGCAACCGCTAACTTATCATGGCTGCCTAAAAGTTCGATATGGTCATAAGGAATCGCCTGATTTTCAAACCAATTTACTGTAATGTCTGCTACATTTTCGCCTCGTGCCGATATATAATAGAGCTCAAACGTATTTTGCCAGGCAGTTAGAATATTTTTTGCATCTTTTGCTACTTCTGACACTTCGTACATATAAGGCTCATTTTCTTTAAACCATGTATTAAAGGCACTTCGATCTACAGGGTGAGGAAAGGCCGATAAAAAATCATACTCACAAACATCATCAAGCGTAATATTTACGTTATATTGTTTATTAATATGTGGTATGAGTGTACTTGGACATGTTACAGTCCCATCAATATCAATACCAAAGCGGGGCTTTTTCATGCTAGTACCTCCTTAGGCATTCGCTTTTTGTACTTCTTCTGCTGCGCGCTTTTCTTCCATCTCTGCCGCTAATTTATCAATTTCTTTTTTCAACTCTTCAACCATTGTTTCTTCAGGAACTTTACGAACAGTTTTCCCTTTCATGAATAACAAGCCTTCACCACGCGCACCCGCAATACCGATATCCGCTTCACGTGCTTCACCAGGACCGTTTACCGCACAGCCTAACACCGCTACTTTTAAAGGTACATTCAATTTAGAAATATATTCTTCTACTTCATTAGCAATGGAAATTAAATCAATCTCAATGCGCCCACATGTTGGACAAGAGATTAGTGTTGCCATATTAGAAGCTAGACCAAAAGATTTTAATAGTTCACGTGCTACTTTGATTTCCTCAACAGGGTCTGCTGAAAGTGAAATACGTAACGTGTTACCAATTCCTTTTGATAGGATGGCACCAAGTCCAGCCGCTGATTTTACAGTACCAGCAAATAGTGTTCCTGATTCTGTAATACCTAAATGTAGCGGATAATTAAAGGCCTTAGCAGCTTTTTCATAGGCTTCAATGGCAAGATTTACGTCAGATGCCTTCATCGATACAATAATATCGTGGAAGTCCAAGTCTTCTAAAATTTTAATATGGTGAAGTGCAGATTCAACCATACCATCAGCAGTAGGATAGCCGTATTTTTCTAAAATATGACGCTCTAATGAACCAGCATTTACCCCAATACGAATGGGGATACCTTTTGCTTTAGCTGCATTCACGACAGCCTCCACTTTCTCTTTACGACCAATATTACCAGGGTTAATACGTACTTTATCGATACCATTTTCAATGGCTTTTAATGCTAATCTATAGTCAAAATGAATATCAGCTACTAATGGAATATGGATACGTTTTTTGATTTCGGCAATTGCATCTGCAGCACGCTCATCTGGAACTGCAACACGAACTATTTGACAGCCTGCTTCTTCAAGTCGAAGAATTTCTGCCACTGTTGCTTCTACATCATGTGTTTTTGTTGTACACATACTTTGAATGAATAATTCATTACTACCACCAATTGTTAAGTTACCGACACGTACAGGACGTGTATTTGAACGGTGACAAATTTCACTCATTTAACTTTCTCTCCTTTTCGGGCCACTATTTTCAGCCGTCACTGTCATTTATTTTAGCAGTGTAAGAAAATAAGGACAAGGAAGAAACGTTAACTTTTCATTTTCCACATTTGTTTTCGAATTCAAACGTAAGAGGAAGCTTAATATTTCCACCAGGAATTAATTCCTGTAATTGTAAGTGTGGGTTTAAGTTGTAAAATAATTGTAAGCGTTCTGGGAATGTCATGGGAACTTTTGCAGGGTGTAAGGCAAATAAACTATGAATAGTATCTCCTTCAATAGTTTGTACGGTGATATAATTTGGCTCACGTTGCTGTACACATTGGCTATTAGTACTTTTTGTTTGTAAAGCTGCAAGTGGGATCGATCCCTCAGTTAAATCTACCTTCACGACAAAAGCAATGACAATAATGATAGCTGTTAAGATGAATGCCCGCAAAAAAACCCCTCCTTTTCTACACTATATTTAGAAGAGGGGGGATTCATGCACATTATTTTGATATTGGTTGTTTAGGATATTTTGTAAAGGCCACAATTAATAGAACAATAGTCAGTAATAAAGAAAAAACAGAGATAATTGTACTGTTAATCGGTAAATATTCTGCTAGCATCGACAATAATGTTGCCCACGTGATGGCAAAAGTTGTTGTGCGCCAAATATGACGGTATTCACCACGACGTTTCATGACTTTTAAAATAAATAAACCGGCTAAAGCATAGAGAGCAATTTGGGCAAAAATCAGCATGGTTGTAAAGACAAAAAGCATTAAGAATGTGAATGGATATAAGAGCCATTTAATGCCATCTATGTATTCAGTTAAACCATTTAAACTATTCATATCAATCGTATCAACAGACATACCTGCTGCAAATCTACCTAAAGAGAATACGGTTACAAGGGTAATGAGCAGAAAAGTATATTGAATAACTTTTCCGATAGGTAGTAATCGATAGGCTGCTAGTTTTTTAGGATGAATAAGACTATCGATAAATAGCTGTGAGTGTTTCATACTATATCTCCTCCAATCAATATATTAACATGTTCAAAGAACATAGGGTATGAAAGAAGCATGAATGAAGGGACACTTAATGATAAAATGTTAACATTATGTAAAGAAGTTAAAGGATTTCTTTACTTTTTGTTTGTAATCAATTAAAGATTAGAATTAGAGTAGTAGAGACGTAGGAATTGGAGCGAAAATAATTGACAATAGATTGGCAAAGCATACTCTTTCAGTTTTTAGGTGGGTTAGGAGTCTTTTTATTTTCCATTAAATTTATGGGTGATGGGCTTCAGAAATCAGCGGATGATCGATTACGTGAATGGTTAAATCGCTTTACAACTAACCCGATCATGGGAGTCTTAGTAGGCATATTTGTAACCATTTGCATTCAGTCAAGTTCTGCAACGACAGTCATCACTGTAGGGTTAGTGAGTGCCGGATTTTTAACGTTACGTCAAGCAATCGGCGTAATTATGGGAGCAAATATTGGTACAACCATTACAGCATTTATTATTGGCATTGATATCGGTATCTATTTTTATCCCTTGTTAGCAATCGGGGCAGGCTTTTTATTTTTCCTCAAAAGGGCAACATACCAACATATTGGTCAAATTTTGTTTGGCTTTGGTGGCTTATTTTTAGGGCTAGAGCTAATGAGTGCAAGTATGCAGTCACTACATCAACTGGCAGATTTTGCATCGCTCACGCTTCATTTAAGTAATCAACCCATTTTAGGTATATTTTTAGGTACCGTTTTTACCTTGCTTGTACAAAGCTCTACGGCCACAGTCGGTGTGCTTCAAGGCTTATATGCTGAGCATTTGATTGGTTTGAACAATGCCTTACCGATTTTATTTGGAGAAAACATCGGAACGACGATTACGGCGGTATTAGCGTCACTGGGCGCTTCTATTTATGCGAAACGGGCAGCCGCAGCACATGTACTCTTCAATGTGATCGGTACGATTATTTTCATGATTTTTTTTACCCCATTTATGCATTATGTTCAATGGGTCAGCGAATTATTTCATTTAGAGCCTCGTATGCAAATTGCAATTGCCCATGGCTCATTCAATGTACTTAATATGATGATTCAACTTCCATTTATTGCAGGATTGGCAGCATTAGTAACGAAATTGATACCAGGACATGATGGTCATATCAATGTCACAACAAAGCATTTAGATCCATCTTTTATTGATTCCTCCCCAGCAATTGCACTTGGTCAAGCTAAAGAGGAAGTATTACGAATGGGTGAACATGCTTTACGAGGCTTAGAAGAAACATTTCTCTATATGAAATCAGGGGAAGCCGAACATATTCCTACAGTTTTACAATTAGAGGCTGGCCTTAATCATTTAGATAATGAAATTACCGATTATTTAGTGATGGTGTCTAAGCAGCCCCTTTCTCGTGCAGACTCAGTAAGACATCATACACTATTAACAAATGTACGAGATTTCGAACGAATTGGTGATCACTTTGAAAATATCTTAGAGCTTTTACAATACAAGGACCATCATGAAGTGACCCTAAGTAAATCGGCACGACAAGATTTAATTGGCATGTTTAGTTTAGCCATTGAGGCTGTCCGTAAAAGTATAGAGGCCTTGGATACAGCTAGCTTAAGTTTAGCTCAAGAGGTGACGGAGCTAGAAAGCTTGATTGACGATATGGAGGATAAACTTCGTCAGAAACATATTGCACGTCTGAATACGAATGAATGCAGTGGGGCGGCTGGGATTGTCTATATGGACATTGTAAGTAACCTGGAACGTATTGGTGACCATGCGGTCAATATTGCAGACTCTATTTTGGGTATACGCCATTAACAAAGTGAAACTTTTCACTTTGTTTGTCCGTATGAAAGACAACGTACGATAAAAGGAGAGAAATTTTATGGAAGTTGTTGGCTGGATTTTAGTAGTAGCCTGCTTTATTATTTCATTTGTTGGTTTAGTCTATCCGATCATTCCAGGTGTCTTATTTTTAGTCGGAGGATTCCTACTATATGGCTTATTTTTCTCCTTCGCAGAGTTAAGCTGGTGGTTCTGGATTATTGAAATATTATTTGTAGTGCTGTTATTTGGCGCAGATACATTGGCAAATGCATTTGGCATTAAAAAGTTTGGTGGCTCTAGCGCAGGAATGTGGGGAAGCACCATTGGATTATTATTTGGCCCATTCGTCATTCCTGTGGCTGGAATATTAATTGGCCCATTTTTAGGGGCTGTCATAGCCGAATTAATTGTGGAGAAACGAACATTTAGTGAGGCTGTGAAAAGTGGTGTTGGTTCGTTAGTAGGCTTTTTAACTTCTACTATTGCAAAGGCTGTCATTCAAATTGTGATGATTATGGTATTTTTCTTCGCGATTTAATGTCTACGAGTGGGGTTTAATGAATCAAGCTAATGGGTAAGATAGTTAACGTATTGGTTTTTCAGTCAAAAGGCTGAAATCTTCTAAATGAAGTATTTTTCATTGAATGGTTTGACCAATTTTGATAATCTATTGATGTACTAAATATTTCTTATTTTAGGGAGGAACTTAACAATGGCTTACGAATTACCACAATTAACTTACGCTTACGACGCATTAGAGCCACATATCGATGCAAAAACTATGGAAATTCACCATTCTAAACACCACAATACTTATGTAACTAACTTAAACGCAGCAGTAGAAGGTACTGAATTTGCAGAAAAAGACATTAACGACTTAATCGCAAACCTTGACGCTCTTCCAGCTGACAAACAAACTGCTGTACGCAACAACGGTGGCGGACATGCTAACCATACACTATTCTGGGAAGTAATCGCTCCAGGCGGTTCTAATACTCCAGTAGGCGAAGTTGCAAAAGCAATTGATGCGAAATTCGGTTCTTTCGATGCTTTCAAAGAAGAATTTGCAAAAGCTGCTACAACTCGCTTCGGTTCAGGTTGGGCATGGTTAATCGTGGATGGTGACTCAGTTGCTGTTACGTCAACTCCAAACCAAGACTCTCCAGTAATGGAAGGTAAAAAACCAATTCTAGGCCTAGATGTTTGGGAGCATGCATACTACTTAAACTACCAAAACCGTCGTCCAGATTATATTGGTGCTTTCTGGAACGTAGTAAACTGGGATGTAGTAGAAGCTAAATTCCAAGCTGCTAAATAATGATTGAATAGTAAATGGCTATGCTAAGGTGAGAAATCACTAAGGTATAGCCTTTTTTGTTGGATAAAAATGAAAAAGAAATGGATAGAACAAATAGGGCAACCTTTCCACTTTTGATACCGTCAAATAAATGATGTTTTCCGTAATAATTGTCAAGTGCATGCTTTCCTGTCAAACCTACGAATGGTATACTAAGTATCGTGTATTGAAATGAACAAAGATAAGGAGGGGAATACATATGCGCAAAGCACCAGGGAAAAATCGCGCAGCGAGTGTTAAAGCAAAACATCACTCTAATTTAACATTTCGTATGAATATCCTTTTCTTTGCAATATTTATCGTATTTTCAATGTTGATTTTTAGACTGGGGTATATGCAAATCGTGAAAGGGGAAGAGTATGTACGGCTTTTAGAGAGTACAGAAGAAGTTCCTGTCAATACGAGTGTGCCTCGGGGTAGAATGTATGATCGTTACGGTCGTATTTTAGTAGATAATCACCCAGAAAATGCGATTACGTATACGAAAATGCAAACGACTACAACAGATGAAATGCTAAATATAGCTGAAAAGCTGGCACAATTAATTGAACAACCAACAAATCGTGTCACATTGCGTGATAAACAAGATTTTTGGATTATCAAAAATCATGACGCGGCCTACGAAAAAGTGACAAAGGCAGAAGAAGCTAAAATTCGAGCGAAAGAAAATATTACGACAAGTCAAATCAATGCAGAGGTTGATAAACTAGTACGTGAACGCATTACCAATGAAGAGCTATTGCAATTGTCAGAGAAAGATTTAGAAGTATTAGCAATCTTTAGGGAGATGACATCTGGTTATAATTTATCACCTCAAATTATAAAAAGTGAAAATGTTTCGGCAGATGAATTTGCACGTGTCTCCGAGCGTTTAACGGAACTACCAGGAGTTAACACAACAACAGATTGGAAACGCGTAAAACTATCTTCTCTATCGATTCTTGGTCGTACAACTGTCCCAACAAAAGGGATACCAAAAGAAAAGCTGAATTATTATTTAGCCCGTGATTATTCACGAAATGATCGAGTAGGGGAAAGTTATATTGAGGCGCAGTATGAAGAACTACTCCAAGGTCAAAAAACAGTTGTCAAAAATATTACCAATAAAAAAGGGCAGGTAGTCGATACTATTACAACTTATGAAGGTGAGCCAGGTAAAGATTTAGTTTTATCACTGGATAGTGAGCTACAGGCTGAAACTGAGAAGATTGTAGAAGAAGAACTGCTTAATTTAAAAGCTCTTCCTGGATCGTATTTATTAGATCGTGCCTTTTTAATTATGATGGACCCTCATACAGGGGATGTCCTATCTATGGTTGGTAAGAAAATAGAAAAAAACCCTGAGACGGGGAAAAGTGAAATTGTTGATTATGGATACGGAACATTTACGACAGCTTATGAGGCAGGTTCATCTATTAAGGGAGCAACAGTTCTTACGGGGTACAATCAAGACGTTATCTCAATGGGCACCTCTATGGGGGATGAACCGATTAAATTGGCAGGTACGGATTTTAAAAGTTCCATTTTTAACAGGAGCGGCTATGTGCCAATGAACGATTTAATGGCCCTGGAACGTTCTTCTAACTCCTATATGTTTAAAATTGCACTATTGATTAATAAAACACCTTACAGCTATGGTATGCCATTACGTTTAAAGGATGATACATTCCCAAAAATGCGCAATAATTTTGCACAATTTGGGCTAGGTGTGAAAACAGGCATTGATTTACCAAATGAATTTAGTGGCGTGCGTGGTCCATCAGGTCCAACAATGGGTGGTAAAACATTAGACTTAGCGATTGGTCAGTATGACACGTATACACCTTTACAATTAGCACAATATATTTCTACGATTGCTAACGGTGGTTATCGTATTCAGCCACATGTTGTGAAAGAGGTACGTGATCCATCACAGGATGGCAAGGAGTTAGGGCAATTAGTGACTGAAATAGGACCAACTATCCTCAATCAAATAGATAATCCTAAAGAAGAGATTGACTATGTAAAACAAGGGCTTCGTCGTGTATATACTGGATCATATGGTACGGCTACAAGACAATTTGGTGATGCACCTTATACCGCAGCAGGGAAAACAGGTACTGCAGAGGTAGTTTACTATGGTCCATTACGAGAACATTTTGGTACAAATACGATTACATTAACACATGTTGGCTTTGCGCCGTACGAAAATCCTGAAATTGCTTATGCAGTTGTTATTCCATGGGCAACAACTAATATGAATCAACATTTAGTCAATAACAATGTTATTGCTAGACGTTCTTTAGACAAATACTTTGAATTAAAAGCAAAATATGAAGCTGAAAAAGTAACAGAAAATAATGTGAAACAACCGATTTTACCAGCTATTACAGAGGAAAAAATTGGTGAGGATGAGCAAGAATAAGAAAACCGCTAGGCACTGGGATGCCTAGCGGTTATTTTTTTGGAAGAAGGTAAGCATCACGCAGATAATTGTCGGATGGCTAATTCAAATTGTTCTCTTGGTTTTACGCCATACAGTTCTAAATTATGATAGAAATACGAAGCTAGCATAAAATCAATCGCTTCTTGTAGTGTTAATTCGCGATGGTCCATAAGCAAAGTTAGATAGGTTTTAAAATAATCGGCATTTTGTACGTTTGCATGTTTCATGACAAAGGTAAAACTCCTCATCCATTACGCCTTATCCATATAATGTCCATATTTTCTCGTTGAAAATCTGTGACATCCTCTGAAGGCTTTATCTTTCCCTTTTCTAAAAATAGGGACTGTACCTAGCTTAGAGGTTGGTACAAAAATATTTACTGAATCAAGATAAAGTATTTCCTGACACAATTGATTATTATAGCATCTTTCCAATCGGAAGCAAATTTTAACTTCTTTTCATTTAGAAGTATGCGCTCCTCCAAATATAGAAGAGTGAAATATATAGAGGATTTGCCCTTTCGATGGGTATCCAGTCACTCAGTGTATGTGGAGAAATCCTTCGGGGAACGTCGCGGATTTTGAATGAAAAGAGTAGATGAATTTAAAATCTGGGCACAGCCATGGCAAGGTGAAAATGAATTGTAAATGTATCTTTACAATCGTTTACAAAGCATTACATTCCTTTACATCTCTTTTACGAACCGTTTATACGACTTCAACATTCAGTCATTATAGTAAAGATTGTAAGACAAATAACTATAAAACAGTTCATGACGGAGGCAAATGAGATGAAAAAGTGGAAGTACTTAACGATGACAGCAGTAATGGGTTCTGCATTAATGCTAGGTGCATGTGGTAGCGATTCTGCACAAAATGGAAACAATACTGAAACGAACGCACCTGCTAGTTCAGGACAAGAAGCTGCTGATGAAAAGCTACAAGGCTCTGTAGCTGGAGATGGCTCATCAACAGTTGCACCAATTATTGAGGCAGTTGTTGAAGAGTATGCAGGCGCACAACCAGATGTCAAAGTATCAGTAGGGGTTTCTGGTACAGGTGGTGGTTTTGAAAAATTCATCGCAGGTGAAACAGACTTTTCAAATGCATCTCGTAATATAAAAGATGAAGAGAAAGCGAAACTAGGAGAAGCTGGTATTGATTATACAGAGCTAGCTCTAGCATATGATGGTTTATCAGTAGTCGTGAATCCAGAAAATGATTGGGCGAAAGATTTAACTGTAGAACAATTACAAAAGATATGGATTGAAGATGGAAAAGAGAAGAAATGGTCGGACATTGATCCATCTTGGCCAGATGAGAAAATCGTTTACTATTCACCAGGTACTGATTCAGGCACATACGATTACTTTGATGAAATCATTTTAGATGGAGCTGATCTAGTAAGCTCAGCAACATTATCAGAGGATGATAATATGCTAGTTCAAGGTGTATCAGGTGACAAAAACGCGATCGGATTCTTCGGTTATGCTTACTATCTAGAAAATAAAGATAAATTAAATATCGTTAAAGTAAATGGTGTAGAGCCAAATAATGAAACAATTGAAGCTGGTGAATATACACCACTTTCACGCCCACTTTTCACATATGTGAAAAATAGCGCTATGAAAGATAACGAAGCAGCATATGATTTCATTAAATTTACATTAGAAAACGCAGGTGATATGGCTGAGGCTGTTGGCTATGTTCGTTTACCTGAAGAAAAATATACTGAAGGCTTAAAAACTTTAGAAGGCTTAAAATAAGTAGACATGCATAGAGGGAAAGAGATGTATGCTCTTTCCCTCCCTTATTTGAAAGGAGCTCCCAATGGTTTCTCAAAAGGAAAATAAGACCTCATCTGTGCAGCAATTAATTGCAAATTCGCGCAATCATAAAACTAAGAAAATAGTGGAAAAAGCAATGCCAGCTCTATTATTTTCTGCAGCAATTATCTCTATTTTAACGACATTTGGCATTGTTTTCACCCTTATTTTTGAAACGTTTGAATTCTTCAAACGTGTGTCGATAACGGATTTCCTTTTTGGGACGAAGTGGTTACCGTTTTCGGGGAATGAACCGTTATTTGGAATTTTGCCGTTAATCGCTGGTACATTAAAAGTGACACTTATTGCAGTTGTAGTAGCCGTGCCATTTGGAATTGCTTCAGCTATCTATTTAAGTGAATATGCAAGTGAAAAAACAAGACGTATTGTGAAACCTATTTTAGAGGTTTTAGCAGGTGTACCGACTATCGTTTACGGATTCTTTGCTTTAACGTTTGTCACACCTTTATTACAAGAAATTGTACCTGGACTTAAATTATTTAATGCACTTAGCCCAGGGATTGTTGTAGGTATTATGATTTTACCAATGATTACATCTCTATCTGAGGATGCCATGTCTTCAGTACCAAATAGTATGCGCGAAGGGGCTCTAGCTCTAGGTGCAACAAAATTTGAGGTAG
Source organism: Lysinibacillus sp. NPDC056220 (assembly GCF_049315265.1). NCBI lineage: Bacteria > Bacillati > Bacillota > Bacilli > Caryophanales > Bacillaceae > Lysinibacillus > Lysinibacillus sp. NPDC056220. Next base: position 552,237 of record NZ_JBMOXD010000002.1, read on the forward strand.
CCATTAAAGTAGTTCTGCCTGCTGCCCTATCCGGCATTATCGCCTCTATAGTATTAGCTATTTCCCGGGCAATTGGAGAAACGATGATTGTGTCGCTTGCAGGTGGATCAACACCGAAATTTGATCTCAATGTGACGGATTCTATCCAAACAATGACAGCATACATTGTACAAGTTTCAACTGGTGATGCAGGTTATGGAACTACTATTTACTACTCCATCTATTCTGTTGGATTTACACTATTTATCTTTACGCTAGTAATGAATTTACTGGCTCACTATATTTCGAAACGCTTCAGGGAGGTTTACTAGATGCGCTATATGGATGACACAGTCGTCATGAAACGAATGACAAAGCGTATTACATTCAATAAAGTTTGGAAAACCTTATTTTTCTTAGCTACTACGTTTGCGCTTGTTACCTTAGCTATTTTGCTTTACCGCATAGTGACACAAGGAATTGACTATTTAAATATTGATTTCTTAACGAATTTTGCATCACGTTTTGCAGATAAAGCAGGTGTCAAAGCTGCCCTAATTGGTTCACTTTGGTTAATGGCAGTTGTAGCGCCAGTATCCATTATTTTAGGTGTAGGTACGGCAATATATTTAGAGGAGTACGCAAAGAAAAATAGAATCAACGACTTTATTCGTATGAATATCTCAAATCTAGCGGGTGTACCTTCCATCGTTTTTGGATTACTAGGTTTAACTATTTTTGTACGCATGATGGGTTTAGGAAAAAGCGTTTTAGCTGCTGGCTTAACAATGAGTTTATTAATTCTACCTGTCATTATTGTAGCGGCACAAGAGGCCATTCGTGCTGTACCCAACGAGCAACGAGAAGCTTCATATGGGATGGGCGCAACAAAATGGCAAACGATTTTACGAGTGGTACTTCCAGCCGCTATTCCCGGTATTTTGACAGGAAGTATTTTGGCTATGTCCCGTGCCATTGGGGAGACAGCGCCACTTGTTGTCATCGGAATTCCAGTCATTCTACAATTTTTGCCGAATGGTTTACTAAGCCAATTCACAGCCCTACCGATGCAAATCTATGATTGGGCAAAACGTCCGCAAGAAGCATTTCAGTATGTGGCCGCAGCTGGTATTTTAGTGCTTATGACTGTTCTTCTATTGATGAACTCTATTGCCATCTTTATTCGAAATAAATTCCAAAAACGTTATTAATGAGGTGACCTTATGGTACTAGATTTAAAAGAGGAAAAAACAATTGTCAAATTGAATCAAGCGACGACGAAATCTTCCGCTGATATAGCGAAAAATATTGTTTATGATACACGTAACTTGAATTTATGGTACGGTGATCATCAAGGCCTAAAGGATATTAATTTAAGTATTTATGAAAATGAAGTAACGGCGATTATCGGTCCTTCTGGCTGTGGTAAATCTACGTATTTAAAAACATTAAACAGAATGGTAGAGCTTGTTCCTAGCGTTCGTACATCTGGTGAAATTTTATACCGTGAGCGTAATATTTTAAATAAAAACTATACGGTAGAGGAATTAAGAACACGCGTAGGAATGGTGTTCCAAAAGCCAAACCCGTTCCCAAAATCTATTTATGATAATATCGCGTATGGACCAAGAATTCATGGCATTAAAAATAAAAAGATTTTAGATGAAATCGTTGAGAAGTCTCTAAGAGGAGCAGCTATTTGGGATGAGGTCAAAGATCGTTTAAATCAAAATGCCTATGGATTATCTGGTGGTCAGCAGCAGCGTATTTGTATTGCAAGATGCCTAGCGATTGAACCGGATGTCATTTTAATGGATGAGCCAACATCTGCATTAGACCCAATTTCTACATTAAAAGTGGAAGAGCTTGTGCAAGAGTTGAAAAAAGACTATTCCATTATCATTGTGACGCATAATATGCAGCAAGCTGCACGTATCTCTGATCGAACAGCGTTCTTCCTGAGTGGAGAAGTGGTAGAATACGATAAAACAGATATCATCTTCCAAACACCATCCGATCAACGTACGGAAGATTATATCTCAGGACGTTTCGGCTAAGGAGGAGCAATCGATGGTAGTACGTGAGCGTTTTGAACAGGAGTTAAAAGAAGTTCAGGGGCAATTTATTGCACTTGCCAATAGCAGCATTTTTGCATTAAAAACAGCTTTTGAGGCATTAGTCGAACAGGATTTAGAAAAAGCATTGAAAATACTTGAGGACGATTTAATCATAAATCGGCTAGAAGAAGAAATAAATGATCATGTGATTCTTATGATTGCTAAGCAACAGCCTGTAGCTACTGATTTACGTCGTCTCATGGTCCTTGTGAAAGCAGCAGCAGATATGGAAAGAGTGGGCGATTATGCTGTGAATATCGCTAAAGAAGCAATTCGAATTGGAAAAGAACCGATTGTGTTCCCTATGACAAATCTACAAACAATGTGCAATAAAACTGTAGAAATGCTAGAGAGCATTATGAAGGCCTTTACAGAGGAAGATACCGTTCGTGCTAAAGAAATCGCTGAATTAGATGATTATGTGGATGATTTATACGGAGCTACGGTTACACTTTTGCTGCGTGCAGGCGTGGAAGACCCCGCACATATTTCTCAAATTACCCATCTAACATTTATTTGCCGATATTTAGAGCGCTCTGCAGATCATGCTACTAATATTGCGGAGCATCTTTTTTACTTAGTGAAAGGCAAGCATTATGAATTAAATAATTAAAGAAGAAGAGCTATTTGCTAGCTCTTCTCAGACTGTAGACAAACTCAAAAAATTTGAGAGTTTGCCTACAGTCTTTTTTCTTTTACAATGAAATAAAGTAAAGCCGTTGATTTCCACTACGGGCGGATGCTTTCCGCGGGCGGGGTCGAGCTGCTTCCCTCGCTTCGCTCAGTCCAGGATCTCGACTTTCCCGCTTTTCCCGCAGGAGTCGCCGCCCTTCGTTCCCATCAACTTCTACATAAAGTACTTACTTTTATCTACATAGGGTGTTGAAAAATAAATTCTCCTTGCAGACCATTTATTTATCGATTCCCCGCATGTGAAAGCGAGTGCGAATAGACGGAAGTATGATAAAAAGGTTGTGCGAAAAGAAACACGGGCTTATGAAGAGAAGCTTCAATTAGAGGTAAATATGGATCGTGAGGAACACGGAAAAAAGCCCTTTCCCCTGAAGAAGTTTGAAAAGGAAGAATGGAAAGAAATAAAGGAAAGTACGACAGATCCTGAAAGTGGCTATTACGTGAAGGATGAACGTACGAAACAGCTTGCCTATTCTTTCCATGCAGGCGATGCTTACTTTTGCTGCCATGAATTTAAAGAAACTAGCTACTTGGACGTGGCAGACAGCTTAAGAGAGCATCTATGCTCGAAGAGTATGTTGGATACAGCAATGATTTACCAAATATTGAAAATGAAAGAGAAAGAAAAATGACAAAAGCCATCGAGAATGAACTTCTCGACGGCTTTTGTCTACAGTCTGAGAAGAGCTATTTGCTAGCTCTTCTTTTCATTTGAAAAAAATAATGAGAAGCAGCAACATTGTGTTTTTATGTGGCGTCTATATAGCGAGCGTTTTGTATTGTCAAAAAAATTTTTTGGTTATACTATAGACAATATCCAAAAAAACGTGGTGCTTAGGAGGTGCTGCTTCGTGAAAGACGCGATAGAATCACTCATAGAAAAGTTTAATCAAGATATGTCACTAGAACAACGTAATTATTTACGTTTTCTCTATGAAAACTTACATCTTGAGGAATTAAGCAGCAGGGAACAACATTATTTTATTGACTATTTTTTAAAGAGTGAACCATTACGAAAAATGGCAGCATTTGCATTAGAATTAGCAGACATTCTGCATGAAGTTCGTGAAAATATTCCCGCTATCGAAAAGGCTGAGAGACTGGCTAATGGCAAGGAGCAGCGTTTGTATTACGAACGGAAATGGTCAGAGCTAAGACGTCAAAAGCTCAAACAGCAAACAACAAAAAATGGCAATGTGTTTTATATACCCTTTCACGACTACAAACAGGATCCTGGGCCCATAATTATTTGTTTAGAGCAGACGACAGGGATGGAAGCTTATTCAGAGCTATGTAAAAGCATGATTTTACCGTTATTTATGAATGCCCATCGCGAAAATCGCGATTTATATATCATCCCATATGACCGGCAAATCAATGTTCACTATCGCTTTGAAAATGGTCATTTAAATTTAGCTGATTTTAAGAGCTTTATTGAATATAAAGCTAAAGGAGAAGCTGAGCTTTTGCCTGTTCTACAGTTTGTCAGATCAATATTGCATGAAAATCAACTAGTCACCGAAGCAGAAGTCATTATATTTACAGAGGGCACTCCTATAGATGGACAGCATCTCGTCAGTAAGCAAGCCAAAGTGATGCTGGAGGAAATGAAACGAAAATACCTTGCTGAATTTTCGGTCATTGCAATGCATGAAGATAATTTTAATGAACAACAATTTTGGTTTGCCAATAAGGCTTTCTTTGCGGATGATGCCATACAATAACAGAAAGGGGCTAACCTTTACGGAAGGTCAGCTCCTTTTTATTGGAGATACATAGGTACTAAAAGGAGATATACATGGATTCATTACATTGGATTATACCTAAATTTACAGTCCCAACTTGGATGGATGTCTTAGTAGCGATTATTATTTGTATAGTTGGTTGGCTGATTCAACGATTTATCATAAAAAAGATCATTAATCGCCTAGTCATCTTTTTAAGAAATCGCCACCGAAATTTCCAAGCCAATGTGCTTGCACAATTTAGTAAAGCCATTGGCTATGCATTTATGACAGCAGTCATTGTGCTTAGCTTATCTTATTTAATAGAAGTTCCTTTATTTACGCATAAATCAACGAAAAATTTTGTATTGTCTATTATGGTGTTTTTTGCTTTTAAGGGCGTATATGACGTTTTAAATTTCTATACAAAGCAGCCACTTCAATTAACTAGCGAAGAGGACCAAAATGTACTATTACCTTTTTTCCTACGAATTGGTAAAGTACTCATTATGATTTTTGCCATGTTTACCATCGCATCATTTTGGAACTTTAATCTGAATGGCTTTTTAACAGGGATTGGCTTAACGGGAGTAGCGATTGCTTTTGGAATTCGAGATACGTTAGCCCATGTGTTTGGTGGTATGTCCGTGGCACTTGATAATCCATTTCAAATTGGCGATTGGATTGCGACCGAAGATCAAAAAATCGAAGGGACGATTGAAGATATTAATCTTCGCAGTACCTTAATTCAAACAGGAGACAAAGGCCTTGTCTATGTGCCAAACTCTTATTTGGTTAATCGTCCCATTTACAACTTATCGAGACGAGAGAAGCGTAAATGTGAGCAATATTTATATGTAGCTGCTACAAATGAAGAAGACACAATACGCAGTGCCTTAACAGCTATTCATAAGGAAATTTATTTACATGCTAACACAGAGAAAGACATGATCCATGTTTATATTGATGAATTTCATTATGACAGGTATCGTGTGCTTATTCGCTTCTTCGTTGCTACGAACGATACAGCAGTCATGCTAGAGGTACGCCAGGAAATTTTCTTTGCCATTCGCCAAATTGTGGAAGAGCTATCAATTACTTTAGCAGCCCCAGAGGACGATGAAGGACCGAGAAAGAAAAAATAAATTGAATTGTAAGATAGTTTGCATTACAATATAACCTAGTAATCAGCGTTGATGAAGAGTAGTAGCTATTAGTATTTGTCATAGAGAGCTAGTGGTTGGTGGAAACTAGTACAAATAAATAGTGAATGGACTTCGGAGCTCTAATTCTGAACTACTAGTATGGATTAGCGTATGCCTACGTTATAAGGCTTAGAGAGGGTCTTTTTATTGACCAATGAAGGTGGCACCACGGCTTTTCCGTCCTTTTGTGATGGAAAGGCCTTTTTATATGGATTTTGGTGTAGAAGAGCAGAGCTTAGAGAAGGAGAGAAGAGAATGACAGTTGAGATGAGAAAGTATGCCATGAAAGTATTACAGGGTGATATGATGACCCCTATCTCTGTCTATCAATCATTGAAGGGGCAGCATAAAATGCTGTTCGAATCGTCAGCCAAGCATGAGGAAAGTGGACGTTACTCCTTTATTGCAGTTGATCCAGTGGCTGAATTAAAAGGAAATAATGAGGGGTATACCTTTATTAAAGGACTGGAAAAGGAAAAATCGAATGGGAATGTACTCGATTATTTAAAGCGAGTGATGCCGTTCCATGAAGAAACGTATCCATTCCATTTTTTTGGAGGCGCTATCGGTTTCTTTGGATATGAAACAGCTTTTTATACAGAAAAAATCGGTGAATATTTACAGGATGAATTAGCCATGCCTGATGTCCATGTTTTTTTCTATGACACATTTATTGTTTTTGATCATATGACACAGAAAATTACATTGGCTTCAATAGATTTATTTAGAGAAGGGCGTTCCTTCGAAGAGATGAAAGCATCTATTTCAAAGATGGAGCAGCAGCTATACAAGGGGACAGCTTTTGCTGCCCTCAAAGTAGATAGTCTTGATTTTAAGCCAATGATTTCGAAGGAGCAATTTGTCGCTTTAGTGGAGCGTGCGAAGCAACATATTTTGAAAGGGGATATTTTCCAAATAGTGCTATCCCAACGGTTCTCAGCCTCGTTTACAGGCTCACCTTTTGCGCTATACCGACAATTACGGACCTCCAATCCCTCTCCATATATGTTCTACATGGATTATGGGTCCTATATTATTTTAGGAACATCTCCAGAAAGCCTTGTAAAAGTTAAAAATCGGCAGGTGACGACAAATCCAATCGCTGGTACCAAGCCGCGTGGTGTGACAAAGGAGCAGGATGAAGCCATTGCCAATGCGCTATTGGAGGATGAAAAAGAAGTGGCAGAACATCGTATGCTCGTGGATTTAGGTCGCAATGATCTTGGTCGCATTGCAAAGGTGGGGTCTGTAAGGCTGATGAAATTCATGCATATTGAACGCTATAAATATGTCATGCATATTGTATCTGAGGTATTAGCAGACCTACGTGACGACCTCCAAGTTTTGGATGTCCTTCGTGCTTGTTTACCTGCGGGCACAGTGTCAGGAGCACCAAAGATTCGTGCGATGCAGCTTATAAATGAATTAGAGCCTGTAAAGCGTGGCGTCTATGCAGGAGCTGTTGGGTATATATCTACGACAGGTGATATGGATTTAGCCCTTGCTATTCGTACCATGATTATTAAAGATGGGAAAGCTCATGTACAGGCAGGTGCAGGTATTGTTCACGACTCTGTTCCATTATCTGAATATGAGGAAACGCTGAATAAAGCTCGAGCACTATTGGAGGTAAAAAAATGATTTTATTAATTGATAATTATGATTCCTTTACCTACAATCTATTTCAACAAATAAGCATGCTTGGGAAAAACGTTAAAGTTGTGAGGAATGATGCTATTACAATAGAAGAAATTCAAAAAATGTCACCGGAAGCTATTGTTTTATCTCCCGGACCAGGAACACCAGCGGAAGCAGGTATTACAGTTAATGTTATTAAGGAGCTATATCGAAAATTTCCTATATTAGGGATTTGTCTTGGACATCAATCCATTGGGTACGCATTTGGAGCAAACATCGTGCAGGCTCAAACCATCATGCATGGCAAGCTGTCACATCTACAATATGAACAAACGGGTTTGTTTGCACAATTAGATGGAGATATTCAAGTAATGCGCTACCACTCTCTCGTTATTGAAGAACCTTCATTACACAGTGATTTTCACATTATCGCAACAGCAGGTGATGACGAGGAGATTATGGCTATACAACACAAAAAATATCCTCTTTACGGTTTGCAATTTCATCCTGAATCTATCGGTACAAAAGAGGGAAGTAGAATGATGCAAGCCTTCTTTGAAAGTATTGCTTAAATAAAAAAAGCTGTCGCCTCCTAATTTGGATCTAGCGACAGCTTTTCTTTATTGTTTTTTACCTGTAATTAATTTCGCAATTTCCTCTAAAGACATGGAGGAATTTACTTCATAGGATCCAATTTGTAAGCTTCGTGCATATTTTGCGTTTGCGAGTAGTAACTCCATTTCAACGCTATTAGAAATAATACCACCGTCTTCAAGCTTTTGGGCGACAATATATGGTGTAATTCCACTATATATTTGCAATGTCATTGTTGTACCATCCGCATTTGTATCTTCTTTAACAGATGGTTCTGAAGAAACAGCAGTAGTAGTTTCTTCAGTAGTATGTACTTGTTTGACTTGTTTTTTCAGCGTAGCAATTTCTTGATTGGCCTGATGAAGCTTATTTTGTAGCTCTTCAACTTGCTGTTGGTTGGAAGAATCTTTTTCAGGTAGTCCAATGTTCACATCAAATCGACTTGCAAGAGCAAGTAAGGCACCGACTAGAAAAATGGCTAGGCCAAATGAGCGAATGGAAGACGTATTCATACATTAACGCCCCCCATTTGCAATCACTTGACGAACTTGTTCTTCTGTTAAATTTGAGCGGATACTAATATCGCCTACTGAAAGTCCTTGTTTATTCAATTCGAGCACCTGACTTACAATTATTTGATGAATCGGCTTTATTTGTGATGGATTAGGCGCAACTTTTGAAGCTTGTGCCGCTTGTTGGACGGCTTGCATGACTTGTTGTACTTTAGGACTTTGGACGCTAGGATTAGGTTTAGGTGTTGAGTTTGATTTTACTTGAAACTCTGGCTCTAATAGTAGCTCTTCCTCTACAATTTTTAAACGGCGCTTTAAATTATTCGTTTCTTGGAAAATGGAGATAGATAATTCTTCGACATCTTTCTCGACTTTTTTCGAGCTATTTTTGAAAAAGAACGATACTATCATCAAAAGAATCCCAAAAATCATTAGTATAATGGATAAATCCAATAGTTTCACCTCGTTGTAGTATGTAATTATAAGATATTTTACCATATGCAAACTTAATATGAAATGAAGGTAGATTTTTTTTCAGTTTGTGTTATAATAGGTTAGTCGTATAAATCATGCTCAAATTTAAATTCTTGATATAGAGTGGGAGGGTTAATGATGCGCGTAAACATTACTTTAGCTTGCACAGATTGCGGCGAACGTAACTACATTTCTAAAAAGAACAAGCGTAACAATCCAGAGCGTCTTGAACTTAAAAAATATTGCTCTCGCGAGAAGAAATACACTCTTCACCGTGAAACTAAGTAATTGCTCATTAAGCCAAAACCACAAGTGGTTTTGGCTTTCTACATTTTATGAATGATTGAGGTTTTACTATATAGGAGGTAGCCTGCATGGATAAAACAACATTACGAAACAAGGTACGAGAAACACTTGCGATGATAAATGAAGAAGTTTATCGCAGACAATCTAAAGCTGTAGTGCAAAGGGTGCTACAGGAACCATATATAATAGAAGCAAATACGATCGGCATTACCATTTCAAATCAGCCAGAAGTCGACACAATTCTTTTAATTGAAGAACTTTGGCAGCTTGGGAAAAAGGTCGCTGTGCCAAAGTGCCACCCCAAAACAAGAGAAATGACATTTTACGCCATTGAATCGTTTGCTCAGCTTGAAACAGTATATATGCATTTGCGTGAGCCTATTCCCGAACGATGTGAGTTAGTTGACGCAAATGAGATGGATATTATCTTGGTACCAGGAGTTGTTTTTGATCGATTAGGCTATCGAATAGGATATGGCGGTGGTTATTATGATCGCTATGTATTAAACTATAAAAAGGGTAAATTGATGTCATTACTTTTTGACGAGCAGATCGTTAATCGTGTTCCTATGGAAGAACATGATTGCCCTGTAGACATCATAGTGACACCGACAGAACGCATTGACTGTCTAGCACATCGAGGAGCGAGCGAAAATGGATAAAATGTTAGATATTTATGAACTCTTGAAAACCTATGGTACTTATATTTATACAAGGGACCCTATTGGCGATTTGATGTTAATGGAGGATGAAATAAAAGAGCTCTATAAAGCGAATGTACTAGACATAAAAGATTACCAAATGGCATTATTACTAATTCGACAAGAAACGACAAGACTTCGTATGGAAGAGAATAAAAAGTAATGTTTGAAATATAATGTAATGGGGTATTGTAAAATTAATGTAACATGTATGTAATATTCTTAAAAACAGTGGGTTTCCGCTGTTTTTATGTTTTTACGAAACTTTTTACAATGTAAAACGTATATATAGATATCTGGTGCATATACGAGCAAGGAGAGTAAAATTTCTAAAAGATATGTGTTGATTATCTGTAAAAAAAGGATTAAGATATATTTTGTTTCAGTAACAAAATGTAAAAAATTATTATTTTTTTGTAAGGAAGTAGGGAGGATGTTAGGAATGAGATCAATAAAGTGGCCTAAACATTCATTTATGATACTAGCAATTATAGCAACTTGGATCAAAACGGTCATTGTTTACCACACGAGCTTTGAGATGAAAATTGAAAATGCAATGCAACAATTTATTTTGTTTATTAACCCATTAAGTTTTTTGCTATTTACGTATGGTTTAGCACTTTTCTTTAAATCAGCAAAAGCTAGAAATCGTTATTTAATTACAGTCAGCATTATTTTATCAATAGTCCTTTACGGAAATGTAGCGTTCTATCGTTTTTATAATGACTTTATAACACTACCGGTATTATTCCAAACAAGTAACTTTAGTGACTTAGGAACTTCAGTAGCAGCCATTGTAGAGCCTTGGGATGTATTGTATTTTGTTGATGTACTTATTTTAATCTTAGCAAATAAATTTATACCAAAAATGAAAAATTCGTTTAAAGTAAATGTGGAATTCCGTCGTGCATTTTTTGTGCTGGCAATCGCTATGTCATTCTTAAACTTAGGTTTAGCTGAAACAGAGCGTCCACAATTATTAACACGTAGTTTTGACCGCGAATTACTTGTAAAAAATATTGGTACGTACAATTACCATCTGTATGATATTTATATTCAAACAAAATCATCTGCCCAACGTGCGCTAGCGGACGGTAGTGAATTAGTTGAAGTAAACAACTATGTTCGCTCTAATCAGGCAGCAGTTAACCCAGAAATGTTTGGGAAGTATAAAGGTCGCAACTTAATTGTTGTGTCTATGGAGTCTTTACAAAACTTTGTTATTAACAATGATATGAATGGACATGAAGTTACGCCATTCTTAAACTCTTTAACAAAAGATAAAGATACGTATTATTTCAGTAACTTCTACCACCAAACAGGTCTAGGAAAAACATCTGACTCTGAGTTTATTGTAGAAAATTCATTGTTTGGTTTAGGACGTGGAGCAGTATTCTTCACACACGGTGGAAATACGTATAACTCAATGGCAGAGCGCCTTGGGGAAAATGGTTACTTTACTAATGTCATGCACCCTAATAATAAATCATTCTGGAACCGTGACATCATGTATCAATCTTTAAAAATTAATAAGTTCTACGATATAGATTCTTATACGGTAGAAGAAGGGCAAGCTGTGAACTGGGGAATGAAGGATACGCCATTCTTAGAGCAATCTGCAGCGTTAATGAAAGATATGCCGCAACCATTCTACTCAAGACTTATTACGTTAACGAACCACTATCCATTTACATTGGATCCGGAAGATATTATGATTCCTGAGTATGATTCGAACTCAGGGACATTAAATCGCTACTTCCAAACAGTACGCTATATGGATGAAGCTTTAAAAGATTTCTTCCAACAATTGAAAGATCAAGGTGTTTATGATAATTCAATTATTGTCATGTATGGTGACCACTACGGTATTTCAGAAAACCATAATAAAGCAATGGCACAATATTTAGGAAAAGATCAAATTACACCATTTGATAATGCATTACTACAGGAAGTACCTTTATTCATCCATATCCCAGGATCTGACGATGGGAAAGAAATGACTGAAATAGCTGGGCAAATGGATTTACGTCCAACGATTTTACACCTACTAGGCATTGAAACGTCAAAAGATATGCAAATGGGTGCAGATTTATTCTCTCCAGAGCATGAAAACTTCGTAGTGTTCCGTGATGGACGCTTTATCACAGATAAATATGTGTATGCGGGAGAAGCTTGCTATGATAAATCAACTGGCGAAGAAATAGAAGTTGAGCCATGTCAGCCATACGCTGATCGTGCAACAATGGAGCTAGAAAATTCCGACGCCATTATCAATGGAGACCTTCTTCGATTCTATGATGAGAAGACAGGTAATTTAAAACAAGAATCCGTTAAGTAAACAAAGGGAGATCTCGTTATGAGATCTCTCTTTTTACTTTATACAATTGACAAATTTGTTGAAGTGATTATAATTAGTGTAAATATCTGCATAACGAAGATTTGTTTTTCACATTTCGGAGTATAAGAGTCAAAGGCATGGAAAAGAACAAGTAACTTTAATAGAACTGACAGAGAGTAGCCGGTAGCTGAGAGGCGCAAGGGATATTAAAGTGAATACATCTTGGAGCTGCGTACCGAAATTCTAGTAGGCTACGACGGGTTTGCATCCGTAATCATTGCAATAGTATCGCCGCGGCTGTACTAATGGAGGAGTGCTATTTGAGTAGCTCTCGAAAAAAGGTGGTACCACGTTCATTAACGTCCTTAGGATTTAATCCTAAGGGCGTTTTTTGCATCTGGACGTCCTATTACGACATTAGGGCGACAGCAGTCCTTTTAGAAACTCTTATAGATCTTGCAATATTAATTTTTAATATTACAAGGAGATGTTTTGTATGTTTTTAACACCAAAGGAGCAGTTAGCCATTATAAAAAAGGGTGCTAACAAAATTGTTGATGAACTCGAGCTACTACAAAAATTAGAGCGCTCATTTCAAGAGAAAAAACCCTTAACAATTAAGTTAGGGCTCGATCCATCCGCACCAGATATTCATTTGGGCCACGCAGTTGTGTTACGAAAAATAAAACAGCTGCAAGATTTAGGGCATCATGCTGTCATTGTCATTGGCGATTTTACCGGCCGTATTGGTGATCCTACAGGAAAATCTAAGGGACGTGTGGCATTAAGTGATGAATTGGTGGGGGAAAATGCCAAAACATATTGTGAGCAAATTTTTAAAGTGTTAGATGAAGAAAAAACGACTATCCGATTCAATAGTGAATGGTTAGCAAAATTAAATTTTGAAGAAGTTATCCAGCTGGCAGCCACTACCTCTGTTGCCCGTATTTTAGAGCGTGAAGACTTCCAAAAGCGTTACCATCAGCAAATACCAATTGGTATGCATGAATTTTTTTACCCCCTCATGCAGGCGTATGATTCTGTAGAATTAAAAGCTGACATTGAATTAGGGGGAACCGATCAAACGTTCAATATTCTCATGGGACGCACCCTGCAAAGGCATCGTGGGCTAGAAAAACAAATTGCTATTTTTATGCCATTACTTGAAGGGTTAGATGGTGTGGAAAAAATGAGTAAAAGCTTGGGGAATTATATTGGTATCCATGAAGCACCCGAAGTTATGTTTAAAAAAATAATGGAAATACCAGATTCGCTCATTATCAAATATTTTGAATTAGCAACAGATGAGCATCCACTTCAAGTGCAGGCCATTCAAGAAAGACTTCGAATGGGGGAGAACCCTCGTGACTTAAAACTACACTTAGCAGAAATAGTGACAGCCTTGTATCACGGTCACGCTGCTACGATGGATGCAAAATCCTATTTTGAAGCTGCTTTTCAAAAGAAGGTTATTCCAACTAACATTCCTACATTGCTACTTGAAATTGATAAAGAACGAATAGAGGATATCATTCCGCAATTAATTTCTATCCATTTTATTCAGAGCAAAAGTGATTTTTTAAGGCTCATTAAGCAAAATGGGGTTTCCTTGAATGGAGAAAAAATTGCTGCGGACGATCTATCTCGCGTATTAATGAATGAGGATGTCCTACAAATTGGTAAGAAGAGATTTCTAAAATTAAATAAGTAAAATCAGATAATATTCAAGAAAAAAAGAGCAATCTCAAATCGAGACTGCTCTTTTTTCTGTCTAAATTTTAGTGTAATTTTGGTGGGTAACCGCTATGAACGATTGTCATGATGACAAACCATCCAAACACGACAGCACTTAATAAGTTGAAAACAACGCTTAAAAGGTTCTTTTCTTTAATTGCTTGGAATGTACCAACTACAGCTAAAATCGCTACTAGACCAAAAATAACCATTAATAAGTTCATTAAAATAGACACTCCTTTCGACATCAGAAAATGAATGTCGTAAACAATATTCCTCCTTAATTGTAAACGTTCTACCTGTTTTTGTCGAGAACTAATATAGCGCAAACTATGAACATTTATCGTCAAATTGTGGCAAAGCCTGTATAATAGAAAAATGAGGTGATATCTATGATGAACGTACGAAGTTATTCTCTTGGTCCAGTCCAAACGAATTGCTATATCGTATCGAATAAAGACAAAGAATGTATCGTTTTTGATCCAGGTGAAGAAGCGGAGCGTCTTCTTAAAACAATCCGTAGCAATGGCCTAAAGCCGCTAGCCATTTTCTTAACACATGCACATTTTGACCATATTGGTGCGGTGGATGCGGTTCGGGAAGCATTTAATATACCTGTATGGATTCATGAAAAAGAGGTCAGCTGGCTAGGAGATCCAGAAAAGAACGGCTCTAGTAAATATGCTGCATTACCAGATTATAGGGTAGCTGCACCTGCTCAAGACACTATCATTAAAAAAGAGCAACAATTCGAAATAAGCAATTTTGTTTTTCAAGCAGTATTTACACCAGGACATTCACCTGGTAGCATTTCTTATGTATTTGAAAAAGACGGCTTTGCGATTGTGGGAGACACATTATTTGAACAGGGCGTAGGACGGACGGATTTAATTGGTGGGTCCACCAAAATATTATTAGCATCTATTCATGACAAATTATTAACACTACCTGAGGATACAATCATTTATCCTGGTCATGGGAATTATACAACTGTCAGTGCAGAAATGGAAACTAATCCGTTTTTAAATGGGTTTTAAAATACCAATGCCCATAAAAAAAGCGTATCTCGTAAATGAGATACGCTTTTTTAGTTGTATTAATGACCGCCACCAGGTACGTGAATGAATGTTGTATAGTACGTGAAGCCAGCGAAGAATACAGTTAAATATGCTCCGAAAATGTACATGTACATACGTTCTGAAAGGTTTAAGAAGCCTAATAATAAGAATAAACCTGTATTACCTAAGAATAATAGCGATACCTCGTTCATACCACCAAGGTAGAACATAACGGCAAAAATACCTGTCCAGAATGCCATAACTTTATACATATTATCCATGAAATTTCCCCTCCTTTTGCCCACGACACAATAATCTCTTACTAATTATAAATGATATGAAAGGTGTCTGTAAACTGGAACTTATGCGTCTTTGTGACAAACAAATGGATTTTTTAACTAGCTTTCGATTTCTGTCACGTTTATTTCATATTTACATAAATCACAATTATGTATCATACTCTCAATTTGTACAAATTCATTGTTTGAAAATAACGCATCTAACTGCCCTTTTAAATAGGATTCATGTAAGGAGCAGACTATCTCCGAATAAGTTGTAAGTTGCTCTTGGAATGGACAATTGAAAATGGAGAATATCACCTTTTTGCCATGTTCTGTTTGTTGAATTTGTGGAACATAGCCAATTAATGCGGCATTGTCAGTTAATAGTTGAAGCTTCTCGTCGAAGGAAAGGGAATTATTGATGGTCAATTCAGCGTTCATATTTTGTTTCATTTGCTGATAACCATCTTGATAGCTAATTTCCTGACATTTTTCTAAGACAGATGGTCCAAGCTCTTCCACTAATTGAATCGTCCATTTCAGTAAACGGTCTTCATCACGTCTAGGAAATGATAATGATACACCTTTCTCTGAAGCCTTATACACACGGCCAGGTCTTCCACCCTTACCTGTTTTCACATAGTCTGCGGAAATAATATTAATTTCTGAAAGCTTTGTTAAATGAAGTCGAGCGACATTTGGATGGATGCTAAACTGATCAGCAATATGTTGGACGGTCACTGTTTTTTTCTCTTGCAATATGTACTCATAAATAGAGTATCTTGTTTCATCAGCTAAAGTGCTGGTAATTTTCAATGGATGGATCATATGCTTCACCTCATTAGTTTTTTTATAAAATTATGTTCGTCTACCAAGTGTTAGGAAAATAATCATGTTCATTCTATTATATTCCATTATTGAAAAAGATACAGTTCATTTCGACATAAATATTAATTTTTTCATGTATGTATCTTCTTTTTTAGTGGGAAATTGCACTTTATCCACATTTCTATAGCAAAAAACATGAATGATGGGAAATTTTATAACAAATTTTTATTTTCAGAAAAGGGCTTTTCTCGTAGGAAGATCCTATTTATACTAGGAAATAACGAATAGTGCGGTCATATTCGAATGAACTAGAAAAGGGGTGCATATATGCAGAATTTTGAAATAGTGGTTGAACAAAAATGTGAGCAACTTTTACTAAAAGCCTATCATTTTGGGGCAACCGATTTATTATTGGTGCCAGGCAACGTGAATTATCAGGTCTATTTTCGTAAATATGATAAGCTGCTTCACGCAGGTGAACTTCCCAACGATCTTACGGAACGGATGATATCCTATTATAAGTTTCTTGCACAATTAGATATAAGTGAGCGTCGTAAGCCCCAAAGCGGCTCCTTCCAAAAGGCGATGGAACAACAGCCATATGCTTTTCGAGTATCTACACTGCCTTCCGTATTTTTAAAAGAAAGCCTCATTATCCGCTTGCTTCTCCAAAATCATTCTTTTCCACTAACTTCCTTATCTTTTTTTAAAAGCTCAGCTTACAAATTAATGGAACTTGTGCAAAATCGACAAGGCCTTTTGTTTTTTACAGGGGCGACAGGCTCTGGTAAGTCCACTTCTCTCTATTCCTTAATACATTACTGTTCTACAGAATTAAATAGGCATGCAATTTCCTTGGAAGACCCAGTAGAAAATAACCAAGCAAATTTACTTCAAATTCAAGTGAATGAACGAGCAGGCGTTACATACGCTTCGGGATTAAAAGCTATATTAAGGCATTCACCTGATGTAATCATGATTGGAGAAATTCGTGATAAAGAAACAGCAAAAGTTGCAATCGAGGCAAGCTTGACAGGGCATTTAGTCGTTTCAACCATTCATGCGAAGGATTCTCTTAGCTGTCTTTACCGTTTAATGGACTTAGGGGTATCAATAGATGAGATTAGGCAAACTGTCATCGGTATTGTTGCCCAAGTTCTTTTTCAGTCTTCAGATTTACAGGACGAACGTCGTGCGTTGTACGAGATTTTATCGGATGTTCATCTCAATCAGGCCATAACCGCTATTCAAAATAAGGGGAATTTTCGACTACCCCACGAATTAACATTAAAGGGACAAAAAGAATTAGTGGAGAGCCATTATGCTGCTACAAACATATATCGGTAAATTCCAATTATATTACAACAGAGCTACCAAGTGGCGTGTAAAGGAGCAAGCAAGATTTATTCAACGTTTATCTGTATTAATGCAGGAGGGCTATTTATTTCCACAGGCTATGTCGATGCTATTACCTCATCATATAGAAGATCATGAAATTATTCAGCAACAAATTAATGAAAAACTAAGACAAGGGGAGGGGGTAACAAGCATATTGGAAACATTACACCTTGCTAAACATCATCTAGTAGCGATTAAAGTGGCAGAAAACAACGGGCGTATGCTTGATGTATTAAAAGGTGTGGCAAAGCAAATGATTGTCAGTGAGCAGACAAAGAAAAAGCTAATCAAATTGCTTATCTATCCTGTCATGCTAATTTCATTTTTATTGATACTATTTTTTATATTCCGAACAATTTTCTTGCCTAATATTGAAAAAATGGTGTCAAGCCGTTCGATTGAAGGTGAGAAGTCAAGCTTGGCTCTATCTAAAATATTACTGCATGTCCCCGATTACGTGATGCTAACATCTTCGATTGTGATAGTCAGCTTATTAATAGTACATTTCTTTCTTAAGCGCCAACCCATTCCTCTACAACTATCAATACGATTAAAAATCCCGCTTTATCAATTCTATATTCGATTGTCGTGGACAAGACAATTTGCTGCTTATTTAGGGAGTTTACTACAGAGTGGTTTTTCATTGCAGGCTAGTCTTCAAATTCTAGAGGAACAATCCTTTCAGCCTTTTCTACAGTATTTGTCGCGGCAAATTAAAGAAAGGGTAATCTTTGGAGAATCATTGACGCAAGCAGTACAGATTGTGTCTATTTTTCACAGGGATTTTGCTACTTTTGTAGAGCATGGAGAACAAAGTGGTTATTTAGGGAAGGAACTTACTTTGTATAGCGAATTACTAATGGAAAAGCAGGAGCTTCTATTGCATAAGTTACTAGCCTTCATTCAACCAAGCTTTTTTATTGTTATTGCTATATGTATTCTAGCCGCTTATGTTAGTTTACTATTACCAATTTATCAGATGATTGATTTAGTTTAGGAGGAGCAAGATGAAACAAATGAAACAACAAAATGGCTTTACTTTAATCGAAATGCTGATTGTTTTGTTAATTATATCAATCCTTATTTTAATTACAATTCCAAATGTTACGAAGCACTTTGCTACGATTGATGAGAAGGGCTGTGCGGCCTATATTAATATGGTGCAGGGGCAAGTAGAGGCCTATAGAGTGGATTTTATGACATTTCCGACCCTTGAGGATTTAGTGAAGGAGGGCTATTTGAAAGAAAATGAAACAACTTGCCCTAATAAAGAAGAAATAGTCATTACGATTAAAGGAGAGGTACGCTTAGCAAATGCTGATGCAGGTACTCAAGGATAATGAGGGAGCGACAAAATGAGTTGGGCTTTACGATTCTCGAAATGCTAATTGTTTTATTCCTTGTTATGAGTCTAACAGCCATTGTGAGCAAATTTTCTATAAAATTAGCGGAGTCAAAGGAATTAGACCGTTTTTTTACACAAATTCAACTAGATATTCAGTATATTCAAACCTATAGCATGAACCAGCGACAATATATCGCGATGAAATTTGAAAGCTCTACAAGGCGCTACGTTATTCAAAAAGATGCTTTTTCCAATCTATATGTCCGACCCTTTCCAAAAGGAGTTGAATTTTCCCCCGATGAGAGCTCTATTTATACGATTGTTTATAATGTAAATGGCAATGTCAGGTCCGCGGGCACTATTGCCTTTCACACACCACAGGGAAAGAAAAAGGTCATCATTACATTAGGGCGAGGGAGAGCAAGAATTGAATGAATCAGGCTATTCTTTTGTTGAATCGATTTTGGCTATGGGTATCTTAATGTTACTTTGCGGCTCCTTATTGCCCATTAGCTACACGATGAAAACGAATCTTATGAATAAAAAAATGGAAATGATTGCAGCTGAAACAGCTTACGAGGGCATGAAGCTATTTCAAGCTGTACAACAAACTGAGGGTACAAGAATCATTGAAGAAGTTGAGTATCAATGGGTGTTTAATGGTGAAGAGATTTGTGTTCGTTTTCACAATATACTCAAGCAACGACAAAAATGTATTCTCCTTACAGGTAATAGCAATGAATAATGAGAAGGGCTATACCTTACTAGAAGCGATGTTTCAATTAATTGTGTTTACGCTTATTTCTCATCTTTTTGTCCTAATTATGCTGTGGTATGCTGAAATGACCTCAACTATGCAATCGGATGAACAGGCGAAATGGGAGCTGTTTGTGTATGATTTCAATAAAGGTCTAAAGGATATTTTAGAGTTCTCCGTACGAGAGGATCAAAAAAGAATATCTTTTCAGACTAGGGAAACAGTCCACTATATTGATTGCTATCGTACTATTATTCGTGAACAAGTAAATGGAGGACATGTTCCCATGCTAAATGGCATCCATAAATGTCACTTTACCTATAGCGAAAATAGGCTGACTGTGTCGGTGGAAATGCCTAGTGGTATGAAAAAGGAGCGAACCTTCTATGTGCCAATTATTGAAAAATGACAGAGGGGCTATATTTTTAATCGCAATTGCATTATTATTTCTTGTAACTACTTTTCTTCTTGCGTATTGTATGTCATATGAAATGCAATTTCGAACTTATGACGGGCTCGAAAAATTGAATGTTAAAGCTACGATAAATTTATTGGGACAAATTTTGTCAGACAGTGTAGAATCGTAGTTATAAGAAGGTGATTCGAATTGCGAAAAATATATTTGGTTGGTTTTATGGGCAGTGGAAAAAGTGCTTTAGGAAGACGTTTAAGCTTTTTATTAAAGATGCCATATTATGATATGGATCATGAAATAGTGAGACAGCAAGGAATGTCCATCCCGCAGATATTTGAAAAGTACGGAGAGGCCCATTTCCGAAAAATAGAAACAGAATTTTTGAAAAGTTTCCGTGACGAGGCTTGTATTATTTCTACGGGCGGTGGAGTTGCGATCAATGCTGAAAATCGAAAAATTATGAGGCGTAGTGGCTTAGTATTTTTTTTAGATGCTTCGTTTGAGGATATTTATAAACGAGTTCAGCATGATCCCAATAGACCAATCGTACAAAGTTCGACTAAAGAGGAGCTAGAAAATCTGTATCATTACAGGAGAAAGTTTTATCGTGATGCAGGGCATATTCAGGTCTTGACAGAGGGCAGAACCATTCGTCAAATTTTAGAGTATTTAGTGTTTCAAGTAAAAAGGCTTAAAAACGAACGATAAATAATTAACAGCCGTTTAATGTTCGTCTTTTATTATCTTTTAAAAAATGATTGCCTTTTCAATGCATTTAATGTTAGGATATAGACAAATAAGTAACTAAATGTTCATTGAATACTAAATAGTACCAAGATGTATCTTGGGCGGATGATTGTACGGGGAGAGAGCGTGGTTAGACGCCACCGAAGGAGCAAGTAGCAATGGCTATGAATCTCTCAGGTAAAAGGACTCGTATAAGACGCAACTCTGGAGAGAGCTGTAGTATAACAATAGCAGCCACCAAAGGGGAAAGCCGACTAATTGGCAGTATCAACCATGCGAGTTAGTCTGGTGTAACTTTCAGGTGCAAGGACAGAGAATCCCGAAAAGGGGTTCGTCTGTCTTTTTTTATGTCTATAGGTACTCTGTAAAAGCTTTACATTGCCGAGTCATGACTGTACCAATACAAAAAGCAGACGAACTACTACCAGTAAAAATGTAACTAACAATAAGGGGGCAAAAAAGAATGACGAATGAATTAAAACGTACACCTCTATTTGAAGAATACGCGAAATACGGTGCTAAGACGGTTGACTTCGGTGGATGGGAATTACCAGTTCAATTCTCTTCTATTAAAGATGAACATGATGCAGTACGTAATCGTGCGGGATTATTTGATGTATCCCATATGGGTGAAATTTTAGTAACAGGTCCCGATGCATTAAATTTTTTACAAAATCTTTTATCCAATGATGTTTCAAAAATAGCTACTGGCCAAGCACAATACACAGCTATGTGCTATGAGAACGGCGGTGTAGTCGATGATTTACTAACGTATAAGTTAGCTGATGACCACTATTTATTGTGTGTGAATGCAGCTAATATCGAAAAAGATTACGATTGGATGCTGGAAAACCAACATCAATATGATGTGACAATTGACAATCAATCAGATGCCTATGCACAAATTGCCCTACAAGGACCTTTAGCAGAGGAAGTTCTTCAATCCTTAACTTCAACTGATGTTAGTGCTATTAAATTTTTCCGATTCCAAGAGAATGTAGAAGTCGCAGGACATAAAGTACTAGTTTCACGTAGTGGATACACAGGAGAAGATGGCTTCGAATTATATGGAGCACCCGAAGACATTAAAGCATTATGGGGTAAAATTTTAGATGCTGGTCAAGACAAAGGGGTTGTCCCTGCAGGTCTAGGCTGTCGAGATACACTACGTTTTGAAGCGGGTCTGCCACTTTACGGTCAAGAATTATCAGCAACCATCTCTCCTCTTGAAGCAGGTATCGGCTTTGCTGTGAAATTAAATAAAGAAGATTTTATTGGTCATGATGCATTAGTAGCTCAGAAGGAAAATGGTCTTCCACGCAAACTAGTCGGCATTGAAATGATTGATAAAGGGATTCCACGCCATGGCTATAAGGTGTTTAAGGATGGTAAGGAAATTGGTGAAGTTACAACAGGAACACAGCTTCCTTCCTCAAAACGTAATGTTGGTCACGCGTTAATTGACAGTCAATTCGCAACAATCGGAAATGAAATGGAAATTGAAATCCGTGGAAAGCAACTAAAAGTAGTTACAGTTGAAACACCGTTTTATAAGCGTTCAAAATAATAGTTGAAAAGAGGGACCTACATTTATGAAACATCGTTATTTACCAATGACGGAGCAAGACCAAAAAGAAATGTTAGACGTAATCGGTGTATCCTCAGTTGATGAATTATTCGAGGATATTCCAGAGAAAGTACGTTTTAAAGGCCTTTATGACATCAAAGCAGCGAAATCGGAATCTGCTTTATTAAAAGAGTTAACAGCACTTGCTGCTAAAAATAAAGACACAAATGCGAATGTATCATTTTTAGGTGCTGGCGTTTATAACCACTATAAGCCAGTAATTGTGGATCATGTTATTTCTCGTTCAGAGTTCTATACAGCTTATACACCCTATCAACCTGAAATCTCACAAGGTGAGCTTCAAGCTATTTTTGAATTCCAAACAATGATTGCAGAGCTTACTGGTATGGATCTTGCCAACTCTTCTATGTATGATGGCGGTACAGCATTGGCTGAGGCAGGGATGTTGGCAGCAGGTCATACACGTCGTAAGAAAATTTTAGTATCTGAAACGGTACACCCAGAATATCGTGATGTTGTGGCTACATATGCCTACGGTCAATCTATTGAAATCGTAACAATTCCACATAAAGATGGTGTGACAGATATTGCAGCTTTAAAAGAGCTAATTGATGACAACACTGCAGCAGTTATTGCTCAATATCCAAACTTCTTTGGCCAAGTTGAGGATATTCAAGTAATCGGAGATATCGCGCATGAAGCAAAAAGCTTATTCGTTGTGTCGTCTAACCCACTTGCCCTAGGTATTTTAACTCCTCCAGGCAAACTAGGTGCTGATATATGTGTAGGTGATGCACAAGTTTTCGGTATCTCTGAAGCATTTGGTGGTCCACACTGTGGTTTCTTTGCAGTCACAACTAAATTAATGCGTAAGGTACCAGGACGTCTTGTTGGTGAAACAGTCGATGGTGAAGGTCGTCGTGGTTATGTATTAACCCTTCAAGCGCGTGAACAACATATCCGTCGCGATAAAGCAACCTCTAATATCTGTTCGAACCAAGCGCTTCTTGCTCTTGCAGCTTCTGTAGCGATGACAGCTCTAGGGAAACAAGGTATTCGCGAGATGGCTACACAAAATATTGCGAAAACACGTTATGCAAAAAATGCCTTTGAAGCAGCAGGCTTTACAGTAGCATTCCAAGGTGCACATTTTAATGAAATCGTAGTGAAAACAAATAAATGTGTGAAGGAAATCAATAAAGGCTTGATTGAAAAAGGTATTATCGGTGGATATCCTTTAGGTCAAAATTATGACTCTCTTAAACATCATGTGCTAATCGCAGTGACTGAATTACGCACAAAAGAAGAAATTGATGCACTAGTTGCAGAAATGGGGGCTCTTCATGCATAACGAAAATCAAACACTCATTTTTGAAATTTCAAAAGAAGGCCGCGTTGGCTATAGCTTAGAAGCGCTTGATGTACCTGAAGTAGATTTAGCAGATGTATTACCTGCCAATCTAGTACGTTCAGAGGCAGCAGAATTACCTGAAGTATCTGAGCTTGATATCATGCGTCACTACACAGCACTTTCTCGTAGAAACCATGGAGTAGACTCTGGCTTCTACCCACTTGGCTCTTGTACGATGAAATATAATCCAAAAATTAATGAAGCGGTTGCTCGTTTTTCTGGCTTTGCCAATGTTCACCCACTGCAGGATGAATCAACAGCACAGGGTGCTATGGAGCTCCTTTATGATCTACAAACGTCGTTAGTGGAAATTACTGGGATGGATGAAGTGACATTACAGCCAGCAGCAGGCGCGCATGGAGAGTGGACAGCATTAATGATGATTCGTGCTTTCCATGAAGCAAATGGAGAAGGTCATCGTAACAAAGTTATCGTCCCTGACTCTGCTCACGGAACTAACCCAGCTTCAGCAACAGTAGCAGGCTTTGAAACAATCACTGTTAAATCCGATGATAATGGCTTAGTTGATATCGAAGACCTTCGTAAAGTCGTTGGTGCTGATACAGCTGCATTAATGCTAACAAACCCGAATACGCTTGGGTTATTTGAAGAAAACATTATCGAAATGGCAGAGCTTATTCACTCTGTAGGCGGGAAAGTTTACTATGATGGCGCAAACTTAAATGCTGTTATGAGTAAAGCACGTCCTGGCGATATGGGCTTTGACTGTGTGCACTTAAATCTGCATAAAACATTTACAGGTCCACACGGTGGTGGTGGTCCAGGCTCAGGTCCAGTAGGCGTAAAGGCAGATTTAATTCCATTTCTACCAAAGCCAGTCCTTGTAAGAACGGAAGAAGGAGCATACCATTTCGATTACAACCGTCCACAATCTATCGGACGAGTAAAACCATACTATGGTAACTTTGGTATCAATGTGCGTGCTTATACGTACATCCGTACAATGGGTCCAGATGGCCTAAAAGCTGTTACGGAATATGCTGTATTAAACGCCAACTATATGATGCGTCGTTTAGAGCCATTCTACGATCTTCCATATAACCGACATTGTAAACATGAATTTGTTTTATCTGGTCATCGCCAAAAGAAATTGGGCGTTCGTACACTAGATATCGCAAAACGTCTGTTAGACTTTGGCTACCATCCACCAACAACATACTTCCCATTAAATGTGGAAGAAGCGTTAATGATTGAGCCAACAGAAACAGAATCTAAAGAAACATTAGATGCATTCTGCGATGTGATGATTCAAATTGCGAAAGAAGCAGAAGAAAATCCATCCATCGTTCAAGAAGCACCACATACAACAGTCGTATCTCGTCTTGATGAAACACGCGCTGCTCGTACACCAGTGCTGCGCTATCAAAAAGCTTAATATTGTAAAACCGCTCACTTTTTTGGTGAGCGGTTTTTATATGAATATTTTAAGTAATGATAATATTTACATAAAAATCAATTAATTGTTATAATTCCCTTGAGATGGTTTGTGAAAGGAGGAGATTAAAATGCAAACGACATCGTCTGAATTGAGTTTACCAACGAATAGTCTATTAAATAATACATACAGAGTCAAACACCTTCTTGCAACGAGTAAATTATCATTTGTTTATATAGCTGAATACATAAGCACTGGAGAAGAAATTATTATAAAAGAGTTTTACCCTTTAGAGATTGCTTTACGAGATTTGGATAACAAATCAGTAATCAATCGTTTACCCTCTACAAAGGAAAAATTTCAGGAATTAAAGGAGAGATTTCTAAGTGAAGCTTGCATGCTCCAGCAATTGAACCATCAACATATTGTTAAGTATAGACAGCATTTTTTTGAAAATGGCTCCGTTTATCTTGTTACAGATTATTATGAAGGAGTTCTATTGGAGCAATATATACAAAGATATGCATTGAGTGAGAGACATCTTCTCTATAAAGAAATATTTTTACCTTTAATAGATGCAATTACTTATTTACATAATAAGGGGATCATACATCGTGATATTAAACCTAGTAATATTATGATTGATGCCAAGGGACAGCCCCATTTATTAGATTTTGGATCTGCCGTATACTATAGAACCTTAACAAAATATCCGATATTTACTAGTCCAGGCTATTCGCCCCTTGAACAGTATTCCATGAAAGGAGAGCAAGGAATCTATACCGATATTTATAGCTTGATGGCAACCTTATACTATGCATTAACTAATAAAATACCAGTAGATGTTTCACAGAGGTTAATTGAGGATAAAATTGCGAATGTGAGAAAATATAATCCGAAAGTAAGTATTTTTATGTCACTCACTATTATGTGGGGGCTGCAAATAGAAACTAAAAAAAGGTGTTCCTCCCTAAAATTTATTAAAAATATGATTGCTATTGAATACAAGTTCAAATGCAAAAAGAACTATTTTGAGATTTTTGATTCCAAATGACCAAATTTACTATTCGCTTCATACTATTTATCCATTTTTACTATATTGAGTATTTATCATAAAACAGCTTATGGCCTAAGGTAAAACAGACCATAAGTTGTTTTTTTTATAAAAAAATATTATAAAAGCCAGAAATTGTATAAAAATATCATATTTATTGCCATGTAATATTTTTACTAAAGATACTTATAAATGTTTTTCGTGACAATATATTCTATAGAAAATATTGACATTGATTTTAGATATTGTATAGTTACCAATGTGATACATTAATCATTAGTAAAGTTTGTAAGAAAGATGCATAAAGTTGGACAGAGATTCTTATAAATTAATTTCAATTTCACTACATAGCTTTGTATTATGTTGGTATATTTTAACCAATTTGTTTTATTATTCTATATTACTATGTGTAGAACAGTGATAATTAGTACATAAAACAATAGTATTTGAGGTGGTTTTGTAATATCCAACCCTGTACTCATTATGCTCGTATGTTCTAATTACTTACTAATGCTTATGCCTACTCGAATTCGTTTTAAAAGGAGGGATGGCTGTAGAATTATGCAGCCAAATGAATGGAGATTATTAGTCAAACAAACAGAACAATGCTCTTTGAAGAAATAAATCCTGAGAAATTGGATTTAATTACGCTCGTTGGAGACGTCAAAGACATTGATAGTCTAAGCGATGAAAAAATTAAAGAAATAAATCAAAGTCTTCTTGTAAAAAGTTTCGATGAATTTTTAGATAAGTTTTCTCCCACGGTTTACTCATTTTACAATGCCGCAAATCAAAAAGTCATGTATACCTTAAAAAAACCAGAAGGAATCCAAGATGATTGTATATCTGAAATAGCAATTGACCAAAATAATGATTTTTTAAAAATGCTATTTACGCTCATTGATACAAAAAGAAGTCAGGGCATTACCAATGTAGATTTTAAATTTGAAAATTTACTTGATATGATCTCGCCTAAAAAAGTCATGGATGACATTCGCCAAGTGCGTAAAGAGATTCATTACCTGTATGGTGAATACGATAAGCTAGATGAAGGTGATCCTAAGAAATTAGATACAGGTGACAAGCTTAATCTTATGTTTGAAGTAGCAAGTAGAAACTACAACAATGTGATGGCGATGTTACCATTAGCAATCGAAGATATTAAAACAAGATTATTATTGGGTGCTAGTCAAGATGAGGGAGAATCTGAAAAGCTACAAATAGGTACTCTTACAATTGGTGACAATGGTGAATTGAAAATCATTGAGGCACCACAAACAAATAGCGCTGAATTAATGGTCATTGAGGAAAATAGTAATTATGGCTTAAGTACTGTATTTGAGGAAGATTACGAAGCGATAACTGAATCACCATCTTCTTATGTAAAAGATTTAGTAGTCAGAACGTTTTCGCCGCTTCCAGCGATTAAAGCTGAATTCGATGTAGAAACGGAAGTTCAAAACTACAATACATATCTTGAATTCTATAAGGATGCAAAGGATGAATTTGTTAAAACCGTTAAACCTTTAGTTGAAAAATTATTAGGTATCAAAATGTATTTTGATCAATATGCAACTAAAAACAAGGGTATGCAACCTTCATTAATTGTCACTAACACTAAGTTAGATATGCTGGTAAAAAGTAATAACCTACCAAGATTACGTACTTACTTAAACACTGTGAACTCGAAAAATGACTTTACAGATACAGTATGGTATGGAATAGTACCAGCCCTTGAACTTGAAGCATCTGGAAAAATGAAAGTAAGTCGATCTAGGTTCAAAGGAAACGATAAAGTGGCTAAGCAAGAGGGGAACACGATGGAATCGTTATCCATTCTCTTGGACACGATAAAAGATTATAAGGTGCAAATTTTCTTTAACTTTATGGCTGAAGAAGAAACAACCTTTAATGGGATTGCAACAGCTGGTATTGATCGTCTTATCGATAAATGCTCTGTACTGGTTAGAAAGGATTATAGTGAGTTTGCTATACCATGTTTACCAAACTTCACGATAATTCCGAAAGATAAATCAGGAGTCGTTATAGATACGCGTATGCATACTACTGAAAATGGAGCACGTTTATCGAAGGAGAAAGAAGATATCCTAAAGCTATGGATTGAAGGCGTTTATGTGGATGCTAGCTATGTTGCAGCAGGTATCGTATCTGCCTACCAATGTCCAGAGTATTTAAAGGAATCATTTAAAAATGTTAAACGAAATTATCCGGGAGTTCGATTCGATATTGAAGCGGGAGATAATTCACTAAGAGCAGTAACAACTATGGCAAAAGAGATTTCCGGTTTTACGAATAATATTAAGGATGCTATTAATAGCAGAAGCTTTGGTTTTGTATTCTCTTCTGAAAATGCTCAACTACAGGATAAAGATATTAGACGTATTACTGTCTATAAAGCAAGAAGTCTTGCAATGGAAGAAGATGGGTTTGATTCAATCTACAAAACTCAAGTTAGTACGTATATTGAAAGAATCCTTCGTTTCCAATCAGGGGACTTTAAACATGAAAATATTGTTCGTTTCTTTAGTAATAATCCAAGCAGTCAAAAAAGTAAGTGGCTCAATGATAAAGGCCATGTAAACTCTATTATCCATGATGGAGACGATATCGGCTACATCATTGATGAGAAAACAAGTCTTTGTCAGATTGATCTTGTGTTTAATGGGAATGTCAAAAACCTTGAAGTCACGATTACTAAAGGAACAAGCGCTGTTAAAGCCTAACAATTTATTTATTTCAATCATTAAAAATTTACGTAGTATGTTTAAGATTTATGAATCATAAGTCTTTTAACATAAATATGAATCGACTAACATCATTCAGATGAAAAATTACATATTTCATAAAGCTTGTTTTAAAACACTGCCCTGTGAAATGAGATAGCTATGCTTAAACTTCATTCATCGGAAAAGATGGGAGTCATTCAACCAAAATTAGGAGGAACTAAAAATGGGTTTTGTATTAAAAGTAGAAGGATCTGAAGCAATTGAATTAGGGTTAGAAAGCATTATGACTGTCGAATATGAGACAGATACACCGAATGATTCTAACGCTCGCTCTACAGATGTTGGGGCAACTTTAAAAGTGAAAGGTAAAATTTTAACTGCCACTGATGGTGATAATTCTGATGATACGATGAAATTAGGATTATGGTCATTAGTACCAGCTGAAAAAGCTGATTGCTACCGCAAAGTGACACTTGAAGTGATCTCAGCTGATCAAGTAGTTAGAAAAATTCATTTCCCAAATGCTTTCGTTGTGGACTATACAGAAAGATATGGTGACACTGAAGGTATTGGTGAATTCTTCTTATTCATTAAACAAAAGAAAGACAAAACAGACTTGGCAAAAATCGAGGGCGGCTACGCTGTCTAAGGTTGTTGCTTGATAAAACTCTTCTAATTATCTAAGGAACTTATTTAGTTCCTTAGATAATTTTTAATAATCCTAAATTGGGGTTGAAATGATGAAAACACATTATGAAATTTTAGGTGTTAGCAAAAACGCTACACAAGATCAAATAAAGCTTGCTTATCGGAAGCTATCCAAAAAGCACCATCCAGATGTAAGCGGAGGAAACAAAGATTCAGAAGATATTTTCTTAAAAGCTACAGAGGCCTATAAAGTTCTGAAAGATCCAGCATTGAGAGAATCTTATGATGCCCGCCTCGATGATCTAGGGAAAAGCTGGCAAACTGAGCAAAAGGATGAAAGACATTCAAACGGACATCAATCTGCAGAGAAAAAACCAGATTTTAATATAAATAATATTGAAAAAAACTTTGAACACTTTTTTGGCTTTAATCCGAAAACAAAAGAAATGTCCTCAACCCTACATAAAAATGCGAAGAAAAATCCCCTTGATACTACGGATTTATTTGAGCGCTTTTTTAACAAATAATCAAATGGCATAAAGTGAGGAAGTGTGAATACATGTATGATCAATATTCAACTGAAGCTTACAGTGAAAATGCAAGAAAAAAAATGTTTATAAAAATTATCGATATTATTATTGTCACCATTGCCTTCTTTTTCATTTTATACGTGTTTGTTATGAATCAGGAGGTTCTTTTAAAATTTGTTATTGGCACAGTAATGGTCATCCTTGCTATTATTTACGGTTCTCTCAAATACGAGGCAAAAGCAATCACTCAGACTATGACAAACAAGGACATTTCTAAGCTTGTTCTCCTAAATGCAAGTGGGATGGAAGTGGATGAATGGGAACTTGGTGATCAAATTTCATTACTTATAGGAAAAAGCTCAGCTGAATATAAGGCAGATATTGATTTAAGTGGAACAGAATATGAATCTCTTGTTAATTATGAACATGCAGTACTCAACTGTGTAGCTGGTATTTGGTATGTAGAGGATATTGATTCTGTTAATGGTGTAGGCCTAAAAAAGGCGCATAAGCGAGTGAAAAATAGACTAAAACAAGAGATTCCATACCCACTAGGTAATGGAGATACGATATACATAGCAAATACACGAATTTTGGTGAAATAGAGAAAAAAATTCGTAACATAGATGGGGGATTTAGCAATGAGTTTAATTAGATGTACAAATGGTCACATGTTTAGTTCAAGGAGACACCGTAATATTTGCCCATACTGTAACGTCATGGTGGAGCAGGAGCAAAGACAAAATAGTCCATCCACACCTGTCATTGAAGCAGATGATAAAACCTTGCCTTACTTAGGAGAAATGGATGGAATTGATCCTGTTACAGGATGGTTAGTTTGTATTGAAGGGCCTCAAATGGGGAGAGATTATCGCATCTTATCGGAAAAGAATTTTATCGGTAGAGCAGAAGACATGCATATTCGTATTGCTGGAGACAATTCAATCTCTAAGCGTAATCATGCAGTCATTGTATATGATCCTAAAAAACGTAACTTTTACTTGCTACCCGGAGATGCATCAGGACTAGCCTATCTAAATAATGAAGCGGTTTATACACCAACTGAATTGGCAGCCTATGATGTTATTCAGTTAGGGAGAAGTATGTTCTTATTTATTCCGCTTTGTGGTGTCCACTTTGAATGGGAAAACAATCAAAGTGAGGAATGATGACGAATGGACCATAAGCTAGTACCTTACATAATTGCATTAGTTTTTATTGTCGTACTTATTTTTTTACTCATCATACGAGGCATGCTTGCTCAAAAAATGGAAAAAGGGAAAATTTACGTTGGAAATGGTCAAACAATAGGAAGACGTGATGAACAGGATGATTATTTCTCAACCGCTGAGACGACGCAAGGCACAATCGCGGTACTTGCAGATGGGATTAGTGGGTTAGCCAATGGTCGCATGGCCAGTACAATCGCAGTGACAACATTTATAGAGGAATTTAAAAAGCTTAGTAGCCTCAATCATCTACAGGACTTTTTAAAGAAAGCAGCTAAAGATAGTAATCATATGATTGTAGAAAACTTGAATGGCTCAAATGGAGGAACAACATTAGTCACCGCCATTATTGATAACGATGGTTATCTACATTGGGGTGCGGTTGGTGATAGTGTTATCACGATTTTTAGAAACGGTGAATTTTTAGCGATTAACCAAAAACATATTTTTGAATCGGTTTTAACGGAACGTTATATTGCGGGTGAAATTTCGCAACTTGAAGTGCAGGAAAATCCTTTGAAAAAACGATTGATAAATTATTTGGGATATGCAGGCTTTAAAAATCTAGATACAGGAAATAATCCTATTCAACTACATAAAGGAGACAAGGTTTGCCTATTTAGTGATGGAATCTATGATGCTTTAACAGAGGTTGAAATGGAAAAAATCCTCTCTCAGCAAGCTCCACCCTATGATTTAGCACAGAATATTATAAAAGCCGTTGAACAAAAACGCCTAAAGAATCAAGACAATGCAACCATCTTGATATTGGAAAAGATATGGTGACGGGGGAATAGAGAAGGAGGAGACTTATGAGAAAGGAAAATTGTGACTTTAAAACTAGTTTTCTATCTGAAGCCGGGTCCTTTCTGCAAAATAAAGATTACTTTGCTTATACAGAACTCGATGATATTGCTTGTTGGGTAGCCATAAAGGGCTTAGATGCGGATCAGGAAATTAGTAGTGCGGAACTTGCTGTAAAGGCAATTTTAGAACGTTTTATGGAAAAACCAACTATGTCGAGAAGAAGTATAAAAAAATACCTCAAGCATGCGCAAAATATACTTCAAGCTCAAAGTTTACGTGTAAGATTGAAGGCTAGTGTTGTCATAGTTGTTTCAGATTACTCAAAGATGATTGTGGCAGTAGCGGGAAATTCACGACTCTACCATTTCCGTAATGGCACCTTAACCTACAAAAGTACGGACCAAAGTTTAGCACAGGAAATTGTGAACAATCGAAATCGCTCCTTAGATATTAGCCAGCATGAAGAAAGAGGGAATTTGCTAAATTATCTGGGTAAGCCAAACAATTTTCAACCATTTGTGTCTAAGAAAATGAAACTCATGGATGGGGATGCCTTATTACTTTGTACTGCAGGATTCTGGGAAGATGTTAGTGAGATTGAGATGGCCGATGCACTTGAAGGTGTAAAGGATTCAGAACAATATACCGATTTATTAGAAGAAATTTTATTAAGTAGACAAAGAAAAGTGGTAGAAAATTATACAGTTGCTGCAATTTTTGTCAATAAAGTGTATCAGGAAACAAATAAAAACAAGAAGAAGTATATAAAAATGATTGCTGCTGCATTAGTAGTAGCGTTGGTTGTAGGTGGTAGCACTATTTTCTATCAAGCAAAACAAGCTAAAAAAATTGCTGAGCTGACAGTAGAAATGAAGGACCATGAAAAGAGCGGCAATCAATATTTTCAGGATGGAAATTATGATGAAGCACTCCTTTCATATAGTGAGGGCCGAAATGCGGCAAAGAAATTGAAAGATCCTATACATAGAAATTTGCTAGCTAGAAAATTAAGAGTGACACAACTTATTATCAATGGTGATCAATCATCGGAGACTGGGAAATTTGCTGAGGCGTTGGAACACTATGAAAAAGCGAAAAAAGAAGGAAAACTCATTCATGGATTCGGTAAGGAAGAGGTAGTGCAAAGAATTGACAATATGGATTCCATCGTTGAGATTGTTGACGCCATAAAAGATGCCGATTTTCGCTTTGAGGCTGAGGATTACAATGGTGCTTTAGCAATCTACCAAAAGGCTAGGAAAAAAGCGCTGGCTATTTCATTTACTGGCGAGCCACAAATTAAAACAAAAATAGAAGACACAGAGGAAAAAATAAAAGAATTAGAAAAGGCCCAGAAAGAATTAAAGGCAGAGGGATTGGAAAAGAATGGCGATCAGAGCTATGCCCGTCAGGAATACGCAAAAGCAATAGAATCCTATACGCTTGCACAAGAGATCTATCAGGAAACAGAATTATTGGCAAAGGTTTTAGGACTAGAGAGAAAAATTATGAATGTAAATGATAAATTGAATCCTATTCCACAAGGACAAGCACCGGAAAATGCTGTCCAAAACGACGCAGACTTACCAATTGATGAAGCACCTGATGCAAGTTAGCAATCCAATTCTGGGTTTATGAAAGAAGGAAAGTAAATTGTTAAAAGAGCTCATGTTCGAACGTATACGAAAAATAGAAGATTTAGAGCAACGTCAATTACTAAAGGATATTGTAAGTGGTGTCTTTGTAAATCTCATCGACTATCAAGAGGATATGAACCGCAAGCTTGAGGAGCGTATTTTCAATGAAATGGATGATATAGATAATAAATATGATATCTACGCAACACTGCTTCCAAGGGAGGATGTCGATCCCATCCATGACTGTTTATTTCCGATATGTCCAACAGATATAGAGGAGAAAAAAATCTACACGGATCAGCTTCTTGGGTCCATTAAAAAGGACGAACCAACGACGCTCATGACTTTATTTTTAGCGTGTAATTCGGATGAGATTCAACATTTACTTGCACAGCAAAGATTATTTAGGGGAAGTTTAAAGACGTCAGAGGGACAAGCTGAGATTAAAGTTGCCCTCATAAAGAATAATCGGTATTTAAGGGAAATCGAAAAGCTATACTCTATTTTTCAAATAAATGGCCTTCCTTGGAAAACAATTAATCATCCATTTGTTCATAAATTTCTGGACGTCATCGTTGTAGACTGCCCACCGTTACATGAAGATGTGGAAATAGAAGAAGTGTCGATTGATTTAGAGGAATATGAGCAACACAAACGATTAAACATGGTGCCGCTTTGGAATATTCAACCCCATGTGGTGAAAAATAGTGGTTTTCCCTTCCCTGCTATAGATAGAGTCAATTTTGAGCATGTCTTATCATTACGAAAAACAGGTAATCAACATGGCTATGTCATTGATACGGAAGAGGAAAATGTTAGGTATGTCAAACGTTCAGACCATGAACTGACAATTGTTTCGCCACTAGAGCAATCAGGAGAATGGCGATTACTAAAAATTGCTAAAGTGGAGCAAGAGCAAATTGGCAAATTAAATTTTGCACTAGTTTCAAATAGTTGTAATGACTATTTTATGCACAAGCTTTCTTATAAAAATAATCAAAATGTTTCTACAAAAGGAGAAATTATTCGGCTGATAAATTCCTTTAAGGCAGCAGATATGCTTGAACTAGTGAAAATTGATGTTTTCGAGGAACAAGAAACAATAGGGAGTCGTAACCTTATTCAACCATTTTTAATGGATAGACAAGAAGGAAACAGTTATAAAAAAACAATGCTATTGCAATTCATATCTAAACAAGATAGAGACTTTATTGCGAATGATGTATTAAGCTTCCTGATTGCTGAAATACAAAGACATTTTATGGAATATAAATGTGTGGGTAAATGGCTATGAATTATATTTGGGATTTACTTATAAAAACAGAAGATGAAGGCTTTCAAACCAAGGATATTTACTTTCACCTGGCTCAAATTTATTCACCGTATATGGAGCTTAGTCCACAGCTATTAAATTCACAGGTAGTAGAGCAGCATGTTGAAGTAAATCCTTATTATCGTTATTTTCAAATCTTTAAAGACCTGTTTCATCCTGATCATACATCAGATAAAGAGTTTAGAGACTGCCTATTAGATATAACCTTACACTTTTTAGCTGAGATTGATCGCATGCAAGGTATGAATAAAAAAGAATTTTATATTCGCTTTATCCTGAGGGATATTCAGGCAAATGTATTTGGAAATCGGGTCCGCGATAATATCAAGCTTTTTTCAAAAAAAGAACAAGAAATTGTTGCATTAAACATGCTTAGACTCTATCAAACAGGCGAGGAAATATACCTGATCAAAGATACACTGAAAAATATTTTTAAAAATTGTTTCATTTACGTTAAGTCAGAGGAAAAAGCTGAGTTACTTCTTTACATTCAGCAAAGAAAGACTGAAAAAAATAGTAAAATGGTTCAGCTCATTCAAGAGATTTTTCTACCAGTTGGCTACCATATGGAAGTTTATTGGCAATATCACTTTGGCATTATGGGAGTAGAAGAGACCATGAAGCTAGATCGAATAGCTCTTTATTAAAGAGAGCAAGGGAGGGCTATAGGTGACGACCAAATACTCGTATAAATTGAATATGAATAAGCGGTATTCAGAAAAAAAATATATGACCTATACACGTGTAGAGTTAATGGAAATGACGACCTTTCAGCTTAGAAATATTTGTTATAAGGAAAAGCTCATAACAGGTTTAATTAACACGCTGACAAGGGACGAATTAATTGAAAAGATTTTAAGATATCGTGGGGCTGAGGAACATCTTCTCATAAAAGAGAACCAAGATGGGGGCTTTGAAAGAGTAGAAGAGGCTTTGCGAAAATATTTAAAGACGCCGCTTTCTGATAATGGGGGTATTAAAATCCCCGCCAAAATGAATATCTATAAAGGTATGAAAATAGATAAACCCGATCAATATTTAGTTGAAACAGGCGGGTTTCTAGTGGAATCCAATGTATTGCTTGTGAATGAGCAGCTAGAGTTATGTGGAATCTTAAATATTGTCAAGGATGATGAAAGACCACAAAGTTATTATTTAACTGCCGATCAAGCACTTGGCATACGTGAGACAAAAAATAAAAACTATAGCTTTATTTTTTTACGGAAGCAAGATTCTGAGTATATGTATAAAACGTACTATCAGGAAATTCCGCTACCACCAACAAATTTACATTATTACAAAGTACCGATACCAGATTTAGAGATGAAGCAATTAGAGACGACAAATGCTATCCTTGCGATTGATTTTGGTACAACAAATACAACAGCCGGTGTTTTTTTGGATAGTGATTATGTCTCATCTCCTTGTAGCCATGACCTTTTAAACAAGAGAATTGAGCTTAATAGCATTAATTTTGTCCAATTCCCAGACGCACTCCATCAAAATGAATGGATTGAAGTAGTGCCCACAGTGCTTTCAGTAGCAGATTGCTCAAACACCGAGCATGTCAGCTATCATTTTGGCTATGAAGCGCTTAAAGTGATGAAAAAAAATAGTTATACATCTTTGGCTACTAAATTTCAGGGAATCAAGCGTTGGGTTAGTAATTATGCAAAATTAGAAGAAGTGATGGATGCGAATGGCAATACAGCACTTATCCCGCGTAGTCAAATCATCAGAGAATTTTTACTTTATATCATACGCATGGCTGAGCATCAATTTAAGTGTCGATTTAAACATTTGCATATTTCAAGTCCTGTCAAGCTGAAAACACAATTTTTAGATATGTTTCAAGCCATATTACCTGAATATCAAATTGAAACAGAGCATGCTCTCGATGAAGGGATGTCTGTTCTATATAACACGATCGCCAATCAAATCGAGAATCAAAGCTTTATGGATAGTAAGGAATACAAAGCACTTGTCATTGATTGTGGTGGGGGAACGACAGACCTCTCTTCCTGTAAATTTCGCATAGAGGACGGCCACATTTCCTACAAAATTGATATTCATACAACCTATGAAAATGGTGATACCAATTTTGGAGGTAATAATATTACATACCGCATTTTCCAATTTATGAAAATTGTTTTTGCGAACTATTATAGCCGAGGGAAAAATGCGTATGACATTGATGCGTTAATTGATATCCCCGGAAAGGATATTTATCGATATGTAGATGATTATGGCGTAGAGGCAGTCTACAAGCAATTCGAAGAAGCATTTGAAGATGCTGAATCTATCATTCCTACACGCTTTAAGGAATATGAAAATCGGACTCGTGATGAGTATCTAAGAGTTCGCAATAATCATTATTTTTTATGGGAAATGGCAGAGGAAATGAAGAAGGAATTTTTCCGAAAAACGGGTATTTTGAGAAGCCGTTTTTATTCAGAAAACGATACACAGCAGGATAGTGATTTGAATATCACAACAGTAGATCGCTGGTGCTTATCGTTATTAGAACATCATCAATTTAAAGATGTTTACGACTATCCAAATGTTTTTTTCAATATTAAAGAAATCAATCATCTTATAAAAGCAGATATTTATGATATTGTACGCGAATTTTTAGAGGAGTTTTATGAAAGTGGCATGCTTGGTGAATACTCCATTATTAAGCTGACTGGACAATCCTGTAAAATTGATGCCTTCCGAGAGGCTTTAAAGGAGTTTGTGCCAGGCCGTAGCATTGAATTTAGGCAAAAGGCTGAAAATGTAGGGAAAGTGCCAGAATTAAAGCTTGCCTGCTTAAGAGGAGCGTTGCGTTACTTAAATGCGAAAAAAATTGGCATGATTGAAACTACTGTTACGAATGATGCTCCTATAGTACCCTATTCCGTTAGCGCATTTACACATAACCGGCAAGAAAAACTTCTTATCAGTAGCTTAGAACGATTGAATCAAATTCATGGAACTATTTCACGCCCATGGGGAGTCACAGAGGTCGAATTTTTCCTAACTGGAAGTGATCATCAGACAACCCAAAAGTACACCTATTTCAATAGGCAGGAAAATTTTGTACCCGTGCTTTATGAGAGTATTGTGTCGTTCTATTCCAATAAAATCCCACAGGACGAGACTGATTCAATAGCCAATGGTGAAGTGAAATTTTTCGTCTTCGCAGGAGAGGATCATTGGGGCTTCCATGTAGTACCAGTGGCTAGGAAAGAGGAGCAGCTGTTTATTGGCAGCAAGGAATTCTTTGCCTTTGAAACGGATCTATCAGAGTTAGATTTCTTTGATGGTTTAAAGTAAGTAGGCATCTGCTAAAAAATAAAAGAGGAGAATAACAGATGTTTACAAATCAATATCCACATTTTCAAAAAGGAAGAATTTTAAAGCTGGAAATGCTAGAGAACCTGCGAGATTTCCCGAGAGAGTTTTTAGATCTATACTTCGAGGAATACTCGAACGGCATTATAGCAGGTTGTCATATTCATGTAACAGATACAAGCATTATTCTAACCAAGGGCATCCTGAAACATAATAAAAGACTCTATATGCTACATAGTAGCTATGAGCTGCCTTATGAGGCAACGGGAAATGAAACGATAGTAAAGGTGCGTTTTGCTGAAGAAGTAAATCATTTGGATTTCACGCAATTTACAACGACTATTGTTCTTGATAACTCCATGTATCTTGCCCCCAATGAATTGGAAATAGTGCGTTTTAAATTAAAGGTGGGAGCAAAGCTACGATCAGAGCCCATAGATTTTTCGGATTATACCACTGAATACAATACCGTTAATTATCTTCACTGTGAATATGCTGGAGTACAAAGAAGTACCTATCATCCTAAGGTTTTACAATGTTTTGCAAAGGAATTATTAAAAAATCGTCCAAGCAATGCTTACGACATAACATTTGCCCTAGCGTGTTTAAATGAAGAACGAGTACAGCGAGATGTCATTGAAATGTACATTAGTAATCGGTTAGAGCTAGAGTTTCAACCGTTTTCCAATAGTCAAATTCACAAATATTTGTATCGTATATTAATTGAATCCAAAAATGGTGGTCGTGGAACTGGGGCTAGTCAAATGCCTAGTCCAAGTCGACCAAAGCGAATGATCGTTGATTAGTTGAAAAGTTGTCAGTGAAAAAACGTTGAAGAAGCGGAAGGTGAGTGGGATGAAATTTTTAGATGAAAAGATTATTGCATTAAGAAACGAAATGAGAGATCAGGAACGACATGAGTTAGCCCAGCAGCAAGCGGCATTACAAGTGGAACAGGAGCCTGAACAAGACGAACAGGACAATCTACAAGAAGTCGATATTTACCAAAATATTATCACCATTGATGATGAGGAAGTCCAGGTGATAGAGCAACCATTATTGGACGGCAAAATGATTATACGAATGCCAAAGCTATTTTCTATTATGTCTGCTGAACTAGCGTCCTTAAAGTACCCATCAGAGCGTAGACCAAATCTAATTTATACAGATACCTCCTCATCAATCAATCTTGCCTTCAATCTGACACCACATCGCTTAAACGAGGACGGAGTCGCTGCATTTCAAGAAAATATGATGGACATCCTTGAACAAGCTCAGCCTTCAGCAGATTGGTTGGATACAGATGTTCAGAAGATCGATGGCAAAACGGTAGGCTTTTTAGAGGTCATTACACCTGCCATTGATGGAGAAATTTTTAATTTAATGTTCTTTGCCTCCGTAGAAGGGCGAGCACTTATTGGAACGTTTAATTGTATGGAGGATGATCTTGACACTTGGCGCCCTATCGCGAGAGCTATGATGGAATCCTTACAATTCACTTCAAGTGAAGGGAAAGGAGGGGCAGTTCTATGAGTGGTGCAGTGACGACTTATCATCATATAAAAATATCGCCATTTGAGCTTGTCAGCATTCAAGAGCTAAGCCTTACAAAAAAAATGAACGAACATGCTATGTTACGTTTTACTGGGATTGTGCCTGAAGAGGCGAGAGATACATATGTCGAAATGACAGAGGCACAATCTGCCATTGAAGTAAACCAGCTTAACCATCTCGGTGTCCCTTCTCCCTTATTTAAAGGTGTTATTTTAAATGTGAAGGTTAGCTCAGTGCGTGGCATCTATTATATAGAGGTCGAAGCGGCTTCTAGTACCCATCAGCTAGATATTAAAAAGAAAAATCGCTCCTATCAGGATAAGGAAATGACCTATAAGGCTTTATTCAAACTGTTAAATCCTGTTTATCCTGGTCTTGATGTTATTGATGAAGCTACAAAAGGTGCTAAATTAGAAAAGTTTACTCTTCAATATTACGAAACAGATTGGGAATTTTTAAAAAGACTAGCCTCTCGTTTTAATACGGGGCTCGTGCCTGCTGCTACCTTTGACAAGCCAAAGTTCCATTTTGGTGTTCCAGCTGGAAGTGCTCAAGGAAAGCTAGAAGATTATCATTACACGACCAGAAAAAAAATAGCAGACTATCTACTATATACAGAGAATGGTAATGAAGGAATGGGCGAGCATGACTTCCTTTACTATGAGGTGGAAAGTGACAAGGTACTTCAAATAGGAGACCACGTTACATTTAATAAGCAAACACTGTATATATATGAAGTATATACAACTATGAAGGATGGCTTGCTGAAACATTACTATACACTGTCAACGAAAAATGGCATGAAAAAAAGTGAGCTATTTAACACGGATATTTCCGGCTTGTCCTTAGAAGGAAAAGTGTTAGAAGTCGCAAAGGATCATATTAAGGTACATTTAGCCATTGATGACAAGCAGGATAAGGGAAAGGCACATTGGTTCCTTTACTCAACGGGCTATACAGCTGAGGGACATAGTGGCTGGTATTGTATGCCGGAAATCAATGATTTTGTCCACATCTATTTTCCTTCTCACCGTGAGGAAGAGGGGATTGCTAGTACCTCAATACGAAAAAACTTGGATACAACGGCCACTAATAAACTAGACGATCCTTCGACGAAATATTATCGGACAGCCTTTGGTAAAGAGATTAAATTAAGTCCAACAGAAATTCTCATTACCGCACAGGATGGCGATATTTTTATTCGTTTAAATGAAGCAAACGGTATCGAAATTTATAGCAAAAAAGAGATTAAGCTTATATCTGAGGCAGATATTACGGTGAATGCTAGCAAAAAAATCCTTATGTCTGCAGAGGAAGAAATTTCATTACAATGTAAAGAAAGTAAAATTACTATGAATGGCAGTGTGCAAATTTTTGGAAAAGAAGTAAAAGCCAATTAAAGATGAACAAAAGAGAAAGAAGGAGTCACAAATGCAGGCACAGGAAATTTTACAGCATTTTTATGACACAGAAGTAGAAAAAAGAAGATTGAACTATCTTTTGCTGCTCGAGGATTTTTTCCAAGCCTCCAAAGACAAGCTAGCCGAGGAATTTAGGTCGTCCTTTCAAAAGGTATGTCAGCAACTAGCCCAGCAGCAATCGCTTCACCAGAAAGGACCAATTGCCCATATTACATTTTCGATGCTACGGACAGAGCTATTGGAGAGAAATCCGCACTATTTAGTAGAGGCTACGGACGACGAATGGTTTTTTGACCTACAACCTCTTTTAACTACCTATGATGCTAGCTGGGTGCATCATTATTTAGAGCAATACATCCAAGAGCTAAGTTTGTATAGCAAAACCTTTATGGGGGCAATTACGCAAGCAGATATTGATCGCATTAGACTCCAGGATGCCAATCATTTTCACCAATATTTAATAAGTCTTGCTAGATATGCGCTACCCGACATCATCAGATGTCCAGAATATTTAGCACTGGAGCGGGATGTGGCTGTCGAAATCCGTATAGGTGAGTTTATGGATATGAACGAAGTAGTTTATAGCGAGGACTTTTCATCGAAGGATAGTGATGAAATAAAGGCTTGGTTAGAAGAAAAGCTAGAGGATGCATATCCATATGAGGTATTTAATCAATTACGCTTAGCTGACGGAACGTATGAGGGCGTGGACATGCGCTATGCCTTTTTTCAGAAAACCAATTTAACCAACTGTCGTATGCGTGAATGTCTGTTGATAGGCGCCAATTTTAGGGAAAGTCAGCTAATGGACACGGATTTGAGCTTCAGTGCCATTCATGAGGCGGATTTTAGCAATAGCCAGTTACAGGGAGCCAATTTTCAACAAGTACAGGGAGCCAGTGGCTTGCTAGATCGCCAGAAATGGGAAACACCAGGCTATTTACCGCTTCGTTTTACAAATGCGAATTTAGAAGGCGCTAATTTTGAGCTAGCAAATTTACGAGGGGCCAACTTTATGGGAGCAAATGTAAGGAATACGAATTTTACAGGGGCAAATTTAGAAAAGGCCATGTTTTCTAGGGAGGCTCAGCAATATTTAAAACTGGATCCATTCCAATCAGCAAGTGTCATTTGGAAGTAGACATGGTGAAAAAGGAGAAGAGAAAT
The DNA here is from genome assembly GCF_049315265.1 of Lysinibacillus sp. NPDC056220. Taxonomy (NCBI): domain Bacteria; kingdom Bacillati; phylum Bacillota; class Bacilli; order Caryophanales; family Bacillaceae; genus Lysinibacillus; species Lysinibacillus sp. NPDC056220. The sequence continues at coordinate 594,939 of NZ_JBMOXD010000002.1, forward strand.
GAACTATTTTATTCTATCTCAGGATGAACGCATCTCAAATGCTGTCGAGCCTGTTGGTATAGCCCAAGTGATAAAAAAAGAGCTACTTACAATTGAAAGAATGGAGGAATTAGAGGAGCTCGAACGCCAATTTCCTGTATTAGAGAAAGGCGAGATGGTATATACAGATTTGATTGAAAAGCCAATCATGCTCCTTTCTGATGCTGTTAAACAATTAGTGGAAAAATATGAACCACAAATGCCATTCAAAGCGGTTGTTCTCATGGATATACCTAAAGTAATGCAAACGTTATATTGGCTAGTTATTCCACCAAAAGTTCCTTGTCTCTCTGCTCAAACTGAATTTCATCTGGATGGAACGTTAAAAAAATTAGTAATAGACGAGCATTTAGCAGCCCCTTATCCGATCTTTCAAATTGAGGGAATTAAAGAACATTATATAGTAGTTAATATTGAATTAGCCGAGAGCATTCTTCGCCGAGATTTTAGGGGAATACGATTACGGAAAATACAAACTGAAGGAAGATGGAACGATATTCTGGCAGTAGGAAAATAGGTTGAAAAGGGCAAGAAGCGAAAAGGAAATAATTATTTTCTAATCATCGTCAACGATGTTTAGTAAAAGTTACAACAGCTTACGTATAGAAAGGATGGTTTTTCGATGTCAGAAGAATTGCAGACAAAGGGTGGCGACCAACGGAGCTATGTAGTAGCTGGTGCCAAATTATCCTGCTCGCAAGGTGATCAAACAAGTATATTAAAAATGCCAGTCAGCCATGGGGTTTATACGAAAAATAAGGCACAGATGAATACGATGGATTATAAGCCTCATGTCAATATTCAACCATTTGGCTTATGCCAAACATTAGCGAATCCAATAGTTGCGGCGGCCACTGCTGACAATAATGGTGTTTTAAAGCCGATGCCCTGTACACCAGTCATCACGATGCCTTGGATTAATGGCAAGAATGATCAACTAATTGAAAATCATCCAGCGTTAATTAGTCAATCTATTAATATGTGTATGTATTGTGGAACGATAAAAGTAGAAGATGATGGACAAGAATAATCCATTGTCCCTTGAGGAAAGAAGGGAATTCATGTGAACACATACGAGGAAGTAATCGGATACGGTGAGCTTGAACTCGTATCCCCCTATGAAGTCCAGACGTTGCATCATCTTATGTTGACCCAAACAGTGAATGACCACGCAAGGTTAACTATAAAGGGGTTCATCCCTGCTGAAAAGAAAGACAGTTGTATGCGACATGCTAGTACGTCAGATCGAATAGAGCTGTTTCAAAAAAATAAAGGGCAACGAATACGCACACTTTTTAAAGGTCAGGTTACAGAAATGGCTGTACGTATGGTGAGGGGAGTATATCAAATTGAACTAGAGGCTGTATCATCTACGTTCACCCTAGACTGTAAACAAAAATACCGTTCCTTTCAGCATAATAAAATGACTTATCAGGCACTGTTAAAAAAGGTTTTGAAAGACTACTCAGGTGCAGATGTCATTGATACTGTGTCGAAGGCTACTCCTCTCAAGCAGTTTATATTACAATATAAAGAGACGGATTGGCAATTTTTACAACGTATGGCGTCCCATTTTCGGACAGTGCTAATCCCTGCAGTGGATGCGGATAAGCCGAAGTTCTGGTTTGGGCTACCTGAAGGACGAATGGAAAAGCTATCAGTGGCAAATTATGAAATTTTAAAGGATCGCTCTAAGTTTTTACATAGTAAGCATAATGACATCGATCAGCCAATAGAGGAGCGGGATACCGTCGCCTATGTGATCGAGTCTAAAAAGACTTTAAAGCTAGGTGATCGTGTGCAGCTCCAAGGTAAGGAGCTGGTGGTAGCCAAATCCATCGCCCAAATGAAGCAAGGCATTCTTACCTATGAGTATCATTTGCTGTTCAAAAAAGGCATACGTCAAGACAGACGAAGTATTCCGTTTCTACCAGGTACTGCAATTGAAGGAAAGGTGTTAGAGGTCAAAAAGGATCAGGTACGACTCCATCTCAGCATGGATGAGGCGCAAAAAAAGGAAGAAGCTACCTGGTTCCCATTGGCTACGCCATATACAGCAGAAGGACACAGTGGTTTTTACAGTCCTCCAGAGGTGGGCGATCATGTTCATCTTGCCTTCCCGACACATCGCGAGGAAGCTGCGATTGTTCGCCACAGTGTACGAAAAGGTGGCGAGGCCAACCCAAAAACGGCTGATCCGAAAACGTCTTATTGGGGTACGCCAAAAGGGAAGGACATGAAGCTAGATCCACAATCCGTGACATTTACGGCCAAGGAGGGTGCTGTTTTTCTGCAGCTTCATCAGGACAGCGGCATCACTGTGCATAGTAAGCCCTCCCTGCTAGTCAAAGCGAATGACACGATCACCTTCGCAGGGAAGCGAGTGTCCATGAGTGCAGCCGAATCCATGCGATTCACCTGCGGCTCCAGTAGTATAGTGTTTGACGGCATTACGGATATCCAGGGACAAGCGGTCACGATGGAAGGGTCCATCAAAGCCCCTGTGTCAGTCGCTTCACAGGAAGAAGAAGCAGACCTCGATTCCGCCCTAGACATGATGGGGATGATCCCTGTTGGTGGGGGTGATGCTTAATGGGTCTATTAGGATTAGCAGGAAGCTTACTGGGGATGATTCCGAAAGTAGGCTCCCCAAGCGGAGCGAAAAAAGGAAAGAGCGGAGGATCGAAAGGGAAGAGCTCCAAGAAATCCTCCAAAAAGAAAAGCTCCACTAAGAAAAAACAAAAGAAATCGAGTAAAAAGAAGAAAAAGAAAAAACGCAAGAAGAAAAAGAAAAAGTGGGGGAAATTCTTTACCAAGGCCCGGAAGCTAAAAAATAGTTTATCCAAGAGTAAATTGGTGAAACGGGCGAAGAAGGCCATTAAAAAAGCGATTCTGACCACGAAAAAGGTTGTGAAAAAAGCAAAGGCGGCTGTGACAAAAGCCAAGCAACAGGTAAAGGCCGCTGTCAAACAAACGAAGCAGGTAGTGAAGGAAAAGGTACTACCAGTGGTGAAAAAAGCTGCGCAAGCAACGACCAAGGCAGTGAAAAATGCTGTAAAACCTAAAAATCTGTTGAATACGCTACAAGTAGGATTAGATCTTGTAGGGTTAATCCCAGGTTTTGGCGAAATAGCGGATGGCGTGAATGGCATTATTTATCTGGCTAGAGGTGACAAGGTCAATGCGGCCCTTTCCTTTGGCGCGATGATTCCGTTTGCGGGCTGGGCGGCAACAGGCGGAAAATTAGTAAATAAAGGTGCCGGAGTAGTTAAGAGTGTCGCTGAAGGTGTTCAAAACGTGCTGAAAGGTCCAGTAGGAAGTGTAGTAGACCAAGTCAAAAAGCAAGTAGTGAACGTGAAAACCCAGATACAATCCAAAGTAGCCGAAGTCAAACAGCAACTGCGTCAGATGGTACAATCACAGCAGCAGAATTTTGCATTAGCAGGTGGAGACGTTAGATACATAGAGGATACAGGAACAGTTGGAAGAAACACACCAACTCCAAGTCCGAAACCGTCTAATAATTCTAATAAAAATAATTCAATTAAAAAAGAAATAAATTCATTAGACCAACAAATAACTGATCTGAAGAAAGCAGGAAATATAGACGAAATAAAAAAATTACAACGTGAAAGAAATAAATTAGCCAATAAACTTGATACTCCGGATGATTTAAGCAAGAATTTTAATTTGACAGAGGCAAAGGACTACGAAAGAAAAATTGATAATACTAAATATTTCTCACATGAAAAGGGGGATTTTGGAGAAGAAGTTTCTAAAATAGTAGCTAAGAAAAATGAATTAGGAGAAGATATATCAGAAATATTCCAAGTAGGCAGAAATGGTATTGATGGTACGTTTTTATCTAAAGGACCACCACCTAAGTTAACTATGATAGAATCAAAGGCTTCAGATTCTGCAATTTTTAGTTATTCAGAAAAACAAAAATTAGGTGGAAAAGAGTATTTTGAGGGCATGTTAAATAGCAACGACTCAAGATATTCTGATTTTAAAAAGCAATTTAAGAAACTTAAAAAGGAGAATCCAGGATTAGAATTAGATTTTATAAGGGTAGAAACAGATATTAAAATTACGAAAAAAGGCTTTGGCGTAGAAGAATTAAAAATAAAAGATTGGAATAAACAACTTGATTAAACGAGGTGAATATATTGATAAACCCTAAAAAATTAAAATTATCATACAATAGATATTGTGAGAATTTTGTCAAGGGAATAAAATTTGAGGAAGTAGAAGAAGAGTATATGGATAGTTTAAAGGAAAGTACCCATATTATAGAGCTCAATGAAGTTGAAAAGGATCATATTCTATTAATAAATTTAGAAACAATAAAATCATATTATTTGGCAAAATGGAAACAGAATGTATTAGTAAATCATCAAGAAAATTCTCACGAACTAAAAAAAATAATGATGATTACTTTTCATCAATGTATGGGGCAAGACCTTTATAAAAGTAAATATCCTAAAATGTCTTTGGAATATTCCTTTCAAGACGTTATTATGACCTTAATTCATTTTACAATGTTTGGTTGGGAGAAAGAGGAGGATATATTATTTAAATTTATTGAAGAGCATTTAGAAAGTCGTTGGATAAATGTGAATAATTTTAATAAACATACATGGTTCCTTTTAGAGTTATACCTCCAATTTAAAGAAAAAAACTTATTGGGGACAAATCAAAACTTAAATGTTGTAGTGAGAGAGCAGCTGAAAGAAACTAATTTAGAATATGGCTTAATACCCGAGGAGTTAGAAATTTATAGTGAGGTATTAAAACAATGGTCAACAACTAAATTAGAAGAAATAGAACCTTTAATTAACAAAATGTCTATATTCCATATGGCACTTGCTTCAGAGCTAGGGGAATCTATCGAATTTGGAGATTTTGGTTATGGATTTTACCCATACGAAATTTTGTTTTTACTTTTTGTGAGGAAGAAAAATGGATTACTTATCCCTGAAGAATTCAATGATTTCTTAATGAATACACCAGAAGCTAAAATACAAATAATGGATCCTGAACCTTACCCTGACTGGGATCCTTTATTGAAAATTATCGATAGCTTTTATCGAAAAAATTATCCAGAATATATTCCTAATCAACATGGAGAACTTTTTCAAAATTAAAAGCATTTTAGGGGGAAATCGAAATTGGGATTTAAAGATATAGTGTCTATAATCTTTGATGAGAGTGAATTGAGGGGACTAAATGATTTAGACAAAAAGGAAGATATTTATCAATGGATATTAGAACATGGGATGTCCACTAAAAGGTTTCTCTATCTTGATTTTAGAGGGGAAGAAGACTATGAAATAGTGAACTTTATCTTAGATTATGAAAGTAAATATGATATCGAGTTAGCTTCACAAAAAGAACTTGGGCAACTTGGCGAATATGAGTATGAGTTTTTACAAGAAAAAATAAGAGAAGTGAACAAAATTATTTCTTCTAAAGGGTATGGATTATTTTCATTTCCAACTACAGGTGATTATTATGCATTGTTCATTTCGATTCTAGCAAATAAAAAAGAACTCCTTCAAGATGAATTACTGGTGAATGAAAATGTACCTTTACGAGAAAGATATATACAGTTGTATGAATAGTTTTGTTTATAGTCTTAACGATTTAGTATATCCAGAAAGAATATTGTTTGTGGAAATAAGAAGATAGCTTAAAGGTGGAATTGTTGCTTGGACGCCAAAACGACCAAATGTTCTAGTAGGTATCGATGCTAGAAAGTGGATTTTTCTGTTCACAACAATTATGTATAGGGTTAGAAGTGATGAGCAATTGAAGTAAGAGCAAAATAAACTTTTCGATATATTAATTATAACCTTGATTGGCTAACCACCTTTCAAGGTTTTTTGTTATGGTTAAATAAAAAGACAGCCTATATTTACTGTGAGAATATCTGCTTTACAGTACAGGTGTTAAATAAAGCTCCCATTTACAAAATCAACATGTTATAAAGGCAGTACTATCAAAGAGTGTTACCCGATGCTAAAAAGCTTGAGACCTAGGAATAGTTCAATTACAAAGGTAAAAACTTCGTCAGGGGATAAAAACAGGATAACAAGTGAAGCCGAACTAAAAGCCCTATTAGATGAGCACAGAAAAACGAGAGTTATCGGCAGTGATGGTGAACCAATCACAACACTTGCAGATAAACGCAAGGTCTTAAGTGCAGAATCAACTGTCACTCCAGATGGCCTATATCCTTATGTGATGCTAGGCTCCAAAATGTCATATGCTCTGTTTATTGAGGATTATCTCAAAGTGTCTGATGCAAATGCGCCAATTAAAGAAAATTTTGAAGCAGCGGTCTCATTAATTAACCCTGTTCGGAAAGTGAAAAAGGGTGAAGAAGTATTAGAAAACGTACGAAATTGGGAAAAGGTAATAGAAGAAACCTACGATCTTGCCAATAATATCCAAAAGGCAAAGGATGCAAAGACAACCCAAAAAGAAATCGATCAACTAGGCGAGTATGTGAAGAAGCATGATAAGGGTATGGATAAAGGTGATGATTTTGCTAAAGAACCATTCTTGCCTGATAAGTACTACAAAAATAATTATGCTCCTGATGATGGGACTCCAGGAGCTAGATTTGATTTTAGTCGTTTAGGTTCAAGTGGACAGATTGAGAATTCAAGAGTTATTTATGACCAAGCAGGGAAACAGAAATTTAGAATTGATTATTCAGATCATGGAAACTCGTTACATCATACAAACCCACATATGCATGAAAATATTTGGCAAGATGGTGGAAAAAGTGCTAGAGAAATTAAGTATTTCATAGATCCAGAAAATGGAAGATTAAGAAAAGGGAAAATAAACATAAAAACAAACAGTATTGAATTTATTGATTAATAGGAGGGAAATTTAAGTTGCATATTAAGAATTACCAAAATATGACAGAAAAGTTGAATTGTATGGGCTCATGGGCTTATGAAGAAATAGTTGAAATTAAATACAATATTGAACAAGATTATGAGGATAATTTTATAACGGTACTTGATCTTACTTTCAAAGTAGAGGTAATAAAAACAAAGCAATGGTTTAAATTGAAGAAAAGATATTACAATGTTTCTAATTTTTCTTTAGACAAGGTAACAAATCTATATTTAACAAATAGTTTAATTATCCATGATAAAAAGGAGTTAGGATGGGATAGTGATAAAAGATACCATGTTCATGATGATAGCGGTTATGGAGAAAATGATGGATATAATTTCATTGAATTTTATTGTAGTTCTATTGAAGCACTCTCTTTAGAGGAATTTTACTCGACTTTGGATTAAGAATATTTGTTGGCAATGAAAAAGTGACTGGTTTACAGTTAAAGATTTCCTTGAATTTGATTTAATAACTCATGAAGGCAGAGCCATCAAGAAGTGCTATTTTAACAATTAAGCAATAAGAGCGAGAATAGGCGAGATGACAATTTATTTACAAGGACCACTTATGGATGTGATAAGCAACAAACACACGAGATTAAACAAGCTAAAGTGTTTAAACGTTACACTTGCCATGTAGTAAAAAAGATGTCGTACTGTCAATACTAAAATAACTTATAAAACTTGCCAATATTAATCAACTTAGAAAATTTATAAACTTAAAGCATCTGATTGTCTATAATAGGCGACAGGTGCTTTTATACATGTTTAAGTACGTAAATTGAAAAGGTTACGATTTAAGAGCATCAATAAAAGTGTTCAAAATGCGAATAAAGGTCTCTTAGGCAGTGTAAAAGAAACAGTCAAAAAACAAGTAGTGAACGTGAAAACCCAGATACAATCCAAAGTAGCCGAAGTCAAACAGCAACTGCGTCAGATGGTGCGACCACCACAGCAGCAGAAGTTTGCATGAGCAGGTGGAGACGTTAGATACATAGAGGATACAGGAACAGTTGGAAGAAACACACCAACTCCAAGTCCGAAGCCGTCTAATACCCAACCATCACAAAATGGCTCGAATAAAAAGCCTGCTGAGGATAAGGGTACGGGTAACCTTAAACCACAAGGTCTTATGGATGAACTTGCTAATAGTGGTGTAAAGTATAATCCTAATGATGTAGTTGCCGTAACTAAAAACGCTGATGGCAAAATAGTATGGCTTGAAAATGGAAATTCACAGGCAGGGTTTAATCATATTCTTAATCATGCTGATGAATTTGCCACCAAAGGAATTAATCAAAGTCAATTGCCTGAATTTATTACAAAGGCGGTAAGTGAAGGTAAAATCGTTGGATATCAAGGAAAGGGCACTGGAAGACCTATTTACGAAATCAACTTTAATGGACAAACGCAAAGGGTTGCAATAACTACGGGTAGCAATGGATTTATTGTAGGCGCAAATCCAGTCTCTATAAAATAGGAGGAAACATGAAAAAAATAAAACTATACTTGGAATATCAGTGCTATCCAATGTGGATTTACGATGAAGACGGTGAGCTAGTTGATAATGATATTGCTAGTGAACTTATGAATGAGCAATCGATTGTTAAAGCACTAGATGCAATTCAAGAAACGTATGATAACTTATTTGAGGATAACGAAGTGAGTTTTGAATTTAAGGGTTTTGCACAGGAACAAGATAGAGAACATTTTCTACGTTTAGTTAGCGAAACCGCCAACTCGATTGAAAGCAAATTAAGCGATAATTATAAGGTCGAAAATAAAATAATTCTTTGAGAGTTTATTACCTTGACTGGCTATATACTTTTCAAGGTTTTTTCTTAACTCAAAGAAGTTTGTGGTTAAAAAGTAATCTGATATTTGATTCGAAAACTCATGAAGGCTGGACCATCAAGGAGTACAATGTAAACATTGGTTTAGGAAGAAAAATGTGAGAATTAAGCGGGATGACATTTTACATACAGGAGGTAGTTTTGTATGGAATAGTGACTAAATAAACGATAATGACAAAGCTCGTGGCGATAAACAAGGATATAAATAGTTTTTTAATTGTGTACAGTTAAAGATATCCTTGAATTTGAATTAATAACTCATGAAGGCTAGACCATCAAGAAGTGCTATTTTAACGCTAATGTAATAAGAGCGAGAATAGGCGAGATGACATTTTACTTACAAGGGACCACTTATGGATGTCATAGGGACGAAACACACGAGATTAAACAAGCTAAAGTGTTTAAACGTTACACTTGCCAAGTAGTATAAAAGATGTCATATTGTCGATATAAAAATAACTTATAAAACTTTCAAATATATTAATAAACTTAGAAAATTTATAAACTTAAAGCACTTGATTGTCTATAACAGGCGACAAGTGCTTTTATGCATGTTTAAGTACGTAAATTGAAAAGATTACGATTTAAGAGCATCAATAAAAGTGTTCAAAATGCGAATAAAGGTCTCTTAGGCAGTGTAAAAGAAATAGTCAAAAAACAAGTAGTGAACGTGAAAACCCAGATACAATCCAAAGTAGCCGAAGTCAAACAGCAACTGCGTCAGATGGTACAATCACAGCAGCAGAATTTTGCATTAGCAGGTGGAGACGTTAGATACATAGAGGATACAGGAACAGTTGGAAGAAACACACCAACTCCAAGTCCGAAACCATCTAATACCCAACCATCACAAAATAGCTCGAATAAAAAGCCTGCTGAGGATAAGGGTACGGTAAAAGATGTTACTTTTAAAAAGGGTTATGATACACATTTAACCGAAGTGGAGGGTTTTAAAGCAAAACCGAATATTGGAATAAAGGGTGGTCACAATCTTGAGAACTTTGAACAATTTATTTTAGATAACTTTGGTAATCAAGTTAAGGATATTAATCAAGCTGTTACTAAAACGTCTCATCCTGATATTTCAGGAATTTATGAGGTAAAATATAAGCTTCCTGTTTATGATGGATTGAGTAAAGAAAATGGTGGAAAAGGTAACTTTACTGGACAGTGGAAAGAGTATAAGAATCCTAAGACAGTATATGACCCAAAGGTTTTTTCTGATGAACAGATATTAAAGTTGGGTAGAGAAGCAATGGAAGAAGGTATTAGTAATAATAGGATAATTCAAGGTGGAGATAGGTCACCAAGTGATATGGTAGAAGGGTATGTCAATGTAAATGGGAAACAATTGAAATTTATGGGCTTTAAAGACAAAAATACAGGTGAGATTTCGAATTTCTTCCCAGTTCTAGATTAAATGTTAAAGGAGTGTTTGTTATGAGTGAGGAAGTTTTTATTGTTGAAGAATTTACAGAAAAAGTTGAGTTGATGCGTCTATATTACAAAATAATAGGTGATGGGAAGTTTATGGAAGCGATTGAAAATTTCAAAAACAAACAAGGTTTTGGGATTGATCCAGTATGTTGTATTTTTGCAAATGAATATCAGCCAGGAGAAGAGGGGTATTTTGGTGAAACTGGTGTTAACTTCAGTATACAACCTCCTATGGCTGAAGTTGAGGAAAATGCTATTGTAGATGAAAATGTATTTTTTCAATATTTAACAGAGGCTGGGGAAGACTATTTAACAAGACGACCTCAAGATCGAACAAGAGTTGAAGTTTCCTTAAAAGAACTAAAAGAAATTTTAAATTTATCATAATTTAAGATGGAGAAGAAATAGATATTTCAAGACACATTTACCAGATTTTAGATTAATCAAAAGTACTAGTATATATGTGAGAAGAAGTGGGTTAAATGTTAAATTTGGAGTAGGAATAAAATTATTTTTTGAATATTTAACTATCACCTTGAGAGGCTAACTACCTTTCAAGGTTTTTTGTTATGGTTAAAACAATACGACTTTAGGAAGACAACCCATATTTACTGTGAGAATTTGTGGTTTACAGTGTAGGTGTTAAATAAAGCTCCCACATTTACAAAATCAATATGTCATGAAGGCAGTACTATCAAGAGTGTTACCCGATGATAAAAAGCGTGAGAAGTAAGCGAGATGACATTTTACATGGCGAGGGTATATGGGGCGGGGAATGGTTAATAACGAATGATACTGACAAAGCTCGTGGCGATAAATACAAGGTATAATATGACAGAGTCATTTAAAACTTGTTTACGGTTAATGATTCCTTGAATTTGAATTAATACTCATGAAGGCTAGACCATCAAGGAGTGCTATGTAAACAGTGGTCTAGGAAGAAAAGTGTGAGAATTAGGCGAGATGACATTTTACATGCAGGAGATAGTTTTGTATGGAATAGTGACTAAATAAACGAAAATGACAAAGCTCGTGGCGATAAACAACGGGAAACTTAAAAAGGTATTTCGGCTCTGCCTTAGCCTAAATGAGACGGTATATCCCTGGTGAACTAAAAAAAGTTAGCACTCCAAAGACTGTATATGATCCAAAAATAATTTCAAATGAACAAATATTAAAGTGGGTGAAGAAGCGATGAAGAATGGAGAAGTAGTTGGGAGGAAGATTACCGGTACTTCTCAAAACGGTTTGAAGTTTCAAGGGTATATTGATGAAGCAACAGGAGAAGTTACAAATTTTTTCCCAATTTTAACTGATTAATAGTTTGGAGAGTGAGACAATGGAAGATAAAAACAAGGAACTAGTCAATTACTTCTTTCAGATTATGGGAGACGAAAGATTTTTGACTGTGTTAGAAAAGTATGCAAATCGAGAAGGATATGGGATTGAACATGTGTGGTGTGTTTTTGCAGACGACTATGAAGAATGGGAAGAAGATTACTTCGGCGATGAAGGGATAGCTTTTTATTTCGATTATCCTGCAGTAGAAGAAGATGAGGAAGTAGTATTAGACTATGAAACTTTATATATATATTTAAGAGAAATTGCAGATAGCTACCTAGTAAAACACCCAGAAAATGAGTTAGAGATAGGTGATTACATGATTAAAATTAAAGAGAGATATAAGATAGAGCAATAGAAGAAAAATGTGTTTCAGAAGAGTTAGACTTTTCTTTAACACTATAAAACATTCTGAAATAAGTTGCATAAATATTTTTGAATCAAGAGTTCATGATGGTAGTACCATCATGAAGTTTGATTGTAAAAATAAGATAAAGTAAAAATTGTGCGAGTGACATTTTACATGCAGGAGATAGTTTTGTATGGAATAGTGACTAAATAAACGATAATGACAAAGCTCGTGGCGATGAACAAGGATATAAATAGATTTTAATTGTGTACAGTTAAAGATATCCTTGAATTTGAATTAATAACCCATGAAGGCTAGACCATCAAGGAGTGCTATTTTAACAATTAAGCAATAAGAGCGAGAATAGGCGAGATGACAATTTATTTACAAGGGACCACTTATGGATGGCATAAGCAACAAACACACGAGATTAAACAAGCTAAAGGGTTTAAACGTTACACTTGCCATGTGGTAACAAAGATGTCATACTATCAATACTAAAATAACTTATAAAACTTGCAAATATATTAATAAACTTAGAAAATTTATAAACTTAAAGCACTTGATTGTCTATAACAGGCGACAAGTGCTTTTTCATATTTAAATACGTAAATTGAAAAGCTCGCTTATTTAATTAGTGTACTAAGTGTTAAATTTTATACAAGTATTAGCATACAAGGGGAAGAACAGGCAATGGAAATAGAGGTTTCGATAGATAAGTTCATTATAGATTATAAGGATGTACCACATTCAGCATTTTTACGGGTTTATATGTTGGGGGTGAAGAAATATCAAGTGAAAATGAAGATTTATAGTGGAACATATAGCTATGAATTGCACATGTGGAAAAGTGACGATGTATACATTCATATGTATTTTAAAAACTTTAGAGAAACAGAAGGTCACTTACATACCCTAAGGATTGAGACAAGGCCAGAGCATTACTCACATTTTAGAGAAATACTAGAGATGATAGGGAAGCGGGCAAGTCGAGTAGAATTTGTGAGCTGTGATGTTGCGTATGATATACAAACGGGGTTAGAAAATATAGTGGTGATACCGACAGATATACGGAGGAATATGACACACTTTGATACAACACGGTATCTTGGTAGAAGCGACCAACGTAAACGGAATGGTTTCTGTAGGATTTATGATAAACGGCTAGAACTAGCAAGGAATAAAGGAATTTATTTAGCACATGAATTAAGTCGAAGAGAAGTTGTGTATAAGGTAATAGAGCAAGTATTTGCCCTAATCAAACATCTGCCGAAATAGAATGGATATTATTTTGCGGCGATAGTCATAGATTGGGAAGAATTGAAGAAAAAAATATCATGAACGGAGGCATTACTATCAAGTTAGGACAGAAGATGGGGGAAATTCGCATCTGCAATTATAGTCTACTTTATAGTATGTTAGATAGAGAAGGGGGACATGTAATCCTATGGTAGATGCAAATATGAAAGAACGATTGTTTGCCACTTTATATGGTGGGATAGTTGGTGATTTGATGGGCGTACCTGTCGAGTTTAAGAAGCGGGGGACTTTCCGTGTAGAAAATGTGATAGGATATGGAACTTACAATCAACCACCGGGAACATGGTCAGATGATACTTCTTTAACGCTATGTTTAGTGGAAAACATGATTGAAAAAGGCGATACAGGAAGCTTAATGGATAAGTTTGTACGATATATGGAGCAAGGCTATTTGACACCTTTTGGGGAAATGTTTGATATTGGCATCACGACTGCTGAAGCTGTGTCAAGCTATAAAAAGGGAGTTGTGCCTGAGCAATGTGGAAAAACGGGCGAGTTTGATAATGGCAACGGAACGCTGATGAGGATTGCACCTTTAGTTTTTGTATTGATGAATGAAGGTGATTTTAACAAAAGAAAAGCGTTGGTCCAGGAATATACCATGATCACGCATGGTCATCCACGTTCAATAGTAGGGTCTATCATTTATATTGAGTTATTATTAAGTTTATATCGAAATAATTCACTGGAGCTTGCATTAAATGAGGTATATAACTTGCTGCAAAGTAATTTACAGCGTGAATTGCATACAGAGTTAAATGCCTACAGTAGAATCTTTGATGAGAACTTTTTACGTATCTCTGAAGACGAAATTTATTCAAGTGGTTATATTGTGCACTCACTTGAGGCAGCCATATGGAGTGTTGGTCATGCAGCTACCTTCAAAGAAGCTATTTTAAAGGCAGTCAATTTAGGAGAAGATACGGATACTATAGCGGCAATAACGGGTGCTTTAGCGGGTATGTGCTATCATCTGGAGGGAATTCCAGCTGATTGGTTGAACGCAATTGTAAAAAAACAAGAGATTGATGATTTAATCGAAGCTTTTTATGAGTTTTGTTTGGTAAAGAATTGAAGAATCTTCAAAGAGGAGGTGACAAAATGTCTCCTTTACATAATATTGTTACTGGCAATCCTCCAGCAAGTGAGCATGATATTCTGCTAATAGAACAGACGATGGCTATTCAACTTCCACAAGAATATAAAAATGTTCTGAAAGAGGCCAATGGTTTTGCACTTACGAATGGTGTTTTAATATATGGTACCGAGGAAATAATGGAAAGAAATGAGACCTGGGAAGTGAGTGAATATGCAAAAGGCTATGTTGCCATAGGGGATGATGGTGGCGGAATGGTCTTTTTAATGGCGTTAGAGAAAGAAGCTTGTCAGGTTTTTGTTGTGGATGTTGGCGATATGAATCCGCAGCATGCTATATTGGTCTCTTCCCAATTAAACAGGTGGCTACAAGAAGGTTAATACGGATTGAAAAAGTATAAAATGAAGAAGCTTGTTCCTAGCATTAGGAGCAAGCTTTTTCTATGTCAAACTATGGAGAACTAAGCAAATTCATTACATATTCTATTATATTATTGTATTTTTTAGAAAATTATGTTGAATTGTAGGTGAATGATGGTATAATCAATTTATAGTTACAAATATGGTTAATAATTCCTTTGTGTGGAGGTTTTATTGGATAATAATAGTAACTATAAAAAACTAATGAAATGGAGCGATTTTATGATTAACATGGTTCAATATTTAGAGCAAAATCCGTCGTTGGTAACATTGTTAAAAGAAAAGAAAGCTTCTCTTGTTGGTGTAACAGAACTGGAACAAAAGGCAATTTTGGATTCGTTTGATGAAGATGTATGTTTAGAAAGTACAATTTGGTATTAAATTTTAATTATAAAAAATGGTTTTGGCTTGCTGTAAGTACATATTTGGTAATTGGGCTTTATTTACTAAATGTTACATACAGCAAGCCTATTTTAAGTATGGATGTTCAAAACGAGAATGGACAATGGATTTTAATAGAGCCATATTATAAAGAATGGGCTGAAAAACATAAAATAAAAAAAGGCGATATTATTTTAGAAGTTGATGGAAAACAGATTGATAGTCTCCGTGATTTAAAGTACGAACCTGTGATTCGTGCCGCTAGAGAATTGACAATAATGAAAGATAATGGGGCTGTTATAAACCTAAATATTAAGTTATATGATATACCTGAACAATTTTTTTATGTTTTAATAGTTCCTTTTTGTTATTTCCTTCTTACGTTATTTATCACTTTATATTTGTATTATAAACAAAAAAATACAATTCTTTTAAATTTATTGATTCTTTTTATCTTAACGGTTTCCTTAGCTTATGTTAGTAGTGGAGCATCTGCTAGGTTAAATCTTTTAGGAATAATAATCAATCGAAGCAGTATGCTACTTTGTTTAGTTATACTATTACACTTTTTAAAAATATATTTTGAGTTTATGGATTTAAAATGGTTGTTTACTAAAAAAATTAATTTGTTTTATACGATTCCCATTGCAGGTGTGGTATTAAGTGTCTTTAGCAATCTGTATCCCTCTACTCATTTTGAAAATTCGTTCATTATTTTAAGCCTTTTTTTCTTTTTATTGCTGGTGATTCTAGGAATAATAATACTAGGATACATCAAATATAAAACGCCACAGTTAAAAATATTGTTAAGTAGTATTATCATTCCATTTTTGCCGTTTTTATTTCTTTATGCACTACCTGAAATACTATTTCATAAACAATTATTAGAAGCTGATATATGTTCTTTATTTCTCATGCTCATTCCTTTAAGCTTCTTGTTCACACAACTTACAGAACGTATATTTGATATGGAGTACTTTATATCGAGAATACGCTATTACTTTAATTTCTCATTTGCTTTTACCATTTGGCTTTTGGGTGGTTTGTATTTATTGACGGATTTATCGATTACACGTATGACGGAGCTATTCTTTTTTACGTTTCTCTCCTTAATGGCGTTGTTTTACATTAAGGAGCGGGTTGATTATCGTAAGCGAAAGATTTTGTTTTCTACGAAAGGTGACTATATCCATCGCTTATATACGACCGTCGATAGTATAGGCAGAGTTGTGAAGATCGAGGATTTATTGGAGAAGTTTGTCCAGGAAGTTGTGCTCCAGCTTGAGATGGAGAGCGTTTATGTTCTCACGTATGATTTTCAAACACACCAAGTTACATTAACGAACAAATCCAAGGAATACAATCAACATCAAATTGATGAGGTTTTACTTGAGCGATTAGTTTTAGGGGATATTAAAAAGACAGATCATTTCTATATAGCCTTTATTCATCAAGATGCAAATTATAAAAGAATCCTTGTGGTGGATCATAATAAATCTATTTATCTGAAGGATGAGGAATTGCTATGGCTGGAATTGTTGCTGTTATATTTAAATAACTTTATTGAAAATACTAAAATGGTCGAGGACCTCTTAGATCAGTTAAAGCATATGAAAGAGGCAGATAATCGTCAGCTGCCCTGGCTCAATAAATTACTTTGGCTCCGTTTTGAGGAGGAGAAGTATCAGTTAGCCCAAGAGCTTCATGATACGATATTACAGGAGCAGCTTCATATTGCCAGAGAAATGGATGTCCTGATGCACATGAAGGATTCAGAAAATATACCCATTAAACTGAGGAAGCTCCACGAGCATATGATTACCTCTCTGAATGATTTACGAGGATACTGTGAAAATTTAAAGCCCCCTTTGTTAGATACATTGGGCTTAAATGCTGCACTTGAGAAGCTGATTCAAAAAATTCAAAAACGGGCTAATTTTGTATTGTTATATACTATAGATCGACTTTACTTAGAGGATGAGCGTTTAAATTTAATGATTTATCGACTGTTTCAAGAATTATTAAACAATGCGTTAAAACATTCCTATGCCAATACCGTTACCATCTATTTATTAAGCACGGAAGAAGGCTTTGAAGTTTTGTATAGTGATGATGGGGTAGGGTGTAATTTAGATGACATTATGCTGGCCGAATCAATGGGCATTCAAGGTATGCAAGAGAGGGTTCAGGCTTTTAATGGGAAATTCACATTAAACAGTAAGGTAGGAGAAGGGATGATGATTCGTATATGCGTAAGTGAAACTCAACATCCGTATCCTTATGCGTATAGTACGCTGAACCGCCCTACTTATATGATTCGAGGATAAGTAGATGAACAGAAGGCATATATCCAATACAATTTTCACCTTTTAATCTCTTCATGTTTTTTTATGAATGTGGATTAGAAGGCTTTTGTTTTTTGAGTATAAACTAATATCAAAATATTGTTATTGTAGAGATAAGAATACAGGAGAATATACACTTTTTTGAATTCTTTCCCCTGAATAAAGGAAATCAGGGAGATGTGGCCGATATAATTCAATAGAAGGATTGAGGAGGTCAACTAATTTGAATAAAAAATTATTTTTAACAGCAGCAGCACTACCCGTAGCGCTTATTGTACCGGCTGTTGCAAGTGCAGAGGAAACGGTGACGGTCACGGGGCAGAATATTGTCAATGAAACATTAACGGTTCATCAATTACCCAATAATGCTATAGTTAATGCCTACCAATGGTATTATCTAGAAAAGGTGGCTAGTGAAGACGGTTCAAAAACGTCCACGAATAAACCGATTGCAGGAGCTACTTCTGCTTCGCTAAAGGTGCCAGTAGAAGCAGCGGGTAAAACTATTTTTGTGGAAGCCACTACAACTGAGGGAAAAAAATATCAAAGTGAACCAAGAACCATTAATGCGTTGAATCTTGCTATTACAACGCCAACGTTAGAGGGTTTTTCAACTTCAGATTTTGTTGCACCTGGCGAAACGGTGAAAGTAGCAGGTATTACTGTTACGGATAAGGCAGGAGCGACATTAACAAGTGGTCAAATTACATATAGTTATCAATGGTTTTATCAGCTAGGTGAGGGTGAAAATTCCTTTACTATTATTGAGGGAGCTTCAGGTAGCACCTATACCATACCGAAAGATGCGATAGAAAAGGGCATCAAAGATATTATTGTTAAAGTCAAAGCTCAGGTAGGCACTTCTTTTGTGGAATCTCCACGTTCTGAAGTGATTTCTATATCAAAAGAACCAACAGATACATTAACAAATGATATTAAGAATCTATTAGTGAATGATAACAAATACAATGTTACTGATATAAAGTCTTTCGAAGAAAAAATTAAGGCATTAGAAAGTAAGTATCAGGCTTTATCAGAGCCAGCTAAAGGGAATGTGTCGAATTATGCTGTCCTCAAACGAGCACTTGCAGATGTGGACCTTATCAATAAGTTAAATGAAAAAGTGGACAAGGTGGGTGGAATTAACGACAAAGATTTGCCTACCTACATTAAGGAGATTGAAGCGGCATACGATAAGTTCGATTTATTACAGCGTAGCTTAGATGTCAATGATGCTTTATATACGAGCATTAAGAACCTTTTAAATGAGCCAAATGATCTTGAGGAAATTAAAGAAGTCAGAAGACTTAATCTGGCCATCGTTAATTTATTAACCTACACAAATGGTATTGCCCAATATGTCCCTTCTGATAAGGATTCCTTGCAAGGTGTCGTGAATACGATTGAGGCAGATATCGCCAAATTATCCCAAAATTATCGTGGCGCTATTCAAAACCTAACGATTCTTAATGAGGCTAAAGCAGATATTAAAAAAGTGGAGCAATTTATTAAATCATTTGATAAATTATCATCCAATAATACGCCGAACAAGCAGGTCACGGTTGCCAAGTCTATTCGTTCCAACTATGAAAAATTAACGTATAAGCAATTAAAATTGGTGCCAGACAAGTACGGACAGCTTTTAGCGACAGCAGAGAGTGCGGAAGAAAGTCAAATTGCCACATTAAACAATGATATAGATAGCTATATTGGGGATGATATTTATCCAATAAACCCATCTGCTAGTTCTTGGCAAAGTCATGTCAATAATGTGGCTCGTATGGTAAAAGAATATAAGAGCTTAACAAAAGCATCAGCAGCACAAATAGAGGGATATGACAGTCTTATTACTTTACAAAAGGATTTAAAAACGGCTGAAAAAGTCATAAAAGATATGGATGCTTATCAAAAGCTTTCTGGCGTAACGGGTGTAACTGAAAGTAAATTGAATTCAAGCTATACGAATACATTAAAAGCTTATAATAAACTGACGTCTTTACAGCAATCGCTTGTCTATAATGCTGAAGAGTTTTTACTAAATACGCCAAAAGTTTCAGTGGATGGGAAAGTACCTGCTGATAAAGCTGCGGCAGAGGCATTGAAAGCTGATATCGCCAAATTTGCGGATGTCACTAAATTTACATTCAATCAATTAGAAAAAGCTGTTGATACGGCGGCGCAGTCCTATAAAAAGCTGTCATCTGGTGCAAGAAAATATGTAACCAATAACTATTTACTAACAGGTGCTCAGAAGGATATTACAGGTGTCAAATCTTTCTATAAAAAAATTCAAGCCGCTAAAGAAGAAACAGATGCAGCTAAACAAGCTAAAAAAATAGAGTCTGTGCAAAAAGCGTATGCTAAATTACCTGCTAATCAACAGCATTTAGCAAAAGAGCAATACGAAGCATTGTTAAAGAATCAAATTATTGATGAAAATGCACCAAATATAAAGCAATTGAATGATGAAATAGCTATGATTGTTGCCAATGATCAATATTTAGTGTCAATAGATAAAATTAATACACTTTCTAAGCAATACAGTAGCTTAAGCTCAAGTGATAAAAAGCTAATTACCAATTATGATATTTTAAAAGCGGCCATCGCAGATGTGAAAAAAGTAGAGTCCTTTATGAAGACCTATGATAAATCGTTTAGCGCTAACCCAAGTACTGTTATCAAGGCTTTTGAAAAGCTTACGTCTAAGCAAGTGAGCCTTATTCATTCAGATATCCAAAAATTAATTAGCGAAAAGCAACAAGGTCAACAACAAACGAATGAAAATGCTTTGACATTAATTGAATCAATCAATTCTCTCCTCGTCAATGGTGAGTATATAGTTGATCTAGAGGGTAAAGTAAAAGAAATTCGTACGGCATATGATGCATTGAGCGCTAGTGATAAAAAGATCATCAAAAACTATTCGAAGCTTACGCAAGCCGAAACTGATTTGAAGAAGGTTGCCGATGTCCATGCATTATACAAAGAGGATGGCGACGAGGCGGCTCGTAAGGCCTGGCAATCAGCTTATGGGAAGCTTTCCAAAAAATTAGAATTACTTTATAAAAACATGTATCCACAGGATATGAAATGAGGTAAGCCCCGAGAAATTCGGGGTTTTTCTTTATAAATTTTTTTATTTGTCTAGTAAATTGGTTGTCCGCTATACTATGAACAGAAGAGTAAAGAAATTTTTTACATAACCATTGTAGTTTCACAAAGAAGGTAGGAACAATAGATGTATAAAATAGGTGTTGTGGGTCCTGTCAAATCCGTCAATAGAATTATCGCTTTAGCCAGAGAGATTGAACAGGATATGGAATTTATTCCGTATATTTATTCTATTGCGACAGAGACAAAGCATCTTGTGGAGACATATAACCAAGATGTGGATTTCTGGCTGTTTTCTGGCTACATCCCTTATAAGATAGCGTGTCAAACAACAGTTTCGCACGATAAATTGGCACATATCATTTTTTCGGAGGCGGCTATTTACAGAGGATTTTTAGAGCAATCCTATCGACAAAAGAAGTTTATTGAAAATGTTAGTATCGACCTTATCCCTTCTCCCTCACAAATGGCTTCAGAGGGTTTAGCGGAGATCCAAAAAAATGTGAATAACATGTATTTAAAGGAATTTGATGTAGCGATTGATCCAAAAGAGTTGTTTGATTTCCACTATACTCTTTGGCAGGAGGGAAAGATTGATTTTGCTATCACTTGCTATCCTTCCGTAGATGAGGAGCTGAAAGGTCGAGGGGTTCCTTCCTATTGGGTATCTCCTACAAAAACAGAGATTTACCATACAGTCCAGCTGTTTACCGAAAAAATCAAAACATCCTACTATAAAGAAACCCAAATTGGTGCTGTGATGCTTGAAATCAAGGACTTCGATTCCTTAAAGGAACGTATGAAGCAAGGGTATCGTATTCAATATTTAGAGCTACGTACCAAGGAACATCTACTGCAACTTTGTGAACAAATTGACGGTTCCCTCATTGAAGAAGGGAATGGAAAATATACAATTTTTAGTACAAGGGGAGCCATTGAAGGGCAAATTAAATTTCTACAGGAAAAAATGTATCAACTATCAATTGAAATGGAGGCCAAAGTAACAGCAGGTATTGGTTTTGCGCAAACCGTATTCAATGCGGAGCTACATGCTCATCGTGGGCTTAGACAGACCAAAGAAAATGAGGCCGTCGATATTGTGATGATTCAGGATGATGGTACGATTATTGAGTCGGTTGGACATATAGAAGAACTGTCTTATTCTTACCGAGCAGAAGACCCTGATATTTTAGAAAAGCTAAAAAAGGGTAATATTAGTATTAAAACGTATATGAAAATCCATGCGCTTGTGCAGAAAATGCGCTGGAAACATTTTACGACAAAGGATTTAGCGACACAGCTTCAAATGAGTGAAAGAAACGCACAGCGTATTGTTGCTGATTTATGTAGTGTGGATTTAGCAAGAATTTGTGGTGAAGAGTTACAGCATACGCGTGGTAGACCAATAAAAATGTATCAGCTTGTCTAGAAACTAAAAAGATGCTCCAAACCAGCCCATGGTTTGGGCATTTTTTTTTCTCAAATTTTAGGATTGAAAACAAAGGTCAGTTCATGAGTTGTGAGCTTTTTGAGGAAATCATTCATAGTGAAGGATGCGATTATCTATTAGAAATTTTCAAAAAAATATTGTATTTTTTGACTACTTTGATTATTATACGAATATATAACGAAAATGTCGGTATATAAAAGGGGTTTTGATTTTACTAGATTTACAAGGGGGCAAGAATCTTAAAGAGTAATCGTAGCGGTGATGCAATCACTGCCATAAAAAGGGATCATGGGAGGGATATAAATGACAACAAATGACGTAACGAAAAAATCTAGAAATGTCATCCTTGCACTATTATTTTTAGGCTGGTCTTTAGGGAACTTAGATCGCTATATTATGAACTACGCGGTCGTTTCAATTACAGGTGATTTGCAATTGGATGCATCTTCGACGGGTATCATTTTAAGCGCTTTCTTTTTAGGGTATGCCATTATGCAAATACCAGGAGGCTGGCTAGCTGATAAATTTGGCGCAAAACGAATCTTACTAATGGCAGTCATCATGTGGTCTATTTTTACGGGACTAACGGCTATTGCCTGGTCTTTAACAGCAATGATTGTTATTCGTTTCTTATTCGGCATTGGCGAGGGTGGATTCCAGCCGTCTAGCTCTAAAATTATTGCCACGATTTTTCCGAAAGAAGAAAGAGGAAGAGCGATGTCGATTATGCTTACCTCTGGTGGGATTGTTTCGCTAATTGTACCACTGTTAGCCGCGTATTTATTAGGAACAATTGGCTGGCGTATGATGTTTATCATTATCGGGGCTATTGGAGCCATTATTGCTTATTTATATTGGAAATACATTCAGCTACCAAAAGCTGAAACAGCAGATGCTGCTGAGACAGGTAGTCCGACAGTCAAGGTAAGCTTTAAAGAACTATTGAAAACACCGCTGATGTGGAATTTGATTATTGCTTATTTCTGTATTTATGCGGTGAACTGGGGATTAGTATCGTGGATTCCAACGTATCTTCAAAAAAATCGTGGACTAGATTTAATGTCCATTGGTTGGGCACAAACGATTCCTGCCATTACAACAATTATTGGGGTGTATGGTAGTGGCTATATCATCGATAAGCTTCCAAAAGGAATGGAAAAGGTGTTAGGCTCCATTTCCTGTGCAGTGATCGGTATTTTACTGTATTTAATGTTTACTGCGAAAACGGTGACATTATTTATTGGCTATCAAACAGTTGTTTCTATTTTTATCGCATTTGTCATCACGCTACTACCCGTAATCGTTTTAAAGAAATTGCCTTCGTCTATAACAGGCTCAGCGATGGGGATTGCGAATACAGGCGGACAGCTAGCGGGGTTTGTTACGCCCATGGCTATTGGTTTTATGGTCGATGCCTTTAATGGTTCCTTTGATGCAGCCTTTTGGATGCTGATTGGATTCGCACTCATTTGTATTGTGTCGCTTGTGACGCTAAACGATCAAAAGGGAGCATTATTGAAAGCATAAAGAACAAATTGGAGGGACAATTATGAGATTTCAAGAGAAAATTTCTACATTGATTGAGGCAAAGAAGGAAGCGAGTGTGGCCTTAAGCGATGCGATTTGGGCAGTACCGGAGCTTCATTTTCAAGAGAAACAATCGATGCAATATATGAAAGAGGCACTAGAAAAAGAGGGTTTTCAAACTGAGGTTGGCGTGGCTGGCCTTGATACGGCGCTGGTCGGAACATTTGGCTCAGGAAAGCCAGTTATCGCCTTTTTAGGGGAATACGACGCACTCCCAGGCTTGAGCCAAAAGGGTGGTGTTACCAATCATGAGCCTCTAGAGAATGGCGGAAGCGGTCATGGCTGTGGCCATAATTTGTTAGGAACAGGAGCATTTGCAGCAGCTGTTGCAGTAAAGGATTATTTAGAGCAACATCAGCAATCTGCAACCATCCGTTTCTACGGTTGCCCTGCCGAAGAAAATGGATCTGGTAAAGCTTATATGGCGAAAGCTGGCTTATTCGATGATGTAGATATCGCCATTTCCTGGCATCCTGGTACTTTTTCAACGGTGATGACTTGTAGCTCTCTTGCAAACTATGCCGTTACATTTAAGTTTACAGGTAAAAGTGCTCATGCAGCAGCTGCTCCTCATCTTGGAAGAAGTGCTTTAGATGCTGTTGAGCTTATGAACGTTGGGGTAAACTACTTACGAGAGCATATCATTCCAGAAGCACGAGTGCATTATGCTATTACAAACTCTGGTGGTTCATCTCCGAATGTTGTTCAACCATATGCCGAAGTTACCTACTTAGTGCGAGCACCTAAAAAGCAACAAGTGCAAGAAATCTATCAGCGCGTTGAAAATATTGCAAAGGGTGCAACGCTTATGACAGGCACTTCCCTAGAAATTGATTTCGAAGGTGCTGCTTCTAATTTAATAACAAATAAGACACTTTATGATGTCATGTATCAACAAATACTTGAAATTGGCATGCCAGACTATACAATAGAAGATGAACAGTATGCTCAGGCTATTTTCCATACGTTTTCTCCTGAAGTACAAGCCTCATCATTGGTCGGTCTACATAAAGGCGATGTACAACAATTACAAGGAAAAGTTATTGCTGATCATATTCCTCGTATACTCCCTGAATTTATTATGGGTGGCTCTACTGATGTGGGAGATGTCAGCTGGAATGTGCCAACTGTTCAATGTACAACAGTATGTATGGCATTAGGAACACCATTGCATACTTGGCAAGTTGTTTCTCAAGGTGTCACGCCAATCGCCCATAAAGGTATGCTACAAGCTGCTAAAATTATGGCGTGTACAGCGATTGAGTTATTGGCTAATCCAGTACTAATTGAAGAAGCTAAAAAGGAATGGCAAGAACGTCTTGATGGGGAGACGTATAAATCGTTAATTCCGGAGGGGACAATGCCTCCAAAGCTATAAAAGAATAGCAAAAATATGGATAGAGTCTTCATAGGAGAACTATGAAGACTCTGTTTTTGCACATTTTGAAAGGAGTCCACAGTAATGACAACACAACCTAGTCACGATCAGCTTGTGGCACAATGGGTAACACAGTTTCGCACTGCTGCTAAAGAAGGACAGTGCGCTAACTATATCCCTGCATTAGCTAAAAAAGACCCGAATCAATTAGCTATAGCTATTATCGGAACTGAAGGGCACGAAATGAAAGCCGGGGATACGACTGAACTATTTACGCTTCAGAGTGTTTCTAAAGTAATCACCTTTATATTGGCCTGTATGGACAGAGGATTGCCATATGTATTAGAAAGGGTAGATGTTGAGCCGACAGGGGATACATTCAACTCCATTATTCGTTTAGAAAGTCATCAACCAGGAAAGCCCTTTAATCCAATGATTAATGCTGGGGCGATTACTGTTTCCTCTATGATGATGGGAAATTCACCACAAGAGAAAATTGACAAAATCCTGCATTTTTTAGAGCAAATCATAGGCAAACCTTTAAGTATTAATGAGGAAGTGTTTCAATCAGAGTGGCAAACAGCGAACCGTAATCGAGCACTAGCCTACTACCTCAAGGATTCTGGTTTCTTAGACTGCCCAGTAGAAGCGGCTCTTGAGGTTTACTTAAAGCAATGTGCGATTGAAGTCAATGTATCCGATTTAGCGATGATTGGTTTAGTTATTGCCAATGATGGCTATCATCCGCTATTAAAGAAAAAGTTATTTCCTAAACAAGTGGCGAAATTAGCAAAGGCTTTAATGGTGACATGCGGTATGTACAATGCTTCAGGAAAATTTGCAGCATTTATTGGACTTCCTGCTAAAAGTGGTGTCTCCGGTGCCATTCTTACAGCTGTGCCTGGCCATGCAGGACTAGATTCACCCTTTCCTGCTGGCTGCGGGATAGGTATTTATGGACCAGCCATTGATCCAATCGGGAATAGTGTCGCAGGTGTCCAATTACTGAAACATTTAGCGACAGAATGGGATATGACCATTTTTTAAAAAGTAGAAGATGACTTCAGAGCTTAGTCTGAAGTCATCTTTTTTTCATTTTATATAGAATAAATAAGGCAATAAACCAAATAGGTGTTAGTAGCAGAGCTGTACGTGTTGCCTCGGAAATAAACATCACAATTAATAGAAAAGTAAAAAACGCAAGCACTACATAGTTGATAAAAGGTGTCAGCGGTGCTTTAAAGCTTGAGGCCTCATGAAGGGCACGATTTTTCCGTTTATAGATAATGTGAGAAATGATGATAATACTCCACACCCATATGAAGCAAATCGCACTAATAGTCGTAACGATACTAAAGGCATTCTCTGGCATTAGCTTACTTAACAGCGCCCCCACAGAGACAACAATTGCGGAAATAACTAGCGCGTTACTGGGAACACTATTTTTATTGAGCTTAGCAAAAGCAGGTGATGCTTGTTTATTTTTACCAAGATTAAAGAGCATGCGACTTGTTGAAAATAAACCACTATTACCAGCAGATGCGGCTGAAGTAAGCACGACAAAATTAATAATACCTGCAGCAATTGGAATACCTGCTAACGTAAATACTTGGACAAATGGGCTGCTTGCGGCAGACATTTCATACCATGGGTTGATACATAGGATGACAAATAGTGCCCCTACATAAAAGAGTAAAATTCGAAACGGTATTTTATTAATAGCTGAAGGAATGTTTTTTTGTGGGTTTGCAGTCTCGGCTGCCGATACGCCTACTAATTCC
This sequence comes from Lysinibacillus sp. NPDC056220, assembly GCF_049315265.1. Lineage (NCBI taxonomy): Bacteria > Bacillati > Bacillota > Bacilli > Caryophanales > Bacillaceae > Lysinibacillus > Lysinibacillus sp. NPDC056220. Next base: position 621,743 of record NZ_JBMOXD010000002.1, read on the forward strand.
ACACCGACGAAAGCGAAAACGACCATCTGAAAGGCCATTAAAAAGCCATATACGCCATTTGGAAACAGGCCGCCGTGAACCCAAAGATTATCTACTGAAACTGTTCCAGAGCTTGTTTGAAAGCCTGTCACTAACATAATAAGCCCAAGGATAATGAGTGCCACAATGGTAATCACTTTAATGATTGCAAACCAAAATTCTAACTCCCCAAATAGTTTGACCGTCAATAAATTCAGTAGTAGCAATAATACTAAACAACCGATAGCGGGAACCCATTGGGGAATATTAAACCAATACTGTGTATAGACTCCTACAGCAATAATATCTGCCATCGCTGTCATGATCCAACAGAACCAGTATGTCCAGCCTGTTACATATCCTGCCCATGGTCCTATGTATTCGGAGGCAAAATCCGTAAATGATGTATATCCAGAATTCGATAATAATAGTTCGCCCAATGCACGCATAACAAAAAAGAGTGCCGTTCCGACAATTAAATAGGCAAGAATGATGGAAGGCCCTGCTAACGCAATGGCTTTCCCGGAGCCTAGAAATAAACCGGTTCCTATTGTTCCACCAATGGCAATAAGCTGCACATGACGATTTTTTAATTCACGTTTTAATTGTTGCTGTTCCACGTTAATCCCCCCAAAGATGCATAAAAAATGATGACTGGAAAAATAAAAAGAGACTAGTTGTGACACTAGTCTCGGAAAAACGTCAGAATAACAAATACCATTTGACCACGGATGCTTCATCAAATCATCTTAATCTTTGTGTGGCATCGCTTAAAAAAGCTGTTATTACTCCTCTGTCCTTTTGCCTGAGATAGTGAACCCTTCGGCGACGCAAATGCGCTCTCTCCAGAACTGCTCCTGCTATAGTTTGATCCATAGCATTCATAGCTAATTAATTTTTATACTTAATATTATTTTAAGATATTATATATCCTAGCAGTGCTATTCCAATTATTCAACTATAAATTTATATTATTTTCAGAAAAATAGAAGAATGCAGTGCATACATGAAAAATACTAACGAAAATTAGTATTTTTGGACATACAAAATTTCTCCTATTATGTGAAAATGAATAAATTTGAAAGGCTTCTGGGAAGAATGATGAAGACCTTCAAAGTAGGTTCAAATAAGGTGGGACGAGGAAGCGGATGGCATAGTATGAACAAGCACCATAAATAGACACTTAAAATTTTGCAATAGATATAATATAGTAGAAACTCTGAATTTTTTGTATAAAAAGAAGTCGTCTCCTAGTTCTTTGAGACGACTTTTTTAGGGAAATATTAATATTTTTTGGTTTTTATTTTACCTGTCCAAGTTTTGAAACCGCCTTGAAGTTGGTAAATTTGGTTGTACCCACGTTTTTTAAGAAATAGTGCAGCACGTGAGCTACGGCCTGTATTTTGACAGTATAAATATACTGGTAAATCTGGGCGAATTTCTTTATAACGTTGACGTAGTGTTGTGGAAGGAACGTTTCGTGCTCCAAGAATGTGACCAGCATCAAATTCTTTTTGTTCACGAACATCGATTAGCTGTGCTTTACGATAGCCTTCAATAAATTGTTCTTGTGTTAAGTTGGTTACAGCTTTTTTGAGTCGTAGTGCATTAATACCGATGTATGCAATTATGACTACTAAAACGACACCGATTGTGATAAGTATGTCCAAGATTTTCTTACCCCTTTCTATCTTCTTTATTATTATAAAAGATGCGCTAGCGATAGTCCAATGAGTTTGATAAAATTAACTAGATTGTGGCGAATTCGTCTATCTCGCTTCAAAAGCAACAACTTGAACGGTAACGTAATCTTCGTTAAGGTTGAACCACAGGTGGGGCCTGAGGTACTTTTATAAATTGTAGGAGATGAACAAATGACAACTTGGTATTTTTTAAATTCAGGGAAATGTAGTCCGTCTTTTAATATGGCACTAGATGAAGCATTACTTGATTGGCATAGTGAGGGGTTAATTCCACCAGTCATTCGTTTTTATGAGTGGGAACCAGCAACACTATCAATTGGTTATTTTCAGCAGGCCAAAAAGGATATAAATTTAGACGCTGTACGAGAACAAGGCTTAGGCTTTGTACGTCGACCTACTGGTGGACGAGCTGTGCTGCATGAGCATGAGCTTACATATAGTGTCATCGTAACAGAAAGCTATCCAGATATGCCAGAGTCCGTGACAGAGGCGTACCGTGTGCTAAGTGAGGGAATCTTGCAAGGTTTCCACAACTTAGGAATGGATGCCTATTTTAGTGTCCCGGATACAGAGGAAAAAAGAGCAGACTTAAAGAGTCCAAAAAGTGCTGTATGCTTTGATGCTCCAAGCTGGTACGAGCTGGTAGTCGAAGGGAAAAAAATAGCTGGAAGTGCGCAAACACGTCAAAAAGGCGTTATATTGCAGCATGGTGCCATTTTATTAGATTTAGATCAAGAGAAGCTATTATCGGTCTTTAATTTTTCGAGTGAAGAAGCGAAGGATCGTATGCGCAGAAAATTACCGGAGAAAGCAGTAGCGATTAACAGTCTTGTGGATGAGCCTGTGACAGTTGAACAATGTGTGACAGCTTTTCGAGATGGATTTGCAAAATCGTTGCAAATTGAATTAAAACCATTTACACTTTCTGAGGAGCAGTTAGAATATGTCCGTGCATTAGAAGAAAAAAAATATGCATGTGATGAGTGGAACTTCAAAAAGTAAAAAATAGTATAAAAAAAATATTTTTAAGCTTTCAATCCTTGCTATTACAAGTAGTTCCGATTCTATTGAAAAAAGCAAGAGTTGAATTGAAAATCTATATATAGTATCTTTTTTAAAGACATATACACAATATGTAGTGTTTAACAACACATGATATTGTGTATTTATTTTGTAAGGGAGGCAAAACGATGGTACTCACAAATCATCAACCCGATGTAAACAATCAATTTGAACAGTTAAACAAAGATATCGAACAATTCCCGCAGGTACACCCTGTAACGCCTGATATGCACATCACGCACAAAGGTGTATCTAGACTTGTCATGATCGATCGCTACTCGTTTAAAGACACAGAAAAGAAAACACTGAAAGCTGGTGACTTTGTTGTTTTAACGGTCAAAGCTGATCCAAAATTCCCTGCACGTGGTTTAGGGACCATTCAAAAGCTGGACATGACTACAAAAACAGCAGATATTTTGATTGAGGAAGATTATCGTAGCGCTTTAGACGATCCAAAAGAGCAAGAAACGGGTGTGATTACGCGTTCAATTGACGTGCTAGAGAAGCCTCTTGAGATTTTTTATGAACAAATCGCTAAACGAAATGCAACAGGTCTTGCAATTGTTGAAAAAACGCCAGAAAAACGTCAAGAATGGTTTGAAAAATTTTATGATCAATTAGTGTCCTTAAAATTCATTCCTGCAGGACGAGTGATATACGGAGCAGGGTCTGAAACAGATGTAACATTCTTTAACTGCTACGTAATGCCTTTTGTTGCTGATTCACGTGAAGGTATTAGTGATCATCGTAAGCAAGTAATGGAAATTATGAGCCGTGGTGGTGGAGTAGGAACAAATGGCTCTACATTACGTCCACGCAACACACTGGCACGTGGTGTAAACGGCAAATCATCTGGTTCTGTTTCTTGGTTAGATGATATTGCTAAATTGACACATCTTGTAGAGCAAGGTGGCTCACGTCGTGGAGCACAAATGATTATGCTTGCAGATTGGCATCCTGATATTGTGGAGTTTATTATTTCTAAAATGCAAAACCCACGTATTCTTCGTTACCTAATTGAAAATACAACGGATGAAACAATCATTCGTCTAGCCAAAGAAAAATTAAACTTCAAGCCGCTTTCTATGCAAGAAGAAGCTATGTATCAAGGCATTGTAAACTATAAAAGCATTGAAGGTTTAGGTGGATTCGATACAGCCATTATTCGAGAGGCTGAAAATAAACTACGTGATGGTGGCACATATACCGTTCACAATCCAGAGTTTTTAACGGGTGCAAACATATCCGTAACATTAACTAAAGAATTTATGGAAGCTGTTGAAAACGATGATGATTTCGAACTACGTTTCCCAGCGGTGGAAGAATACTCAAAAGAGGAAATGAGTGCTTATAATACAGAATGGCATAATGTTGGTGACGTTCGTGAGTGGGAGAAGATGGGCTATAAAATCCGCACATATCGCACGATTAAAGCGAAAGAATTGTGGAATTTAATTAACGTATGTGCAACTTACTCCGCAGAGCCAGGAATTTTCTTTATCGACAATGCCAATGATATGACGAATGCAAAGGCATATGGTCAAAGCGTTGTAGCGACAAACCCATGTGGGGAACAGCCACTTGCGCCATACTCAGTGTGTAACTTGGCAGCAGTAAACCTTGCACAATTTGCTAATAAAGACAACCAAACTGTAGATTACGAAGCACTACGTGAAACGGTTCGTGTAGGTGTTCGAATGCAGGATAATGTTATTGATGCCACACCATACTTCTTAGAAGAAAATCGTGTACAAGCACTAGGTGAGCGTCGTGTCGGTTTAGGCGTAATGGGCTTAGCTGATTTACTTATTTATTGTGAGAAAGAATATGGTTCTGAAGCAGGTAATGCTTTAGTCGATGAAATCTTTAAAACAATTGCTGAAACAGCGTATGAGGCGTCTACAGAGCTTGCTAAGGAGCGTGGTAGCTTCCCATTCTTAGTCGGTGCTACTGACGAAGAAACAGCTCGTTTACGTAAAGCTTTCACAGAAACAGGCTTTATGGAAAAAATGCCTGCTCATATCAAGGAGCAAATTTTAGCAACGGGTATTCGTAACTCCCATTTATTAACGGTTGCTCCAACTGGTTCAACAGGAACGATGGTAGGTGTAGCGACAGGTCTTGAACCATACTTCTCCTTCACATACTACCGTTCTGGTCGTCTTGGTAAGTTCATTGAAGTGAAAGCTGAAATCGTAAAAGAATACTTAGACCGTCATCCAGAAGCTAATGAGCAAGAGCTTCCAGAATGGTTTGTAACGGCAATGGAGCTAAAACCAGAGGCACATGCTGATGTACAATGTATTATTCAAAAATGGATTGATTCATCAATCTCTAAAACAGTAAATGCACCAAAAGGCTACACTGTACAACAAGTTGAAAAAGTTTACGAGCGACTGTATAAAGGTGGCGCTAAAGGTGGTACGGTCTATGTGGATGGTAGCCGTGATTCACAGGTACTTACGCTAAAAGCTGAGGAAAATGATATGGATCAATTATCATTTGAAGAAGAATTAGTGGAAGAACATACAAAACGTCCAGTCGTATTAGTGGATACGATTCAAGCACTAGAGTCCACAACGGTAATTGGCTCAGACGTAGGAAATACATGTCCGGTTTGCCGCAAAGGAACAGTCGAAGAAATGGGTGGCTGTAATACATGTACAAACTGTGGCGCACAGTTAAAATGCGGCCTGTAAATATTGTTTATACCACGTTATTGTAGCGTTCTATAAACAATTTCAGTCATAAAAATTTAAAGTAACCTCTTCGGTATGATGACCGTAAGAGGTTACTTTTTTATTTTTTCTGAAAATTATAGGGTATCTATATAACCGCAAATAACCCCTATATTCCAATAGCAGGTATTACAAAAGCCTCGTTGGATTCTGTTACTTCAACTGTTACCTATGAACAATGAAGTTCACAGATACAGGAGTAAAAAAACGAACTGAGTCCTTTCAGCTACTAGACCCTTCCTAAAATCATGAATATAAAGCAAGAACCGTGCAACTGGTTAACGAAATGGGTGCTTTTCCATCATAAAAAAACGTATTTATTTTGTAGAAGGACTATGATGAGGAATAAGAATAATGGTGGATAGTAGATGAAGAAATAACTAAAAAACTAATGGTTTAATTTGTAAAATTAGAATATATAACATTATGATAAAATCTTTATTAGAAAAAATTACCAATTTAACATTTCTTAATTTTCTGTGGTGCAGTGTCGATTAGTCTTCATGAATCGCTACTCTAGTAAAATAGAGTGCCATCAAAAAAACGCTTATAGGGAGCATCGGCATCGGGATTTACAAAAATAAGTACAAAATTCCGAAAAGAAGGTTTGGGAACATCTTAATTACAATTTATGTCTATATTGAAAAAAGGAGGTATCAATATGTGGTTCATATTCGGAATTATTGCTATAGTTGCAACCTTTATAAATCTTTATATGTATAAAACAGGTAAAGATTATAAGCTTGCGATGGCAATGGGGGTATCATTTACAGCATTGACACTTTGTTCAGAGTATAGTCTTGTATCTAGATGGGTAAAAGTGGAGGATTGGGCAGCTTTAGAGGATGTAGTACCTGGTATGGAAAGGGCATTATGGTTTTTAACAATTGTTTCTATCTTACTAAATATAGCACCTATACTTTTAGAACCGAAAAATAAAAAATAGACGCTTACTCGAGCTCATACCGATATGGTAAGCAGCATAAAGTTCTCAAACAACGCTTTGGGGACTTCTTTTTAATAAAAAATCTTAATCCTAAAAATATGAAGGTAGAGGTAAACGATGCATGATAGGTCTATCAAGGCCTCAGGCTTTTGCTGCATGATTAAAATAAAAAGGCATCTGAAGGCTATCTGAACTCGTTCCTATACTTGAATTGCAGGGGCCTTAGTTGAAAACAATCTTTCACAATCGTGCAAATAAAAAAGACTGTCTTTATGAAGAAAGTTTGATTAAATGAAGGAGTCTATAGCCATATGTGGAATTAAAATATAAATGTCTGGTCAATTGTAATTTGTCATAAAGATTGGTTACAAAATCTATTTTGTAAAGTGCTTGAAGATGGTATTTGTTCACTTTAAGGGTTGTTTGTTTGAGTTTCTCGTACATCCACCTAGATGAACATGCTGAAAGGGGAGAAAGAAATGAGTGTAGTACTTTTTAATGGAGAACGTTCTGAAGAAAGTGTCCAATTTGAACAGTTGTTATTTTCCCAAAGTAATAAAGTGAGTTTTTCTAGTGTTGAAAATGCTAAACAGCTTATCAAACAAAGGGCAACGGTGAATAATCAGCCCTATGTTATTGAAGATGAAGTTCAATTTTTAAGTGTTAAGGACGAACAAACTTTTCAGGATATGCAAGTTTTTACTTTAAATGATCAAAAGTCCTCGAAACAAAAAGTGATTCTCTATATTCATGGTGGCGCTTGGACGAATCAGCCTTTACCTTTTCACTGGCTGTTTATGGATAAAATGGCGCAAGCATTACAGGCAAAAGTTATTGCTCCGATTTATCCAAAAGTACCTCATTTTAATCATAAGGATACGTACCAAAAAATGCTCAATCTCTATACTAGAATTTTAGAAACAATTGAAAGCTCCAGTCAATTAACTATTATAGGGGATTCTGCAGGAGGCAATATAACACTTGGTTTGGTCCAGCTTTTAAAAGAAAACCATTTGCCGCAGCCACAAAATATTATTTTATTATCTGCTTGTGTTGACCTAAGTTTAGAAAATCCTCTTATTCCTGAATATGAAGAAAAGGACCCAATGCTAGCTAGTGAAGGAATGGGAGTCATCACAAAGCTATGGGCAGCTGATAAGGATTTAAAAGATCCATTAATTAGTCCCATTTACGGTGATTTTCAGGGTCTTGCGACAATCACCCATTTTATTGGTACCCATGAAAGCTTATATCCTGATGCTGTAAAATTTGATGAACAACTAACCGAGCAAGGAATTGATATAACAACCTTTGTTTATCCTAAAATGAACCATGTGTTTGTTGTAATGCCCATCCCAGAAGCTTTAGACGCTCAACAGAAAATTATTAATATTATTGATAGTAAAGGAATGAAATAGAGAAGGACACTAAATAAAAATAGTGTGACTATCCTAAGCGTGTTTTGATTTTTCAATACACGCTTTTTCTATGTCCAATTTGGATAGGGGATTTTTTTTCAGAAACCAGTCGCCTCTAATCCTGTCCTATTTCATTGTTTAAACGAACATAAAAATGTAAAGCTAACTTGACATATCAAAAGATGTAAAGTAAACTTTACTTATTGCTAAATGTATAGTTTACTTTACATTTGATGAGGAGGCATTATGAAAAATAGAATTCGTGAATTGCGGAAATCGAGGAAGATTACGCAGGAGGATTTGTCTAAATTAGTGGGTGTCTCACGCCAATCAATCATTGCAATTGAATCAGGGAAATTCAATCCATCACTAGAGCTTGCCTACAATATTTCAAAAGCTTTCAACTGCACGATTGAGGAAGTTTTTATTTTCGAAGAGGAGGGAATGGCATAATGGAATTTTCTATAGGCGGTATTGTTGGACTATACGGCGGGATGATTTTTGGCATCCTTGGCTGGTGGTTTGGAAGGAAAAAAGCGAAGAAAAATCGAGGCTTAGATGAGCTACACGACCATATTTGGCAAAGGGCGAAAGCTTATTCATGGTATATGACGTTAGCAGCAATTTATATTTTCTTTTCTTTAGTAGTGTTTGGGATTAAATTAAGCACTGCCATGGTTTTAGCTGTCCTTTTATTTGTACACTTAGGGAGCTGGGCGATCATTGGGCTCATTTTGACTATCAACATGTACAGACCAATACCTTTTAAGCCTTCTTATGTGAAGTTAGGTATAAGCATCAATGTCGCATCACTACTTATTTTTACCATTATCTCGATTCTAACAAATAATTGGCTGTTTTTATTATTTAGTATTTTGCCTAGTATGATGGGTATATTTACTGCACTTACAGTCCGTAGGAAAGATTCTAAATAAATTTAGTTGTCCGATTCATCCCTTTGGATAGGTTTATCGAGCTGCGATTATGGCATTTAAACGAAAAATGCAAGGCTCGCATCTATATAAAAAAGGCAGGTCCAACAACATACGTTGGGACTGCCTTTTCCTTAATCATGATTTAATGTTGCTGCAATTTCTGGCTGTTGCTCTACTTGAAGTAGCATATTAAAGGATGCAATGGCAACTTCCACTTGATCATCCTTTGGTTCGCGAGTTGTTAGCAATTGAAGCCATAGACCAGGATAGCCAAGGAAACGTAATACTGGAATATTACGGCAGGCGTTTGTCGCCTGTAATACTTCAAATGATATTCCTAGTACTACGGGAATTAATAATATACGATCTAAAATACGTAGCCACAGCGGGTCCGTTGGCACAAAGAAATATAAAAACATGCCGACAAAGACTGTGAAAAGAATAAAGCTACTACCACAACGGTAGTGTAGACGTGATTGTGCTTGGACGTTCTCCACTGTAATGTCTAAACCAGCTTCATAGCAGTTGATGACTTTATGCTCCGCCCCATGGTATTGGAATACTCGTTTAATGAGAGGCGTTAACGAAATAAAATATAAATATGTGAGCAGTAATAATAGTTTAATACCGCTTTCAAGTAAAATTTGACCCGTTTTTCCTTCAATCCATTTAGAGAAAAAATCAGCTATAAAAACCGGAATTAGTGTAAAGGCAAATTTTCCAAATAAGAAGGAAAGAATACCTACTACAGCAACGCCAAGTATCATTTGAAGTTTGGAGCCTTCTTCTTTATTTTCTTCTTCTTCGCCAGGTACCACATCATAACGATCCCCAGCAAATTGCATATGACGAGAACCTAAGCCTGCTGATTCAATCAGTGCGACCACGCCTCGAACAAATGGGATTTTTTTAAGCTTTTGTAAAATAGGTTTTTGTACTTTTTTAAAATGATAATAATCAATGGAATCATCGTTACGACGAATGGCAGTAACTGTATGATCCTTTCCTCCGAACATCACACCTTCTAATTGTGCTTGTCCCCCGTATACAGGTGAATTGCTCAAGGCTAACACCACTCTCTTTATATATTTCAACTGTACCATTGTACTAAATTTAGTCAAAAACCTCTACAGTTACGCATAGTAAATTTTCTATATGGCTACACTAATCGTACATTTTAGGAAATGATTAGTACGCAATGGAGGAAAAATTGTGAAAATAGGAACAATAACGGCACTGGTAAATGCTCTTGTTTTAGCATTGTGCTTAAAAGGCTTACATTATTTTAATCTCATTAAATGGCATCCGATTGGGTTTTATAAGAAATGGGGATGGTTTGAAGAAAGCTCTAAGCTATTTCATTGGACCTTCTTTATACTTCTTTTATTCATTATCGGATTATTGGTATATATGACAATGCGCTATGTCTATGTTATTCCGGCTGTCTTTTCTTCACTACTACTAGGGCTTTTTGTAACAATTACATTAGAGTGGATTGCATTAGATTTACCATTACAACTTTCTTCCTTTAAAAAGCTTTCGATTCCATTCATAGTTGTGGTGGTTTGTCTTTTACGGTTCTTGTTAGAAACAGCTAATTTTCATCAGCGGGAGCATACGGCGCAAAAAGGAAATTAGTTGCTGTATGCGCCTTGTATGATAAAATAAATGGCAAGTACATAGAAAGAGGCGAATAGAAGCGTGAAGTTATTATGTTTGAATGGACCTAACTTAAATCGACTTGGAAAAAGAGAGCCACATATTTATGGACATGAAACATTGGATGATGTTAAAGAAAATGTTCAAAATCTTGCGGCTTCTTTAGGTGCCACTGTTGAATTTCGTCAATCCAATCACGAAGGGGTACTTGTGGACTGGGTGCATGAAGCAGAAGACGAAAAGTATGATGGCATTATCTTTAATCCTGGTGCATATACCCATACAAGCATCGCGTTACATGATGCCATTGCAGGGATTACGGTGCCAGTAATCGAAGTACATATTTCCAATATCCATAAACGTGAGGCTTTCCGTCATCATTCCTATCTTGCTCCGGCCTGCCTTGGTCAAATTTGTGGACTAGGTACGAAAGGCTATGAACTGGCACTACGTACATTTATCGAGAGGGAGAATTGATTATGTTGAAATTACAAAAGCTACGTAAAGCACTTCAAGAACAAAATATCGATGGCATTTTAGTTACGAATGGGTATAACCGCCGCTATATGACTGGTTTTACAGGGACAGCGGGCGTAGCAATTGTGTCCCAAAATGATGCTGTTTTTATTACAGATTTCCGATATACAGAACAAGCTGCCACACAAATTCAGGACTTCCGAATTGTTAAGCATGAAGCAACCATTATTGAAGAGATTGCTACACAAGTAAAAAATATGGGCATCAAATTACTGGGCTTTGAGAGAGATACTGTAAGCTACGGCACATATGAACTGTATAAATCGAACATTCAAGCTGATTTAGTGCCGATTTCTGGGCTAATTGAAAAAATTCGCTTGATTAAGACGGAACAAGAGATTAATATTATTAAGGCTGCGTGTGAAATTGCAGATCACGCATTTACACATATTTTAGGCTTCATCAAGCCTGGTAAAACAGAGCTTGAAGTTTCGAATGAATTAGAATTTTTCATGCGTAAACAAGGAGCGACTCAGTCTTCGTTTGACATAATTGTTGCGTCTGGTCTTCGCTCAGCATTACCACATGGCGTTGCAACGGATAAAGTGATTGAAAAAGGCGACTTTGTTACATTAGACTTTGGTGCGCTATACAATGGCTATATTTCGGATATTACACGTACTGTGGCTGTTGGAGAACCATCTGAAAAATTAGTAGATATGTACAATGCAGTCCTTGCTTCTCAGCTGTTAGCACTTGAAAAAGTGGGTCCTGGATTAACAGGTATTCAAGCGGACGCTATTGCACGTGACTACTTAAAAGAAAAAGGATATGGCGAAGCATTTGGTCATTCTTTAGGACACGGTATCGGTCTTGAAGTACATGAAGGCCCTGGCTTATCGATGCGTTCTGATGCAGTGCTAGAGCCAGGTATGGCCGTGACGATTGAACCGGGTGTTTATTTACCTGGTATCGGTGGTGTCCGTATTGAGGATGATATTTTAATCACTGAGACGGGGAATGAATTACTCACACATTCGTCAAAAGAACTCATTATTTTATAAACTTTGGAGGAACACAAATGATTTCAGTAAACGATTTCCGTACAGGTCTAACAATTGTTGTTGATGGCCAATTATATCGCGTGTTAGATTTCCAACACGTTAAACCAGGTAAAGGTGCTGCTTTCGTACGTTCTAAATTACGTAACCTACGTAATGGCTCAGTGAATGAAAAAACATTCCGTGCTGGTGAAAAAGTAGAAAAGGCACAAATCGATAACCGTAAAATGCAATATCTATATGCACAAGGTGACGAGCATGTATTCATGGACCTAGAATCATACGAGCAAACTGAACTAGCTTCATCAGCAATCGAGTATGAATTGAAATTCTTAAAAGAAAACATGGAAGTTCATATTCAATCTTACCAAGGTGAAATGCTAGGTGTTGAATTACCAAACACGGTTCAATTAGAGGTAACTGAAACAGAACCAGGCATTAAAGGTGATACAGCTTCAGGCGGCACTAAACCTGCTACACTTGAAACAGGTCTTATTGTACAAGTACCTTTCTTCGTCAACCAAGGTGATGTACTAATTATTAACACAGAAGAGGGCTCTTACGTTTCTCGTGCCTAATTATTATTAATCCTCAACCTACTCTTTTTTATTGAAAGAGTAGGTTTTTATTTTTTTCTTATACATTTCTTGTGAAAGGACAGGGACATTGTGATAATGGATAGAGAAACGGTCTCTTTTTTTCGTGTCTCCCTCCAAGTTTCTACCATCAGATAGATGGTCATTATTGGGAGAAATGTCTACAATAATCATAAGGAGTGAGAGTTATGCTACAAACAATACTAGATAGTCAACATCCTATTATTCAAGCACCTATGGCAGGTGTAACATCACCTAAATTCGTGGTAGCCTGTACCGAGGCAGGGTTATTAGGCTCCATAGGTGCAGGTTACTTAGATGGTGAACAAACTAAGCAATTTATTCAGGAAGTAAAGAAGCTAACGACCAAGCCTTTTGCGGTCAATCTTTTCGTACAAGAGGAGCCACAAATTGATATCGAGGTCTTACAAAAGGCTCGCATGGCACTTCAACCTTTTTATGATGAGCTTGGACTGTCGCCTGTACAAAGCGTTGTATCCAAGGAAGTTTTTGCTGGACAAGTACAAGCGGTTATTGAGGAGAAGGTGAAGATTTGCTCTTTTACATTCGGTATTCCGTCAGCGGAGGTACTGAAACAGTTAAAGGAACATGGGGTATATACAATTGGGACAGCCACTACATTAGAGGAGGCTCAACTAGTTGAGCAGGCTGGCATGGATGCAGTGGTCCTACAAGGTGGAGAAGCTGGCGGTCATCGAGGTTCCTTTACAGCCCCGCTCCAATTAATCCCTTTATATGACTTGCTGCAGCAGGTAGCAGGAAAAATAGCTATTCCTATTATCGCAGCGGGGGGCCTCGTGACGAAGAAGGATATTCAGAAGGCTTTAGAGAGCGGTGCACAAGCAGTTCAAGTGGGGACGGCTTTACTGGTGGCAGAAGAATGCGAAATTTCTCCGCTCTATAAAAATGCGGTGTTGGCATCAAAAGAGCAGGAAACAACCATTACACTCGCATTTACGGGAAAACCAGCAAGAGGCATAGCCAATGATTTTACTAAACGTATGAAGGACGCGACAGTTGCACCATATCCGTTGCAAAATTATTTAACGACAACTATTCGTAAGGAAAGTGCCAAACAGGGCAATGCCGAATATTTATCGATGTGGATGGGCGAAAATAGCCATCTTGTACAACATGCTGGTACGGTCCAAAGTATTGTAGATAAATGGCTATAAAATTTTTAGATAGAAGATCTCTATACAACTGTATAGAGGTCTTTTTTTTGGTAGAGCAACATATATTGCTGTACACGAGGGGGCGTAGGAATGGAATTACAAGACGTATTAAGAGTTGCTGGAGTGGGACTAGTAGTTGCGCTTCTTCATGTTTTCTTCGATCAAACGGGGAAGAAGGAATTTTCATTTTTCCTATTTTTCATTGCCTACTTATATATGACAGCAGAATTACTCCGATTTTTACGTCTATTTTTTAATGAAATTCTCACATTCTTCCAATGGCTGACATCTTCCGGGTAGGGTAAATGGAAATTGTTATCGTTGCTGTTGTCATGCTGCTTTTATTATTGCTAATAAAAGAAGTCATACAGCCACTCCACGCGCTAATAAGTGTGATGTTCTCTTTTTTGCTTTTTGGCATGCTGTTCTCGACACTTTTATTGCCCTTCGTCAAGCAACTTTTAGAAACGCTTGCGTTTTTGCCTTATGCAAAGGCTATCTTAATTAGTGCAAGTATGTTCTATGTCGGGCAATGGGTGTCATTGCTGCTTGTAGAACATAACTATAAAGTGCTCGGGAGCATTGTTTTTGCAGCGGTGAAAATTGTTATTTTATTGTATTGGTTCAAAGAATTTTTGGCTGTATTACAGGAGGTGTCGGCCATTTTACAAAGGCTAAACTAAGGAGCGAAGCCATTGCAGGAGCAAATACTTTCGTTTTTAATCGACCCATTCTTTCTCTTGCTCAAGATGACACTGTTGCTTTGTAGTTATGTCATCATTATTTTAATTATCAATATGCTATTACCAGAATTTGAAAAAGGGACAAGAATCCTCTTTTTTCTAATTGTCTTAGCGACGATAGGACCAGTTGTTGTTAAATCTTTTACATTAATTGATGAAATTGCACAAGGACTAGCCCATTTATTTACGGCGTTCTATCCTATTTTGACCTCAAGCTTTATGTTATCTAGTAGTATTACAGCCATTGCATCCTGGCAGCCATTTTTGCTGTTTTTTGTACAAGTTCTCACCATTATTAGTAGTAAGTGGCTTATTCCAGGTGTTTTATTAGCCATTGTCTTTGATGTGTGCAGTGTGATTGTCAAGGAAATTTCTTTTACAAGAATCGCAGATTTAATTCGTTTTACCATTATGAGTATCGTTTCTGCCTCTGTTATTTGCTATGTCCTATTGATGACCGCAGGTGGGGTGGCAGCGTTTAGCGTCAATGCAGCTGTTGCTGAGCCGGTCAAAAAGTTAATTGAAGAAAATATTCCGGTTGTTGGTTCGTTTATAGTTGATAGTTTTTCGATGTTTCAGCATATGACACAATTTACATCCTCCCTTACAAGCATTAGTGCCTTTATTGCAGTTATTACCGTATCGTTTATTCCAACTGTTCAACTTGTTGTCAGTGCCTATTCTTTGAAAATGCTGGCAGCTATTTTAGAACCAATTGCCTTTGATGATATTTGTAGACTACTCGATCAAATTAGTAAATCCCTATTTACCTTATGTGCTGTATCATTTCTGATTGCTTTTTCATTTATGTTCTCTTGTTTTTTCCTCATTGTGTTCGTACAAGTTATGGCAGGGGGGAGATAAATTGATTCTTTTATTGGCATTGCTGTTTGTTTGTCAGATTTTTGTGTTTCTAACGGATGATAAGGAAATAATTTCGCTCACAAAATTGGTCATCACGTTAGTATTTTTGCAATTGCTATTAAAGATTCCATTTATCAATTCATAGGAAGAAACAAGCGTACATACACTTGAAAAAGAGAAGATGAAAGGAGGCAATGTACAAGTGATGTGGAAAAGACACGAAAAAAAACAACGTCATTAATGGTTTTAATACTGGTAGCTGCCTCCGTGGGTATTTTCATCATTTTGCCTATGTATCAAACGAATTCAACGAACGACAAAGGTTCACCGCTCTCTAATGAAGAAAAACTTGAGCAAACACTGAAAGCAATGCAAGGTGTTGGGGAGGTTAAAGTCTATTTTTATTATGGAGAGATGACAGATGATCAAGATGCCAATAAACTATTCAGCCAATATTTTCGAGGGACTGAGCAAGGCGCGAAAAACGTATCAGGAATGCTAGTTGTTTCAGAAGGTGCATCCGATATCTTTGTGAAAAATGAAATTCGTGCAGTCGTCAGTCAAGTGATGCAGTTGCCGATTCATCGAATTATTATCGTTCCAATGGAAAATAAGGAGGAAAAGTAAATGCGCGTACGTAGAAGAACAGTTTGGTTTATGACATTATTAAGTTTAGTAGCAGTCATTTCAGTGTATTATTTGGTTGATCCAGCAAAACAGTTCAATGGCCTTACTATTTTTACGGATGATACATTACAACAAACAGCTGTAAGTGGTGTTACAGATCAGAAAGCAACGAATGATGTGACACAAGAAGTTTCTTCACCGAGTCATTTATTCGAAGAAATGCGTATGCAAGTTAGTGATGAGAGAAGTCAACTTCGTGAGCAGCTAACACAAAAAATTGCTTCAGAAGAATCTTCCGCTGACGAAAAAAATGAGGCATTCAATGAAATGGATGGTCTTATTAAACGAGAATCAGCAGAAGCGATGCTTGAAATGCTCATTAAATCATTAGGTTATTCTGATGCATTTGTTCGCGCTGAAGGAGAGAAAGTTTCTGTTACAGTTATGGCTGAAGAATTATCAAAATCCCAAGCAAATGAAATTATATACTTAGTGAGAACAGAGATGGAAGGCGCAAATGATGTACAAGTAAAGTTCAGCGCGAATAATTATTAAAAATATAGAAAATAATAAATTTTTAGTTTATTCAAAGGGCGTTGTTATATATCAGCGTTATGAAAAGGCTTTCGCTTAGTAAAGGAAAGCCTTTTATTTTGTTCATATTTACTTAATTTTCATTTAACTGTTTCAAATTGATTCGAAAAAATATAAAATAGTTATTGTAGTAGATTTTATTTCATAAGGAGAGTTAGAAATGTTCAAAATTCAAGAAATTCGCGAAATTATTAAATTAGTAGATTCTTCTTCAATTGACGAGTTTGTGTATGAGGTAGATGGCGCAAAAGTTAAGTTAAAAAAGAATAATATTGTTGTGACAGAAACTGTAGCACCTAAAAAAGAAGTAGTAGCACCTGTTGTACAACAATCTGCACCAGCAGAAGCTCCTGTAGCAGCGCCAGCTAAAGTGGAAGAAGCACCAGCTGCAGCCGCGCCAGCGATTAACGACCCATCGCTACATAAAATTGTATCTCCAATGGTTGGTACTTTCTATCAATCACCAAACCCAGATTCACCAGCTTACGTAAAAGCAGGCGACAAAGTAGGGAACGAAACAATTGTATGTATCGTAGAAGCAATGAAATTATTCAACGAAATTGAAGCAGAAGTGCAAGGGGAAATCGTTGAAGTACTTGTGAAAGATGGCGAATTAGTAGAATACGGCCAACCATTATTCCTTGTAAAAGCTGAGTAAGGAGTGCAAATCCATGAAAAAAGTTTTAATTGCAAACCGCGGCGAAATCGCTGTGCGTATTATTCGTGCTTGTAAAGAGTTAGGCATTCAATCAGTTGCTGTGTACTCTGAAGCAGATGCAGACGCATTACATGTGAAATTAGCAGACGAAGCCTATTGTATTGGTCCGAAGCTATCAAAAGATTCTTATCTTAGCTTCCCAGCCCTACTTAGTGTAGCTGAAAAAACAGGTGCTGACGGTATCCACCCAGGCTATGGCTTTGTATCGGAAAACGCTGATTTTGCAGAAGCTTGTGAAAACGCTGGCATTAAGTTTATCGGTCCATCATCTGATTCCATTAAAATTATGGGTATCAAGGACGTAGCACGTACAACAATGGAAGCAGCAGGAGTTCCGCTTGTTCCTGGTACTGGTATTGTGCCAGATATCGAAACAGGTAAAGAATGGGCTGCTAAAATTGGTTATCCTGTAATCATCAAAGCAACTGCTGGTGGTGGTGGTAAAGGGATTCGTGTAGCACGTACAGAAGAAGATCTTGTCAAAGGTATTGATATTACGCAAAAAGAGGCTGCTGCTGCATTCGGTAACCCTGGCGTATATTTAGAGAAATTCATCGAGTACTTCCGTCACTGTGAAATCCAAATTTTAGCGGATGGCTATGGTAATGTCGTGCATTTAGGCGAGCGTGACTGTACTGTTCAACGTCGTATGCAGAAGTTAGTAGAGGAAGCTCCATCTCCAGCTCTTTCTTCTGAACGCCGAGCTGAAATGGGCGCAGCTGCAGTAAAAGCAGCTCAAGCCTGTGACTATGAAGGTGCTGGAACAATTGAGTTCATTTATGACTATCAAGAAGACAAGTTCTACTTCATGGAAATGAATACTCGTATTCAAGTAGAGCACCCAGTAACAGAAATGATTTCTGGTGTAGATCTTGTACAACAACAATTAAAGATTGCATCTGGTGAAAAACTTCCTTTCACTCAAGATGATATACAATTAAATGGTTGGGCAATTGAATGCCGTATTAACGCAGAAAATGCCTACAAAAACTTCATGCCTTCAGCAGGAACTGTTGATACGTATGTAACGCCAGGCGGCTATGGTGTACGTATTGATTCTGCTGTTTATGCAGGTTATACAATTCCACCATACTATGATTCAATGGTGGCAAAACTAATTGTACATGCCAATACACGAGAAGAGGCGATTGCGAAAATGAATCGCGCGCTAAGTGAATTTGAAGTATCTGGACCTGGAATCAACACAACGATTCCATTCCACCAAGCACTCATGAACAACGACGTGTTCAAATCAGCACAATTCAATACGAAGTTCCTTGAAGAGAATGATGTATTGGGGACAAGCAAGTAATTGATTTGTGGGTTTAGGGAATCGAATAGGGAATAGAACACCTATCAAAGTTCGCAATTTTATTACCTTCTAACTTTTATTAGTTAGGAGGTTTTTTATGTCCAAAAATAAACAGAGAACAGGGATATATGATTTGAATTACATTACAGGGAGTATACAGCTTCCAAACTTTAATGGGGCATTTCAACAGGATGACACAGAGCTAATTGCACCTCCGAAAATGATAGTGGACGTAACTGAGGTGAAGAAGGGCATCAAAGTCGTTAATGCACTACTAATCGTAAAAGAACAAATGCGGCTATGGAAGGGTAAGTAATGTGAAAAAAGCGGGTACATTAAAACCAAATTTATCAAGTTAACTATATGGAAATGTAGTAGCACTACGATCCCTGCAAACCGTAATGAATTGTGTAAATCCTTAATTCTTAACTATCTTTAATAAAATAGATTATAATTATTCATACCTGAAGGGGCTACTAAAGATTACGTCATTTACACTCAAATATAGAACAGATCAAGATAGAGGGATAATTAGATGAATTATTATATTGTAATGCAAGGGCACACCTATTTAGAAGAGAAAGAAGCGGGCATTATTTGGTCACCGCAAAAAGATAAATCTGGTAAAGTACCACACTCATGGAATCGGATGAAAGAGATATTAAAAGGGGATTGTATATTTCATTATGTACGTGGAGAGTTAGTTGCTATTAGTATCGCACAGTCAAATTATTATGAAGCTTCAAAACCAGGAGAGATGCAAAGTTATTCACAATGGGAAGATGCAGGTTATTTAGTAGATTTAAAATATCATGAGTTAGATATACCACTAAATATAAAGGCAAGTTTTGATGTGATTTTACCGCTTCTACCCATAAAGTATTCTCCTTTCCAGCAAGATGGAAATGGCAATCAAGGTTATTTATACCCATGTAATGAAACGCTCGCAATTAAATTATTAGAATTGACTAGTGACTTAAATATCTATGAAGAAAATCAGGAGCAATTAGAGTTTGCAATTGGTTCTGTTGTAAGTAGAGAAAGTAATAAACTTGTACCAATCCTAGCTGAGACAGAAGCGGAAGCAAAAGTGAAAATTCGTAAAGGTCAGCAGAGATATAAAGAGGCGTTAGCTCCTTTATGGAATCATCAATGTGCATTGTGTGGCATAGATTTACCTGCAATGCTAAGAGCAAGTCATTCAAAGCCTTGGAAGGATAGCGCACATGAAGAAAGATTGGATGCTTATAACGGTTTATTGTTATGCTGTAATCATGATGCATTATATGACAAAGGCTATATTGCATTTGATGGGACAGGTAAGATTCATATCTCTGAACGGATTGATGAGGAGGATTATGTGAAGTACGGTATTCATCCTAAAATGCGCGTGAATCGCCATGAGGAAAATAAGAAGTATTTTAAATGGCATAAGAAGCATGTATTTGTATAGTAGTAATCATAAGAGAAGCTGGATTAATATGCTTCTCTTTTTGTATGTTACTAGAATAGATTTTACAAGCCTTTTTAAAAGTAATTTAAAAGTAAAATTATGAAAAAAGATGGTAATAGAAGAGCGTTCTGAAATTTTTCTATTCTTAGATATATCGTTAAAGCTTGAGGGAGTTGGCATTGACAGGATTTTTAACGTTACTAGTCTTTTGTAAAACAACCATTCCACCAAGCACTCATGAACTTGATAAAATTTTAATTATTAAATAGGCCGAAAAAATCAGTTGTTATCGTAAAAGTTATTATAAAAGCAATTAAGATAATCCGTGTTTCAAAATTTCGATAAACGACAAATGAATCGTTGTTATTCATATAAACTGTACTAAAAAAAATAGACTTATAAAAAATATTCTTACTGACCAATCAAGTTTTTTATGTCTTTCATTATGATGATTATAAGAAAACCATTTTTTTCTCTCGACACCTAACAATTTTCTAATTACAAATCCAAAAATACTAATTACTAACACTAACACAATTTAAAAATAGTAATAATGTTCCTATTTCATTCTTGTCAATTTATTCACCTCTCAAATCTGCTTTTTCTTAACTAGCTATAACTTTATTCATAATAGAGAGCATATCATAGTAAATTATTAGTTGGTATAAAAATGGAAAATGTAAACTTTATAAATTAACTGATATAGCAGTGTGAATTAATAAATGTTGAGGAGCAATAAAGATCATTTCATGAAGCTTCTTTATAAATTAAAACGGCTTTCGACAGCCAAACCTTCCTTTTTATAGTATAATAAGCGTAAGTACAGCATTTGTTTGTGATGTGTAAGGGAAAGGATGATATTTGTATGGCAGAGAAAGTAGGACAATCTTTCGTACAACCAACACCTTCTGGAAAAGAAGAGCTTGGAAAAATTGAAGTAGCGGCAGAGGTTATCGAAGTTGTGGCTGGAATCGCTGTAAATGAGATCGAAGGCATTGCTGCAACACGTGGTAATATTGCGACAGGTGTCGTGGAACGTTTCGGTAAAAAAGTACACAATAAAGGCATTAAATCAGGTGTAACAGAAACGGGTGAAATCGCTATTGATGTATTTTGCTCTGTGAAATATGGATATGCCATTCCTAAGGTTGCGAAGGAGGTACAAACACAGATACGCCAAGCTATTTTTAATATGACAGCACTGGAAACAGCAGAAGTAAATGTGCATATTACAGGGATTCACTTCGAAAAAGAAGAAACTGTGGTACATGAATAAAACGAATAGGATTGCCCAAAGATGATTCATTCATCTTTGGGCAATCCTTTGTTATTTGGAAATTCATTCATAATATTGTATCGCTGTAAGTTTATAATTCAATATGCTTTGGCTTTCTCCAGAATAACGCAAGGATGACACCTAGCACTAAAACAATTGTCGCAAAGTAATAGGGATAGTTCAAATTAATATCAAACAGTATCCCGCCTAAAATAGGACCGAAAATATTACCTAGGCTTGTAAACATAGAGTTCATGCCACCAACAAACCCTTGCTCATTACCAGCAATTTTAGATAAATATGAAGTGACAGCTGGACGAATTAAATCGAAACCGACAAAAATAAAGAATGTGACAAATAAGATGGCAAAATAATGATTGACGATGGTCATAGCAAATGTTAAAACGGCTGAGAGGATTAGCGAGTAACGAATGACATTAATTTCTCCCATTTTCTTTGTCAGCCAATCAAATAGTAATAATTGTGCCAATGCACCTACAATCCCACTGCCTGTAATGATAATGGCGATATCCGAAGGCGTAAAGGCGAATTTATGATCGACGAATAAACTAAATAATGATTCGAACGCTGCTAAGCCAAATGATAGGACGAAAATAAGAATAAATGGAATGAAATAAAGCGGGCTAAATACTCGCTTTGCACTACCTAACATGGATGTTGGTGTATCTTCCTTATCTCCAGCTCGTGTTGGTTCCTTTAATAATACGAAGGAAAAGATGGCTGCTACAAGGCCAAGGACACCTGCCGCATAGAATGGTACCCGCGTACCATATTCGGCTAAAAATCCTCCAATTCCAGGACCGATTATAAAGCCTGTACTAATTGCTGCACTCATATAGCCAAGAGCTTTTGGGCGTTGAGATAGTGTAGTAATATCGGCAATATAAGCAGTGACGGCAGGCATAATGAAGGCCGCACTGACTCCACCTAGCATTCGAGAGATAAAGAGTATTTCAATGGAACGTCCTAATCCAAATAAAAACTCTGAAAGTCCAAAAATAAAAAGCCCTGCAACAATCATGACTTTGCGGCCAATATTATCGACTAGCTTACCTGCAATAGGTGACACAATCAGTTGCGTAATGGCAAAGGCTGCAACCATATACCCAACGACGGAGCCCGAAATATGAAGCTCATTCATGATGGTTGGTAAAACAGGAATGACTAAACCAATACCTAAAAAGGCAATGAATAGATTCGATAGTAAAATTGCTAATGTTATATTTTGTTTCTTGCTCATAAAGTTCTCCTTTTATTCGTTCACGATACATGAAATTGACATTCTACTAGAATATTTCCATGTAATACGATAAACCCTATAGTAACTATAGGGTCAAAAGATTTGTTTTCAATTTTAATGTTTTTTATCAGTTTGGAAATTAATGTAGAGAGTTATACATAAAGGAAGATGATATCTTATTGTTTTTTGCGAACCTTTAATTCAACAATGAATTTCTTTTCATGCTCTATAGTAAGAGTAGCTGGCATATAGAGCTCATAAACTTGGGATTCAAAAGCCTCTGACTGAGCCATCACATAATTTCTTAATTTTTCATAAAAAGAAAAATAGGTATCCGGATGGTAGATAAATGCGATACATACAAATGTACCTGCAGGTATAATTGTTTGTTCAATGTTTGACGATAGCTTCGAAAAAATACGCTCTGTTAATAGCGGGGTGAAAATAGCATCATAAATAATTGCATTCACATCTTCATAGGGAGCGAGTGGATATATACAACCATAGCGACTATTTAATACACTGCCTTCTTTCTCAATAATTTTTGTAAGGGTTGCGTAATATGTATTGGTACTAGAAGTTGGTGTTAATTTGTTAGTTGTCACTTGTAGAATAGGCATCGCTTCCTCTACCTGTATATATACCTCACCAAAGAAGGGGATATCAATTTGTTCCTGTAATTGCTTTTTGGTTTTTAATAATGTGTTTTTTACTTCATTCAATCGTGAAATTTTATCATCAATTCTTAGCTCTTGCTGTGCTAAAAAGTCAAGCAGTTCTTCAGACGTTAATTTGAGCGCCTTTTTTATATCTTCTAGTGAAATACCGATATATTTAAGTGATTTAATGATGTCTAAATAAAAAACTTGACTATCTTTATAATAGCGATAATTGGTATAAGTATCAGTGTATGCAGGCTTAAATAAATCAATCTGATCATAATAGCGTAAAGTTTGAACAGATAGATTCGACAGTTTGGCAACCTCACCGATTGTATAATAATGTTCCTTCATACTTACTTGCCTCCACTAGTAGCTAAAGAAGTTTCGGATGGCATCAAAGCGAATTTTATGCTTGCACTCTTCGCAATAAAATAGGTGAGCTTTACGTTCTTTCATTTGTTTATATTGTGCTTCACCCTCTCGGAGCTTGAATGGTTTTTTACAGCTTGTGCAAATAGCTTCATATTGCATTGTGAACACCTCTGAAGATTCTTTCAATTTTCTTTATTATAACATTTTGTGATTTAAACAATCATTTTGGAATGCTTAACATGAATTGTTAGATGCGCAAAAAGTTTCTTGAAAAAGGTTTCAGATTATTGAAAACTTGCTTGAAATCGTGTTTCTCGGGCGATTTTATGCTATTATAAACCTTAATGCCACTTAAGAAGGAGAGCTTTACATGAAACGACATGAAGCACGCGAAAAAGCGTTGCAAGTTTTGTTTCAGCTAGACAATACAGATTTAACAGTTGAAGAAGCAATGGGTCATATTAAAGGCCAACCGACAAATGTCTTCTACGAAAAAATTGTTACTGGAACAGCTGAACATTTGGAGGAAATTGATGCTACATTAGAACAGCATCTTGAAAAGTGGTCACTTGCCCGTTTACCCAAAATTGAAAGAACTGTTTTACGCCTAGCTGTATACGAGCTGTTATACATGCCAGAAACACCAAAAAGAGTAGTACTAAACGAAGCAATCGAGTTATGTAAAACATTTGGCGATGATAGTTCATCTAAATTCGTCAATGGTGTACTTTCTAAATTTACAGAACAAGAATAATGTGTTGAATTGGAAGGAGTAACGAAGGTTTATGTCAAGTGCAATTATTAATGGTAAAGAGATTGGTCAAGAAATTCGTAATGCTGTAGCAGAGCGTGTAATTCGTTTAAAAGAACAGGGGTTAACACCTGGTTTAGCGGTTGTGTTAGTTGGGGACAACCAAGCTTCAGCTACATATGTGAGAAATAAGCAAAAATCTTGTGAAGCAATTGGTATGTATTCGGAACTGATTAAATTACCAGAAGAAACGAAGCAAGAGGAATTATTAACACAAATTCAACAATTAAATCAACGTGAAGATATTCACGGTATTTTAGTACAATTACCACTTCCCAAACATATTGATGAGGATACAGTCATCGCGACAATTGCTGTCGAGAAGGATGTTGATGGCTTCTCACCTGTCAGTGTTGGGAAAATGATGCTTGGCCAAGAAACATTTTTACCTTGTACTCCTTTTGGCGTAATGAAGCTTCTTGAGTATTCAGGAATTGAAATTGCAGGAAAACATGCTGTAATCGTAGGACGTAGTCATATTGTTGGTAAGCCAATGGGACAACTACTATTGCAAAAAGATGCTACGGTTACGTATACACATTCCAAAACGCCAGATTTACCTTCATTTACAAAACAAGCGGATATATTAATTGCTGCTGTTGGACGTGCAAACTTTATTACAAAAGAGCATGTGAAAGAAGGGGCTGTTGTAATTGATGTTGGCATTAATCGTGATGACAACAATAAATTATGCGGCGACGTAAACTTTGCTGAAGTAGATGGTATAGCGTCTCATATCACCCCTGTTCCAGGCGGTGTTGGACCGATGACCATCACCATGTTACTATTCAACACTGTGCAAGCAGCTGAAAATAAGCTTGCTAATTAAATAGCCTTTTCCAGAAGTCATCTCAATATCGTGTTGAGATGACTTTTTTTATGGATCGATGCCAGAACTTTTATGCTAATTTTGACGTCTAATGTAACGTTTGGGACATACATACTTAGTAGGAGGTTTTTATGGAAAATATCGATATTGTGTTAATTGTGAAGCATATCATTATTGGCCTTGTCCAAGGGTTTACAGAACCAATTCCCGTATCTTCAAGTGGACATGTGATGATTGCCAGCGAAATACTAGGGCTTGGTGAACAAGGGTTTACGTTCGCCATTCTAACCAATACAGCTTCGTTACTTGCTATTGTTTATATTTATCGTGAGGATATAGTGCGATTGATTTCCCATTTCTTCTTGTACTTGAAAACACGTGAGAAGCGCTATAATGCTGATTTTCGTTTTGCTTTGTATATTATTATCGGTTCAATTCCGGCGGGCGTTTTAGGAGTATTATTAAGTGATGTTATTGGAGACAATGTGAGCATGACGACAATTGCACTCATGTTGTTTGTTACGGGTGCGGCATTATGGTTGATTCGTAATATGCGTGGGAAGAAAAAAGATGCAGATTTAAGTACGAAGGATGCCATTATTGTTGGGTTAGGGCAAGCAGTCGCTCTCACACCAGGTATTAGCCGATCAGGTGCTACGATTATTTCAGCTATTGCAGTAGGTATGAGACAGGATACGGCATTACGTTTCTCCTTTATGCTTTATATTCCAGTAAGCTTAGGTGGGGTTGTATTAGGAATAACTGATTTTTTAGGTGAGCCTAATAAAGGTGCGTTAGCGCTTCCATATGCAGCCACTTTTCTAGCTACACTTATTATGACGTACTTTGCCATGCGTTGGTTTATGGGCATTATGAAAAGTGGTAAACTTAGCTATTTTACGTACTACTGTTTTATTGTAGGAACATTATTATTATTATTCTATTAAAATGTAAAGTCTCATAACAACTGTTGTTATGAGACCTTTTTTTGTTATTCATTGAATAGTCAATTTCTATTAGTTAGAACGTGTATGAATATGTTATAGTTGTTTTTTGATAGATAAAAGACAGGCATTTTTTCTAGCGAAACTGCATTTAAACGCGTCAACACCAGTAAAAAATGTTATGATAGGTGTAGTTTTTGTGAAAAACTTGATCTTAGTAAAGGAGCCGAAAACATGTCCTCTGCTTCTTATTTAACTGTAAAAGCATTAACAAAATATATTAAACGAAAATTCGATGCGGACCCTCACCTACGCGAAGTGTATGTGAAAGGCGAACTATCAAATGTGAAAATTCATCAATCTGGCCATATTTACTTTACATTGAAGGATGATGGGGCAAGAATTGCTGCCACGATGTTTAAAGCGGCTGCCACGAAATTAGCATTTGAACCAAAAGAAGGTATGCAAGTATTTATTCGTGGGGATGTAAACGTTTACGAAGGCTATGGGACTTATCAGCTATATGTCCAAGAAATGCAACCGGATGGTATCGGTAGTCTATTTGTTGCCTTTAATCAATTAAAAGAACAATTACAAAAAGAAGGGCTTTTTAAATTAGATTGGAAACAATCGATCCCAAAGTTTCCTGAAAAAATTGGTGTGCTAACATCAACAACAGGAGCAGCGATTCGAGATATTTGTACGACTTTAAAGAGACGTTACCCTCTAGCTGAAATTCTGATTTACCCTACACTCGTTCAAGGAGCACAGGCGGCACCAAATATTGTGCAAAATATTCAACGTGCCAATCAAGATGCTACGTGTCAAGTGTTGATTGTCGGACGAGGGGGAGGCTCTATCGAGGACTTATGGGCATTCAATGAAGAAATAGTAGCGAGAGCTATTTTTGAAAGTCGAATCCCTATTATTAGCGCAGTTGGTCATGAAACAGATACGACAATTGCCGACTATGTCTCTGATTTACGCGCACCTACACCAACAGCAGCCGCAGAGATGGCAGTACCAGATCAAACGGAGCTATTCCAGCGGGTACTTTCACAAAAATCTCAAATTCACCAAATGGTTAGGTCGCAACTTATGGCTGAACGACAACGTCTTAATAAGCTCCAACAGTCTTATCCATTGTCAATGCCAGAAAGACTTTATCGACCGTTTACTGAAAGATTGGCACAGCTCGAGTCAGGATTGCAAACAGCCATGCAAGTAGATTTGATGAAGAAGAGTGCACAGCTTCAACAATTACATAGTACGGTGGCACAACATTCACCAAAAAAAGCACTTGCTTTCCATCAACGAGAGCTAGAAGCGCGCATGCAACAGTTAACACGTGCTGCAACGTATTATGTAGCGAAGCAGCAACAACAATTTGAGGCAACCATTCGAACACTAGAAGCATTAAATCCACTATCCATTTTAACAAGAGGATTTACAGTCGCTTATAAAGATCAACATATGATCAAATCATCCACTGAAGTACAAGAGCAGGATTATCTGACATTAGCTTTCCATGATGGGAAGGTTGTGGCTGAAGTGAAGGATATTTTGCCAAAGAATGAGGGGGAATCGTTGTGACAGAAAAGCAACAGACTTTCGCAGAGGCTATGACGGCATTGGAAGAAATAGTTCGCCAGCTAGAACAAGGCGATGTGCCATTGGAAAATGCGATTGATTTATACAAGCAAGGAATGGAGCTATCAAAGTTTTGCCATAGTAAGCTGCAACATGCTGAAGAGCAGCTAGTATCTATTGTCCAAGAGACAGGTGAAACAACAGCATTTGATCCACTAAAGGGAGAGAATTAGGAAATGAATGAGCCATTAAAGTACTTTATTGAAAGCAACATACCACAAATCGAAGAAACGATGTTTGCACTTGTTTCAAAAATTGATGCTCCAGTAGATTTAAAGGACTCCATGCTATATTCATTAAAGGCGGGCGGAAAACGTATACGACCACTTTTTGTATTAGCTGTCCTTGAGCTTTACAGAAAAAATTTACAGGATGGTTTAATTGTAGGGGCTGTTATTGAAATCATTCATACGTACTCGTTAATTCATGATGATTTACCAAGCATGGATAATGATGATTTTAGAAGAGGAAAGCCAACAAACCACAAAGTTTATGGAGAAGCACTTGCAACACTAGCTGGTGATGCATTAAACACATTGGCATTTGGTATTTTAGCGCGCATGGATGTAACGGCTGAAAAGCGTATAGAGCTTGTGCAGTTATTAAGCGTTGCCGCAGGTGCTGAAGGCATGGTTGGTGGTCAAGTACTCGATATGGAGGGTGAGCAGCGTCAGCTTGATTTAACGGAACTGGAACAAGTCCATGTCAATAAAACTGGTGCTTTATTAAGATTTAGTATTGAAGCGGGAGCCGTATTAGCAGACGCGTCTAAACAAGACCGTGCTACATTGAAGGAATATGCCCATCACATCGGCCTAGCTTTCCAAATCCAAGACGATATTTTAGATATCGAAGGGACAACAGAAGAACTAGGGAAAACGGCGGGCAAAGATGTAGCTAGTGATAAGAGTACTTATCCAGCACTTTTAACGCTAGATGGAGCGAAAGAAAAGCTTGCGGAGCATTATCAACATGCCATTAATGCACTCGATCAATTACCAATAGATGCTAGCTTGTTACGAGACTTTGCGGCATATATTGTTCATCGTAAAAACTAAGAGAAAATCAAGGCATTGAAGGAAAAGAATATGCTAGAATAGGTGGGAACGTTTACAAATTGTAAACAATGAAGTGCTCGTGCTTTTAGCATATTGATAACACTGCTATAATAGTGAAAACAAATGCGGTGAATATTTTATTGAAAAGGTGTGTGAGAAAGGTGGATTTAAATAAAATAACTAGTCCATCCTTTTTAAAAAACTTAAATAAGAAGGAGCTTGAGCAGGTAGCGCAAGAAATTCGTACCTTCTTAATCGAAAAATGTTCTGTCACAGGTGGACATATCGGGCCGAATTTAGGAGTAGTCGAGCTTACGATGATGTTGCATAAAATGTTTGACAGTCCAAAAGATAAGTTTTTGTGGGATGTTGGCCACCAAGCTTACGTGCATAAAATTTTAACAGGTCGTGCGAGTCAATTTGACACACTACGTCAGTTCAAAGGGCTTTGTGGATTTCCAAAGCGCGTGGAGAGTGAACATGATGAATGGGAAACAGGTCATAGCTCAACTTCCTTATCAGCAGCCATGGGTATGGCAGCAGCACGTGATATAAAAAAAGAACATAACTATGTAATTCCTATTATTGGGGATGGCGCTTTAACTGGCGGTATGGCGCTTGAAGCGTTAAATCATATCGGACATGCGAAAACGAATATGATTGTCATCCTAAATGATAATGAAATGTCCATTGCTCCAAATGTTGGTGCGCTTCACAGTGTTTTAGGACGTTTGCGTACTGCCAAGGAGTATTCAAAAGCCAAAGAAGAGCTCGAATCACTGATTAATAAAATTCCGGTATTAGGTGGGAAGCTTGCATCTACTGCGGAACGCTTGAAGGATAGCTTAAAATATTTAGTGGTGTCAGGGGTCTTTTTTGAAGAACTAGGCTTTAAATATCTTGGTCCTATTGATGGTCATGATTTTGAAGCATTGGAAATGACATTATCCCATGCAAAAAAAGTGAAAGGGCCAGTCCTGGTTCACGTGATTACGAAAAAAGGGAAGGGCTATAAACCTGCTGAAGACGATACAATTGGTAATTGGCATGGAACAGGTCCTTATAAAATTGAAAATGGTGCCTTTGTTAAGTCAGAGACAAAAGGGCCAGCATGGAGTAGTTTAATTGCAGAAACTGTTCGTAAAATTGCTCATGAAGATGAGCGAATCGTGACGATCACACCTGCTATGCCTGTCGGGTCAAAATTACAAGGTATTCAACAGGATTTTCCAAATCGTTTCTTTGACGTGGGGATTGCTGAGCAGCATGCAGCAACAATGGCAGCAGGTTTAGCTACACAAAATATGAAGCCATTTTTAGCGATTTATTCCACATTCCTACAACGTGCTTATGACCAAGTTTTACATGATATTGCACGTCCGAATCTAAATGTCTTTATCGGTATTGATCGTGCTGGTTTAGTTGGGGCAGACGGGGAAACACATCAGGGCGTATTTGATATCGCTTTCCTTCGTCATATTCCAAACATGACGATCATGATGCCTAAGGATGAGAATGAGGGGCAGCATATGGTGAAAACAGCTATTGAGTATGATGGAGGTCCAATTGCGTTACGTTATCCACGTGGTAATGGGATTGGCGTACCACTAGATGATGAGCTTGTGGCATTACCAATTGGTAGCTGGGAAGTTTTACGAGAAGGAAAAGACGCTTCCATTTTAACATTTGGCACAACGATTCCGATGGCCATGCAAGCAGCAGACATGTTAGCACAGCAAGGTATTGATATTGAGGTGGTCAATGCACGCTTTATCAAACCAATGGATAAGGATATGCTACATCGAATTTTATCTAATCATAAACCGATTTTAACGATTGAAGAAGCGGTTCTAAAAGGTGGATTTGGCAGCGGCGTATTAGAATTTGCTCATGACCATGGCTATCTTAATGCAATTGTTGATCGTATGGGTATTCCAGATCAATATATCGAGCATGGTAATGTCGATCAGCTGCTTGAAGAAATTCATATGACAGCAGAGGATGCGGTAGCGCGTATGCAGGTATTACTTCAACAAAAACAGCAAGTAGGTTTGAATAAATAATGACAAAACAACCAAAAGAACGCGTGGATATTTTACTAGTAGAGCGTGGATTATGTGAAACAAGAGAAAAAGCAAAACGTTCCATTATGGCAGGACTTGTTTTTTCAAATGAAATACGTATCGATAAAGCAGGAGAAAAAATTGCTATCGATTCCCCTCTACAAGTAAAAGGCTCCGATTTAAAATATGTTAGTCGTGGTGGTCTGAAGCTTGAAAAGGCCCTACAAATTTTTGATATGTCTGTAGAAGGGAAGCTGATGCTTGACATTGGCTCCTCTACAGGTGGATTTACAGATTGTGCGTTGCAGCATGGAGCAAGACATTGCTATGCGCTGGATGTTGGCTCCAATCAATTAGCATGGAAAATTCGGTCGGATGAACGTGTGACTGTCATGGAAAAAACTAATTTCCGATATACTACGGCGGCAGATTTATCTGAAGGGTTACCTGATTTTGCAACAATAGATGTTAGTTTTATTTCTTTATCATTAATTTTACCGGTGTTAAAGACATTATTGCTACCAGGTGGCGATGTCATGGCATTGGTGAAGCCGCAGTTTGAAGCGGGAAAAGATAAGGTTGGAAAAAAAGGTATCGTTCGTGATAAAAAAGTCCATCTTGAAGTATTAGAAAAAACGGCAGCAATGGCCACAGAAGTTGGATTTGTGGTGAAGGATGCTTCTTATTCCCCGATAACAGGTGGAGAAGGAAATATTGAATTTTTATTCCATTTAGTGAATCCTGTTGGAGAAGAAGACATTCCTGCATATACAGCTTTTAATGCACTCGTAGAAGAAGCGCATAATTCTTTAAAATAACACGTGCTCGCTTATAGAGCCGTGTTTTTTCTTGTGCTTTTTTGTTGAAAATGGTAGTGTGATTATACACATAATTAATTATTTATTAGAGGTGGCTATGATGAATAAAGGACAACGACATATACGGATTAGGGATATTATTGCTAATCATGAAATTGAAACACAAGATGATTTAGTCGATTTTCTAAAAGATGCAGGCTATAATGTGACACAAGCTACGGTATCCCGTGATATCAAAGAGCTACATTTGGTGAAAGTACCATTACAGGACGGCCGCTATAAGTATAGCTTGCCCGCAGATCAAAGATTTAACCCAGTACAAAAATTACATCGCGCATTAGCGGATGCCTTTATCAGCATTGATGGAGCTTCGCACTTTTTAGTGATGAAAGCTCTTCCTGGAAATGCGAATGCGATTGCATCCTTATTAGACCATTTAGATTGGCCAGAAATTTTAGGTACAATTTCTGGAGACGATACCATTTTAATTATTTGTCGAGATGAAAACGAGCGGGAAAATACAAAAAATCGCTTACTAGACATGCTTTAAAAAATGGGGAAATGGATTCAGAGGTGACAATTAGTGTTAAGAGAGCTTAGTATCCGAAACTTTGCTATCATTGAGGATTTGACTGTAAGTTTTTCAGAAGGATTGACAGTGCTAACTGGGGAAACTGGTGCTGGTAAATCAATTATCATTGATGCTGTTCATTTACTTGCTGGTGGGCGGGGAAATACTGAATTTATTCGTCATGGAGCAAGGAAAGCAGAATTAGGTGGTTTATTTCAAATTTCGAATTCCACGCATCCAGTGCTGAAAAAATTAGAAGAAGCAGGCATTGAAATTGAAGAAGATACAGTTATTTTACGTCGTGATTTAAATGATTCTGGGAAAAGTATTTGCCGTGTAAATGGTAAACTTGTGCCATTATCAGTGCTGAGGGAAATTGGTGCGAGTCTTATTGATATTCATGGCCAACATGAAAATCAAGAGCTGATGGATGAAAAACAACATATCAATTTACTCGACCAGTTTGCAGAAGAACAGCTGTTGCCTATTCAAAAAACATACAGCGAACAATATGAAGAATATCGAATGCTGAAAAAGGACCTGGCTTCAATTTCTATTGATGAACAATTGATGGCACAACGCATTGATTTGTATCAATTTCAAATAAAAGAGCTAGAAGAAGCCAATTTAAGGCTAGGTGAGGAAGATGAGCTTCTTGATGAACGCCGTCGACTCATGAATTACAATAAAATTTTTGAGCGCTCTAGTGCTGCCTATGAGGCTATTCAGGGAGAATCAAAAGGTCTTGATTGGATTGGTAATGCAATGGGAGCTTTGGACGATGCAGCAACAGTGGATGAACAATTCAAAGAAGCTTCCGAGGCAGTGACAACGGCATTTTATGCGCTACAAGATGCGGCTTATCAGGTCAAAAATGTATTAGATGAGTTAGAGTTTGATCCAGCACGTTTAAATGAGGTGGAGCAACGGTTAGCTTTATTCCAAAATTTAAAACGCAAATATGGTTCGACAGTGGAGGACATTTTAGCGTATTTTGAAAAAATAAAAATAGAGTTAAATGAACTGCTCAATCGTGATGAAATTTTGCAGGTGAAAGAGCGAAGAGTGCTTGAAATGGAATCGGTGCTCAATGAGCTTGCTGCAGAACTTTCAACCGTGCGTAAAGCGGCTGCCCAACAGTTAAGTGAAGCCATTATGGCAGAGTTACGTGAATTACATATGGAAAAAGCTAAATTCATTGTCAATTTTGAAGAATTGTCATATTTCGATGCAAATGGAAAAGATCAAATTGTTTTCTATATTTCTACCAATGTTGGAGAACCACCAAAGTCCTTACCGAAAATTGCTTCGGGAGGAGAGTTATCACGAATGATGCTGGCGCTGAAAACCATTTTCTCTTCTTCGAATGGTATTACATCCATCATTTTTGATGAAGTGGACACAGGTGTTAGTGGAAGAGTAGCGCAGGCCATTGCAGAAAAAATTGCTGCAGTATCCATTAATTCTCAAGTGCTTTGCATTTCACACTTACCTCAAGTTGCAGCAATGGCTGATCATCATTACTTTATAAAAAAAGAAGTCGAACATGATCGAACATTTACTTCTTTATCAGAAATTGATCAGAAGGCACGGATTGAAGAAGTCAGCCGTATGATGTCTGGAACAGAAATTACTGCTTTAACGCTACAGCATGCAACAGAGTTATTAACCATGGCAGAAGAACGTAAAAAACAAATGCGTTAAGCATATTCCAGAAACAGTTGTTGATACTGTTTCTGGTTTTTTTCTTTTTGCACAAATATTTACCGCTTATAAGAATGCCACAACAACACATAGTAAAAAGACAAAAATGAAAAGGAGGTGTCGTATGAATCGTCGTTGGCGTCAATTAGTCATTTTGCCTATGCTCATCTTTTTGTTAGTGTTGCCTATACAAGCTTTAGCCGCCAAAAAGCTTATACCGATGGGAGAAGCCATTGGAATCCAACTTCAATTATCGCATGTGTTTGTAGCGCATGATGTACTGTTAGCTTCCAATCAGTGGATGAAAGGCGGCGCAGTGATTGAAAAAATTAATGATATACCTGTAAAATCGCTGGCAGATGCCAAACAAGCTATGGCTAAAGAAGGCCAACAGAAATGGACGATCAATAATGACGGAAAACAAGTTACACTTGAATTACAAAATCAAGAAGCAGAGCACATCATATCCTTTTTAAAAGATGAAACAGATGGAGTAGGAACACTGACTTATATTGATCCAGAGACAAAAAACTATGGCGCACTAGGTCATCAAATTGTTGATTCAACCCTACAAGAAGCCCCTGTATTTAGAGCTGGCTCCATTTTTTTAGCTTCCATTCAACAAATCCGTAAAAGTATGCCTGGCCAACCGGGATACAAAATCTCCTCCATTGAAAAACATCAGGAACGTTTAGGGAGTATAGATAAAAATACTGTTTATGGAATTTTTGGCCGTTGGGAAGAAGGCTATCCACAAAGATTACCCAAAGCGATTGAAATTATGCATGAAAAGGATATAAAAACGGGGAAAGCGGAAATATATACGGCGATTGAAGGCCGTAAAGTCGAAACTTTTTCCATTGAAATAACAAAGGTTGAAAATGAACGACTTGAATTTATAGTATCTGACGAAAAGCTCATTGAAAAAACGGGTGGAATTTTGCAAGGAATGAGTGGCAGTCCTATCATTCAAGACGGTCGGTTTGTCGGTGCTGTGACACATATGTTTGTGGAGGAGCCGAAAAAGGGAGCAGCTCTAACGGTAGCTGAAATGTTAAGAAAGTCTTCCTAAAAAGAGGGATGGCATTTGGTAAAAATCCGCATTTTCCGCAGGCAGAACAGGTGCCGCTGGAGACTTGCGGATTTTTACCTTTTTGTTAAAAAGACCTTGAATTCAACAAGTATTTCTCATAATAACCTTAAGGAGTCATGATATTTAAAAAAACTGTAGTTTTATCTTATTTTTTTATCTAAAATAGGTAATAAGAGCATTTCGACAGTTTGCCATTATTTAGCGCAACTTGTCGATATTAAAAGAAAGTATCGGACTACATACTCATTTTTGGAAATGAAAAAGGTTTTTAAACAAAAATGTCGAAAATTCCACAGTGTGCCAAAAACGGCATTTAGGGGTTAGGTTAACGCTTTGGAGTGTTCAAAGCAAGTCCAGAAGGAGGAATTGAAATGACAAAGGTAAAAGTAGCGATTGCAGATGATAATCGTGAGTTATTAAAAACAATGGAGCAATATTTCCAGGGACATGCCGAAATAGAAATTATTGCGACAGCTTCGAATGGAAAAATTTGTCTACAAATGCTTGAGGAATTTACACCTGATATTTTACTTCTAGATATAATTATGCCTCATCTTGACGGCTTAGCTGTTTTAGAATCGATGTATCAAAATGAGAAAATGTCATCAGTCCAAGTAATTATGTTAACAGCCTTTGGCCAAGAAGATGTCATGAAGCAGGCTGTAGATTTAGGGGCTTCCTATTTCATGCTAAAGCCATTTGAATTTGACCAATTGGTACAAAAGATTTTACACTGTGCTGGACAGAAGGCGACACTTCCTAAAAAGACAAGCGTTTTACAACCAACAGTGCCTCAAAAATTAAATCAGCATCAATTAGACAGCACAATTACAGCCATCATTAAAGAAATTGGTGTACCTGCGCATATTAAAGGGTACTCTTATTTGCGCGAAGCCATTCAAATGGTATTCGAAGATATTGAATTATTAGGATCTGTGACAAAAATTTTATATCCGGAAATTGCAAAAAAATTCAACACAACACCATCACGCGTTGAACGTGCTATTCGTCATGCTATTGAAGTGGCATGGAATCGTGGCAATTATGAATCCATTTCGTCGATGTTTGGTTACACAGTCCATCATTTGAAATCCAAGCCGACGAATAGTGAGTTCATTGCTATGATAGCAGACAAAATCCGTATTGACATGATGGCTAGCTAAACGTACAGCTTTTAGCAATAAATGATAGAAAAACTGAAATAGCAATTATACTTCGAGTTTTTATAACGCCATTTTTAGACAGTGGAATCACTGTTTAGAAGGGCGTATTTTTTTATGCCTT
Organism: Lysinibacillus sp. NPDC056220; assembly: GCF_049315265.1. NCBI lineage: Bacteria > Bacillati > Bacillota > Bacilli > Caryophanales > Bacillaceae > Lysinibacillus > Lysinibacillus sp. NPDC056220. Next base: position 658,259 of record NZ_JBMOXD010000002.1, read on the forward strand.
AATCCCTTACTATAAAAATATTTCAAAAAAATTGGTTTGGTGGTAATCTTATCTTATAGGGGTGATACTAATGTAATGCAATTTAGGTTTAGATATTAGTATTAAAGGGTGGATTCTAGAATAGAATGTGGAGGTATACATATGAGAAAAGTGTTATGTTCATTGTTTTTTGTATTAATTTTGTCTATTCTTTCATTTAATAGTTCAGAAGTGAATGCTGCAGAAAAGGTTTCAAATCGTGCCGAATCAATTGTTGAAATTGGGAAGCTTTTAGGATTGGATGGTACTCAAAGAGCAACACAATTTAAAGATGTTCCGAAAAGTCACTACGCAAGTGGTTATATCCAATCAGCAGTTGATAAAGGAATTGTAAGTGGATATTCAGATGGTACATTCAAGCCCTCGCAAGAATTAACAAGAGCACATATTGCGATTTTTATTTCAAGAGCTTTTGGTTCAAAATTACCTACAGGGAATGCTACGTTTAAAGATGTCCCTCGAGAAAATAGTGCATATAATGCGATTCAACAATTAGTAGCTGCTGGTATAACAGCTGGTTATTCTGATGGTACATTTAAGCCTAATAATAAATTGACTCAAACGCACCTAAAAGCTTTTATAAATAGAACAGAGCAATATATAAAATCTGGTAAAGTTTCTAGTAATCCAAATACATCCAACACCAGCAGAGGAAACGGTGCTATAAAGGGTACGGTTGTTTGGAAGTATAACGACTTCATTGGTACTTTAGGAGATACAGGTGCTACAGTTTATCTATTTTCAACAACTGCAACATATCCAAGTTACACTAAACAAGAATTATTCGATTGGCTTGATAATAAAACTGAGTTGAAAAATGTATATAGAACTTTAGTAGATAAGAATGGGAATTATAGTATTAATAGTATTCCCTCTGGAAATTATATCGCAGTAATCTCATCGAAAAATGCAAAACGGAATATTTCTGAACCTTTAAATTCGCATAGTCAGCTTAAATCTATATTTGGTAATTATAATTATAAAGTTTTTGAAGATAACACAATGTTCCTTTATAAACATCAAATTAAAAACATAGAAATTACGAATAATACAACAGTAGATTTTAGTAATGACTTTGGTTATACTGCTTGGTAATACTTCCTTTTCTACCCTGTTTTTTTGGGGTAGTTTTTTATTACATACTGTTAGATTAAATAACTAGAAGCAGGTGATTCAAATGAAAAGTGTCAATTTTCAATTAGATGTAATGAATTCAATAGAAATTATACAAATAGATGAACAATTATTTGAAGTCCGTCTCGTAGTAGACGGTAAAATAAATATGCGATATATGACTAAGGAAGAATTAGAACAACTTGGTTCGACCTTCCAAATTGGAAATATAAAGAGTTATCTTGAATAAAGAGCCTTAATATCTGAAAATTTTATAGTTCTAAAGACCTTTTATTATTTATTTTTTATGACGATCCCATCCTATAATATATATCTAGGGAATACTATTTGTTCAAATGATCCTAATAGAATATCCATGTAATTAAGGGTAATTTTATTAAAAAAATAAAATAATAAACATTTTTTAGTATTATAAACCTATTTATATTTAATGGAAATAAAAAATAGTTCGATGTTTTAATGATTAAGTAGTACTATTTTCTTTCTCGTTAGTGACAATGGTCTCTAAACAAATGTAAGTGGATTGTATATACTTACATATAGAGGGAAGGAGGAGGTAGCTTGATTCTAGTTCGAAATGAAAACTTCGAAATTTCTGAAGAAAATGGCAAGGTATTTATGCTTACTTTTAGTGCCGGATTCCCATTAAAAGAATTTGATAGCATTTTACGTAGTCATCCGCGACTTAAATTATCTAATTTTTCAATTTTAAAAAACGTGCTGTCTACTCAAAATACAAGTCCAGTAGAAATTGGCCGCTGGCTTCCAAATATTGAAGCTGAAATTGCCCGTGATAAAATGTCAGCCTCTATTTTTATCTATGAAACAAACGAATATATTGCCAATCATAAAGAAAAGCTGACACAGCAAATTCAAGAAATACTTGCTGAAAATGAAATTGTGCATGGAATTTTAGATTTTGATATTTCGAAGGCTGAACCAGGAAAAGCATTTTTAATTGCTCAGGGGCAACCACCGATAGCAGGCACGGATGCACAAATTACATACTTACCTAAGCCGGAGAGAAAACCGGTCATTCGTGATGATGGAAAAGCGGATTACTTTGATATGAATTTTATCTCAGAAATTTCGGAAGGCTCATGGCTAGGTGAAAAGATTCCTGCTACATTAGGTAAACCAGGGAAAAATGTGCTAGGTGAGGTAGTGGCTGCCGCACCAGGACGGGATTTTCCAATCCGATACGATACAAAATCAGCATATGAAGTGGAAGAGGACGGGAAAATTGTGATCCGCTCGAAAATTGCTGGTGTTCTAGATGATGTGAAAGGTATGATTGGTGTAAACAGACACCTACCTATTAACGGTGATGTAGGCGTTGAAACAGGTAATCTAGAATTTAATGGTTCTCTTAGTATTAAAGGAACAGTAACAAATGGCTATACAGTTATTGCAACTGGTGATATTTCTATTGATGGCGCTGAAGGTGTAAGCGGTGCCAAACTGATTAAATCCATCGAAGGAGATGTTTATATTCGCGGTGGCATATTTGGTCTTGGGTCAACAGTTGTGGAAGCGGGTGGCAATATTTTTGTCAAACATGTCAATGAAGCAAATTTAATGGCAGCAGAAAGTATCCATATTGGTTTCTATGCATTAGGTTCACAGCTTTCAGCCCATTCCATTTTAGTGGATGAACGAAAAGGTAAAATTATTGGAGGGCGTGCTGTAGCTAAAAATACGATTGTCACGGCCATATCTGGTAATCGATTGGAACGGCGAACGGATTTGATTATTGAAAGTGTCAATAAACAAGAGAATAATTCGATCATGCAGGAAAAAGCTGTCCAGCTTAAAGAGTTACAATCAGAAATTGCAGCCCATGAATCCAAAATGAAAAGTTTATTGCCATTTCTCAACCAAATGTCTAAAGAACAAACAGCATCCTTTGAAGAGACAAAGCAAGCTTTAACAAAGTTAAAGGCAGAAGCGGTTACATTAGATCGTGAAATAAAGCTAATAATGGACGAAATGCGTCATATTGGTAAAGAAGAGATTGTTGTGACAAAGGAAGCGCATCCGGGGACGTATATTCAAATTGGTAAAAAATCATCTTTATTAAGCAAAATGACCAATGGTAAATTTCTGCTAGAGTTTGGTGAGTTAAATGTCTAATTCGTCCTATATTCCGGTGTTTGCACATCGAGGAGCATCGGCCTATGCGCTAGAAAATACCTTTAAAGCTTTTGAAAAGGCATTGGAGCTTGGGGCTGATGGCATTGAGTTAGACATCCAATTTTCAAAAGATGGTTGTCCAATCGTCTACCATGATCCACAATTGTCAAGATTAGTAGGTATCAATAAACTGGTGAGTGATTGTACGATGGAAGAGTTATTACGTTTTAAACTCGGCAAGCCTTGGAGGCGTCTTTTTTCATCGGCTAAAATACCAGCATTTGATGCAGTTTTAGCATGGGCTAAAACACATAAGCTCCCTTTAAATATTGAATTAAAATCAACCATTTTAGACAATCAAAGTGGGCTGAATGACTTTCTTCAAGGGCTATCGTTACCAGCAGGGAGCCACTTCTCGTCGTTCCATTACGAAATACTGGAATATGTGAAAAAGCAAAGACCTGAATATGAAACGGCTCTAATAGCCACGAAAAAATTAAAATGGGATCTGTTAGCTGATTACAAAGCTGCTGATACTGTCCATATGCATAAAAGGTACTACAAGCCAAGATATTTAGAGGCATGCGTAACAAGCGGCAAAGCCTGTCGTTTTTATGCAATTGATGGTAATGAACCATTCTTAACCAATCCTCACCATGCTGTAATAGGTTGGATAACAGATTACCCTGATAAAGTCATCACTACACAGCAGCGTGTATAAAAATAGCTATCCAGTAAGTCCATGTGACTTATTTGGATAGCTATTTTTATTTTTTTTGGAAGCGAGGTGCTACTTTTCCATTTTTGCGGTCACGATGTAGTAAAAATCCTGCGAAAAAGCCAAAGCCTATAACAAAGAATATAACACCTACTACAAATTGTAGCCATAAAAATGGGAAAGGCGAAAGAAGCTTCCCAAATAATGTATCACGCATAAATTTAATGCCGCCTGCAGCCATAAGACCTGGAATAAGCATTACAATAAATGCAGCTAAACGGGCCATATATACCCCTCCTTATTCCTATGATTAATTGTACCTGTGGATGGGGGAATGTCAAGAAAGGCTAGTAATCAATATAATAATTGTTCGTCAAAACTAGACGGAGCATATAGTAGTTTTTGTTACTGAATGTTTAGAAAATTCTTACTTAAACAAGAATATGTAATAATAGTTGCGAAATTGTGAATTTGTCAGTATTGTAAAAATAAGTGGAGCAATATTATCCATTACTAAACAATTTTTATCCTAGGGTCTAAACACCTACTGAAAAATGGGGCTCAGTATTATAGCTGAGGCGAGGACAACAAGTGGTAAGATTGTTAGATAAAACTTGATTGGGACGGGCATTTGGGGATGCACTTTCCAAAGCAAAGGGGCGAGTTTCATGGAAATCTTCAAGTATATGGAAAAGTATGATTATGAACAATTGGTATTTTGCCAAGATGAAGCATCAGGGTTAAAAGCGGTTATCGCTATCCATGATACAACACTTGGACCAGCATTAGGCGGGGCACGTATGTGGACATATGCATCAGAGGAAAATGCAGTGGAAGACGCATTGCGTTTAGCACGAGGTATGACCTACAAAAATGCGGCAGCTGGTTTAAACCTTGGCGGTGGAAAAACGGTCATTATCGGTGACCCATTTAAAGATAAAAACGAAGAAATGTTCCGTGCATTAGGTCGTTTCATCCAAGGCTTAAATGGTCGTTATATCACGGCAGAAGACGTAGGTACAACAGTTACAGATATGGATTTAATCCATGAGGAAACAGATTATGTAACAGGAATCTCACCTGCATTCGGTTCATCAGGGAACCCATCTCCAGTAACGGCGTATGGTGTTTACCGCGGTATGAAAGCGGCTGCAAAAGAAGCATTTGGTTCAGAATCATTAGAGGGATTAAAAATTTCTGTACAAGGTCTAGGAAATGTAGCCTACAAGCTTTGCGAGTATTTACATAATGAAGGGGCAAAACTTGTTGTAACAGATATCAATCAAGCAGCAATTGATAGAGTTGTGAATGACTTTGACGCAATTGCAGTAGCTCCAGATGAAATCTACGCGCAAGAAGTTGATATTTTCTCTCCTTGTGCTTTAGGTGCTATATTAAATGATGAAACAATTCCACAATTAAAAGCAAAAGTAATTGCTGGGTCTGCTAATAATCAGTTAAAAGATTCACGTCATGGTGATTTCCTACATGAATTAGGTATTGTCTATGCACCAGACTATGTCATTAATGCTGGTGGCGTTATTAACGTTGCGGATGAATTATATGGTTATAATCGTGAACGTGCTCTGAAACGCATTGACGGTATATATGATAGTATTGAAAAGATCTTTGCTATTTCAAAACGAGATGGCATTCCAACATATGTGGCAGCGAATCGTTTAGCTGAAGAACGCATTGCGCGTGTGGCGAAATCTCGCAGCCAATTCTTAAAAAATGAAAAAAATATTTTACACGGTCGCTAATATACAAGGTTTGAAAATTTGGAGAAGTCGCATTGTCGACTTCTTCTAATTTTACCAACAAATAAGAGCACCGTTGCAGTAAAGCTAAAGTTCTGTTCTTCTTAAGCAAAAATAGACCGCAAGCTAATTGGTAGGGTAATGGTTTAATAGATAGAATACTTTAGCACTTTTCTCAAAAGGGGGAATAAACATGGCTCAAAATTATGATGTTGTCATTTTAGGTGGAGGTACAGGCGGTTATGTGGCGGCCATCCGCGCTGCGCAACTAGGCTTGAAAACAGCTATTGTAGAGCGGGATCGTTTAGGTGGAACATGCTTGCACAAAGGCTGTATCCCAAGTAAAGCTTTACTTCGAAGTGCAGAAGTATATCGAATGGCTAATAAAACGGCTAGTGAGTATGGTGTTGACATTGAAGGTGTGACACTGCAATTTGACAAAGTGCAAGCTAGGAAGCAAGCGATCGTTGAGCAATTAAGCCAAGGTGTGAATACACTGATGAAAAAAGGCAAAATAGATGTTTATCATGGTACAGGACGAATTTTAGGTCCCTCTATTTTCTCTCCTATGCCAGGAACTATTTCCGTAGAAATGTCCAATGGGCAAGAAAATGAAATGCTTGTACCGACGAATGTTGTCATTGCAACTGGCTCAAAGCCAAGAGGTATGGCAGGATTAACAGTTGATGGCCAATATGTGATGAATTCAGATCATGCGTTGGAGCTTGACAATTTACCAAAATCATTGTTAATCATTGGCGGTGGTGTCATTGGAATTGAGTGGGCATCTATGCTTTGCGATTTTGGCGTATATGTAACAGTTCTAGAATACGGACCAACTATCTTACCTGCAGAGGATGCTGATATTGTCAAAGAAGTAACAAAGCAGCTTGAAAAGAGGGGAGTTCGCATTGTCACAAATGCCCGTTTAGATGCAGATACATTCAAAATAGAAAATGATAACGTTTTCATTTCTGCGAAAGTGAATGAGCAGGAAGAAATCTTTGAGGCAGATAAACTTTTACTTTGTGTTGGTCGTGAAGCCAACACGCAAGACATTGGCTTGGAAAATACAGAAATCGAAGTGGAAAATGGCTTCATTAAAGTGAATGATTCTTATCAAACGAAGGAATCACATATGTATGCCATAGGTGATGTGATTGGTGGCTTACAGTTAGCGCATGTGGCTTCTCATGAAGGACTGTCAGCAATCGAGCATATAGCGACAGGTAAAGCAGAGCATATCGATGATCTGAAGGTACCGAAATGTGTTTATTCATATCCAGAGGTTGCTAGCATTGGCTTAACCGAAGGTGCTGCCAAAGAGCGAGGCTTTTCATTAAAAATCGGTAAATTCCCTTTCAAGGCAATTGGTAAGGCATTGGTAAATGGGGAAGCAGAAGGTTTTGTAAAAATAATTGCTGATGAAGAAACAGATGATATTTTGGGTATTCATATGGTAGGGCCGCACGTGACAGATTTAATTGGAGAGGCATCTTTAGCTAAATTGTTGGATGCAACACCATGGGAAATTAGTCAGGCAATTCATCCACATCCTTCATTAAACGAGGTATTAGTGGAATCTGCTTTAGCAGTTGATGGTCGTGCTATCCATTTTTAAATTTTCTGAATTTCATAACTAACATATCCAAATGTGGGGATATAGGATAAGATAGTTATTTCTCTATAATACGAAAGGGGTGTTCGTATGCAAGATGTTCAAATCAAACATGAAGATTTAGGTTTGTCAAATGAAGATGTACTTGCTATGTTCGAAACAATGTTAATGGCCAGAAGATTAGATGAGCGTATGTGGTTATTAAACCGTTCTGGTAAAATTCCGTTTGTAATTTCTTGTCAAGGTCAGGAGGCAGCACAAGTAGGGGCGGCCTTTGCGTTAAATAAAGATAAAGATTATATTGCGCCATATTATCGTGATATGGGGGTTGTTTTACACTTTGGTATGACACCAAGAGAGTTGATGCTATCTGCATTTGCAAAAGCGGAAGATCCAAACTCTGGTGGACGTCAAATGCCTGGCCATTTCGGTCAAAAGAAAAACCGTATTTTAACAGGATCTTCACCTGTTACTACGCAGGTGCCACATGCAGTTGGCGTTGCACTTGCTGGACGACTACAAAATGAGGATTTTGTTTCTTTTGTGACACTTGGTGAAGGTTCCTCTAACCAAGGGGATTTCCATGAAGGGGCCAACTTCGCAGGTGTTCATAAATTGCCAGTTATTATTATGGTGGAAAACAATCAATATGCCATCTCTGTACCAGTAGAACGTCAGTTAGGCTGTGCGAAGGTTTCTGATCGTGGGATTGGGTATGGTATGCCAGGTGTGACAGTTGATGGAAAATGCCCATTACAAGTTTACAAAGTGGTGAAAGAAGCAGCCGATCGTGCACGTAATGGAGAGGGCCCAAGCTTAATCGAAACAGTCACATATCGTTTAACAGCCCATTCCTCGGACGACGATGATCGTCAATACCGTACGGCTGAAGATATTGCAGAAGGAAAGGCAAAAGATCCGATTGTGTTATTTGAAAAGTATCTGACTGATGCAGGCGTCATGACTGAAAAAGTACGTACAGAAATCGAAGAACGTGTTATGGCAGAAGTAAATGAAGCTACTGATTATGCAGAAGCGGCTCCATATGCACAACCAGAGGATGCCATGAAATATGTTTATGCACCAGTGGACGGAGGTGACGTGTAATGGCAGTTATGTCTTATATTGATGCGATTACATTAGCAATGAAAGAAGAAATGGAACGTGATGAACGAGTTTTCATTTTAGGGGAAGACGTTGGCCGTAAGGGCGGTGTATTTAAAGCAACTACTGGTCTGTATGATCAATTCGGCGAATACCGTGTACTAGATACGCCACTTGCAGAAAGTGCTATTGCAGGGGTCGGTATTGGGGCAGCAATGTATGGTATGCGTCCAATCGCAGAAATGCAATTTGCTGATTTCATTATGCCAGCTGTCAACCAAATCGTCTCTGAGGCAGCCAAAATCCGTTACCGTTCTAACAATGATTGGACTTGTCCAATGGTAATCCGTGCACCTTTTGGCGGAGGAATTCACGGGGCTCTTTACCATTCTCAATCTGTTGAAGCCCTTTTTGCGGGTACACCTGGGTTGAAAATAGTTATCCCATCAACACCATATGATGCTAAAGGATTGCTAAAAGCAGCTATTCGTGATGAAGATCCTGTATTATTCTTTGAACATAAGCGTGCTTATCGATTAATTAAGGGTGAGGTGCCTCTAGACGATTATACATTACCAATCGGCAAGGCAGATGTGAAGCGTGAAGGGGATGATGTGACGGTTATTACCTATGGGTTAGCTGTCCACTTTGCGCTACAAGCTGCAGAACGTCTTGCTGCAGATGGTATTTCTGCGCATATACTTGACCTACGCACAGTCTATCCCCTTGATAAGGAAGCAATTATCGAGGCGGCGACTAAAACAGGGAAAGTATTACTTGTTACGGAGGATAATAAAGAAGGCAGTATCATGAGTGAAGTTGCTGCCATTATTGCGGAGCATTGTTTATTTGAGCTTGATGCACCGATTCAACGTCTAGCAGGACCCGATGTGCCAGCAATGCCATATGCACCAACCATGGAGAAATATTTTATGATTAATCCTGATAAAGTGGAACGTGCGATGCGAGAACTTGCGGCATTTTAACATACCAAGCAAGGCTGATTGAAAAAATGAAAGCCTCAGACGGAAGAACAGATTTTGACTTAGCCGTTTGAAAGTCAAAATCTGTCTATTTGCCTATCTACGTTTACTAATATAGCGCTGCATCAGGTACAATGACGCCTAGGCTTAATTGATGGGAGGAATAAATGATGGCGGTTCAAAATATTACTATGCCACAGCTCGGCGAAAGTGTAACAGAAGGTACAATTGAAAAATGGCTTGTAAAGCCTGGCGATACAGTAAAGAAATATGATTCTTTAGCAGAAGTTGTGACAGATAAAGTAAATGCAGAAATTCCATCGTCGTTTGAAGGGGTTATTACGGAGTTAATTGCACAAGAAGGTCAAACATTACCAGTGGGCGCAGTCGTATGCTCGATTGAAATTGCAGGGGATAGTGAGTTACCACCACCACCACCTGAAAAAAAATCGGCAGTAAGCACAGCCATTTTAAATGCAGGTGTTCAAAAGAAACAAGAAGCATCACAACCCGTTTCTACTCCTTCTTCAGTCGCTCCAAAAGAAGCGCGTAAGGACAAAGTACGCTATTCACCTGCTGTTCTACGACTTGCACAGGAGCATGATATTGCCCTTGATCAAGTTACAGGAACGGGCGAGGGTGGTCGCATTACAAGAAAAGATTTATTAAAACTTATAGAAACGGGCAATATTCCAACAGCAACTACTGCGGCACCAACGCCAGCAGCGATTCAAACAACAACTGAACAACCAGCTCCTGCACCAGCACAGCTTGCAGAAAAGCCTGCAGCACCAGTACCACCTATACAGCCTGGGGACATTGAAATCCCAGTGACAAAGGTCCGTCGTGCCATTGCTAATAACATGGTAAGAAGCGTCCATGAAGCTCCACATGCTTGGATGATGATGGAAGTGGATGTAACAGATTTAGTTGCTTATCGAGATAGCCTAAAAGGTGAATTTAAGCAAAAGGAAGGCTTTAATCTTACATATTTCGCCTTCTTTGTAAAAGCAGTGGCTCAGGCCTTGAAGGAATTCCCAATGATGAATTCTATGTGGGCTGAGGATAAAATTATTCAAAAGCATGACATCAATATTTCGATTGCAGTAGCGACGGATGATGCACTATTCGTACCTGTTATAAAACACGCGGATGAAAAATCCATTAAAGGAATTGCTAAAGAAATTCATGAGCTTGCTAACAAAGTTCGAACTGGAAAATTAGCCATGGATGATATTAAAGGTGGTACATTTACCGTTAATAATACGGGAGCATTTGGCTCTATTCAATCAATGGGTATCATTAATTATCCACAAGCTGCCATTCTCCAAGTGGAAAGTATTGTAAAAAAACCAGTCATTTTACCAGGTGGAATGTTTGCCGCTCGTGATATTGTGAATTTATGTTTATCATTAGATCATCGTGTGTTGGATGGACTAGTATGTGGTAAATTCCTAAATAGAGTAAAAGAAATACTCGAAAATACAAATAAATCTTCGACGTCAGTCTACTGATGACTTGTCGGAAACCTGCTGTATAAGGGTTTCCGATTTTTTTTATGCTTTCCGAGTCGCAATTTGTCATGTAGAATAACAAATAGAAACTACTAAGGGGGGAAGCTGATTAAGCGTCCGCATGTCAAACAACATGAAAAATATTGAATTTGAAAAGCCGGCCTATTCTGACTGGCAAGATGCAGCAATCAAAGCTTTAAAGGGGAAACCATTTGAGTCTCTATTCACGAAAACAAATGAGGGTGTTACACTACAGCCCATTTACACACAAGAAAGTTTAGTAGCTAAGCTTGGTGATGAGCTCGATCGACAAGTTGCCACAATCCGTTCTCTACAAAATAGTCAAGCATTCCAAGTAGCTCAGCAAGTTCATGCAGATACGAGTGAAGCATTTTTTGCACAGCTTGATGACAGTTTAGCTAGGGGTAATGAAATTATTACAATTGACAGTCGTGTTAATTTTGATTGGACAGAAGACGTATTGGTCAAATTAGCATCATATTTCTCAGAATATTCATTTAAAATTACTATTAAAGATACAAAAGACCCATTATTAACAGTGTTTGACAAAATTGCTTTGGATCAACGAGAAGCTGTGCAAGGATTCATCGTTTCGACCCAACCCATCTCTTTACATGCATTTCCGAGCGTGCGCTCAGTCGGCGCTAACACAGTTATTTATCATAATGAAGGTGCCAACGCCATTCAAGAATTAGCCTATGCACTTGCATTAGCAGCAAAATGGGTAGAACAGGAAGAAAGCTTCGAGGCATTCTCCAAGAAATTTTTTGTATCCTTTGCAGTTGATACACAATTCTTTACAGAGATTGCAAAACTCCGTGCTTTTAAAGTACTTTGGAAAGCGTTCTCATCTGCCTATGGTGTTACACAAAATGTAAAAATACCAACAGTTGCTGAAACATCATTAAGAAGCTTCTCTAAATTGGATGTCTACGTGAATTTATTACGATCCTCCAATGAAGCGCTTTCTGGCTTAATAGGCGGTGCTGATCTCTTTACAGTTCATCCACATGATGTATTAACAAAGCCTACAGAACAGTCAGTACGTATTGCTCGTAACGTGTCATTGATTTTAAAAGAAGAAACAAATGTCTTAAAAGTTATAGATCCTGCAGGTGGCTCTTACTTTATCGAGTCGTTAACGGCAGATTTTGTCAAAGAAGCATGGGCATTATTCTTAGAAATCGAGGCAGCTGGAGGCATTGATGAATACACAGCATCTGGCAAGCTCGCTGAAGAAGTAGAGAAATCGTATCAATCTCGTATTCACGCTGCACAAACACGTAAGCAATCATTAATTGGAACAAATATTTATGCTAATCCAGCAGACGCATTTGAATGTGAAACAAATCCGTTATTTGCTAGCATTAAACGAAGTGCTATTCCATTCGAAAAGCTGCGTGCTGAAATGACGGCAGCCGATGTGAAAACAGGCATTTTAACATTAGGTACTTTAAAAAGCTCCAAGCCAAGAGCAGATTTTATTGCTGGATTCTTAAATACGGTTGGTCTTGTTCCTGAAAAAAGTGAACCAGCGACGACTGTTGAAGAGGCAATTGCTTGGTTAAAGGCAACAGAGGCTAAATATGTTGTCATTGCAGGTAATGACGAAGATACAAAAGAATTTGTCCATGCCATTTTAGCAGACAAGCCAGCGGATGTACTTGTGGATGTAGCTGGGAAATTTAAAGACGAAGAAGAAGCTTGGTTAGCAAATGGCTTAAACGGTTTTATTTTCGCAGGACAGAACATCATTGAAAAATTACAGTCAGTGTTTGCGAGCATGAAGGAGGTCCAACGATGAGTAAGCCAAATTTTAATGCAATTGAAATAGAAAAAGTTTTATCAGCTAATGCGCCTCAAGCGTCTGATGATAAGTTTATGACAAATGAAGGAATTGAAATTAAAGATATTTATACAAAAGAAGATATCAAGGATGCTAAACATTTAAATGATGTAGCAGGTATCGCACCAAATACACGTGGACCATACCCTACCATGTATGTGGCTCGCCCATGGACAGTTCGTCAATATGCTGGCTTCTCAACAGCTGAAGAGTCCAATTCCTTTTACAAGCGAAATCTGGCAATGGGACAAAAGGGTTTATCTGTAGCGTTTGACCTAGCAACTCATAGAGGCTATGACTCTGATCATCCACGTGTTACAGGAGATGTGGGGAAAGCGGGTGTTGCTATTGACTCTGTCGAGGATATGAAAATTCTATTCGATCAAATCCCTTTAGATCAAATGTCTGTTTCTATGACGATGAATGGCGCAGTGCTACCAGTTCTTGCATTTTATATAGTGGCAGCAGAGGAACAAGGAGTAACGCCAGAAAAATTAGCAGGGACGATTCAAAACGATATTTTAAAAGAATATATGGTGCGTAATACATACATTTACCCACCAGCTATGTCGATGAAAATCATTGCAGATATTTTTGAATATACAGCGAAGTATATGCCGAAATTTAACTCTATTTCGATTTCTGGTTATCATATTCAAGAAGCGGGGGCAACGAATGACATAGAACTTGCCTACACGTTAGCAGATGGTTTGGAATATGTTCGTACAGGACTGAAAGCAGGCATTGATATCGATGCATTTGCACCACGTCTATCGTTCTTCTGGGCTATTGGCATGAACTATTATATGGAAGTTGCTAAAATGCGCGCGGCACGCCGTATTTGGGCACAGATGATGTCAACGTTTAATCCAAAAAATCCGAAAACTTTAGCTTTACGTACCCATTCGCAAACATCTGGGTGGTCATTAACAGAGCAAGATCCGTTTAATAATGTAGCACGTACGTTAATTGAAGCAAATGCATCATCAATGGGACATACACAATCACTGCATACGAATGCATTGGATGAAGCCATTGCACTTCCAACGGATTTCTCCGCACGTATTGCACGTAATACGCAGTTATTTTTACAAGAGGAAACAGCAATGACAAAAGTAATTGATCCATGGGGTGGATCATACTACGTGGAGAAATTGACAGAAGAAATTACCAAATCTGCATGGGCATTAATCGAAGAGATTGAGGCACTTGGAGGGATGGCGAAAGCAATTGAAACAGGTCTTCCTAAAATGAAAGTCGAAGAAGCTGCTGCTAAACGTCAAGCGAAAATTGACTCCAAGACAGAGACGATTGTCGGTGTAAATAAATATCGCCTGACGAAGGAAGAGCCAATTGACATTCTAGATATTGATAATACCATTGTTCGACAAAAGCAAATTGAACGTTTAGAAGCGATGAAAGCAGCACGTGATGAAGCTGAGGTTCAAAAACATTTAGCTCGTTTGACAAAAGCCGCACAAGATGGCGAGGAAAACTTACTAGCTGTAGCGGTTGATGCGGCTCGTGCACGTGCCTCTTTAGGTGAAATCTCAGATGCAATTGAAGCGGTTTCTGGACGACACAAAGCCGTAATTCGTTCTATTTCGGGTGTATACTCTGCCAACTTCTCTGATGAGGAGCAAATTTCAGAAGTGAAACAAATGACAGAAGAATTCCTTGAAAACGAAGGCCGCCGTCCGCGTATTTTAGTCGCTAAAATGGGACAAGATGGACATGACCGTGGAGCCAAGGTCGTCGCAACAGGCTATGCCGATTTAGGCTTTGATGTAGATATTTCTCCGTTATTTATGACGCCTGCTGAGGCAGCGCAAATGGCCGTTGAAAATGATGTACATGTCATCGGTGTCTCTTCGTTAGCAGCAGGTCATAAAACATTAGTGCCCGAATTGATTACGGAGTTAGAAAAGTTAGGGCGTGAAGATATTATCATCATTGTGGGTGGTGTTATACCTGCACAAGACTATGATTTCCTTTACAATGCTGGAGCAGTAGCTATCTTTGGACCGGGTACCGTGATTCCTGTATCCGCACAGAAAATCATTGAGGAAATTTACAAACGTTTAGGCTATGAGGAAGTGTCTGAATAATGGACAACAACAAAGGAATGGAAGAAAGTGCGCTGTTTGTGATGGACGGAGTCGAGGCGACTCACGACGGTATGCAATATGGTACACCTAAAAAATTCCGAAAGAAAAAAGCCGACACTGTTAATATTCGAGAGCTTGCACAACAAGTACGTGCAGGCTCTCGCACACATTTGTCAAAAGCGATTACCCTCATTGAAAGCTCGAATGCCACTCATAAAGTTCAAGCTCAAGAGCTTTTGCAGGAACTTCTACCACATACAGGAAAGAGTATTCGAATCGGCATTACGGGTGTTCCAGGAGCAGGGAAGAGCTCGTTCATTGAGGCTTTCGGAACAATGCTTTGTGACATGGGAAAACGAGTAGCAGTTCTTGCGATTGATCCAAGCTCCTCTTTATCCGGAGGCAGTATTTTAGGAGATAAAACGCGTATGGAAGAGCTCGTCAAGAAGCCGACTGCTTTTGTACGCCCTTCACCATCGGCTGGTACCCTTGGGGGTGTTCACAAAAAAACACGTGAAACGATGTTAGTTTGTGAAGCGGCTGGCTATGATGTCATTCTCATTGAAACAGTTGGTGTGGGACAAAGCGAAACCTATGTCCGAGGCATGGTAGATTTCTTCTTGCTTTTAGTTTTAACTGGGGCCGGGGATGAATTGCAGGGCATGAAAAAGGGCATTATGGAATTAGCAGATGCCATTGTTGTGCATAAGGCAGATGGTGATAATGTGCGACTTGCCAAAAAAACTGTCGCAGAATATAAACAGATTCTACATTTTTTACAGCCGGCAACACCAGGCTGGATGTCTACTGCAATGCCCGTTAGTTCACTGGAAAAACGGGGTCTCGATAAGGTTTGGGGAACCATAAAGGAATTCAAACAAATTGTTGAAACAAATCATTATTGGGCTACTCGACGTCAAAAACAAACAAAAGAGTGGTTCCAATCCATGATTACTGATCATTTAATAGATATGTTTTATGGGAATCCACAACGTAAAGCACAGGTACAGCTACTGGAACGTCAAATCTTAAGTGGCCAACTAACGGTTACACAAGGTGTAGATCGTTTATTTAGCGAGGAATAGGTAGAGAAGTAAACTAGTTTCTTTAAAAGCTTAGAAAATTCAACTGACTTGTATGAGCAAGTGGGTGCACAAATTCGTTGCAAACTGCTATGATAAGAGATGTATGTGCGTCAAATACCTACTATAAAAGCTGAATTGACGCGATTTGAAAGGAGCTATCGCTATATGAATATGGATTACGATTTATTTATGCAGGAAATTTTAAAAACAGCTCGTGCTGAAATTGAAACGGCTGGTTACGAACAGCTAAAAACACCAGAGGCTGTTGAAGAGGCATTTGCTCGCCCAGGTACAACATTAGTTATGGTGAACTCAGTGTGCGGTTGTGCGGGTGGTATTGCTCGTCCAGCTGCAGCGCAATGTGTACATTACGATAAACGCCCGGATCACTTAGTAACAGTATTTGCAGGGCAAGATAAAGAAGCGACTGCAGCGGCACGTTATCATTTTGGGGAAGATCACCTACCTTCTTCACCATCATTTGTTTTATTAAAAGATGGACAAGTAGTGGCTGAAGTCGGGCGCTATGAAATTGAAGGACATGACCCGATGTCAGTTGTAACAAACTTACAAGCAAACTTTGAAGAGTATTGTGACGAGCTTTAAGACAATTCTTGCATAAGAACAATCCTTTATAACTAAGTAGAAAAGCCTCATAGAATGTTAGTTAATCTATGTAGGCTTCCTACTTATTATCATGTACAGATAGTTCAGCACTACCATTAAAATTTTTGTAATATTGGCTAAATAATTTGTGGTATTTACTGAAGAGTACTAAAAGATAGGAGGCAGTCGACCTGAAGAAGTTTTCAATCGGCTATCGAACTTTAAAAACAGCTATTGGTGCAGCACTTGCTATTGCCATTGCTCAATATTTTCATTTAGCCTCGTATGCCTCTGCTGGTATTCTAACGATATTATGTGTACAGCCAACAAAGAAAAAATCCATTCACGCAGCCTACACTCGATTGGTTGCTAGTATAGTGGCCATGGTGTTTGCCTTTATGAGCTTTGAGCTTTTTTCCTATCAGCCACTTACACTTGCGGGTATGTTACTACTTTTTATTCCAACGATTGTGTCCTTGAGAGTTGCAGACGGATTTATTTCTAGTGTCGTTATTATTATGCACATTTACGCCGCTAAAAGTTTTTCGATGGCGCTTGTTTATAATGAATTGGCGTTAATGGCTATTGGCTATGGAACCGGTATAGCCATTAATATGTATATGCCAGATATTCAAAAGGAATTAAATTACTATAGAGTTAAAATTGAGGAACTATACAGCAAGATATTTTTAGAAATTGCTAGCTATTTACGGCAAGGGGATACGTTATGGGATGGGCATGAGATCATTGAAGCTATTCGAACTTTAAATGATGCAAAGTCCTTAGCATTTAAAGATGTTGAAAACCATTTTACGAGACGTAAAAATGATTACTATATGTATTTCGATATGCGAGAAAGGCAACTAGAAATAATCGAAAGAGTGTTGCCAAAAATTACAACATTACCTGTTATAGTACAAGAGGCTGAAATTGTGGCAGATTTTTTACAAGACCTCGGAGGACATATTCATTCTGGAAATACAGCAAGTCACTATCGTGAAAAGCTAGAGCAGGTGAAACATGATTTCTCGCAGCTACCATTACCGCAAAATCATGAGCAATTCATCGCACAAGCCGCACTCTATCAGTTTATCGAGGAAATGGACAGGTATTTAGAAATAAAGCAATCATTTAAGGGTTTAAAGGTAAAAAAAGAGCGCCCACAGTAGTGTGGACGCTATGGTCTTGCCTTAAACTAGCATCGATAAGCCAAATGCTAGAGATGAAATTAGCATGATTGCGACCATAGTATAAACAACGATTTTTTGAAACTTTTTATTACTCATATGCTCGTTCGCTCCTTCTTTTCTTATAAATAGTTTATCAAATCTGAAAAATTTCTCAAGTAGTAGAGTTTTGACAAAAAAGTCTGTAAAATAGAGTATGTACCATAACAGAAGGAGATGTCACCATGGAGAAAGTAGACCATATTGGGATTGCGGTGCGCGATCTTGATGAACGCATTACATATTATACAGAAACTTTAGGTTTAAAGTTGTTAAAAGTGGAAGAAGTAGACTCACAACAAGTTCGAGTTGCCTTTATCGACGCAGGCAACGTGAAATTGGAGCTATTAGAACCAATGAGTGAAAAAAGTGCCATTCATGGATTTATTGAAAAACGTGGAGAAGGTATTCACCATATTGCTTTTGGTGTGACAGGAATTCGTGAGCGTATGGTTGAGCTTCGTGAAAAAGGTGTACGTCTTTTATCGGAAGAGCCAGGACCTGGTGCTGGAGGTGCAGAGGTTGCGTTCATGCATCCTAAATCTTCTTTCGGGGTGTTATATGAATTATGTGATAAAAGTGGAAAAGGGGATAAGTGATTAATATGGATATGTTCGACAAAATCAATGACTTGTATGATCGTAAGACGGTAATTGAACTTGGTGGTGGCTATGAGCGCATCGAAAAACAGCATGAAAAAGGGAAATTAACAGCTCGTGAACGTATTGATTTATTACTAGACGAAGGTACATTTTTTGAAATTAACCCATTTATTACTCACCGTACAGTAGACTTCGGAATGGAGAAAATGGAAGGCCCTGGGGATGGTGTTGTAACTGGGTTCGGTAAAATTAACGGGCGTCCAGTATACTTATTCTCTCAAGACTTTACAGTGTTTGGTGGAGCACTAGGTGAAATGCATGCAAAAAAAATGGCAACAGTTATGGATCTCGCTGCAAAAAATGGCACACCATTTATCGGTATTAACGATTCAGGTGGCGCCCGTATCCAAGAGGGTGTTCTTTCACTAGATGGCTATGGTCATATTTTCTACCGTAATGCGATTTACTCAGGCGTTATTCCGCAAATCTCAGTGATTATGGGGCCATGTGCTGGAGGAGCAGTATACTCTCCTGCAATTACAGACTTTATCTTAATGGTAGACAAAACATCTCAAATGTTTATAACAGGACCTAAAGTAATAGAAACAGTGACAGGCGAAAAAATCTCTGCTGAAGATTTAGGTGGTTCGAAAGTAAATAATGCAGTAAGTGGAAATGCCCATTTCCGTGCACCATCTGAAGAAGAGGCAATTCAAGAAATAAGAAAACTATTAAGCTATTTACCACAAAACAATAAAGAAAAAGCACCTCGTCAAGCTCGACCAGAGGGAGATGACTACCGTCCAGAAATCGTGGATACAGTGCCAATTGAAACAACACGTCCTTACGATGTACGTAAAGTCGTTGAGCAAGTAGTGGATGAAGGTTCATTCATGGAAGTTCATGCAGAATTTGCGAAAAACGTTGTCGTTGGCTTTGCACGTATTGCTGGTGAGTCAGTTGGCCTTGTTTGTAACCAACCAAAAGTACTTGCTGGAGGATTAGATATTGATTCTTCCGATAAAGCGGCTCGTTTTATCCGTACTTGCGATGCTTACAATATTCCAATCATTACATTTGAAGACGTATCTGGTTTCTTCCCAGGTGTTAAACAAGAACATGGCGGAATCATTCGTCATGGTGCGAAAATTCTTTATGCTTATTCAGAAGCAACTGTACCAAAGATTACAGTGATTTTACGTAAAGCTTATGGAGGCGCTTACGTGGCCCTGAATTCTAAATCAATCGGTGCGGACCTTGTATTTGCTTGGCCAAATGCTGAAATTGCAGTTATGGGAGCTGCCGGAGCTGCAAACATCATTTTTGCCCGTGAAATTGCGAAATCAGATGATCCAGAAGCAACACGTGCCGCAAAAATTGAAGAATATAAAGAAAAATTTGCCAATCCATATGTTGCAGCATCTCGCGGTATGGTAGACGATGTTATTGATCCAAGAGATACACGTATCAAACTGATTCAAGGACTTGATATGTTATCTACTAAACAGGAAACGCGTCCTGAGAAAAAACATGGTAATATTCCATTATAAAATGTCCAAGCCTAGTAGCTATATAGTTACTAGGCTTTTACTTTTCAAAAATTGGTATGCCAGATAATCAATGAAAGTTGAAACATTTTTCTTTTTCAACCGTACTGATATATAAGGAGTTGATATGAATGGAATGGAAGCAATTACAAAAAGAGCAGGAAAAGATTCATACACAACTAAGAAAATCGGCAAGGCTAAACGAGCAAGGACTGTTAATTGACAAGCAGATTGACTATACACAACAGGAAATCAATAAACATTCTAGGGCACTCGATCAAATTCGGTCAAAGCTCCATAAATTAGAGGGTTTCTCATTTATGAATATGATTCGGACTTGGACGGGGCAACAGGATGAATTACGGGCTGAGAAAATTGATAAAGCGGCCGTGCTTGAATTAAAAATTAAAGAAGCGAAGAAAATGCAGATGGATTTAAGCGAAGATAAGTTTCATGTAACCCAGAAATTAGCTCAGATTGATGAAATAGCATTACAGGATGAGCTTCAGAAGATACACGCTAAAAAGAAGGGCTATTTACAAAGGCATGATTCTATACAAGCACAGAGATTGGAGCATTTAGCTGAGGAAAAATTACTCACAAAGCAACTGATTGCTGAAATTCAAGAAGCAGAGGAGGCAGGGGAGGTGGCTCTGACAAAGTTGGGGCAAGCAGCTGCTTCCCTCCATTCGGCTAACGGATATTCGACGTGGGATACATTTTTTGGCGGTGGAATTATTGCAACACACTTAAAACATGATGCGCTTAATCACTCAGAAAATTATATACATAGTGCCCAAATAGCGTTACAGCGTTTTCATAATGAGTTATTAGATGTTCATGTGATGTCTACCAAGACACTACAGATCGAAACAGATGGTTTTGTTAAATTTGCTGATTACTTCTTCGATGATCTTTTTTCAGCTTGGTCGGTCCATTCCAAAATTTCAACCGCAAGAGAACAGGTGTCACGTATCCAAGATGATGTACATAATACAATTTGGCGTTTACAGGATAAACATCATAAAGCATCGAACTATCTACAAACAATTGAACAAGAGCAAGGAGCGATTTTGAATGCTTAAGCTGAGTCTGAGATGAATGTCTCAGACTTTTTTATGTGGGTAGTGTTGTGGAATGATTTCAACTCTTCTGACGTTGTGCTAAAATAATACCTATACTATAACGTGGAAAAACACGTAAACTAAGGGAGTTTTACAACATGACAAGTCGTTTAGTGGAAGAGTTTTTTGAGCTCGTTCAGATTGATTCAGAAACAAAATATGAACAAGAAATTGCACCAATATTAGTCGATAAGTTATCAGCACTTGGATTTACAGTAGTCCAAGATGACGCACATACACGTAACGGACATGGTGCAGGCAATATTATTGCCACTTTAAAAGGCACATTAGATGTTGAGCCAATCTATTTTACCTCTCATATGGATACGGTTGTTCCTGGTAAAGGCATAAAGCCATCATTACGTGAAGATGGTTATATTGTATCTGATGGTACAACGATTTTAGGTGCGGACGATAAGGCTGGACTAGCAGCATTACTAGAAATGGTCAAACGCTTAAAAGAGCAAAATATTGAGCACGGGGATATTGAGTTTATTATTACAGCTGGTGAAGAAAGCGGTCTTGTTGGTGCCAAAGAATTAGACCCATCTATGATTAAAGCAAAATATGGCTTTGCTGTGGATAGTGATGGTAAAGTTGGAGGTATCGTCACAGCAGCTCCGTTCCAAGCTAAAATTTTCGCAAAGATTATCGGTAAAACTGCGCATGCTGGGGTTTCGCCAGAAAAAGGAATTTCAGCTATTACAGTCGCGTCAAAATGTATTGCACAAATGAAGCTAGGTCGATTAGATGAAGAAACAACCGCCAATATTGGACGATTTGAGGGTGGACAGGCGACAAACATTGTTTGCGATGAAGTTACGATTCTAGCTGAAGCGCGTTCGATTGATAAAACTAAATTAGATGCTCAAACAAAGCATATGCAAGAAACATTTGAACAAGTATCTGCATCATTAGGGGCACGAGCTGAAGTTGAAGTGAAGCTTATGTATCCAGGTTTCCGTGTAACCGAGTCAGACAAAGTCGTTCAAGTGGCAATGGCTGCTGCACGTCAAATAGATCGTACACCTACATTAGGAATTTCAGGTGGAGGGTCCGACGCAAATGTAATTGCAGGCTTTGGTATCCCAACCGTTAATCTATCTGTAGGGTATGAGGATATTCATACGACAAATGAAAAAATTCCCGTTGAAGAATTAGAGAAATTAGCAGATTTACTAGTTGAGATTGTTAAAGAATCTGCCAAAAAATAATGAGTTGAATTTGAAGGGTGTGACCATATGGAAAGTGTAAAAGCAGTAGTTTTTGCTTGTGGTACAGAAGAATATGCAGTGCCAGTAGAGCAAGCGATTTCAATTGAAAAATTAGAGCAGGTAACACCTATTCCTCACTTACCTAACTATCTTTTAGGTTTTACAAGAATTCGTGGGGAACTTGTGCCTGTTCTAGACTTTGAACGAATATTATATAATCGCTCTTCCAATACAGCAACTGCTCGGGTAATTGTATTGAATACTGATGTTGTTAACTATGGGTTACTTGTTACGGAAGCTCGTGAAATTCTTGATTTAGATGAGTCAATACTTCAACAGTTAGGACTTGTGAATTATAGTAAAACTCGCTACTTTACAGCTGTGGCTAATCTTGAAAACCGAATGATTACGTATGTTGACCCAAAAATACTCGTCAATTCATTAGAAGGAATACGTGAAATTATTAATTATTTACACAAAATGCTCGAGAATGAAAAGGAAAACGTAGAGGCTTAGGCTTCTACGTTTTCCTTTAGAATGTAATTGTGAACACACCCCAATATGGCTATCACAACGTTGAAAGTTAGAAGACTATACAGCTAAAAAAGCCCTTCCTGCAAAAAAAACGGAAGGGCTTTTTCATGTTCTTAAGAAAGACGACCACTGTAGTCTTCAAATTTGAATTCGCGAATAATTTTAATACCTTCTTCATCATTGTATGAAACGATAGAAGGTAGGTTAACACCGTTAAACATATGGTTTTTGACCATGGAATAATGCGCCATATCCGTAAATACCAGACGATCTCCTGGTTTTAATGGCTGTTCAAATGAATAGTCGCCTATAACATCACCAGCAAGACATGTTAGTCCACCCAAGCGGTACGTGTGGGCAAATTCATTAGCTTGACCAGAACCAATAATCATTGGACGGTATGGCATTTCAAGTACATCAGGCATATGACATGTTGCCGACGTATCTAAAATAGCAAGATCCATCCCATTTTCTTGAATATCTAACACTGTAGCTACTAAATAGCCAGTATTAAGGGCCACTGCTTCACCTGGCTCTAAATACACAAGCAGGTTATATTTTTCTTGGATATAATTAATGATGTTCACAAGCTTCTCTACATCATAATCTTCACGTGTAATATGGTGACCACCACCGAAATTCAACCATTTCATTTGATGTAAGACATCACCAAATTTTTCTTCAACTACTTCAATAATACGCTCTAACGTATCCGAGTTTTGTTCACACATTGCATGGAAGTGTAAGCCATCAATGCCGTCAAGTTGAGATTTATCGAAGTTAGCCAAAGTCGTTCCAAGACGGGAATTCGTATAGCAAGGATCGTAAAGAGCTGTTTCAATTTCAGAGTACTCAGGATTCACACGAATACCACATTCAATTGTTTTACCAGCAGATTTCACTTTATCCTTGAACTGAGCCCATTGGTTAAATGAGTTAAATACAATGTGATCCACATAGCCTAGAAGCTCGTCCATTTCATGCTCAATATAAGCAGGTGCATAAACGTGAACTTCTTTGCCCATTTTTTCGTAGCCTAGACGGGCCTCATGCAGGGAGCTAGCTGTAATGCCTGCTAAATATTCCCCTACTAGTGGGAATGTTGAATGCATAGAGAATCCTTTCAGGGCTAGTAATATACGGCAGCCTGTACGATCTTGAATTGATTTTAAAAGCTCAAGATTTTTTGTTAATAATCGCTCATCCACTACATAAGAAGGGGATGGAACTTTTGAAAAATCAATTGGTTTCATCGGCTTAATTCCTTTGCATCTAAATCAAGGTCAAGTAACTCTGGGTTATGGCTTTCTTGCCATGGTAGACCCCATTTATTTAATGCATCCATGAATGGATCTGGATTGAAATCTTCTACATTCCAAACACCTGGTTTACGCCATTCTCCGTTCATTACAAGCATTGCACCAATCATAGCAGGTACGCCAGTTGTGTAAGAAATCGCTTGTGACCCCACTTCGTTATAGCATTCTTCGTGGTCACATACGTTGTACACATAATACGTTTTTTCTTGACCGTCTTTTAGACCGCGAATGATACAGCCGATATTTGTTTTACCTTTTGTGCGAGGTCCTAGAGAAGCTGGGTCTGGTAACACCGCTTTTAGGAAGTGGATTGGTTGAATCATTTGACCTTCAAATTCGATTGGCTCGATAGATGTCATACCAACGTTTTCTAATACTTTTAAGTGTGTTAAGTATTTTTCAGAGAACGTCATCCAGAAGCGGATTTGTTTTAAACCTTTAATATTTTTTGCAAGAGATTCAAGCTCTTCATGGTATAGAAGGTAAATATCTTTTGGTCCGATTTCTGGTAAGTTATAAACTTCTTTTTTCTCAAGTGGTGCTGTTTCAACCCACTCGCCTTCTTTCCAGTAACGACCATTCGCAGTAATTTCACGAATGTTAATTTCTGGGTTGAAGTTTGTTGCGAAATGATAACCATGATCTCCTGCATTTGCATCCACAATATCAATATAGTGGATTTCATCAAATTCATGTTTTTGCGCATGAGCTGTGAAAACCCCTGTTACACCTGGGTCAAAACCGCTACCAAGTAATGCAGTTAAGCCAGCTTTTTCAAACTTTTCTTTATAAGCCCATTGCCATTTATATTCAAATTTTGCCGTCTCAGGTGGCTCGTAGTTTGCAGTATCCACATAGTGCACACCTGTCGCTAAGCAAGCATCCATAATCGTTAAGTCCTGATAAGGTAGGGCAACGTTAATCACTACATCTGGTCCAAAAGCTTTAATAAGCTCAATAACCTCTTCTGTATTATCTGCGTCTACCTGTGCAGTATGAATTTTTGTTTTTCCGCCGTCTAGTTTTTCTTTTAGAGCGTCACATTTTGAAACAGTTCTACTTGCGATACAAATTTCCTCAAATACGTCCGAATTTTGAACACACTTGTGTACCACAACACTGGCAACTCCGCCAGCTCCGATAATCAATGCTTTACCCAATTGTCTACCCCCAAGTTCATAAAAGTATTGTCAAACAAGCTGATTATACAGAAATTTGATATAGTACTCAATCATTGTTTTAAAATTTTCTACAAAAAATTTAATTTTTCTACATCAATTAGACGTAATCATAATGAAATAGCCTGGAAAACATGGAAAAATCCCTGTTCTACAAAGGTAGCAAGGGACATCATTGCTTGAAACATCAGAACTGCGCATCACTCTTTTTATTTTAAAAATCGACTTGATATTTGTTGCTTTTCATCTCCCCATACATAAAAGAAAATCACAAGTAAAGTACTTAGAAATCCCATTACTAGTCCATACGTACTGAGGGCTACATGTACTTGGCTTTGCATAGCATAAATGAAGATAGCTCCTATTGTTAGCAAATTTCCAGTAATAAGCGATACAAAATGAAAACGTTTATTCATTGTAAGCCCCCCTAGTAGATGATTTATTGAATGCCTCATAATTAAGTTAGTGAACCCCAATTATTGCATAATTCAGAACTTTTATCCAATGTTTTTGTTTCTTTAGGAAAAATAAAGATGCTTTTTAAATACATCTTTTTATAGTATGATGAAAAAATAAGGGGAAAATTTTTAGATTATTACAAGAAAGGGGGAGAAGATGAATCGTGAAATTACGAAATTCATTAACTTTTCAACTTGGAACGATTATTGCTGGTATTTTAGTGGTCATGCTAGGGATTACATCGTTCGCTACATACATAACTGCTTACAATAAACTTTATGATGCTGCTGGTGTGGAGGCATATGGATGTGCCAATATTACAACCGGTTTATTATCTCCTGAGCAGATGGACAAGGCCATGCGTGGGGACCAGGCTGCTCGGGAACGTATTGGGAATGATTTAAACTGGACAACTGGACACAAAGATATTTTTCAAACTCAATATATTCTGTCCCTTGATGGAACATTGTTAGCGCTGGATGACCATTTAGCCGAGAAAGGTTTTGCACCTGGGGATTCTTTCTATCTTGATAAAGAGGCGATTGATAGGCTGTTACAAGATAAGCATCCAACGTATTCTCAGCCCTATACATTTGCTGGCATGGATCGCTTATCAGGCTATGCCCCCATTTTCAAAGACCACGATTCGAGTAAAGAGATTATTGCCATCAGTGTCATCGATTTTGATGCCAATATTGTTAAGGAACGTACATGGGATGTTGTTCGGAGCGGCATATTAATTAGTATTTTCCCTATGCTAATTGCTTCAATTATTACAGGGTTTTTAATCCGGCGAAAAGTGAAGCCAATTAGTGTCCTTATTCAACAAGCCAAAGAAATTGCAAATGGCAATTTAGCGGTAGCGGAAACAAAAATAAACAGCAAGGATGAGGTTGAGGATTTAGCGAAGACATTAAATCGTATGACAGCTAGCCTGCAAAGTATGATCATGACCATGCGTTCTACCTCTAATACACTTGCTAATAATGCAGATGAAACCGCTTGCACCTTAAACGATATGACGAACACAATTCAAGAGGTCGCTCATAATATCGAAGAAGTAACAAGCACTGTGACGGCAGGTATGCATCACGCTGAAAATGCTACCGAAGTGTTAACCTCCTTAGCTAAGGACTTGCAGGTAATCCAGAACAATGCTACTGATAGTGCTCATAATGCACGAGAAACTATGAAACTAGCAACAGATGGAGAAAGGCTAGCCAAAGATATAAACAATGATATGGTATCGATTCAAAGTGGTTCAGATGAAGTAAAGCATACTGTTGAAAACTTAGTTACGTCTGCTGCTAAAATACAGGCAATTACAACATCGATTGCTAGTATTGCATCACAAACGAATTTACTAGCCCTGAATGCTTCTATCGAGGCGGCTAGGGCAGGAGAGCATGGAAAAGGCTTTGCGATTGTTGCTGAGGAGGTGCGAAAGCTAGCAGAGCAGTCCAATGCAGAAGTATTACAGGTTGAACAGCTTATTCAGGATATGCTGAAACATGTTCAGCAAGTGATGTCATCAACGAATGATAATACGCAATATATTGAAAAAGGAACAGAGACAGTTGGTTTGACAGCACAATCCTTAGGAAATATTTCAAGCGCTGTAGCGAAGACAGTTGAGGAAATAATAAGTATTTCTCATGCAGTGACTGCTGAAAATGAAAAGTCAGCTCAAATTGTCCAGATGATACAACAACTAACAGAATCCATTAGAGACATTGAGGAAGCCATGAATAGAATTACCTTAGCAGCCCAGCAAACAACAGCAAGTATTGATGAGGTTGCACAAAGTTCGAATGAAACGACCCATATGGCACATACACTAGAGCAACACGTAAAAGCATTTAAATTAAAAGAATTGTAGAAAAATTAGGATAAGTTATCTTTTGCTTGCCTGTCTAAGATGGTACACTATCCATAAGATTTTTCTTTTAGTGAAGGTGAGGATTTAATGGTGGTAAAACAAATGGATGAGCAAGTACAGCAAATAAATGACTTATTTTTAAGTGGTCAAGTAAAAGAGAGCTACCAGCTAGCAAAGGAGATACTTGCCAGCCAAATAAATTTAACTGACGAGACCCATCAACTTATTCAGCAACATGTTGCATTACTGGAGGCAAATGGATATGCCGATATGCCTGAAACGACTGATGAAAAAATAATGCAAAGTAAAGAACGTACAGATGGTTCGTACCCAGAGCGAGATGTTCTTACAGCCTATATCGGTACTCAAGATGATGAACAGTTTGGGAAAGTAATAGAAGAATTATTAGCAGGACCCATTGAAGCACAGGCAAACGCTTATTATACGATGGCTGAATATTACGTCCTTACTAAAGAACAAGACAAAGCGATGGTTCAATTTGCAGAGGCTATTAAATTACAGCCTAACAAAGGTCTGTATTGGGGTGCTTTTGCTCAATTTTTAAATCGTCATGAGGGAAGCCCTTATTTAGCACTTAGACTAATTGAGGAGGCTATAAAGCTAGATGGTATGAATCCTCGCTGGCACTATATTCAAGGTAATATTTTTTTACAGCTTGTAGCTACTACAAAAAATTTAAGCTATTTACCTGCTTTAGAGGAGGCTTGGAAGAGAGCTGAAAAACGCTGTTCTACAAAGCAAATCACCTTGAAAATGGATC
Source organism: Lysinibacillus sp. NPDC056220 (assembly GCF_049315265.1). NCBI lineage: Bacteria > Bacillati > Bacillota > Bacilli > Caryophanales > Bacillaceae > Lysinibacillus > Lysinibacillus sp. NPDC056220. Next base: position 686,791 of record NZ_JBMOXD010000002.1, read on the forward strand.
TTGTGAAATCGAATGATGTGTTAAGACAATGGAAAAAACAAATGCTATAAATCTAGAAAAGAGACGTTAAACTATTAATAATTATTTCCTTTTAAGTATATTTATGCTAATGTAGAAGTATAAACGGACGTATGAAGCTTATCGATGACATGAAAGAAGTGTTTTTTTGAGTTTATATGTAGCGTATGTATTGGTGGGACTTGCCATTGCCATGCCTGTAGGTGCAATTACAGTCGAAATGACAAAGCAAGGACTTAAAAATGGTTTTCTGCACGGCTGGGCTGTAGGGCTTGGTGGCATGACCATTGACATCGTATTAGTTTTTGCCTTGTATATGGGATTAGCCTCCATTTTGGCTATGCCTATGGTACAGCTTCCGATGTGGATCATTGGAGCGGGCTTTTTATTCTTGTTAGGGTATGACTCTATTAAGAATGCCGATCATGATATTACATTGGCAGGAGAAAAAGTAACCAAGTCCTTTTTTGCTTCTTACTTGAATGGATTATTGGTAGCTATATCCCCTGGTAACCTTGTTTTTTGGGTCAATGTATTCGGCGTTGTTCTAGCTAAATCTTACGGACAAGGGGAGCAAACAAGCTTTTTAATTATTGCTGCTGGTGTCCTGAGTGGAATTTTACTCCACGATATCGGTTTACTAACTATTGTCTCAGTTACGCGTAAAGCGATGAATCGGAAGATGATTAAAACATTTACGATTGTCGCAGGATTCTTGTTATTTGGCTTTGCTGGTTATTTTATATATGAATTTATACAAGCAATTAAAATTTATATATGAAAAGTGCGATCTCTCAGATCGCACTTTTTTTTATGATGGAGTAACTACAATTGTCTGCTCTTGGAGACAAGCCAAAATTTCTTCTGCTACTTGATGTGCTAAGGAGAGCTCTGAAGTAAAGCCCACACATGAACAATTCATTTCACCTAAAATATAGCAATCCTTGCCAGCTTCATCTGTGTCTAACATAAAATCAGCTGTCCAGATAAGAGGTAAGTCATATCCTCCTAACAGGTTCGTTACTTGAGGTAGCTGTGATAAAAAGCTTTCGACAAGCTCAGGCCAATCCTCTGGTTGATCATAGCGATATTGTGCACCTGAGAATAATGTTGCACTAAAGGCATCCTCAGTATTAGCAGGTTTTTTATGTACCACGTGAACGGGGTGATTGCGCAACATCAATAAGCGAACTTCACCTTCTGTAATACGTGGAAGAAATCGCATATCGATTAACATACCATTCAATCCAGTAATATATGGCTCACAAAATGTCATGAAGTCTCCGAGAGACCAATATTCAACATGATTATCTTTTGCTTCGGTACATTTAATTTGTGCATCTAATGGAACTTCGGTAATTCCTTCGGCTAGAGGCTCTACTAATTTTACACGCCAAATACCTTCACCCGTAGAACCACGATTTTGCTTCAGAACACGTTCTGTTAACGCTAGAGAAGTAGGAAATTGTGCTTTAAATGCTTCGATTGTATAGTAGGCAAATGTATCATCAGGTACTAAATTGGTAGCAGTAAGCTTTGATAATACATCTTTAGAGCCATAGCTAATCATCGCATCGGGATGTGGCATGCCGATGACGCCTACTTGGCAAAGTTCTCGAAGCATCGCGAAATATTCTTCCTCATGCTGCAAGTTGCCGGGGTTTATACGGGATACATAGGCAGCACCATGTTCCTTTACGTAGTCAAAAATTTGCTGTTTTTTTGCAATATCAAAAAATAACACCTCTGCATCTTGCCCACGTTGCTTTAAAGCTTCCACCATTGGCATTGTATCTGGACGATAGCCATCTGATCCTTTGTCTGTGCCACCTTCAACCTCAAAAAAAATAACTTTTTTATTCATAACTAATACCTCCCTTTTTATTTGTCATTTATTTTCAGTATAGTAGACAAACAAGGAGAAAAGATATATGAAATATGTAAATTTTATGTATTAATTCATATAAACCAATATTTAATATAGGAGGTATTGACTACTGACAGTCAGAAAAATCAGATATTAAGGTGTTTAAGCCTGTTTCTTTTGAAACACTGTGAGATATAGAATCATTAGAAGAATTAGTAAAGTACCAATAAATTGGTAACCTCCAAAGCTTATTTTTAACCACCATACACTTGTGATGACAGCCATTAGTGGTTCTAAGCTTCCTAATAAGCTTGACTCCTTTGGGGATAAATAATGCAAGCTAGCAATATAAAACCAAAACGCTAGCATTGTGCCGAATATAATAATAAAAAGAAAATAGGCAATCGTAGAAAATGTCCAGTTCGATACATCAATAGACCATGGTTGATGGAAGAAACTCATAACAATCCCACCGATGACCATGGACCAACCTACAACAAGTAAGGAATGGAATTGCTGTAAAAGGGGAACAGCATATAGTGTATAAAAGGCAACTGAAAGTCCTGATACTACACCCCAGAATACGGCCATAAAAGGTACTGACAAAGTTGAAAAGGACCCATTTGTTAATAATAAAAAAGTTCCAACAAGTGTAAGTGTAACGGCAATACTATCCTGTTTTGTCAAAGGGCTTTGCTTAGATAAAAAGTAATATGCCATGATGAACAAAGGTGCTAAATACTGTAGAAGCGTGGCTACCGCTGAATTTCCAATGGAAATAGACATCATATACGTATATTGGACAGCAAGCATGCCTAATAAACTAAATAATAATTGTCTCATGGCATTTTGTTTTGTCCGCCACATGATAAAGATTGACTCATGTCGATGGGTAATTTTATATATTCCTATGAGTAATAGACCAGACAAAAGTAGACGACTAGAAACTAGCCATTCTACAGCTATTTGCTCCTCCTGAAATAGTTTTTGGGCTACGGTTCCACCGATTCCCCAAAAACTTGCCCCAAGGATTACTAGTAAAAAACCGAGGGTACGATTTTTTTTGATGATTTGATTCATTGACGAACATCTCCTAAACTATCAATATAAGGTGATTATAAGATGTCCGGAACAGAATAAATATCGTGTTAACACATTAAAAATATCAAAATATTGAGGTGATGAGGTTGCCTTTAACCCATATAAAAATTGCGAAAGATTTGCAAGAGCTAACATTGCACGGATCAAAAGAATTTCCAGTTGCCTTGTATGAAACGACCATGAACATGGATAGTATGGATTTTCTACCGCTCCATTGGCATAAAGAAATTCAATTTGTTTATCTCAAAAGCGGATGTGCTAAGTATCGGGTAGGAGCGAATGTTTTAGTCTTAGAGGAGGGGGAGGGGCTATTCATCAATACCTCAGAATTACATGAGGCGAAGCCCTTTCAAATGGAGCATGCGATTGTTTACTGTATAAACGTGGACCCAATAATCATTGGAGGGCATGATGGCAGTATTTTTATGACTAATTATGTTCAACCTTATTTAACTACCCATCGACAGCCCTACCTTAAACTTACGAAGGAGTTAACTCAAAAAGTGGCATGTATGGCTGATATATTACAAAAGCAAGAGGCCTTTTATCAACTTAAAGTATGGAGAGAGCTACTATACATTTGGGAAGTGATGTTAACCCAATCCTTGCTGACGGAGGAAATTGTGGACCCCTCAATTATTATGCAACAAGAACGGGCTAAAGCGATGCTGAATTTTTTACATACCCACTATCAGCAAAAAATAACGCTAGAGGATTTAGCGAAGCACGTGTATTTAAGTAGGGCTGAATGCAGTCGGTATTTTAAGAAAGTAATTGGACTGACCCCATTTACTTATTTATTACAATATCGACTTCGCAAAAGTATTGAATTATTGAGGGATGACGAGCAAAACGTCACTATTATTGCTGCCAATACAGGCTTTAGTACTGTCAGTTACTATATTGAGAAGTTTAAAGAATATACAGGCTATTCACCACATGTTTATCGCAAGAAATTTCTGTAAAGTTTTAAAATGTGAAAAATCATTGAACATCAATGGAAAAAATATAATCATTTATGCCTGTAATATATACATAATTCACCATTTACAATAAAGTGTAATTAATAGTGTGTAGGGGGCGTTAGAATGATGGTTTTAAGGAAAAAGCAAAATATATGGCTAGCTCTTTTATTCATCGTGCTAGTCAGCAATTATACGCTTTATAATTCGGGTCTTGGTTCGGTCATCTTGCCTATCGAAACAAATGGAGTTGTTTTAGGTTCCCTCATTGATTTAGTAGTTGTCATACCTATATTATGGATGCTTTATAAAGGGAAGTTCTCATTAAAGCAGTCCATATTGTTAGTCGCAATTGGCTGTATTGCCGCACGTTTTATCATTCCAATTGAGCATCTTCAGCCATTTGTGGCAGTCACGTGGGCAGGCTTTGCTCTTGAAGGTATTATGATCGTGTTAGAAATTTTACTCATTGCTACACTTGTCCGCTATCTGCCAAGAGTTCTAGCTGATGTACGTGCCAGTTCATTACCAGATATATTTTCATTTTCAAAAGCTGTAGAAAAACAATTTCCGCAGCATCCTGTCATTCAAATGATTTGTTCGGATTTACTTGTCCTTTATTATGGGGTTGCTAGCTGGAAGCGACAAGAACGCCTCGGTTTTACTTTGCATAAAAATTCAAGCTATATCGCCTTTCAACTTATGATTATCCACGGTATTGCGATTGAAACGATTGGCATTCACTGGTGGCTACATGAGAAGTCCATGATTCTTTCCATTGTTTTGCTCATTCTTAATATATATTCAGTGATCTTTTTGATCGCAGATATGCAGGCGATTCGATTAAATCCTGTATACGTAACAGACGAAACAATATATATTTCGCTAGGTTTAATGAAGCGTACAGAAATCGATTTTAATAAAATAGAAGAGGTTATAGAGGATAAGGGTCAGTTAGAAGGAAAATTATCGAAGGATACGATAGATTTCGTGGCACGTGATTTTGGTGAGGCTTATCCGCACGTCATTTTAAAAATGAAAGAGCCAGTGGAAGTGACTTTTATGTTAGGCATTAAAAAACATTATAATCAAGTAGCGATTAAAGTTGACCAGTCACAAGAGTTTAAACAAATGCTTCAACTAAGAATGTCAAAGTATTTTGCCTAAATAGATAGCCAACGTTTTGAATAAAAACGTTGGCTTTTTTTATTTAATCAAGGTCTGCGATTGCATGTAAAATGTCATCGCGGATGGCTTCCCAAAATTGCAGCTGAACCGAGTCACAATACGTATAAAGCTCTTTATGCTGAATGTGATCGTATAGAGCGGCAATGTCTTCTTGATGGAAGGACAGTCGATGATTTAGGTTCGCTCGTTCTTCCTCCAGACAAAATAATTTATAAATATCAGCTAGGCGCTCAAGTTTAGCTAGTTTTTTTGTCATCGCTTCATATTGTTTTTGATGAAAGCGTCCTACTGCAGAGGTCATCGAAATTTTTGCACGATGTTCCGCTTGAAGACTTCGACACTCCTCCTGACGAATAGCTACACGATACCAAAATTCATAGCGAGTTGGTAATTCTTTTAGTTCATAGGTAAGCAATGATTTTAAAATTGAATGCACTTGTTCATATGTATCAATGCTTTTTTCTGCGTCTTTAAAAATCCCAAACATACAACCACCCCCATATAGTGTAATACTACACAACTAGATAAAACTCCTTTCATTTAAGAAGTATCTCCTGCTTTATTTTATGAGAAAGCAAATTCAGTTAGCGCATTCCTTGAAAGGGTTAAATTTTCAAGAAGCTATGACAAGATTTTGCTATTTTTGTACAAGTTTCTGAGAAATTAAAGAATAGGCATTTACAAAAAGAAAATAAATGTGTTAACTTTTAAAGTGTCTTAGGTTAACTTAAAAAGAGGGGGAGGTTAACGATGCAACATTTTTGGGTAGTCGGTACTGATACAGATGTTGGTAAAACGATTGTCACGACACTGTTGATGTGTCAATTGCAAAGGTTGGGGTTGGAAATTATACCTTTCAAGCCAGTTCAAACAGGCGAGATATACGACAATTTGCATAGCTATTATGCAGATACAGCTATGTATGAAAAGTATTCCTTGCAAGTGTTAAATAAAGAGCATATGAATGGCTATTCGTTTAAGGAGGCCGCATCGCCACATTTTGCTGCTCAACTGGAGGGACAGCAAATTGATGTAGAAAATCTTTTACAGCGTATTCAATTCTTACAAGAATCCTATGATGTTGTTATAGCTGAGGGAGCAGGGGGATTGTTTGTGCCTTTAGATGTTCAACAAAGCATCACACTGCTTGATGTCATTGTGAGCAGCAAATTGCCAGTAGTGCTTGTTACAAGGACAACCTTAGGGACAATCAATCATACCTTGTTAACAATGGAGGCATTGCAATCACGCCAGATTGACGTTCTTGGTATTGTTTTTAACGGTGACACGGGCAGTATGATGGAACAGGATAATATTCATACGATTTTACAGTACCATCCATTGCCCTATGCGATTATCCCACGTCTTCAGGATATTTCAGAACTAGCGAATATCAACATTACACACACAACATTATTTGAAAGGCTTTATGGAAATGATCCGAGAAATAACTGACTTACAGGCTAGAGATTTACGGCATATTTGGCATCCGTGCTCACAAATGAAAGATTATGAAGCATTTCCACCTATCGTTATAAAAAAGGGACAAGGTGTGTGGCTTTATGATGAGCATGACAAACGCTATTTGGACGCTGTTTCCTCCTGGTGGGTAAATTTATTTGGACATGCCAATCCGCGTATTAGTCAGGCCTTAAGTCATCAAGCCTTTACATTGGAGCATACGATTTTTGCTAATTTTACACATGAACCGGCTATCCAATTAGCTGAAAAATTAGTCGCTTTATCACCACCTGGTTTACATAAAGTATTTTTTGCGGATAACGGCTCTTCTGCCGTCGAAGTGGCATTGAAGATGAGCTTTCAATACCATATGCAGACTGGAAAACAAACAAAAACTCGGTTTCTAGCGTTTACAGATGCGTATCATGGTGAGACCGTTGGTGCTTTATCTGTAGGAGGGGTAGGGCTTTACAATGAAGTATTTGAGCCACTTTTATTGGATACTGTACGTGCCCAGGGGCCGGATTGTTTTCGTTGCCAGTTCCAAAAACTACCAGAAAGCTGTGATGCACCATGTAGTCATTTTGTAGAAGAACAGCTTAAGATGCATCATGAGGAAATCACGGCTGTTATTATAGAACCACTTATTCAAGCAGCAGCGGGGATGAAAATGTATCCACCCATTTATTTACAACGGCTACGAGCATTATGCTCACAATATGATGTTCATTTAATTGCAGATGAAATTGCTGTTGGGTTCGGCCGTACAGGGACAATGTTTGCCTGTGAGCAGGCCAGTATCACACCAGATTTTATGTGCTTATCAAAAGGCATAACAGGAGGTTATTTACCATTATCCGCTGTTCTAACAAGTGATCAAGTTTACAACGCATTTTATGATGAATATGGAACGATGAAAGCATTTTTACATTCTCATAGCTACTCTGGCAATACGTTGGCATGTCGTGTGGCGCTTGAAGTATTAACAATATTTGAAGAAGAACAAATAATGGACATGATTCAACGCAAGGGGCAACAAATGCGTCAGCTAGCAATGGAAGCATTTGGTCATATGCCTTATGTGGGTGAATACCGACAAGTTGGTTTAGTGGGGGCTATTGAACTTGTTGCAGACCGTCAGACGAAAACGCCATTTGCAAGTGAAGAGAGAATTGGTTACCAAATTTATCAGCAAGCATTAGAAAAAGGTCTACTCATACGACCTCTTGGCAATATTTTATATTTTATGCCACCTTACATCATTACAAATGAAGAAATGACTTTCATGATTAATACAACGAAAGAAACGATTGAACAATTTTTCAAAGACAGGGGGGAATAAAGTTGGTTAGACGGCACTCCACATTAGCATTAGTCATGATTGCCATGTTTGCTGCTTTAACGGCTATAGGAGCTTTTATTAAAATCCCTTTACCCATTGTACCGTTTACCTTACAAATTGTTTTCGTCTTTTTAGCAGGTTGTTTACTAGGTAGCCGCAATGGGTTTTATAGTCAGCTTGTTTATATCGGCGTTGGCTTAGTAGGGCTACCTGTTTTTACGCAGGGCGGGGGCATCACGTATGTTTTACAGCCGACATTTGGCTATCTTATTGGCTTTGCTCTTGCCGCTTATGTAATTGGAATAATCGTTGAAAGAATAGAGAAGCCAACGAAGAAACATTTTATTGGAGCGACAATCTTAGGGCTTTTCATTGTATATGCTGTAGCTGTTCCATATTTATATATAGCTTTAAACTTCTGGTTAGATATGAAAACAAGCTGGTCACATGTTTTAGTTGTTGGCTTCTTAAGCAGTATCGTTGCTGATTTTGGCTTAGCTATTTCAGCCGGCTTATTAGCTGAGAAATTGTATAAAGTATTTCAGTCAGCTAGAAGAGTAAGTATTTCTCAAGGGGAAGGGGAAACTATGATATGAATTTTTTACAGGTAGCACAGGAAGTAATTGATGGCAAAATCATTAGCAATGAGGAGGCACTTGCTATTTTAAATAGTAAGGATGATGAGCTATTACAACTCATGGACGGTGCCTTTGCTATTCGTCGGCATTATTATGGTAAAAAAGTAAAGCTCAATATGATTATGAATGCTAAAAGCGGCTATTGCCCAGAGGATTGTGGCTATTGTTCTCAATCCTCTAAATCAACTGCACCTATTGAAAAATATCCTTTTATTACGAAAGAGGAAATCTTGGCTGGTGCAAAAAGAGCATTTGACAACAAGATTGGAACGTATTGTATTGTGGCAAGTGGTCGAGGGCCCACACGGAAGGATGTCAATGTCGTAAGCGAGGCAGTTGTAGAAATTAAAGAAAAGTATGGCTTGAAAGTTTGTGCCTGCCTTGGCTTGCTAAAAGAAGAACAGGCACAGCAATTAAAGGAGGCAGGGGTGGATCGTTACAACCATAATTTGAATACCTCTGAGCGTCACCATTCCTTCATTACAACTTCACATACGTATGAGGATCGTGTTAATACAGTAGAGATTGTTAAAAAACATGGTATCTCTCCTTGTTCGGGTGCCATTATTGGGATGAAGGAAACAAAGGAGGATGTCGTCAATATTGCGCGTGCTCTCCATCAATTAGATGCCGATTCTATTCCTGTTAATTTTTTAAATGCGATTGATGGGACAAAGCTAGAAGGGACTAAGGACTTAAATCCACGCTATTGTTTAAAGGTCTTAGCGTTATTCCGTTACATCAATCCAACAAAGGAAATCCGAATTTCGGGTGGACGTGAAATCAATCTCGGCTGTCTACAGCCGCTGGGCCTCTATGCAGCGAATAGTATATTTGTTGGGGATTATTTAACAACTGCTGGTCAGGAAGCAAATAGTGATTATCGTATGTTGGAGGATTTAGGCTTTGAGATTGAATTAACACAAAAGCAAGAAGCAGCATTTTGCTAGGGGCTATAGAAATAAAATCTACTACTACAGTTAAAACCGTACGCTTGTACGGTTTTTTTAGGAGATGGATAGAGCTATAATGGCGATGGATAAAGAGCGAAATGTAGAGGATAGAAAGCAAAAAGTGACGGATAAACCTAACATCCCATATCCTTTATATACCTAAAAAATAAAGAAATTCACAAATTGTTCAATGTAAGCGGTTTGAAATTGAACAGTTTGTGAAGACCTTCACATAAAGCTTTCTTTTTCTAAAATTCAGCGTAAAATAAGTATTAAGTAAGGGATTGTTGTAAAACAGTTGACGAGAAGTCGCACAAATTTTGGTGATTGTTATAGTACAGAAAAATAAGAGAAGGGAGCTTTTTACATGTGGGTTATTACAGTATTTGATAAAAAGGATGTTCGTATTTTTGAGTATGCAAATAAAAATGAGGCAACGGAAGCTTTGGCGAAATTCAAAAAAAATGCAGTTTTAACATATACAAAATAAAAGTTCAGTTCTTTTTTACTTACAGCCCTCGACAGTTGAGGGCTGTTTTTTTAATGAACAACAATTGAAATGGCACTATACACAAGTAATAAAGCCATGATGATATTAAATATTTGTCGATGCTGTTGCAATAGTTTTTGGAAAACGGACCCACATAATGCCCAACTGAACGTACTAATAATTCCTACGAAACCTAAAAGGAGTGAGAAAAGCAGATAGCTTATGTAGGAAGAATAGTAAGGAAGGATGTAAGTGGCAACAACGGTAATCCCAAATAGTATTCCTTTTGGATTGATAAATTGTAAGAAGGTTCCTACAAAAAATAAGTTCCGCTTTTCTTCGACCTCGTTGTTTGGGTCCTGCTCTTTGCTTGTCACAATTTTAAAGGCTAAGTATAGCATATAGCCGACACCAAAAATGGTTAAGGGTAATTTAATAATCGGTATAATATTCTGCATGATTATGTTGAAAAAGCTACTCAAAGTAATAATCATAAAAAAACCAATCCCTACACCTAAACAGAAGGGCAAAGTTTTTGATAAGCCGTGCTGTTTGGCAAATACCATAGCCATAAAGTTATTAGGACCAGGGGTGAAGCTTGTAATCGTAATAAATACTAAAAAGGAAAATACAGGCAAATACCATCACCTCATTTATGTTGTATGTTATAATGTCCGAAATGGACATTATAATGTTGTTTGTTTTATTATACATAACGTACGTTATATTGTATATAAACGGAGGTTAGATGATGGAGGATATTCAACTGATTTTTGCTCGAAATTTAAAGACTATTCGAGAGAGAGAGAAATTAAGTTTAGAGAAAGTATCACAACTTAGCGGTGTAAGTAAAGCTATGATCGGGCAAATTGAAAGAGGGGAATCGAGCCCGACATTAACGACCATTTGGAAAATAGCTAATGGGTTAAAGGTTTCATTTACAGAGCTCATTCATCAACCGCAGGCAGAGACAGAGCTCATCTTAGGCAAGGACATTCATGCAATACAGGGAGATAATGGGAAATATGTCGTCTACCCTCATTTTCCTTTTCAAAAGGATAGTCGCTTTGAAATTTATAGTATCGAGATAAAGGAGAAGGGAACATTACACGCTGAGGCGCATAGAGAAGGAACAGTGGAATATTTAACCGTTTTTGATGGTGAGTTAACGATTCGAATACAGGAAAAGGACTATCGATTAGCAAGCGGTGATGCAATCCGTTTTAAAGCTGATTGTCCCCACACATATATCAACCCCGGGAAGACTTTAACACGTCTCAGCATGACCATATACTATCCACATTAATAGAACCGTATAAACGCCTTTCAGAGCGTTTATACGGTTTCATTTTTTTACAGTATACTTGCTAAACGTTTGATACCCTCGCGGATTACTTCAGGTGTTGCATTTGTATAGTTTAATCGCATAGTATTCACGTTCGTTTTAGATGTATAGAATGGATCCCCAGGCACGAAGGCCACCTTTTGTTCCATCGCTTTATGGAATACATCAAGAGCTGGTGTACCATCCTTCATTGTCGCCCAAATGAACATGCCTCCCTCTGGTCGTGTATATTCAACATGAGGAGGGAAAAATTCTTGCATCGCAGCAAGCATCGCTTCTGATTGATTTTTATACAAACTAATTATTTTATTAACATGTTCCGTGTAATCATTACTTGCTAAATAATCATAGATAACATATTGCGAGAAAATATTAGTATGAAGATCAGAGGCTTGCTTAGCAGTTTCTATATGCTGTAAAAGCTCTTTGTTTTTTGTAATGATAAACCCAAGGCGCATGCCAGGTGTGACTGTTTTAGAGAAAGAACCTAGTAAAATACTATTTTCTAATTTACCAGCACCGATATATGGAAGTGGCTCGCCTTGGAAACGAAGCTCCCCATACGGATCATCCTCAATTAAAGCAACATCGTATTTGGCAACCAATTCGTAAATTTGCTCACGCTTTTCTTTCGAGTATGTGAGACCAGTTGGATTTTGGAAGTTTGGAACGGTGTAAATAAATTTTACATTTGGTTGTTGTAGGGCTTGCTCTAATTCTTCTAGATTAAGACCATCGTTTTCTAGTGTTACCCCATGGAAGGTTGGTTCAGCTAATGTAAAGGCTTGAATAGCTCCTAAGTAACCAGGCTCTTCAATAATAATGCCATCGCCCTTATTAATAAGCACCTTTCCAATTAATTCAAGTGCTTGCTGTGAACCTGTTGTAATAAAGACGTCGTCAGCATGTATATCAAGTCCGTGAACACGTTGATATTTAGCAGCAATGTACTCTCGTAATGGTGCATAACCTTGTGTTGAAGAATACTGAAATAGGCGGCTACCGTTTTTTGTAATAGCGTGATCTACTGATGCTCTTAACGCATCAATTGGGAAAGAGATAGGATTTGGAAGCCCGCCTGCAAAGGAAATGACATCCTCTGCATCTGTCACTTTTAAAATATTTCGAATAAATGAGGATGGAGTATTTAAGATTCTTTCAGAATATTGCATAATGATCGGTCCTTTTTTTCTGATTTTTTAAAAATTATATCATTGTCATCGATTGCATACAATATTATCATTGTATGCAAGACAATTAAACTATTGTATGCAAATTAATAGAAAGAAGGCGCTTTGCGAATGCCTATTAATTCATTTGATGCGTATCCTATGAGTTGGAAGCCAGATATTAGTAATAGCACGGCTCCATTATATATAGCCATTGCACAACAGCTAGAGGAAGACATTAAAGAAGGAAAGCTAACGCCAGGAACAAAATTACCACCACAACGCGAATTAGCCGATTTTTTAGATGTGAATTTAAGCACGATTACACGTGCATTTAAGCTCTGTGGACAAAAGGGATTAATATATGCCTCGATTGGTAGTGGTACATTTGTTTCAACGGATGCAGCTAGCAATAAAATTTTATTACCAACAAACCGTACGACCCCCATGATTGAAATGGGCTCCGTATTACCAGACAACTTTGTCAATGAGGATATTACTCGCTATATGAAAAAAATGGTAGGTGAACCTAGCTTCAATAAACTATTTCAATATGGACGACCTGAGGGCAATGCATGGCAAAATGAGGCCGTGCTAAAGCTCTTCGAATGGGTGAACTTTCAAACAGATCAGCCCATTTTGCTTGGCGCGGGCGGACAAAATGCCATTGTCGGAACACTTGCGGCATTATTCCAGCCAGGGGATCGAATTGGGACAGATCCCATTACTTACGCTGGGATGAAAACGGCCGCGAATATGCTAGGCATACAGCTTGTTGCTATTCAACAATGCCGGGGCGAAATGACAAAAGAAGGACTGTTGTATGCTTGTAAAAATGAACATATTAAAGGTATCTATGTCATCCCTGATTTTCATAATCCAACAACACATACGATGTCGGTGGAAACAAGAAAAATGATTGCGGAAGTAGCTAGACAGAAAAATTTGGTGGTCATTGAGGATGCAATTTATAGTTTTCTAAAGGAAAAACCATATGCACCGATTGCTTCCTATGCACCTGATAAAGTAATCTATATTGCTAGCCTATCGAAAACCATCTCACCAGGGTTACGACTCTCCTTTATTGTCACACCTCCTGCTCTTCGTAAAAAAATAATGGAGACTCTCTATAATATCAATATATCAGTCTCTCCAATTATGCTAGAGCTTGCAGCAAGATTGATACATGAGGGGGTCGCACAAACGATATTGGAAAAACATCGAGCATATGCAAAACAGCAAAATGCACTAGTTAATCATTATTTAGCAGAGTATCACATTCTAGGTGATGAGGAATGTATTTTTAGATGGCTCCTCTTGCCAGACAAATTCACAGGTGTACAATTTGAATTGCTGGCTTCGAAAGCCGGTGTACAGGTATATGCAGCAGAACGATTTGCAGTCGGCAATGCAAAGCCAGTAAATGCTGTGCGTATGGCTATAGCAGCTCCCGAATATCAGCTGGAGCAAGCATTAATTATCTTAAAGGATATTCTCGAAAGTAATGGTGACTATGCATTTGTTGATTAACCGTCCTATTTATTTTATGAGCAAGCCTATAGCTATGGCAGGTATCAATGTAATCCCGCAGAATGTATATAATTTTTTGGCTATGATTCATGTATGTTTTAATGTGAATGAGATGCCAATATAACAAAGAGGTATACAAAAACATGCTTTGCTAAGTCAGTAGATTAAGTGTAAAAGGACTCGCATGTGATAAAATATAGCTAACATTAAAGTTAAAATGAGGTGAAAGAAATTGCATAAAGGAAGAATCATTTTACATATTGACCTTAATTGCTTTTATGCCTCAGTAGAACAAATTTATGATCCATCATTAAAAGGAAAACCTATAGCCATTGCAGGTAATCCAAAAGAACGTAGGGGTATCGTTATTACATGTAGCTATGAGGCTAGAAAAAGTGGTGTTTATACTACCATGAATGTCGGTGAAGCAAGAAGAAAATGCCCAGAGTTAATTGTATTACCTCCAAATTTTGATCGATATAGAGCTGCCTCAAAATCCTTTTTTGGATTACTGAAAGAGTATAGTGACATACTTCAACCAGTTTCTATAGATGAAGGTTATATACAATTGCCTATAATCGAAGGACAAAATGTGTTAGAGCATGTACATGGTATACAAAATCGAATTTGGAACGAGCTACAATTGCCTTGTTCAATAGGCATTGCGCCCAATAAGTTTTTAGCAAAAATGGCCAGTGATATGAGAAAGCCGATGGGCATCACAATATTACGTAAACGTGATGTCCCATCAGTTTTATGGCCATTGCATGTTAAAGAAATGCATGGAATTGGGAAGAGCACTGCAGAAAAATTAAAAGAATTAGGTATACAAACAATTGGAGAGTTAGCTGCGGCTGATGAATACACATTAAAACAGAAATTTGGCATCAACGGACTTCGTTTGAAACAGAAGGCCAATGGCGAGGATGATCGACCTGTTGATCCAGAAGCAATATATGATACGAAGAGTGTAGGAAATTCAACAACACTCTCACATGATACGACTGACCGAGATGAATTATATAAAATATTGACAACACTTTCTGAAAAGGTAGCAGAGAGGTTAAAAGCTAAAAAACTTGCTGGTGTGACTGTGAGTATTATAATTCGTACAGCTTCTTGGGAAACCTATACTCGGAGTAAATCAGTCAATAACGCGATATTTTTAAAAGAGGATATAGTTGAACAGGCATGGAATCTATTTAATAAAAATTGGAATGAGGAACCTGTCCGATTACTTGGTGTGACTATTTCAAATGTTAGTGACATTAAAGAGATGACACAGCAGTTAACTTTTTTTGATTTTGAAGAACATATTAAAGATGAACCGATTATTAAATTGGTAGATCAAATTGAACAGAAATTTGGAAAAGGTGTTATTTTGAGAGGGTCCGATATTGTAAAGCCAGGAGGGAAACATCAGGCAAACACCAGTTTTAGTAAGGACTTTTGGGATGATCACATTTAAAAGATGGTCAATTTTCACGGGATTAAAGGATTTAGGGGTATACTGCAACGGTTGATGAGAGCTATATGGAGATGATAGAGCTAATCAGGCATGCATGACAATTTCCCAGGAAATACAAGATAGCTTTTTAACCAGATGAAAATCAACGAAAGTAGGTGTGTACTTCCATTATGCAGTATAAAGAGTATGGTGATATCAGCGGTCCGGTAATGATGTTTCTTCATGGGGGTGGTGTCGGGGGATGGATGTGGGAACAACAAATTCAGTACTTCTTCAATTATCACTGTGTGGTACCTGAGCTTATGTCCAATCATCCATTTTCCATTGAGCAGTGTGCACAACATCTCGTACAGCTTTTAGAGGAAAAGGGGAATGGCAAGCAGATCATTGTGATTGGTTTTTCATTAGGTGCTCAAATTGCCATACAAATGTTAAGTATAAAGCCTAGTTTAATCCACTTTTCGATAATTAATAGTGCTCTTGTTATCCCTTCTCCTACTACAGCATGGATGATTCGGCCGCTTCTGCGATTCTCATTCCCGCTTATTAAAAATAAAGCCTTCGCAAAGCTTCAAGCGAAAACGTTATACATCGATGATCGCTATTTTAACGACTATTATCATGATAGCTCTAAAATGACATACGATACATTAATTCAGGTTTTACAAGAGAACATGACGTTTTCAATCCCGCACAATTTCCACAATGCACGGGGGAATATTTTAATTACTGTTGGCAATCAAGAGAAAAAAATAATGAAAAAGTCCGCACAAGCGCTTGTACAAAGCCATCCAAATGCGAAAGGGGTCATTTTAAACAACATAGGACATGGAGTATCATTTGCTCAGCCTGCATTTTTCAATTGTTTTGTAGCTAATTGGATAAAAGAAGGACAATTGCCAGTGGGCACAGTCATTCAATAGTAAAACTCCATTATGAATAACGATACTCATAATAGAGTTGAAGTTTTTAAGAAATATAGTGAGGATATAAATCCTTGTGCTGCAATATCCATTCTTTCATGTCGATGATCATTTCTTCGTAGCTAGGGACTGTAAAGGAAAAATCATTTCTAGTATTTATTAATGTTTTATTAACATTAACAAGCGGATGAGGAGTAATCTTTATTGTATGGTCCATAAAGTGCTTATTCAATAACTGAAGAAGATCGTATTTAGATATAGGTAATGTATTTACAAGATGATAGAGTCCAGATATTCCTTCTTGGGCCGCTTGCTCGATGGCTTTTGCTAAGGTGAGCGTTGTAACCCCGGTCCAAATAGCACCAGTATAGCCGTTAATAGGGCCTTTTTGATGCATAAACCAATTGAAAAGCCCAATTCCATCCTTCTTCAAATCAGGACCAATAATTGAATTACGGAAAGTTAAATGCTTCTTATGATTAATTTCGCCTAAACCCTTTGTGCGGTCATAAAATGTAGTTCCGTCCTGTACACTTTTTTCATAATAGGGTGCGTTTTCTCCTGAAAATACACAATCTGTACTCATATGAATAAGCTTCGTCTGGCGGTTTTCAAGGAGATATACGATCGCATGTGGTAAATAGCTATTTAAGAAAATACTCTTTTCAGGATTTTCCTCACAGGCTTTATTTAATATACCGATACAATTAACGACGATATCATAATGATGGTCTTGAAGAAGTGAACATAAAAAGTTTAGGTCCGTAATATCACCAGTAATATTCTGTCCAAATGGGAAAGCAGTTCTCGTATACGTGGTCACATCATGTCCTTGCTCTCGCAAATAGATGGAAATGGTATGACCAGCCATGCCAGAAGCACCTAGCACTAAAAATTTCATGGTGTTCCTCCAGTCCAATGGAGCAGCTCTTCCTGAATTAGAGATAAGGTTAGTAACTTTTCTTTAATGGCCACCACGTTTAACATTTGTGTATTATTGGAATTATATTCATCCGATAACGTAATCTTAGGAGAGCCTTCATCCAGGTATTTTCCATAATTCAAATCCCGATTATCTGCTGGAATTCGATAAAAATGACCTAAATCTATGGCCTTTGCTGCTTCTTCCTTAGTACATAATACCTCATATCGTTTCTCCCCATGCCTTGTGCCGATAATGTGAATGGCATTGTTCACTTGGAAAATTTCAAGGAGAGCTTGTGCTAAATTCTCGATCGTAGCAGCGGGTGATTTTTGCACCATAATATCGCCATTTTGGGCATGTAAGAAGGCATATAATACTAATTCGACTGCTTCCTCAAGGCTCATCATAAAACGAGTCATGTGAGGATCGGTAATGGTTAAAGGTTTGCCGGCTTTTATTTGTTCGATGAAAAGTGGAATGACCGAACCTCTTGAAGCCATCACATTACCGTATCGAGTGCCGCAAATCAATGTTTGCTTAGGGTCGACCATCCGCGATTTAGCAATAAATGTTTTCTCCATCATCGCCTTGGATATCCCCATTGCATTGACAGGGTATGCTGCCTTATCTGTTGATAGACAAATAATTTTTTTAACGCCAGCTTGAATAGCCGCAGTTAAAACATTGTCTGTTCCTATAATATTTGTTTTCACTGCCTCTAAAGGGAAGAATTCACAAGAGGGCACTTGCTTAAGCGCAGCAGCATGAAACACATAATCTACGTTATACATAGCAGGGTGGAGGCTTTGTAAATCACGTACATCCCCGATATAGAATTTAATTTTAGAATTCTGATAAAGCTTTCGCATATCATCTTGCTTTTTCTCATCCCTTGAAAAAATGCGTATTTCCTTAATATCCGTATTTAAAAATCGATTTAATACCGCATTACCAAAAGACCCTGTTCCTCCAGTAATCAGTAAAGTTTTATCTTTAAACATTGTATGGTTTGTGACACCTCCCACATGCTTACGTCCGTTCATGATATTATTTCAATCCTCTTTCATGCAAATCACATTCTGAGTTTTCTCGTGGATAGTTGTACCAATAAGCGTATTCATGGGTATACTTGCTGGTTGGATTTTTGTCCATAAGCGCACAATTAAAATCCCAATCTCCTGCAATATCCTTACGTATCGTAAACTTCGCATCCCCGATGAAGCTTCTTCGAATAATTTTAAATTGTCCTGGCAATGAGTAACGATTTGATTCATCTTTAATAAACGCATAGCCATTCTTAATAATCATGTTGTAGTAGTAAATATCAAATTCACCATCCACCTGTGCTAATACATTGCGGATGGCAGGCAAATAATGGTCATCACTATCGATGATGGCAATATAATCACCTGTTGCTTCAGCAATGCATCGGTTATAGGCAACACTTGCACCTAGATTCGTTGGATGAACGATAATTTTTAAAGCTGGGCAGACTTTTTGATAGTCCTGTAAAATGGCTAACGTATTGTCTGTGGAGCCGTCATCTACAACGATAATTTCATAGGCATATTCTTTAGGAATACTGTCAAGCATTGTTAAGATCCATTCTTCACTATTAAACGCAGGTGATAAAAAGCTTATTTTCATTTTATCCCTCCATCCTGATTAGGTAGTTTAGTTTGTCAGGTTCACTGAACAGATTCTTTATTACAATATGCGGGGATAGAGGTCTATTGTAGGCAATTGCTTGTTAACATAAGTTTTTTAAGAGAGTAATTTTATGGATTGCATTTATTTTTGCTAGAGAACTATGGAGAAGGGGGTGACATTTTACTAAGTTATACACGTTTGACAGGTATGGGCATAAACTAGGAAAGAGCGCTTTTTAAGAAAGAGGGATTCAATGACAAAAAGAATCGCATTTATTTGTAGCGTGGAATCAGCTAAACTTTCCGATGCACACATCTTCAAAGATCTATGTTTAGTGCCTATTTTACTAGGGGAGTATTTAGGCTATGAAGTTAGTATAGTGACGGCAGAGATGAATGAAGCGCTGCTGCAACAATCTTTTCCGACTGTTAAATTCGAGCGAATTCCAATAGGGATTGATTATGTTGCCAATATGAATGCTTATTTAGTCAAGCATGCCAAGGACATTGATCTAGTTTTTGCTATAGGACCTTACCCATCCTATCTTTCCATTCTTCAAACGTATAAGCAGTTTAATCCTAATGGCAAAGTTTATATGAAGTTAGATGTTAATCGATTTTGGTTAAGTCGATTAAAAACCTATCCATACTTTCTAGAATTGCTACAGCTTTGTGATCTTCTGACCTCCGAATGTGTATCGATTCAAACTGACATTCGAGAGTTTTCACAATTAGATGTTCAACATATCCCAAATGGCTTTTATGAGTATTTTCACACAGAGCCCGTGCAATTTCATGAGAAAGAAAATAGAATTCTATCAGTGGGCCGATTAGATGCACCAGAGAAGCAGACCACTTTTACAATAAAAGCCTTTCTAGCAGCACAGCTGACAGACTGGGAGCTTCGTTTGGTAGGACCTATGTCTGAATCGTTTCAGCAGGAAATAAAACAATTACTGGACAGTCATCCTTATCCTGCGCAAGTCACAATGGTAGGGCCAATCTCAGACAAGATGCAGCTAGAGGAGGAGTATCGCAAGGCAAAAATCTTTTGCTTAACATCCACAGTTGAATGCTTTGCACATGTTTTTGCAGAGGCGGCTAAAAACGGTTGTTATATTGTGACAACTGATGTGGATGGGGCTGCAGATATTACCCAGCAACAACGTTTTGGCTGTATTCATCCAACACATGATTGGGAAAGTATAGCTCGGACGTTACAGCAAGTCACTCAGCAGGAAGAAATGTTGGCAAATACTTGTCTACAGCTACAAGCCGATGCGCGGAGGGATTTGAACTGGCAGCATATCGTGAAAGATGTCGCAGCATATTTAAATGAAATTAAGTAGAACTTCTCTCGATGAAGAGGAGTATTCTTTTCTTAGTGCCATTTTTTCCTATATAATAAAACTAGATTTATAATGTTAGAAACAATCAGGGGAAGACACAAGGGGAGACAAGAATGGAAATACTACAAGCATCGATGAACGAACTAGAAGAGTTAACGAAGCTATTTGATGAATATCGTCAGTTTTATGGTATAGAATCGGACGAAAGTAGCGCAAAAGCATTTTTACAATTACGATTGGCCCTCAAAGAGTCAGTCATTTTTATGGCGTTAGTAGACGGCAAGATGGTTGGATTTACACAATTATATCCAACGTTTTCTTCTATAGCTTTACAGCGAGCCTATATTTTGAATGATATTTATGTCACGGAAGATGCAAGAGGCCTAGGGGTGGGCAAGGCATTGATGGAAAAAGTTTTTCACTATTGTGAGCAACAGAATGCGCGCTATGTGACACTGCAAACAGCAGCTGATAATGTGAATGCGCGTAAGCTGTATGAAAGGCTTCATATGAAGCAAGATGAATACTGTAATTATGTCAAATATTTTATGTAATCAGCATTTTATTTTAGGATGAATATGCTTTTTGTACAAAACTCCCCTAGATATTTCGTTATCTAGGGGAGTTTATTGATATTATTTAATTTCTAACGTATATGGCTGTGTACTTGCTTGGCCATAATATTCACTAACTTCAATATAGTATTTGCCTGCGTCCAGCTCCACAGTACCTACTTCAGCATCTCCAGCTCCGTAAAGATCCAAAGTTTTAACTGTTTTTCCGTTGGCATCTATCACTCGAATCACACCATCCAGTGCTTTTTCTGTTTGAAGTGAGAAGAAGATATTACGTTTTTGAACGTTGTTAAATTCAAAGTAATCCTTATCTCCAAATGGAATACCCGCATTTAAATATTGTGTGGCAACCCATTTGTCGTCTTCTTTCGTTAGGGCAGACGTTTTACTTGGTACACCATTCACTAATTTGGAATCTGCATCTTCGTCTGCTCGTTTATGGTCGAACAAAGTTAATGTATAGGGCTGAATGGACATTTGGCCAAGACCCGTGCTATTGACTTGAATAAAGTAACCTCGATCCTTTTTAGCCTTAAAGGATGTATTTACGTCTGTCGTTCCTATCATGCCAAGGAGTATCTCAAGAATATTATCGCTCAGTCCAAATGGAATGGCTGTTTCCATTTCCTTCGGATCAATTTTCATATTGCCGTTTGTATCCTCAATAATCGAACCTGCAAATTTTAAGTCCTTTTGTAGCTCTTTTGGCAGTTGATTTAATTGTTCATTGGTAAATGGAACAGAGGAAAGCAATAAACTCATAATTTCATCATTGCCCTCTTGCTTATAATAATAGTAATCCTCATCGTCTTGATAAATTAGATGATCCTTATAAGTTGTGCCAGGTTGAATTTTTAACGCCTTTGCTTCTTCATAATTCTCTGGATTATAATCTTTCGGAATATCACCTATTTTACTTGTTTTCAACGTATAAGGCTCAGTTGAACGTTCACCAGCATTTACAACAGCTACTACATAGGTTTTATCCTTCTTCAATGCCATTACTTTTGCATCGTTTTCATTACCGGCAGAGCCAAGAAGTAACGAAAGTAAGCCTAGGTCATTGGTTAAGGACGACACAGGAATTAGTTCCTTGGCTTTTTCATCATATTCAAACACAGTACCGGCAGGCATTTGGCTTGCATCTTTGTTAAAGCTAAAGCTATAAAGAGCGTCTTCTTTTGTTTTAAATAAGAAGTAGTCCTCATCATATTCTGTTTGGAAATAAGCTTTTTGATCCTCACCAATGTTGAAGCGAATAGCTTGCTTAATAATCGGATCAACATTTTCTAAATTGTCCGTCGTAAAGGAATTCATGAGCATATTCATCATGCCTTCAATTTCATTCCGTTTTTTTGTTGTACTTGGTGTTATTGGTAACTGGTCGACCGAGACATTTTCGTCATACATGGCATCCTCTAATGGTAGTCCATCCTCATCTGGTGGGAGCGTAACAACCTCACCTTTTAATGTGTATGGGATCATTGACTCACTGACTGTTTCCTCTTTTTCAATGCCACCACTGAAAAACATCTCCATTGAAAACTCGCTATTACTCTCATTAGATACACTTAAAATGTACTCTTGATCGGGTACAGCATCGATGATCATGCTCACTGCTTCACCTTTAGCTGCACCGTAGGAGCTTTGAATTGGGAAGGCTTCTTCTTCTTCGCTTTCCTCTTTTTTAGCTTGCTTTACCTCTTCTGGTGGAATCGGATTGAAATCCTCTTTTAAGTATAAATCCATAGAGGCAGTAACACCTGGTATACCAGATAGATCAAACTTCAATGTTGTCGGTTTTTTTACAGAAAACGTAAAATAATCTTGATCCTTTTGTTGATCTTTAGACAGTAGGGTATAGTTTTTTCCTGCCGTATTGTATGGGAACTTTTTAATAGACTCCATTGAAGACTTATTTAATGCATCGATTGGTAAATCTGAGTTTTTCGTAGTTTGTGCTGTAAAGATATAAGTAGATTTGCCTTTTAAGCTATAACTACCATTATGATCTTTCACACCAATTAACAATGTTCCTTTTTGGTCTGCTTTAAAGAGGTGACCTTCTTTTTTTCCTACACGAACATCATTAACTTTAATTGGCTCTACTTCACCCTGCTTGTTAGTAGGGTAGAAGTATAAATCAAAGGCATAGTCGTATTGTTCAGCACCTTTTAAAGTTAGCTGTGCATATTCATTTGCCTCTAAATCAACCTTATACCATTTTTTTTCATCTTGCTGCTCGAAAACACCTTGTTCGATATTTAATGTATTTTTGGCAAGAACTTTGGCATTTTTGATACGCTCTTCTTTGGATTCAGAATAATGTTTAGGTAATTTATTTAAATCGAACTGTAAGGCTTTCACAGGATCGACAAGCCCATGACCATAAGTAAGGTCATAACCTTTTTTACCTAAATCTTGTGCTGTCATTTCAAGAATTGCTTCAATCTCATGTGGCTTTAAATTCGGATGCTTTGATTTAAGTAGGGAGACGATGCCTGCCACTACAGGAGATGCCATGGAAGTACCACTAAACTTGACAAAAGATGATCCTTTTTTCTCATCGTGTACGGTACTGTAGATGTCTTCGCCAGGAGCCACGACATCAACAGAAGGACCGTAATTGGAATAGCTGGATAGTTTATTTCGATCATTCGTGGAACCAACACTTATAACGCCTTCATAGGAAGCAGGGAAGGAATAGTCATCCGTCGACTCATTTCCAGCGGCTGCAACAATCGTAATTCCACTATCAATAGCTTTTTGAACAGCATCCTGCATAAGTGGGGATTCACCATAGCCTCCAAGACTCATATTAATGACGTCCACACCTTGCTCAATGGCGTACAGAATACCTTGTGCAATGATAAAATCATTTGCTCCTTCTTTTCCGTTAAAGACATCAATAGGTAGTAGCTTCGCTTGTGGATTAATTCCATGTCCACCAATACCATTGTCTTTGGCTGCGGCAATAATCCCAGCAACATGTGTCCCATGGTCACCTGGATAAGATGTATTTGCCGGAGCAGCTGCATTATAAGGTGTGAGTACTTGAGATTTTAGGTCGGGATGTTTAAAATCAACACCCGAATCGATGACAGCTACTGTTACGTCATTTTCCCCAGCTAATGCTAATGCCTGATCCATTTGCAAAAGGCTTAGATGATACATATCTTTTATCTTTGGGTCAGCCTCTTTGTTGAAAGAATGATAGACATAACTAGGGGATACACTTGTAATCCCTTGCTGCTTTAAATAGTAAGAGACGGCTTTTTCAATGGATACACCTTTGTTAAGTTGAATCACATCATAGCCTAATGAAGGAATAGAGCGGATGACCTTGGAGCCAATTTTTTTATGTACGCTTTTATCAAGGCCGGAATGCTTGATAATAATCGTATCTTTACTCATCCATTTGTCTTCAGTTTTAAGATTCTTACCTGCATGTTGTGAATTGCTTGCTAATACGTTCTTCGCTGTTTGATGTGGTGCCTCCTCTGCAAAAGCTGAAGCCACAGGAACCATTAGCGCAGCGGATGCTGCGACAGCGACTGATTTTTTAAACCAACTTTTCAATTGTATCTCTCCTTGATGTTCTATAATAGGTCTCGACTATACTAATACGGATAAGCGATAGAAAAGTTTCGTAAATGAGGAAAATTTTTCTTCGCAATTTGAAAAATCGAACAGTAAAGGGATGAGCTGTCCGTTATTTTATTATTAATAATGCTTATTAAACCTGAACGGGTAGCTGTTCGATCAATTGTAATAAGTCATGCTTAGAGCGAGGAACTGAAATATTTTCTTGCCATAATTTCTTTTTTTGTAGAGCCATGGTCATTTCAAAGACCCATGGTCGCTCAAGATGTGCCCGTTTTAGCAATTCTTCTTCATAGAACAGGGCGATAGGATCACCATGATAAATAATGTTTCCTGCCTCCATGACGATGATGTGATCCGCCCATTCATAGGCAAGGGAAATGTCGTGAGTAGCAGCGATAATCGTTCGTTCACAGTCTTCTAATTTGGCTAAGTACTGAAAAACCTGAGAAGCATAATAGCTATCAAGACCAGCCGTTGGTTCATCTAATAAAAGGACAGCCGGTTCCATCGCTAATACACCTGCCATTGCCACACGTTTTTTCTGTCCTACACTTAAGAAGTGAATCGGTTTATCAAGTAGCTCTGTTACTTCAGTTTGTGCCACAGCCCAGGCTATTTTTTCTTCAATTTTTTCCGTAGACCAACCTAAATTCAATGGACCATAGGCTATATCTTGCTTAACGGTTCCTGAAAAAAGCTGATTATCAGCATCTTGAAAGACAATTCCCACCTGTTGGCGAAGTGCTTTTAATGCTTTTCTACTATATTGAAGTTCGTTCCCATTAAATGAAATGGTTCCGGCTGTCGGTTTCAAAATGCCATTAAGATGTTGAAATAAAGTGGATTTTCCTGCTCCATTATGACCGAGTATAGCGATTTTTTTCCCTTTTGGAATGTCTAGTGAAATATCTGTCAAAGCCTTTGTTCCATCTGCATAGGTATAAGACAAATTAGTCAGTTGAAAATAATATGCTGTCATGAGAAGTATCCTCCATATACGATAAGGAATAAAAAAATAGCCATCATGCCGAGCCAGTTTTTTTTATTATAGACGGCCGTTTCGTGCCAATAAACCGTTTCACCGCCACGTGCCTGCATGGCATTGTTAAGCTCTCGACTACGCTGAAACATTTCAATAAACAACGCTGTAATCAGCATAGACATCGAACGTAACCATTGCATGGGTGAATGATGGCCAAGGCGGGCTTGCTGGGCTAAATGAATTTTTTGCATGCTTTCGAAAAAAATAAAAATAAAACGATAGGTGAGTTCTACTAACTCAACTAATAAAGGAGGGAGCCTCCATTGGCGAAGCACATAACAAATCTCTTGTACAGATGTTGTTAAAATTAAAAAATATAAGCAGCTTATACTGCCGAGTACGATAAAGAATAGCTGCTGTGCGGTAGCGATACTGGCTCTCCCAATAAAAATTGTCCAGCTCATATACGTAAATGATCCCATATGGGCTGGTAATACATGCGTTGCTGGCGCTATCGAAATTAGGATGGAGATGAGACTTGTGAATAAGAAAAATCCTGGTAGTAATAATAGCTTCGCATAGTATTTTAGTGGGATTGTCGCACCCCAAATGATAAAAGCACTCATTACAAAAAATGTAATGAGTGAAAGTCGTTCCTCTCTCATAATAAGCGTGAATAAAAGTAGTCCTAATGAAAATATCATTTTTTCTAGAGGATGAACGTACGCTAGCTTATTGAGATACGCATACTTATCAATGAGTAACATCATTCTTAACCTTCTTTATGCTTGCCACGCATATAGCCGATAAAGTAGCCGATAAAACCAGCACCAATAGCTGCTTGTAGCACGAATAATAAGCTTTCAATTTCACCACTGGGCGGTTCCCATAAACTATCAAACCATGGCTCATACTCTGCATTAATCTCTCCAATGGCAGCTTCGGCTTCACCATCAGCTCCGCCAAATTCTGCTCCCTTTTGGACGAAGAGCGGGATAATGGCCAATAGCACTACAATCGCTAATAGTAATAAATTTCGTTTCATATTAGTGCGCCTCCTTTGTAGAGAAAACACGTAAAGACTTTAATTCGCTAATATTATATTTTTTCATGAAGTTCATGACAATAACTGTTAATATCCCTTCACTCACAGCTAACGGGATTTGTGTTAAGGCAAAAATACTTGCGAACTTTGTAAATGAAGCCATAAAGCCACCGACTTCAGATGGGAAAGCAAGTGCTAATTGAATAGAAGTCACCACATATGTACCTAAATCCCCAAGCATAGCCGCAAAGAAAATAGCTAATGAAAACGATAACCCCATTTTTTGCGCCCCTTTAAATACAAAGTAGACGATAAACGGACCTACGATAGCCATCGAAAATGCATTAGCCCCTAATGTTGTGATTCCACCATGTGCTAAAAGTAAAGATTGAAATAATAAAACAATTGTCCCGATGACACTCATCGCTAACGGTCCAAATAAGACTGTTCCGAGACCTACCCCTGTTGGATGTGAACAGCTCCCTGTAACTGAAGGGATTTTTAAGGCTGATAGAACAAAGGCAAACGCACCAGACAGTCCCAGAATCATTTTTGTTTCTGGGTTTTCTTCGATTGTTTTACGAATAGAGCGCAATCCTAAAATAATAAATGGGACGGAGATTACCCACCAAAAAATAGCCCATTCGATTGGTAAAAAACCTTCCATGATATGCATGGCGAAGGCACGTTTTGGCACCATTAAAAAAGCCAATACAAAATAACTAAGTTTCCACCAAGACAGCTTCAATTTTCTTCCTCCAAACTATAAATAGATTTTTAGAATGTAGCGTGCGTAATAAAAAAAGCACTTTTCCGTTGTTGGAAAAGTGCATAGCTAAAAAAGCAAATAACATTCTCATCTGCTAAGCCGCACACCTATCCTCGTAGGATGAAACGATCACATATTTTCGGCAGGTCTCCTGGCTCTAGTTCAACACTTTATAGGTCTTCCCATCCATTGGACAGTGACATTTTCTATAAAGCTCCCTATTACAGTGGCGGGACCGCGCCGGACTTGAACCGGCTTCCCTTTTAAGTAAAATGACGAGCATTTTACACCAAAAATAGTAAGTTGTGAGATTTCACGACAAAGTGTACCACGAATTTCCATAAATATGCTATACTTTTTTATAAAAATTTTGAAATAGACTATCAATGTCGAAAATTCTGATTACTAAGGATTTTGAGAATAAAAGGGAACAACACCAATTTTAAATAACCAAAAACTCTCTGATAAAATTGATAAATTTGTCATGAATTTTTAAAGAAATATTGAAATTTTAAAATAATAAGATATGATTAAGACAGTTTTCTATTAAATATACAATTAAAAATTTCATATAAAACGTCGATAAGTGCTCGAAAAACTCGAGATAATAGGGAAATTGGTGAAAGTCCAATACAGCCCCCGCTACTGTAATAGCTGATGAAATCGCAATGCCACCTGTGCAAACTAGGGAAGGTGCGACAGTAAAATGAAGCTTAAGTCAGGAAACCTGCTTATCAGATTGTGCATGCAAACTTTTCGGAGGGAGAAGTTGAAGCAAAAGCGAGGATCTGTCTTTCAGTCTATTCGTTTTTATTTGGCTTCTACAAACCTTTACTCTTCGGGAGAGTAAAGGTTTTTCTTTTTCCAAAAGCAAAAGAGGGGAGACATAAAATGACAACGTGGAATTTAGAGGGGATGAAAACACATCTCTTTATTTGCAATGGCAGTAGCTGTATGAACAAGGATGGAGAAGAAATTA
The DNA here is from genome assembly GCF_049315265.1 of Lysinibacillus sp. NPDC056220. Classification (NCBI taxonomy): domain Bacteria; kingdom Bacillati; phylum Bacillota; class Bacilli; order Caryophanales; family Bacillaceae; genus Lysinibacillus; species Lysinibacillus sp. NPDC056220. Next base: position 715,125 of record NZ_JBMOXD010000002.1, read on the forward strand.
CCCAAGCTATACGGGACGAAATACAGCGAAACGCACTAGATAAAGAAATACATACGACAAGAACACGCTGTAATGGACGATGTAAGGATGCTTGTGTGGTTATTGCTTACCCCCAGGGGAATTGGTACCGTGTACCATCAACGGAGCATGCTAGAACACTTGTACAGGATTTGCATCATGAATCCTTACATAACGATCATGTTTATACACTTCGGGAAGGGACATTGCAGCGAACAGCGCAAACGACAGCCATTAAAGGGATTGAAAAGGTGAAAGAGGGGTAAAAACATGGCGCAAAAAGGGAAAATTTTCGTAGTAGGCTTTGGACCTGGAGACTTTAAGCATATTACGACACGTGCAGTAGAGGCTTTACAACAAAGTGATATGATCATAGGCTATAAAACCTATGTTGAGCTGATTCAAGATTTAGTGAGTGCAAAATCTATTGTCAGTACAGGCATGACAGAAGAAGTGTCCCGTGCTCAGGAGGCAGTTCGTCAAGCAGAGGCAGGAAGTATAGTTTCGGTCATTTCGAGTGGAGATGCGGGCGTTTATGGTATGGCGGGATTAGTGTATGAAGTTTTAATTGAGCTAGGCTGGACAGAGGCAACTGGTATTGAAGTCGAGATTGTCCCGGGTATTTCAGCTATCAATTCATGTGCTAGTTTACTTGGTGCACCGATTATGCATGATGCTTGTACCATTAGTTTAAGTGACCACCTCACTCCGTGGAATTTAATTGCGAAGCGTGTGGAAGCTGCAGCAATGGCCGATTTTGTCATTGCTCTATACAATCCTAAAAGCGGTCGCCGTACAAGACAAATTGTCGAAGCACAGCGAATTCTTTTAGAATATCGTTCACCTGACACTCCAGTAGGGCTTGTGAAAAGTGCCTATCGAGAACGTCAAGAAGTGACGATGACCACATTGGCAGACATGTTGGAACATGATATCGGTATGCTGACAACCGTCATTATCGGAAACTCATCTACGTTTTTCTATGATAATAAAATGATTACGCCACGTGGCTACCAACGTAAATATACACTTGGCGAGGAAAAGCAGCCATTACGTCCACATCAACGTTTACGGGAAGAAAATGAGCCATGGGCGATGAATCAAGAGACAGGAACAGCACGCAATGACTTTGCGGCAGACCCCAATGCAGGGCGAATGAATAAACCCAGTGTAGCCGTTATGCCAAAGCCGAAAAAAACGGCACTTGAAATGGCTACAGCGGCACTTGCAATGGTAAAGGGAACAAATGCTATCAAGGTTACTCCAAAGCTTGTACAACAAAAAATAGAATCCATTTTTGAATTAGCAGTGAGCCCTGGAGTGGCCAATAAATTTTTTACACCACAGCAAATGATGACGTTAGCAGAGGTCGTAGGCGAAGATGGATCGATGGAATACACACCAGATCATCAAATCCATTTAAAAATACCTACAACTACGCCTGAACGCATCACTGAAAAATTACAGCAAGTAGGCTTTTTATTAGCACCAATTGGTGATGTATTGTCGTTGAAGGCTTGCGATTTTTGCTACGGTGAAAAAGCAGATTCCATACCATATGCGGAGGAAATTCAAGAAAAGCTTGGTGGTCTGTCTTTACCGAAAACATTAAATATTGGCTTTAATGGCTGTGGGATGGCTTGTTATCGAGCAGTATTTGACGATATTGGGATTGTCTATCGTAAAAGTAAATTTGATGTCTTTATTGGAGCGAAACCAGTCGGACGTACGGCTCATGCAGCACAGCCTGTTGTAGAAGGCTTGGAGCCTGAACAATTGATTCCTTTAATTACAGATATTATTGAAGAATATAAAGCCAATGCGCATCCAAACGAACGCTTATTTAAATACTTCAAGCGTGTGAAAAAGATATTGCATTTTACGTATCAAGATATGTCTTCCAAAATAAAAATAGAGCCAGCTCCGTGCGGCGACTAGTGAGGAGAAAAGAGATGAAAGCTATATTATTTGTTGGCCATGGTAGCCGTTTAGCAGCAGGAAATGATGAGGTACGTACATTTATCGAGCAAATGACATCTCGCATTGATGAACAATATCTAGTAGAAACATGTTTCCTAGAATTTGCTTCTCCTAACATTGAAGAAGGTATTACAAATTGTGTGAAAAAGGGTGCTACAGAGGTACATGTAATCCCGATTATATTACTTCATGCAGGTCATTCCAAGCTACATATCCCGGCAGAAATCGAGCATGCCCGTGAGCATTATCCGAATATCACATTCACATATGGTCAAACAATTGGCATTCATGAAGAAATATTTGCGATATTACAAGATCGTTTAGTTGAAATTGGATTTAATACAGAACAAGAACAGGAAGATACAGCCGTTTTATTAATTGCTCGAGGTGGCAGTGATCCTTATGCAAATGGGGACTTTTATAAAATCACACGATTGCTATGGGAAAAACTACCTGTTAAATACGTAGAAAGTGCCTTTATGGGTGTAACGGACCCACGTGTTGAAGAAGGCATTGAACGCTGCGTCAAACTAGGTGCTAAGAAAATAATCATGCTTCCTTACTTTTTATTCACTGGTATTTTAATGGAGCGTATGCATGTTATGTGTGAGAAATTCAATGAGCAATTTCCTGCATGTGAAATTCAAATTGCCAACTACTTTGGCTACCACGAACGTTTACAAAATGTTTTATTAGAGCGTATTGAGCAAGCGATGAATGGTACATCTACAGGTATGCAAGATCTTGAAGATTATCGTGCTTACGCTGCTATTCATGGACATGCACATCATCATCACCATCATGATCACGATCATGGACATGACCATCATGATCACGATCATGGACATGACCACCACCACGACCATGACCATCATCATCATGAAAAGGAGCCCGTTAAATGATTTTCATGTTAGCAGGGACGAGTGATGCAAGAAATCTGGGCCTTGAATTGCAAAGTACAGGTCATGCTGTAACTGCCACTGTTGTGACGGAATCGGCAGCCTCTAGTCTTGCTGACGTTGGCTTGCCTTCCTTAATAGGGAGACTAACAGCGGAAGAAATGGCGACTATTATAATGGAACAAGGCTTTCAATTGGTCGTAGATGCCTCTCATCCATTTGCTGAAGAGGCATCGAAAAATGCTATGGCAGCAGCTGAAAAAGCGCAAGTACCATATATCCGCTATGAACGTGCCCATGAGCATTATGCTCACCCACTTATTACAGTTGTAAAGGATTATGAAGAGGCGGCTCAGTTAGCAGCTGAAAAGCGTGGTGTCATTATGCTGACAACAGGCAGTAAAACGCTTGCTACATTTACGAAAGTTTTACAAGGCTTAGAAAACACAAGAGTCATTGCTCGTATGCTCCCACGACTTGACAATATGGAAAAATGTGAGGCGCTCGGTGTCGCACAGCGAGATATTGTAGCCATTCAAGGCCCATTTTCAAAGGAATTAAATGAAGCATTATTCCGTCAATATGGAGTGACCTTAATGATCACTAAAGAAAGCGGCAAAGTGGGCTCGGTAGACGAGAAGCTAGAGGCAGCCCTTGCCTGTTCTATAGAAACAATTCTTATTGCAAGACCCAATATTAAATATGGCCAACAATATTCCACTTTTGAAGAAGTGTTACAGGCTGTAAAACATACACTTTAGGAGGCAATAACAATGGATTTTAAAACTGATTTCAAACCATTAACAGTAGACCCAGATAAAATTTACGATTACAGTTTCTCAATTATCGCAGAAGAAATGGGGGAGCATAACTTTTCAGAGGATGAATGGAAGGTTGTGCGCCGTATTATCCATGCATCTGCTGACTTTGAGCTAGGTCGTAGCGTTATTATTACACCAGGAGCACTTGAAGCAGGTGTTAAGTCTATTCTGGCAGGGCGTCATGTAATTGCGGATGTGCAAATGATTGAAAGTGGTTCTGGTAAAAAACGTTTCCAAAAACATGGTGGCGATTTACATTGCTATATTGCGGATGAGGATGTATCTGTAGAAGCGAAAAAGCAAAATACAACGCGTGCCATTATATCGATGCAAAAAGCCTCAAAATTACATGAAGGCGGTATTTATGCTATTGGTAATGCCCCAACTGCATTACTAGAATTGATTCGTTTAATTAAGGAAGGCTTAGCAAAACCAGATTTAATTATTGGTATGCCTGTAGGTTTCGTGTCTGCGGCTGAATCGAAAGAGGAGTTGCTAAAACTTGAAGGTATTCCGTACATTACAAATGTTGGTCGTAAAGGCGGTAGTACAGTGACGGTTGCCGCATTAAATGCCATTTCACTTTTAGCGGATGAACAGGCGAAAAAATAATGGAGCGGAAGCCAAAAAAGGATCCTAAGGACATGCGTCACGGTTATACAACAGGAGCCTGTGCAACGGCAGTAACAAAGGCAGCTTTACTTGCCCTTATTACAAATGAAGAGCAAGAAACAAGCACGATTCATTTGCCAATAGGTAGGGATGCGACCTTTACTATTGAAAAATGCCTATTTGAAAACAATGCCGTCAGCTGTGAAACGATTAAAGATGCTGGTGATGACCCAGATGCCACACATCAGGCACTCATCGTCGGTACTGTGAGCTGGGCAGAGATACCTGGTATTCATTTAGATGGAGGGATTGGAGTCGGGCGTGTCACAAAGCCCGGCTTACCAGTGCCTGTTGGAGAGGCGGCCATTAATCCTGTCCCACGGAAAATGATTCACAGCACTGTTCAAGGTGTATTGGATGAATTTCAAATTACGCGAGGGGTTAACGTAGTGATTTCCGTACCTAGGGGCGAGGAGATTGCAAAAAAAACGTTAAATGGTCGTCTTGGTATACTTGGAGGCATCTCTATTTTAGGCACAAGGGGAACCGTCGTGCCTTTTTCAAGTTCTGCGTATATGGCTAGTATTGTACAGGCCATTAGCGTCGCTAAAGAGGCTGGCTGTGAGCATTTAGTAGTGACAACAGGTGGTCGCAGTGAAAAATTTGCGATGAAACAATACCCCCATTTACCTGAAGAAGCTTTTGTGGAAATGGGTGATTTTGTTGGCTTTACTTTAAAGCATTGTAAGCGACTCGGTATTAAACAAGTGTCCCTTGTTGGGATGATGGGGAAATTTTCAAAGGTGGCACAAGGGGTAATGATGGTGCATTCCAAAAGTGCTCCGATTGATTTTAACTTTTTAGCACAACTTGCCGAAGATGTAGGGGCAGATGCAGACATAATAGCCGAAATACGAGAGGCCAACACAGCGTCGCAAGTAGGTGAAATTATGATGGAAAAAGGATATGAATCATTTTTCCATCGTTTGTGTGAGGCCTGCTGCTATTCCTCCATTCATCATATAAAGGGCGGTTTAACGCTTTCCACATCGATTTATTCGATGCAGGGACAATTATTAGGAAGGGCTGATGACATTGCATCGATCGATGAAATTAATTGGAATCGGGGATAACGGATTAGCAAGCTTATTACCACAATACCACCAGTGGATTGAAGACTGTGAGGTACTTGTCGGTGGTGAGCGCGTGCTTGATTTTTTTCCACATTTTACAGGGGAAAAAATCAAGATCAAAGGAGGTCTTTCAGCACTTGTTGAGAGATTGTCAGAGGAAACAAGAGATACGATTATTCTCGCATCAGGAGATCCATTATTTTACGGCGTTGGCGGCTATTTAGCGAAAAAGCTAGATTTGGAGGTTTATCCATACATGAGCTCCATACAACTAGCCTTCGCGAAAATGGGAGAAAGCTGGCAGGATGCTTATGTCACAAGTATTCATGGACGACCTATGAAAGGCTTGGCACAGCGCATCGATGGGAACAAGAAAATAGCTCTATTAACAGATGCTGAAAATAGCCCAAATGCGCTCGCACGTTATTTAAAGCATTTTGGAATGACCGAATATCGAGCATTTGTAGCCGAAAATCTACAGGGTGAAGGTGAAAAATATGGTTGGTATTCGTTAGATGAAATGGAGACCACACATTTTTCCCCTCTCAACGTAGTTATTTTACAACAAACCTTTGAACCAAAACGCTACAAGCTCGGTATTGATGATGAAGAATTTTCTCAACGAAAGCCAGATAAAGGACTCATTACCAAAAAGGAAATTCGTGTTTTAAGCTTACAGGCGATGCAACTTCAAAAGGATAGTGTTATTTGGGATATTGGCACATGTACAGGATCTATGGCCATTGAAGCAGGTAAGCTTGCACCTGAGGGGCAAGTATACGCCGTTGAAAAAAATGCACCTGATTTAGAAAACTGTCTACACAATCAGCAAAAATTCCGTGTGGATCTAACAGCCATTCATAGTAAAGCTCCAGAGGGACTCGAACATTTCCCAGACCCTGATGCCATTTTTATCGGTGGGACTGGTGGTGAAATGGTCGAATTACTACAATTGTGCTGTAACCGCTTAAAACCAAATGGTCGCATTGTTTTAAATGCAGCGACAATTGAAAATTTATATAAAGCAGTGGAAGCGTTTAAGGCTTGTGATTTTGCGGTTGATATTTTACAGGCACAGCTTGCGCGTAGCAAACCGATTTTAGATATGACACGCTTTGTGCCATTAAATCCAATATATATTATTTCGGCTTATCGAAAGGAAGAAAATCATGACTAATTTAGGTGTTTTATATGGCTTGGGCGTTGGTCCTGGCGATCCAGAATTAATTACAGTGAAGGCGTTTCGTGTGATTCAAGAGTCACCTGTTATTGCTTATCCCAAAAAGCTGAGAGGCAGTAAGAGCTATGCCCATCGTATTGTAGACGTTTATATTAATCCAGAGGAAAAAGATATGCTTGGTCTTGTATTTCCTATGACGAAGGATGAAGCTGTCCTTGAGCGTGAATGGACAAAGTCAGTCGAGCTTGTATATGAAAAATTACAGGAGGGCAAGGATGTGGCCTTCGTTACAGAAGGTGATCCGTTATTATATAGTACGTTTATCCATATGATGAAGTTAATGCAGGACATGCATCCAGATGTAGAAATTCGTACGGTTCCGGGGATATCTTCATTTAATGGCTCCGCTTCTCGCCTGGGCATTGCATTAGCTGATGGTGATGATCGTGTGGCGATCATTCCTGCCTATGATGATTATGCGGCAATGCGAGAAGCGATTGAAAGTCATGATGCTGTAGTCTTTATTAAAGTAGCAAAAGTAATTGATTTAATGCTACAGGTACTACGTGATTTAGATTTACTGGATCAAGCATCTGTTGTGACAAAGGTAACATCTGACGAAGAAGTCATTTGGGATGTACGCGAGTTGGATGGTGTCGATTTAGAATATTTAACATTAATGGTGGTGCGTAAATAATGAAAAAAATCTATATAGTCGGCGCTGGTCCTGGTGATCCAGATTTAATTACAGTAAAAGGCTTACATATGTTACAGACAGCAGATGTAGTGATGTATACAGATTCATTAGTGAGTGAAGATCTCATTGCGAAAGCTAGACCAGATGCGGAAATTATTCGAACAGCTGGGATGCATTTAGAGGAAATGGTCGCTGTGATGGCTGATCGGGTCCATGCGGGGAAAATAGTAGCTCGCATGCATACAGGTGATCCGGCTATGTATGGAGCGATTATGGAACAAGTAGCACTCTTAAAAAAGCAAGGCATTGGCTACGAAGTTATTCCAGGGGTTAGCTCTGTTTTTGCATCAGCAGCGGCAATTGGGGCTGAGCTAACGATTCCTGATTTAACACAAACTTTAATTTTAACTCGTGCTGAAGGGCGTACCCCTGTACCCGAATTTGAAAAATTACGTGATTTAGCAAGCCATCATTGTACAATTGCTCTATTCTTAAGTGCGACGCTCACAAAGAAAATTGTCAAGGAACTTCAAAGTGCTGGTTGGGCTGATGACACACCCGTAGCAGTTATTCAACGTGCTTCTTGGCCAGATCAAAAAATTGTTCGTACAACATTAATCGAATTAGATGAAGCGATGCGTGTGAATGGAATTCGTAAGCATGCGATGATTCTAGCAGGCTGGGCGCTAGATCCTAATATTCATGATAAGGATCAATATCGCTCGAAATTATATGATGCAACCTTTACACACGGCTTCAGAAAAGGTGTGAAGACAAGTGATTGAGTTACAAGAGGGGATATTACCAGAAGTTGATCAGCGCAATCCATATGCTGTTGTAGCGATTACAAAGCACGGTGTTCAAATAGGACGACGACTCCAACAAACGTTTGCAGCAAGTGATTTGTATTATATGAGTAAATTTGAACAGGGTGATGAGGAGGAAAAGCATATTCAACTGTTTACCGGAACAGTGCGTTTGCTTTTGCCAACTCTATTTAAACAATACAAAGGTTTGATTTTAATTATTTCTTTAGGAGCAGTTGTACGAATGATTGCCCCCATTTTAAAGGATAAAAAGACTGATCCAGGTGTTGTAGTTATTGATGATCGAGGCGAAAACGTAATAAGTGTCTTGTCAGGACATCTTGGAGGTGCCAATGAACTAACGCATGAGGTAGCGGCAGCTCTTGGTGCCAACCCTATTATTACAACAGCTTCCGATGTGCAAAAGACTATTCCTGTCGATTTATTTGGTGCACGCTTTGGCTGGGTTTGGGATAGTGCCGATAAATTAACGCCTGTCAGTGCTTCTGTCGTCAATGAGGAACATGTGGCTATTGTACAGGAAACTGGTGAACGGGATTGGTGGATGCGTGATACACCAATGCCAGAGCAAATTAAAATTTATCCATCTACACAGACGGCCATAGAGGCTAAGCCTCATGCAACATTGTTAATAACGGACCGTATAATCGAACGAGAAGAAGAAGTTTTGCTTGAAAATGGTGTCATTTATCGACCAAAATCAATTGTCTTAGGCATGGGCTGTAATCGTGGTACATCTATTGAGGAGATTGAACAAGTCATTGATGAAACCCTGGCAGAGCTTAATCTTTCGAAAAAAAGTGTGAAGGCACTTTGTACAATTGATTTGAAGAAAGATGAGCAATGCTTCCTCGATATTACAAAAAAATATGATTGGGAGTTCGTTACCTATTCACCATCAGAATTAAATGAAATTGAGTTTCCATCACCTTCGGAAACAGTCTTTAAATATACAGGGGCATACGGTGTCAGTGAACCTGCGGCAATGCGTTATGCTCAGGCCAAATCACTTATCTTAGAAAAGAAAAAATCAGGTAATGCTACGATTTCAGTTGCTAGATACCAATTTTAAGGAGGAAGTCCATGCAAACCAATCGCTTTGTATTAGCCGGGACAGGCAGTGGGGTAGGCAAAACTACTTTTACCATTGGACTGATGAAGGCTTTACAAAATAAAGGGAAAGTCGTGCAGGGCTTTAAATGCGGACCTGATTATATCGATCCAACCTATCATACGGCCGTAACAGGTAGAATATCACGCAATATTGATAGTTGGATGTTCTCGCATGAAGCAGTATGTGATATTGTAGCACGCGCTAGTGAGGATGCGGATGTATCTATTATTGAGGGGGTGATGGGCTTTTATGATGGCAAAAGTCCATTATCAGATGCTGGCTCTGCCGCAGATATCAGTGTAGTGACAGAGAGTCCTGTTATTTTAATCGTTAATTGTGCAAGTATGGCTAGAAGTGTTGCGGCAGTTGTCAAAGGATTTCAATTATTATCAGATAAACCAAATATCGTTGGTGTGATAGCCAATCAGGTGGGTAGTGTGGGTCATTATGAAATTGCTAAGGCTGCTATTGAACAAGAATGTGGTATTCCTGTAATCGGCTACTTAAAGCGCGAGGAAGGGATTGATATTCCAAGTCGTCATTTAGGACTAGTCCCTGCTATTGAAAGAGGAGAGCTGCATTCATTTTTTGACAAGCTAGGAGAACTAATGGCCAAGACCATTGACTTAGAGCAATTACTCCGTATCACTAAGGCCCCTGTACTTCAGGAATCAGGCAAATTATTTACAGAGGAGCCTACACAAAATATTTGTCTCGCTGTAGCAAAAGATGTGGCATTTAATTTTTATTATGAAGAAAATTTGGCGTTATTACGGGCGAAAGGTGCGACATTACAATTTTTCTCACCACTTGCCAATGAGCCAGTACCAAGTGAGGCTGATGGCTTATATATAGGGGGTGGCTTTCCTGAAGAGTTTGCACAGACACTTGCTGCAAATACGATTGCCAAACAATCTATACGTGCAGCCATAAACAAAGGTCTACCGACATTGGCTGAATGTGGGGGCTTCATGTATTTAACAGAAGCTATTACAGATAGCCATGGAGAGCGTTATGACATGATAGGTGTAATCCCAGGGGAGGTAGCTATGCAAACAAAGCTAGCAGCACTTGGCTATCGTGAAATTTTTGGTACAGCAGGTAATTTCTTAATCGGTTCAGAGGAACAGGCAAAGGGACATGAATTCCACTATTCCAAATATAATGGCTCCCATCACACACCGGCCTACGAAACGATTGGTCGCTTTGGCAAAAAACAAGAAGGCTATCAAGTAGGGAATTTGGTGGCTGGTTATACGCATTTTCATTTTGTATCAAACCCAAAGCTAGTTGACAATTGGTTAACAGCTTGCAAGAAGGTGAAGAATGATGACTAATTATTTTCCTATTCATATTAATCTAGAATATAAAACAGTTGTAATCGTAGGCGGTGGTCACGTAGCCACACAAAAGGTGGCATCCCTTTTACCAGCGAAGGCGAATATCGTCATCGTTAGTCCGACCTTACATGAAGATTTACAGCCACTAGTCGAGTGGGGGCAAATTACTTGGAAACGAAAAGAGTTTGAACCACGTGATTTGGATGATGCAATCCTTATTATTGCTGCCACAAATGTGACGACTGTTAACGAAGCCGTGCAAGAGGCGGCACAGCATTGGCAATTAATGAATCGAACAGATAGACAAAGTGAAAGTGATTTTATTACTCCCGCGACAGTTCGTCGTGGTCCTTTAGTGTTAACTGTCTCGACATCGGGAGCAAGTCCTGGGCTAGCACGAAAAATTAAAGCAGATTTAGAGGATCAATTTGATGATGCCTATGAAGATTACGTATGCTTTTTGCAGCAAGCTCGTTTAATGATTGTTGCCAAGTTTGATAAAGGCCCACAAAGACGTGAGGCATTACAGGCCTTGCTAGAGCCAAACATCCTAGAATGGACACGTCAAGGTGAGATGGATAGACGTGAAGCTTATTTACAACAACTATTGATGGGAGCAAAGCAATGAAGGATGGAATAGTTTATATCGTTGGCGCAGGACCTGGAGATCCAAAGCTCATTACGGTTTATGGTCTGGAATGTATTCAAAAGGCTGATATTATTGCATATGACCGTCTTGTGAATCCAGCATTGCTAGACTTCGCGAAAAAGGATGCGGAACTCGTTTATTGTGGGAAATTACCAGGAAAGCACCACCTAATTCAAGATGAAATTAATGCATTACTTGTGGAGAAGGCGCAGCAGGGAAAAATTGTTACACGTCTTAAAGGTGGCGATCCATTCGTCTTTGGTCGTGGTGCAGAAGAGGCTGAAATCTTAAAAAATCATGGCATTTCCTATGAAATTGTGCCGGGTATAACTGCAGGTATTGCGGCTCCAGCTTATGCTGGGATTCCTGTGACACATAGAGACTTTGCCACAAGCTTTGCCCTCGTGACTGGACATGGCCGAGAAGAAAAAGGCCAGGATTTTTTGAATTGGCCAGCATTAGCAACGGGCATTGATACTGTCGCTTTTTATATGAGCGTTGGCAATATTGCCTATATAGCTCGAAAATTAATCGAGAATGGGCGTAAAGCCACAACGCCAGTAGCGGTTATTGAATGGGGAACAACTGCTCAACAACGAACTATAACAGGGCAACTAGATGAAATTGCGAACATTATTGAACGTGAAGGGTATCATAATCCTTCCATGATTGTAGTTGGCGATGTCGTCAATGTACGTGAAAAAATACAATGGTTTGAAGAGCAGGGACTTGCTTTTTCATAATCATCTCATAAGAGAGCAGAAGGAGGAAGCAACATGACAGTCATCGAAGCACTAAAAAAGCGTCGAGCTATTCGAAATTACACAGCACAACCAGTAGAAAAAGAGAAAATTGAGCAAATCTTAGAGGCTGCTACATTTGCCCCTAATGACAGAATGAGAGAGCCTTGGCATTTCTACATCATTCAAGGTGAAGCTATGGATCGTTATGAGGAAATGGCAAGCGCTTATTTACAAGAACGCTTTCCGACAAAGCCGAATTTAGTGGAAAGCTCATTAAAGGTTGTACAAACAACCCCCGTCGCTATTGTTGTAACAGCAGATGTGGTGGAAGGGGATACCGATGCGACAGAGGACAACGTTTTTGCTGTATGTAGCGCCATTATGTCAATGTGGTTAACAGCAGAGGAGCTAGGTCTTGGCTTTGTTTGGCGTACACGTGGTGTTGGTCTTGTACATGATTCACGCATGCATTCGTTTATCGGTGCAAGTGAAGCACAGAAAGTGGTAGGGACAATTTTTATTGGCTACCCACAAGTGCAGGAGTTCACCGACAAGAAGCGTACGCCATTTGAAGAAAAGACAACTTGGCTATAAGGAGGCTAACAGCATGGCAAGAAAAGGCTTGTTTTTAGTGTATACAGGCGAAGGAAAGGGCAAAACGACAGCATCCCTAGGTGTTACATTACGTGCGATCGGTCGTGGGTTAAATGTGCGCTATATGCAATTTATTAAATCACCTGAGCGTACGTATGGAGAGCAAATTGCCCTGCGTAAGCTTGGTGTGGAAATGGAACAAATGGGCATTGGCTTCACTTGGACCAAAACACCTGAGGAGCATCGTGTAGCCTTAGCAAAGGCTTGGAAAAAAACGAAGGCAGCTCTACAAGATGACAGCATTGATTTATTAGTGCTAGATGAGCTAAATAATGCATTGGCTATAAGTAAGTTTCCAATTGATGATGTTCTACCACTGGCAGAAGTCATAGAAGCAATTCAGCAACGTCCTTCGACCATGCATCTAGTGGTGACTGGACGCAGTGCCAACCCCGCGTTGCTAGCAATGGCGGATTTAGTTTCTACGATTGATGCTACTAAGCATTATTATGATGAAGGTATTCCAGCTGTGAAGGGGCTTGAATTTTAATATACCTTTACCTTTAGGGTGGAGGATTTACTCCTGAGCTAGGTAACGCATGATGGATAGGAGAGAAAACCTAACGAAAGAAAGGCAAATATCTGTGTCTCGTGGAACAGCGTGACACCTATAATGACGGAGGATAATTGATTATGCCAGCAAAATCAATCATGATTCAAGGAACAGCTTCCGATGTTGGAAAAAGTATGATTTGTACGGCGTTGTGTCGTATATTTTCAGATGATGGCTTTAAAGTTGTCCCCTTTAAATCGCAAAATATGGCGCTTAATTCATTTGTAACAAAAGATGGCGGAGAAATTGGTCGAGCACAAGGAGTACAGGCTGAAGCTGCCCGTGTTGTTGCGACGACTGATATGAACCCTATTTTGCTGAAGCCAAAGCAAGATATGATGTCTGAGGTCATTGTCCACGGGAAGCATTTTTTAAATATGGATGCCAAAACATATCGCAATAATTTTGTACATGAAGCCATGCCCATTGTGGAAAAATCAGTTCGTTCGCTTCAAAATACATATGATGTCATTGTCTTAGAGGGGGCAGGAAGCCCAGCAGAGATTAACTTAAAGGATCGTGATATTGCTAATATGCGAATGGCTCATTTAGCAGATGCAGCGGTTGTCCTTGTTGCCGACATTGATCGTGGTGGGGTTTTTGCCTCGATTGTTGGTACACTGGCATTGCTAGATGAAGCGGAGCGAGCACGAGTGAAAGGGTTAATCATCAATAAATTTAGAGGCATGCGTGAATTATTGGATGATGGTTTGGCATGGGTGGAGCAAGAAACAGGCATTCCCGTACTAGGTGTTGTGCCTTATTTAGAGGTCAATATTGAAGCGGAGGACTCGCTCGCTTTATCATCATTACGCTTTAAAAAGCCAAAACCAGGGGAATTTGCTGTCGATGTGGCGATGATTCGTTTACCCCGTATTTCAAACTTCACAGATGTTGATCCATTTTTTGATGAGCCTGAAGTGGGAGTTCGATTAATTGGAAAAGTTCATGAACTCGGTACGCCAGATTTGCTGATTCTCCCAGGAACGAAAAGTACCATCGATGATTTAGCCTGGTTAAAGGCTCAAGGCTTCGATCAAGCCATTGCCCGATTAAGGGAGCATGGCACCAAAATTATTGGAATATGTGGTGGTTTTCAAATGCTTGGTGAGACGCTATTAGATCCAGATGCAGTGGAGGGAAATGGTGAATCTGCTGATGGTCTTGGCTTATTGCCGATGGAAACTACTTTCGTAGGCAATAAAAAAACGGTTCAAATGACTGGCACAAGAGGACAGGATACTTTGACAGGCTATGAAATTCATCTAGGGCGAACAAAAATTTTACGTGAAGAAGTTACACCGTTTTTACTGCTTGAAGATGGTCGTGAAGATGGGGCTGTTAGTCAAGACGAACAGGTAATTGGTACGTATTTCCATGGTTTATTTCATAATCGTACCTATACTCGTCAGCTTACCAATGACATCCGTATGAAAAAAGGTTTAGCTGCTTTACCACGTGAAGTAAAAAGTGATGCTGAACGAAGAGAAGATGCCTATAACATGTTAGCTAGTCATGTACGAGCAAATCTTGATATGAAAAAAATATATGAATTATTATCTATAGAGGTATCTGTATGACAAGAAAAGGACCATTAGCCATTAATTTTGAAGCATTATGGCAAGAAGGTATGAAAGACTGGCAAGGGCATATGCCTGAGCGTATGGTGAATGATCAGCTAGAGGAGCAATTTTGGGCTCAATCTGTGGCACGGAAAAATATGGGGCAAACGGATCCATATGCTGCACGTATTTTTCAGGAGCTTCAAAAAAGTATTGACCCCCAACATTCTGTATTAGAAATTGGTCCTGGCTGGGGCAATTACACGTTTCCTTTAGCAGATAGAGTAGACAAGCTCACATGTGTGGATAGCTCTGAAAGTATGCTACAGTATTTACAGCAGTGCATGCCTCATCAGAAGCACGTTTCATATGTACATGCAAAATGGGAACGTTTAGAAAAAGATGATATAGAGCCCCATGATATCGTCTTAGGCGTGAATTGTTTTTACCGTATGTATGAAATTAAAGCTGCTTTAGGGCATATGAATCGACTGGCGACGAAACGTGCCATCATAGGGATGACGACAGGGCCTATTCAGCCACACTATGAACGACTATATGAAAAGTATGGCTATACAATTAAATTCCCTCGAAGAGATTATATTGAGTTTTTAAATCTACTGTACGAAATGGATATTTACGCTGATTGCCAAATCATCCCTTTAGAACGCGTATATACTTATGAAAGCTATGAGCAGCTAGTGACGGCACAAAGTAAAAAAATATTAAATACAGATGTCCTACAAGCACATATTGAGGAATCTCTGGAGCCTTTTATTGAAGAAAAAGATGGACGCTATTACTATCGTCATGATTTTCATGCAGCTCTTGTTTCTTGGCAACCAAAATAAACGACAAAACCTTTGGATAAAGCTTTTACCAAAGGTTTTTCTTATGAGACTCAATAAGGTACAATAAAACGATAAAACATGAATTGAGGTGGCATTTGTGCAGCTACATTTTTTAGGAACAGGCGCAGGCATGCCTTCCAAAGAACGAAATACGAGTGCCCTGATGGTGAAGCTATTAGACGAAATAAGCGAAATGTGGCTTTTTGATTGTGGAGAGGCGACTCAACATCAAATTTTACACACCTCGCTAAAGCCCCGGAAGGTATCCAAAATTTTTATAACGCATCTTCATGGTGATCATATTTTCGGATTGCCGGGCTTTTTAAGCTCTCGTTCATTTCAAGGAGGAGATGAACCTCTAACGATTTTTGGTCCAGTCGGCTTACAGCAATGGATTGAACAAACTTTTGCTTTATCAAAGACTCATTTAACATATCCCTTGCACTTTGTAGAGGTTCAGGAAGGGATTGTATACGAGGATGCCTGTTTTACGGTTTATGCGAAGGAATTGCGTCATGTTGTTCCATGCTATGGATATCGTATTGAACAAAAGGATTTACCTGGTGAATTATTAATTGAAAAAGCCAAGGATTTAGGTGTTCCCAAGGGTCCTCTTTTAGGACAATTAAAAAGAGGGCATGATGTCGTACTTGAAAATGGTGATGTCATTCAAGCGAAAGATGTTGTAGCTTCAGCCAAAAAAGGCTTTACACTAACTATTTTAGGCGACACGAAATATTGTGAGGAGGCTGTTCAGCTATCAATGGGTGCTGATATCATTGTACATGAAGCAACCTTTGACGGCACAACAACGGATTTAGCAGCCAATTATGGTCATGCAACTAATGTGGAGGCAGCCAAGGTTGCACAGCAAGCAGGAGCACAATATTTACTATTAAATCATTTAAGTGCTCGTTTTCTTCCACAAGATTTACCTCCATTTTTGGCAGAGGCTCAGGAAACTTTCCCGCAAACATTTCTAACTGCCGATCAAGCTATTTATACTTGGCAAAATAATACATTACTTTAATACTGAAAAACATCTATTAATTGGAATGACAGCTAATAGATGTTTTTTGTATTGATGCTATATATTTATAGCGTCTAAAAGGAAAAATATAGTACGATCAATCACTTATTTCCCGTATAATTGAAAAAAGGGGTGTGGTTAAAATGAATCAGCAAAAGATGCCGCCAGCACTATTACGACTAATCGTGATCTTTCCAAATGTGCTGAGCTATTTATTACTATTCGGTCTCATCATGTTTGTCATAACAAATTATGAAACGTTAAAAGCAACAAATAATCTAACAGTCTGGATCATTTTTATTGTCGTTTTAGCACCAGCTGCTACATATACGACTTTTAGTATTGTGAGAAAGATTAGGGCTGGACATATGTAAGAGCTTATGCGTGTTACTTGTAGAAAATTAGTTCTACAGGTAATGCGTTTTTTTTTTGACAAGGAGAAGAAAATCATCTGTATTTTTGTTAGTATCATAGGAGTTTGTCTTGTCTTTCTTATTAGAAAACAAGAACGTTTCATAGCACTAGCTTTCAGTGACGCATAAAAATAGCTTTTCCAGGGAAACTAAGAGAGGAAAGCTTTTATAAAAAAGAGAGGTGCCTTTTGTGAATCCAATAAATTGTGATTTTTCACCAATGAAAGAAACATTAAAAGATGAGCTTCTCCACGTGATTATGTCATTACAGCAAAGTGTTCAACAGATGGATACAGAAACAAATTGTCTCCTTGGCAATTTTGAAAAAATTAAAGAAAGATTTGTGGCAATTGAAATGAAAGCAGCCACGTTTTATTTAAATTGTTATCTTTCCCCGTTTACAGAAAAGTATCCTGAACTGTCGCATAGTGTACAAAATATGTCACTGAGAAGACACGGTGGTTTAATCGTGATCCAGCGAGAAGACGCTTTGGAGAAGCTAGTCCAGCCTGGTATTCATATAGGTGCTGACTTAACCCATTCTTTAGTAGAATCAATTTTTTTCCCAGGCAATCCTCTTCATGATGGCGCAGTATTAGTCAACCATAATCAAATTGAATCGGCGGCAAATGTATTACCACTGTCAGAGCGTTATACAGGGGAAAGGAAATTAGGCACAAGACATCGTGCTGCATTGGGATTAAGTGAGGTAAGTGATGCACTCGTTATGGTCGTATCCGAAGAAACAGGGAGAATATCATTTGCCTTTAAAGGCAACTTATACCCTATTACCACACATGGCATTATATAGGGATGATATTCCCTATGTATTTAATATCTCAAATTCGAGATATTTCTCTTGCTTCTTTATCACTTGAGTGGTAAAGTGATAACAGAAGGGAGGATAAAGTCGTGAAAAATCATACATTAGGTACTTTAACCTGGATTCGCATGATGCGCTTTACAGCCCAAAGTAATCAATTATCCAATGAATTTTTAAAACGTTTTGATCTAACCACCGCACAATTTGATGTGCTAATCCAAATAAAAACCTATGCACCTATTACACAATGTCAACTAGCAGAAAAAGTAACGGTCACACAAGGTGGAATGTCTCGCATGCTGGCAAGGCTTGAAAAAGAGGGACTGATTGAGCGTAAGCAAAATTGGAAGACGAAAACGATTTCGTTGACGGCAAAAGGGGAGCAAATGATTGATGCAGCAACACCTAGTCAGCTTCACTTCCAATCCTCATTTTTTGAAGATGTATTAACAGATGAAGAAATGAAAACTTTATATAAATTGATGACAAAGCTGGAAAAGCATAGTCAGGAAAAAAAATTACCACTAGCGTAATTTTTTTTACCCTATCACTTGCTTAGTCAAGTGATTTCGAGGAGGAGCATACAATGAACAAATTAAGTGGACATCATCATATTTCGATGCTAACGAAAAATGGCAAACAAAATAATCATTTTTATACTAAAATTTTAGGGTTACGACGTGTAAAGAAAACCGTGAATCAAGACTCCCCATCCATGTATCACTTATTTTATGGGGACTTAACAGGGTCGGCGGGTACAGAATTAACATTTTTTGAGATGCCTGTTGCGGGACGTACTGTGCGAGGAACCAATGCGATAACACGTATTGGTCTACTTGTACCAAGCTATGAGAGTTTACTTTATTGGAAATTTCGTTTCCAAGAGCTAAAGGTAGAACATAGTGACATCTCCACATATGCGGGGAAAGACGCCTTATTTTTTGAGGATCATGAAGGGTTGAGAATGGTGTTATTAAACCATCATGGTCAAGAAACACCAGCGCAATGGCAACCATGGGATGGCAATGAAATCCCTGAAGAGCATCGCATTTTAGGGATGGGTACAGTTGAAATGACGGTGCGTTATCTACAACGGACAGTGAATTTACTACAAGATTTATTTCACTATACCGTTGTTGCAGAAAATGACCAAGAGGCAGTTCTGCAATCGATAGAGGGGGAAGTGCTTGGAGAGATTCTTGTCAAAGAATTAGAAGGACCAAGTGAAAAACCAGGTAAAGGAAGTATCCACCATCTTGCTATACGTGTAGCAACGGTCGATGAGCTACTAGAATGGGATACAAAAATTAAAGAGCTAGGTTTAACTAGCACAGGTGTTGTCGATCGTTATTATTTCCAAAGTCTTTATTTTAGAGATCGTAACGGAATTCTATTTGAAATGGCGACAGATGGCCCAGGGTTTACGGTAGATTCCTCGGTAGATGAACTAGGAAAAGAGCTAGATCTTCCACCATTTTTAGAAGAAAAACGAGCAGAAATTGAAGCGATTTTAGAGCCGCTTGAATAAGGAGAGGTAATTCATAATGGAAAAATATCGTATTGATCAATCACAAGGACTTGAATTTGGGCTGTATTCTTTAGGAGACCATATTCCCAACCCATTAACAGGAGAACGAATTTCTGCGCAGCAACGACTAAAAGAGCTGGTTGAAGCTAGCCAATTAGCGGAGCAAGCAGGCATTGATGTATTTGGAGTTGGTGAAAGTCATCAATCTTATTTTACAACACAGGCACATACTGTTGTGTTGGGGGCTATCGCGCAAGCAACTTCTAAAATTAAACTATCCAGCTCTGCCACTGTGTTAAGTGTTTCAGATCCTGTGCGTGTTTATGAGGATTTTGCAACCATTGATTTATTATCAAATGGTCGTGCCGAAATTGTGGCGGGACGCGGATCACGAGTAGGAGCATACCATTTGCTTGGTGTAGATTTACAGGATTATGAAGAACTTTTTGAAGAAAAATTAGAGCTACTTATGAAAATCAATGATGAAGAGCTTGTGACATGGGAAGGCCAATTCCGTGCCCCACTTCATAATGCTCAAATATTACCGCAGCCAAAAAACGGCTCTTTACCGATTTGGCGTGCAGTTGGTGGGCCGCCAGCGAGTGCGATAAAAGCAGGGTATATGGGAATTCCCATGATGTTAACGACTCTAGGTGGGCCCGCTGTAAACTTTAAGCCATCTGTTGATGCTTATCGAGAAGCGGCAGAGCGACAAGGTTTTGTTCCAAATGAATTGCCAGTTGCCACAACAAGCCTGTTTTATGTAGCAGATACAACAAAAGAGGCATTACAAGGGATGTATCCACATTTAAACGGTGGTTTCCAAGCGATTCGTGGGGGAGGCTATCCTAAACAACAATTTGCTCAAGCTACAGATACACGAGATGCCTTAATGGTCGGTAGTAAAGAACAAATTATTGAGAAATTACTCTATCAATATGAATTATATGGGATGCAGCGTTTTATGGCACAAATTGATTTTGGCGGGGTCCCATTCGATAAAATCATGAAAAATATTGAAATCATCGGCAACGATATTATCCCAGCAATGAAAAAATATACAGCAAAATAAGGAGTGTACCATCATATGAAGATTGTCGCACTTGCCGGTTCCATTATTGGCTCAAAAACAAGAACAGCAATGCATAAATTTGCCGAGATTGTCCAAAAAAAATACCCGGAGCATGAAGTGACGCTTCTCGATCTTGCTAACTATCAACTAGTATTTAGTGATGGACGTAATTACTTTGACTATGAGGGCGATACGAAATATGTCACAGAAACGATCATGGCTGCGGATGCTATTGTCATTGGGACGCCAACATTCCAGGCTTCTATTCCAGCAACATTGAAAAATATCTTTGACCTATTACCAGTCAATGCCTTTCGCGATAAAGTAGTCAGCGTCATTGTTACCGCAGGGACGTCAAAGCACTATTTAATGGTGGAGCAGCAATTAAAGCCGATTCTTGCCTACATGAAGGCCCATATTGTGCCAACCTATGTATTTATAGAAGAAAAAGACTTTTTACGCAAAGAAATTGTTAATGATGATGTCCGTTTCCGTCTTGAACGATTAGCAGAGGATACTGTAATGGTAACAGACGCATTTGCAGAAATTCGTGCGAAAAAAGATGCTGAATACGATTTTTAAAGAGTAGTAGAAACGCTGTGTCACTAGGCTGCCACAGCGTTTTGTAGATGATGATCTTTATCCCCATACCGTTAAACAAGAACGTGTATCATTTTCATCAGTGATCAATTGAATGTTTGTGTAATAGGAAGCTGTTGCACGTTCGAACAACTTATCAATAATAGATTCTTCTTTGACAAAAAGGGATACATAGCTTGAATCAATGATTAATAGTACCATTTCACATGAGCTTTTTAAAAAATCTTCATAGCTTTTAATTTCCACAACATCTTCACGTTGAGGAAAGGCTTTCAAGTCAGCAAATATTACATAGTATTCATCAACTGATATACAGTTTAAAAATGATAGGCCATTTAAAATGGTATCATCGGGGAAAAGGTTTGCACCAAGTGTTCCATTCTCTATCTTGTAAGATTCTCCAGGTCCTATAGACCAATGCCAAGTCGCACTAATTAGATTTGTTAAAATATCCAATATATATCTGCCATATTCATTTTTTATTTCAAAGCTAATTCCTCGCATTTTAACGTCCTTTCTACTGATGAATCGATTTATAAGGTTTAAATTGAAGGCGCTCCATAACCACAACTGCATAGAAAAAAACACGCATCTCTTGGTTTCAGTAGCCACCTTAACTATTTGACCATTGAAACCATCGTCCATGGCCGTCAGGACGTTCCATTGTCCGAATAGATTGTATGGTGCCCTGATTCAGAAAATCCTGGTGTAGCTGTACGTCAAATAAATTGTTATAGCAATGGTAGAGTGGGCGTTTCATGCTAATCTCTTTTAATTGCTCCATTAATGAATGTCGTGATTCGAGTGACATTTGGTTGGCAACATGTGTATGATAAACGACTAACATGGCTTCTTCCTCAATGGTTTGACTGATCTCCTTTATTAGTTGGATTGCATCACCCTTTATTAACTGAATTTCTAATTGACTGAAGATAGGGAGAGCTTCATTTAACAACAATCGACGTTCGTGGTGTTCAGGCCAGATTAAAGCTTGCAGCCATTGACTTTCTTTCTTTTGTCGGAGATCAATGGGATTTAAATCGATGCCAATCCTTTGGTAAACAACGGGTGGCTTTGACACAGACTTAGGAAGTGTTTCCCCTCGGTTTTCTGAAGATATGATACTTCCATTGTTCGTATTGTTAATGGATAATTGATGATTGTAGCAATAATTGTAGTGATCCATACCAAGCTGAAGTCCAGCACTTGCTCCTATTTCTATGAAGGCCAATGGTCGCTGGTGCTTGTGATAAATGTCAGTCATCATAGGATAGAGGTAGGCACAACGTCGAATTTCATTGGTTTGGACAAGTTTTTCTTGAAATAATGACTTTAATTGTTTTGCATGATCCATCACAAATGCTTTGAAGACAGGGTAAACCCCTTGAATGGGATGTGGAGTTGCCGTAAAAGACGCGTAATACTTAGCTAAAGGATCTTTCAAGGAAATCAATAAATATTGAACAGCTGCCAACAATAGATTGGGTGCTGGTTGATTTGGTGGAATCAGGGAGGCAATCTCCAATAGCTCCTCATCCGCAGCCATTTTATTAGCTAAATGTTCATACAGAGGGCTAGAGTTCACGCATTCCTGTTCGGCAAAAAGTCGAAATTGACGACTTAATGTAGCATATGACATGTATATCTCTCCTTTTGCACATCTATTTATTTTTCAGTCTAATAGTATTGTATAATTTAGTAAATTAAATATATGTTTTAATGAAAAAATAGTAATCATGAAGCATGGAGTATAAATGGTGACAGTCCTTTATTATAGCGGCTCAAACTTGTAATTTCCGAACAGGACACAAAAACTTCATCTTTTACAGCTACGTATTTCAACAGTTGGAGAGACGTTTTAATATTGTGCCATTTGAAGATTTTTCATTGCCAAATGTACCCGTATACTTGTTCTATAAAGAGTCGACAAATGTCTCAAATCGCCTATTAGAGTTACTACGCACTAGAAATTATTTATAATTCACATGATGTTCAAAAATGAGAAAGATCAGAGTGAAATATTTGTAAGGGGGAATAAACATGGTATTTTCTCTTTTTAAAAAGAAGAAAGATTCACAGCCATTAAAATTAAAAAATAGAGTCGAGTTTTGCATGACGAATTTATCGCTTGGTGCCGCAGATGCATATGATGTTTTGTTAGAACGTGATGATTTTGACATCGAGGAGTCGGGGTGTACATCGCATTGTGAAATCTGTGAGCAAGGTATTTTTGCTATAGTTAACGGAGAAATCATCACTGCGGATGATGCGGCGGCATTAATAGAGGCTATTGATGAAGAAATAAAGCAAAATCCACTTTTCTAATTAAATAATTAAAAACAGCTTGTGAACGCACAAGCTGTTTTGTTATGGAAATAAGTTTACCAACCACGGACATATTGTACGGGTGGTTGTAGTTCTTCACTTAATTCTTTAGCTGCATGGAGCGGCCAATACGGCTCACGGAGTAAAACACGAGCTAAGAAAATTAAATCTGCACGGTTATTTTGTAAAATTTCTTCGGCTTGTATGGCTGTTGTAATAAGGCCTACTGCGCCAGTAGCGATAT
Organism: Lysinibacillus sp. NPDC056220; assembly: GCF_049315265.1. Taxonomy (NCBI): domain Bacteria; kingdom Bacillati; phylum Bacillota; class Bacilli; order Caryophanales; family Bacillaceae; genus Lysinibacillus; species Lysinibacillus sp. NPDC056220. Next base: position 738,793 of record NZ_JBMOXD010000002.1, read on the forward strand.
CAGCCCCATGTTTGATGGCTTCAGCATGAGAAACTTGGTATCCTGGAAAGACATTGATAGTAGCAGGGACAACGCCACCTGTTGATACATCTACTAAATCTACTCCTTGTGATTTCATCCAGCGGCTAAAGACGATGAAGTCATCCATTGTAGTGCCATCTTCTGCGTAATCTTCTGCAGAAACACGTACCAATAATGGCCCATCCCAAACACTGCGAATGGCATCAATAATTTGGCGTAATATGCGATAGCGATTTTCCTGTGAGCCACCATATTGATCTTCTCGTTTGTTCGTAGCAGGCGATAAAAATTCACTAATTAAATAGCCATGTGCCCCATGAATTTCGAGTACATCAAAGCCTGCCTTTGCCGCACGAATAGCAGCAAGTTTGAACGCTTCAATCACATGTTGAATGTTCTCTTCAGACATGGCTGTAGGTGTTTGATAGTCTGAACTAAAGGCAATGGCTGATGGGGCAAAAATTTCGCCCTCTACGGTTGCTTTACGTCCAGCATGACCAAGCTGGATGCCTGTTTTAGCCCCATATGCTTTCATACCCTCTACTAATTGACGTAAGCCATCAATATGCGCGTCATCCCAAATGCCTAAATCTTTATTGGAGATACGACCTTCTGGAACAACACCAGTAGCTTCTAAAATGATTAATCCTACTTGCCCAGCTGCCCTTGTCGCATAATGGACTTGATGGAAAGGTGTGACCAGACCATCATCCTCAGCTGAGTACATACACATGGGTGCCATGACAACACGATTTTTTAAGGAAATGGATTGTAATTGATAAGGTTCGAATAATTTACTCAAAATAAAGCCCCCTAATTCCTAGTGATAAACTCTATTTTGCACCGAATGTTATCCATTTGCAAGTGAACGAGATCGTGCTACAGCTTCTTTGATACAAGCTTCAATCGCCTTATTAAATTGATATTGCTCTAGCGCTTGAATTCCAGCCTCTGTTGTCCCGCCAGGGCTTGTTACTTTTTTGCGTAGAACATCTGGTTCATCTAAGGATTGCTTGAGCATTTCGGCAGTACCTGCAAGTGTTTGTGTCATCAATAATCGTACGGTATCTTTAGATAGGCCTACCTCTGTCCCTACACGCTCGAACGCCTCCATTAAATAATAAATATAAGCAGGGCCACTACCTGAAAGGGCTGTGACTGCATGTAATTGATCCTCATCGACTTCAATAACAGAGCCAACAGCCTCTAATAACTGGAGAAAAAGAATACGCTGTGCAGTAGACACTTCGTTATTGAATGAAATGCCACTTGCGGACATACCAATAGTGGCAGACGTGTTAGGCATCACCCGTGCGACTGGACGGCTCCCTAAAAGTTCAGTAATCGTCCCAATGCCAATACCCGCTAGAATCGACAGAATCGCAGACTGTGCTGTAATTTTGGGTTTTAACTCACGCATCGCTGCAATTGCGTCTTTTGGCTTCATCGCCAAAATAATTAGATCTGCCTGACGATAAATGGCCTGATCAAACATGCAGTGGATGCCATATGTTTCTTGTAAGAAATGCAGACGTTCTTTATCAGAGCGATTGGTGACGTAAATTTCCTGTGGTGAAAATACCTTTTGCTTTATCCACCCTTGAATCAATGCCTCTGCCATTGAGCCCGCACCGATAAATAGAATTTTTTTCATGAATAAAACCTCCAGTTCAAAATAAAAAAGCGCTCTCGTCCTTATTTAGAAGGACGAAAACGCTCTTGTTTCCGCGGTACCACCTTTGTTTGCCAATATTGGCACAACTCTTAGCCCTCTTATCGCAAGGGAGACGGTTATGTTTGCATAACTGCTCAGAAATAGGTTCGGTAATGGGAGTGGGTGATGTTACTCTCAGCAAATGTAACACTCTCTAACACCTTCACCAATTACGTACTCGGCTTCTTCAACGCACATTAATAATTAGATTATTCAAAATTATAGTGATGGAAAAGCAACCTGTCAACAGGAAGATGACGAAAACAGAAAAAACTTGTAAAATAGAATGAATCAGTATTCACTAGCGAGTAAAAAGGGGGAGACAACTTTGTCTATATACAAAATAGAAATACCAACACCCTATGAAGTAGGAGATGTCAATGCATTTATTGTGAAAGGTGATGCACTTAGCATTTTTGATGTTGGACCAAAAACAGTAGAAGCCTATGATGCTCTGAAATGGGGGATTCGCGCTGCGGGCTATGATATGCGAGATATTGAACAAGTTGTACTCACCCATCATCACCCTGATCATGCGGGATGGGTCGATGCTTTTCCATATGCTGAAATTTTAGGCCATGCCTATAATGATAAATGGCTTCGTCATGACGAAGAGTTTTTACGTTATCACGAGCAATTTTACAGTGCATGTTTATTTGAACATGGGGTGCCACAAGAGTATATTGCTAAAAGCGTGCATGTACGTCGTGAATTAGAGCTTGTAGGAGAACGTCCATTGACACAAATTTTGACCGATGGAGATGAAGTACCTGGGCATCCAGGATTAAAGGCAATTGAAACATTAGGGCATGCACAAAGCCATTTTATTTTTTGGGATGAACAAACACATCATGTGATTGGCGGAGATTTATTACTTGAAAAAATCACCCCAAACCCTTTAATTGAACCACCATTAGATCCTTCATTGGGACGTACAAAGTCATTATTACAATATAATGAATCCCTCGAAATCTTACGCCAATTGCCTGTCAAAATGATGTATACAGGACATGGGGCTGAACTACAAGACATTCCGATATTAATTGATAAACGACTAGAAAGACAGCATCAGCAATCCATGAAAGTTTGTGAATTACTAGGGGATGATCAATTAACGGTTGTGCAAGTGACGAAACGATTGTATCCAGCTATCTTCCAGCATATGCTTGGATTAACCTTGTCTAAAACGTTGGGGCATTTAGATTATTTAGAGGCAAATAATTATATTACTTCATCGAAGACAGAAGAAGGTATTTATTTATTTAAAAGAAAGTAGGACTATATATGAATAGGAAGACGATCTTCGTAACAGGGGCCACAAGTGGTGTAGGCTTAAAAATAACAGAGTTGCTAGTAGCCCAAGGTCATACCGTTTATGCCACAGGCCGCAATGCTGTAGCATTAAAAGTTTTAGAACGTTTGGGAGCCAAAGTCATCCAAGCTGATTTAACCCATTTACATACACTCGACGCTGTTTGTGCCCAGCTTCCTCCTATTGATGTCGCCATCCTTTCAGCTGGTGTTGGAAAGTTTGCTGAGGCTCCTAAGTTAATGGATGAAGATATTGCACAAATGATTGAATTGAATATTGGTGTACCCATTTATCTTGCTAAACGGTTAGCTTCCACGATGATGAAGCGAAATCAAGGGCATTTGATTTTTATTGGTTCACAGGCTGGCAAGGTCGCCACTCCGAAAGCAAGTGTTTATGCAGCTACTAAACATGCAATTGTAGGATTTACCAATGGACTACGCATGGAGCTTGCACCATATCATGTAAAAGTAACAGCCATTCACCCTGGTCCAATCGATACACCATTTTTAGACAAGGTCAATGATCAAAGTGGCTATCGCGCATCTTTAGGCAGATTTTTATTATCAGCTGATGAAGTAGCACAGGCGACAATTAAAACAATTGAACGCCCAGTTCGAGAGGTCAACCTCCCAAAAATCATGGGGCTGTCTAGTAAACTGTATGCATTGGCACCTGCAACAATTGAGTTCCTAGGGAAGTCATTCTTCCATAAAAAATAATGAACATCTAGCTGTAAACATGTTCTTGGCATGTCTACAGTTTTTTCATACTGGCAAAGAAAAGGGGGGTAATATGTATACAATTGGACAAGTGGCAAAATTTTTAGGCATTTCTAGAGATACGATCAAATATTATGAGGAAAAGGGATTGGTCAAGCCTCACCAAAATAGCGAAAATGGCTATAGAACGTATAATCAATTGGATATTTATAATTTGACAACCGTCAATTTTTATCGAGAATTGGATTTAGAAATTAAACGAATACAAGAAGTGAGAAAGGGCATGAGCATAGAGGGAATCCAACTCGTATTGGAGGAGAAAGAACAACAAGTGTTAGAGGAGATAGCCTATAAAAAACTACTGTTAAAAAAACTCCAAAATGCTAAAGAAGATTGCCAAAAAATTCAACAATATGTAGGTACCTTTACGATAAAAGAAATGAAACCTCTAGCCATGTTAGGCGTAATAGACCATTATACAGCTTATGAAGAGTATGACGCACTCAAAGAAAATACAGACAGTTTAAAAAAAGCGGTGATCCTGACATCATTAAGAAGGGTCATTCACTTTAATGAACAGGGCATGCAGAAAGATAAATTTATGATTGTGCGAAAGCTAGAAGAAAACGAGAAAACATTAGAAGAGCAAGTTTTATATCATCCTAAATGTTTATATACGGTAATTGAAGACGGAAGATGGTCAACCGGGGGCAAAAATACAGATGACCAAGTGGAAGCGACTATTAGAAGAGTAGCAAAAGAAAATGGCTATAAACTTTTAGGTCTCGTTTATATTAACTTATTACTAGCGACTTACGAGGGAGGGTTAGAACGAATTTTTTTAGAAATGTATGTCCCAATAAAATAGAGTGATGGCCAGAAATATGTATTGACCTGTGAGCAACCCCCAGGTTTAAGCTGAAGGTATTCAGAACGAAACGGGGGATTTATTATATGAACAGAAAAAAGAAGCTAAAAAGACCAGTAGCAAGCTTCGTTATCCTCACTAATATCATCTTTTTACCACTTTTTTGCCTTGTAGGCGCTGTCAAAATGCTAGGGCTTCCTACATGGGTATTCGATATAGTCCGCTGTCTATCAGCATGGTCATCGACTTTTGCCTTTGCCATACTATTTCCAAAAATTTATCCAGGGCAGCACTTTTTACATTTCGTGAAACAAAAATTTAAACATCAACTCCAATTTTCTGTCATTCTTTCTGTCTTGCTCATTCAAGGCACCATCTTTATCATCATCTTACTTCTAGCTATGAATCATGCTGAAGCTGACGCAATTTTTACTATTTCATCCTGGGGAATGCTTAGTTATTATTTCTTTAAAAATCTGTTGTCAGGACCTATAGGAGAAGAATTAGGGTGGAGAGGCTTTGCCTTGCTTGAGCTTCAAAAGAAATATGGGTCATTACAATGTGCGATTATCATAGGATTTTGGTGGGGGATTTGGCATTTACCGATTTGGTTTACAACTGGATTTACAGGGTTGGAGCTACTGAAATACATCGTATTCTTTATGCTTTCCATCATTTCTACGACCATCATTATGACAGCCTTCTATTCAATTAATCAAAATTTAATAATTCCTATAATCATTCATCAATTCTTCAATTTTTTTATTGGCATAATAAACGAGAATTTAATTATTTTAATGATGTATAACGCTATCCTGTATTCAATAGCAGCCTTTCTACTTATACTGATGAATCCAAAGAAGGTTTGGTCAAATAAATCTATCCAATGCAAGTAAACGCGTAGATTTCCATTACGCGTGGTCGAGCTGTTCCAAGCAATAGTTCGTTTTTTTATCCAGTAATAGCGGCGCACAAGAATCCAATTTATACATTGGATTCTTTTTTGTTGTAATTTATATAGTATACATTTATGTCTATAGTAGAAAAGTGTTTTTCCGAGTGAATATCATTGATTTTCTTCAGAGTGATGTATGGATAAACGGACTTTTTATAAGAAAAATAAAAGTCTATTAATTTATAAAAATACGCTTGTTTTTATTTTTATAACATGATACTATTCGTGTATAAACTTTTAATTGAATGTATAAACATACATATCTATAGAGCAATGGAGGCGTATTTAGTTATGGCAAATAAAAAGGTTGTACTAGCATATTCAGGTGGACTTGATACTTCGGTCGCAATTCCATGGTTAAAAGAACAAGGTTGGGACGTAATCGCAGTATGTCTTGACGTTGGTGAAGGGAAAGATCTGGAGTTTGTAAAAAACAAAGCTCTACAAGTAGGAGCGATTGAATCTTATATGGTGGATGCAAAGGATGAATTTGCTGAAAACTATGCATTAATTTCATTACAAGCACACACATGGTATGAACAAAAGTATCCATTAGTGTCGGCTCTTTCTCGTCCATTAATCTCGAAAAAATTAGTTGAGATTGCGAACCAAGTAGGTGCGGATGCTGTAGCTCATGGTTGCACAGGAAAAGGAAATGACCAAGTACGTTTTGAAGTTTCTATTAAAGCATTGAATCCTGATTTAGAGGTATTAGCACCAGTACGTGAGTGGGGCTGGAGCCGTGATGAGGAAATCGAATATGCGATGAAACATAATGTACCTATTCCTGCGACATTAGATTCTCCATTTTCAATTGACCAAAACTTATGGGGTCGTGCGAATGAAGCGGGCATTATGGAAGATCCATGGGTATCTCCACCAGAAGAAGCTTATGGCTTAACGGTTTCAGTAGAAAATGCACCAAATGAAGCAGAGTACGTGGAAATCGAATTCGTGGCTGGTAAACCAGTTGCTTTAAACGGCAAAGAAATGAAGCTTGCTGATTTAATACAGGAATTAAACGCAGTAGCAGGTGCACATGGCATTGGACGTATCGATCACGTTGAAAATCGTTTAGTCGGTATTAAATCTCGTGAGGTTTATGAAATTCCTGGTGCTAAGGTGTTGTTAACGGCTCATAAAGAGCTTGAGGATTTAACACTTGTCAAAGAATTAGCCCACTTCAAGCCAGTCATTGAGAAAAAACTATCTGAATTAATTTATGATGGTTTATGGTTCTCTCCATTACGTGATGCACTTGAGGCATTCCTTACCCAGTCACAGCAATATGTGAATGGTACAGTGCGTGTGAAATTATTCAAAGGGCATGCCATTGTAGAAGGACGTAAATCACCAAATTCACTATACAATGAAAAATTAGCCACATATTCGAAGGAAGATCAATTCAACCACGCTTCCGCTGTAGGCTTTATCGAACTATGGGGTCTACCAACTGTAGTGAACTCAGCTGTTAATAAAAAGTAATCGTAATAAGCAGGGTGGGGTGAAGCATTTGTGCTTGACCTACACCTTTTGAAAAGTAATAAAGGAAAAGGTGAGCTGACATGACAAAACTATGGGGTGGACGTTTCCAAAAATCAGCAGAAGCATGGGTAGATGAATTTGGTGCATCCATTGGCTTTGATCAACAACTTGTGCTAGAGGACCTTGAAGGTAGTGTTGCACATGTCACAATGCTTGGCGCAACAGGGATTTTACCATCAGCTGATGTACAGGCCATACTGAGTGGTCTTGCCCAACTGAAAGATAAGGCAATAGCAGGTGAGCTTGAATTTAGCATTGCTAATGAAGATATACATTTAAATTTAGAAAAGATGCTCATTGATTTAATTGGTCCTGTTGGTGGCAAACTTCATACAGGGCGTAGCCGCAATGACCAAGTTGCGACGGATATGCATCTATTTTTGAAAAAGCGTGTCCAGGAAACGATTGATTTAATTGCTACATTCCAACAAACTTTATTAGTCCAAGCCGAGGAGCATATTGAAACGATTGCACCAGGCTATACACATTTACAACGAGCTCAGCCCATTTCATTTGCCCACCATTTAATGGCTTATTTTTGGATGCTAGAGCGTGATAAGCAACGCTTCACAGAATCCATCAAACGCATTGATATTTTGCCATTAGGGGCAGGAGCGATGGCAGGGACAACATTCCCAATAGACCGTTTAAAATCAGCAGAATTGCTTGGGTTTAGTGAGGTTTATGCCAACTCGATGGATGCTGTAAGTGACCGTGACTTTATTGTAGAATTTTTAAGTAATGCATCCTTGTTAATGGCTCATTTATCGCGCTTTGCTGAGGAAATCATTTTATGGTCTACAGATGAATTTAAATTTATTGAATTGGATGATGCCTTTTCAACAGGTTCTTCCATTATGCCACAAAAGAAAAATCCCGATATGGCTGAGCTCATTCGAGGCAAAACAGGGCGTGTTTATGGAAATCTAATGGGTTTGTTAACGGTTTTAAAGGGAACACCATTAACGTACAACAAAGATATGCAAGAAGATAAAGAAGGCATGTTCGATACAGTGCATACGATTCTTGGCTCTCTGAAAATCTTTGAAGGTATGGTTCGTACGATGACCGTCAATACGGATCGCTTACAGCAGGCTGTCCATGCTGACTTTTCGAACGCAACAGAGCTAGCTGATTACCTTGCTACAAAAGGTATGCCATTCCGTGAAGCACATGAGGTAACAGGTAAACTTGTCTTCACTTGTATTCAAAAAGGCATTTACCTATTAGATTTACCATTGGATGAGATGAAGCATGAAAGCGAGTTAATTGATTCGGATATTTACGATGTGTTAGCGCCAGAAGCGGCCGTTCGACGTCGTCACTCTCTTGGGGGCACTGGCTTTGACCAAGTCAAAATTCAAATTGAAAAAGCCCAAGCTTGTCTAGTTGCCCAACATTAATTTTGCGTGCATGTCCTCGTGACCTTTGCATAGATATTCATTAAAGCTGTCCTGTGAGGCACTATGAAAACCTTATCCTTTTTCAACAGAGCCAGTGGGTGACGTGAAAAAGAGTACCTTACATACGTGAAGGACAATCCCCAATTCTGGAGACGCGGAATTGGGGTTTTTGTATAAAAACGTGGTGGGAGGAACAAAATGATGGGTGATGAATCGATTAATCAATAGATGACAAAGGAAGATGCAGCAAAGGTGACGGAATCCAATGCGTTAGCAGATGTAGAGTTGGTTTACGGAAAATGATTGGATTTCGCTGCACGATCAATCAGGACTTAATGACTGTTGCTGCACGCCACAAGACCAAAATACAAATTCACCATGGCTGGCATAGTTTCTTAGCCAAAGAAAACATTATAATCATGCATAAACAGAAGGGCAATGGTTCATAATAAGACTGGAAACACTTATTCATCTAAACTGATGGGGAGGATGCAGAATGAGTAATAGTCAAACACCCAAAGACCAAGAATCTCAGGAAAGTCCGCCACAGCTGTGGAGGGTTGAAGCTTCTTAATACTTAAGGCTAAAGGTGAAGCAGAGATCTGTTTCACTATAGATTAAGGTGAAGCGTAAACCATTCCAGTAAAAAATCAACTAGAAGCAATAAGTGTCCATGGATCCAGAATTATTCTGGGTCCTTTTTTATTGCTGCTTTTCAATGGGGGAAGATAACAAAACGGACACCAAAAAATACCTACATTTGACAACGAAAAAAGTCTGTACTACTCTTAGTAGAACAGATTTTACTTTGTTACAATTAGTTAATCCATATACCTATTAGGGTGGCAAGTACCAGGTGTTTAAAAAAAGAGCCATGACAAATTTGTCCTTGTTTATTTTAAAACAATGGAAGTAGGGGTATTATGCTTATAAATAGTAGACATTTTTGATGCTATGGCACTACCATTTCACGATTGCTATGACAGTACATAGGGATACATCCTCGTTAGTTCAAAAAATAAGGCATTGGTTGGATAGTTAATTATGCTAACAAATAGTGTTTATGAATCAGTATGGCAGTATTGCCAAAAATATTGGTAATTTTCACATAGGGAGGGAGATTGTATTGAAGAAATTGTTTGTGTTATGCTGTACGCTTTTACTTTTAGCTGGCTGTGGGCAAAAGGGAGTGATTGCAGAAAACAATGAAACAAAGGGGGGAAGTGCCATGAGCGAACAGTTTATTGGAAAATGGGAAGGCAATATTGAAACACCGAATGGACAGCTACCAATCATTGTTGATTTACAGAAAGATGGTGGTACTCTATCCGTGCCAGCACAGGGAATATCCAATTTTCCGTTGAAGAGTGTGAAATATACAGGTGATCAGGTAACTGTGTCCATTCAATTAAATGGCTCATTTATAGATATTGATGGTACATTCAAAAATGAACAAATTGAAGCAACATTTCAACAAAATGGGGGGACATTCCCACTTATCTTAAAAGCATATAAAGAGGAACCAGTCACCTACGATACATTAAAAATTCCAGTTCAGCAAGGTGACCTAATGGTGGCTCTTCAAAAAGCTAATACAACATCTCCATCACCAGTTGCAGTTATTATAGCTGGCTCTGGGCCAACAGATAAGGATGGTAATTCAGTTTTAGCTGGTAAAAATAATAGCTTAAAAATGATTGCTGAAGGTTTAGCTCAGGAGGGCATCACAACTGTACGCTATGATAAGCGCGGTATTGGGGATAATCAAGCACTCTTGACAAAAGAAGAAGATGTGACGTTTGACCAATATGTGGAGGATGCAGTGAAAATCATTCAATCCTTGCAGGCTAATAAAGCCTATACAAATATTCATGTAATTGGGCATAGTGAAGGTTCATTAATTGGTTTATTAGCTGCTCAACAAACAGGAGTAGAATCCTTTGTTTCGATTGCGGGTGCTGGGCGTCCAATGGATGAAGTATTGATGGAGCAATTAAAAAGTCAACTAGCACCAAATTTATTCAAAGAATCCAAGGACATTTTGAAAGCTCTTAAGCAAGGAAAGCAAGTAGAAAGTATTTCGCCAGAATTACAAGCAGTCTTCCGTCCTTCTGTACAGCCATTCCTTATTTCAATGTTCAAGTATAATCCAGCCGTAGAGCTTGGGAAAGTAAAGAGTCGTGTACTACTTGTGCAAGGAACGACTGATTTACAAGTGAAGGAAGTCGATGCAGAGGCATTAAAGAAAGGTAACGCTAATGCAAAGCTTCTTTATATGAAGGGGATGAACCATGTGTTGAAAAAGGCACCAGAAGACTATGCCGCGAATTTAGCAACCTATGCAGATCCAACACTTCCATTACATGAGGATTTACTACCGACTATTCAACAATTTATTCACGGAAAGTAGGCTGATTCACTGTGGGTGTCTTTGTATATCTAATCATTATGCTCCCGTTTCTTAGCTTTGCCCTTGTATTATCGCAGGGGAAAGGGATATTTTTAATTGCTGGCTTTAACACCATGTCATCAGATAAAAAAGATAAATATGACGAAGTAGCACTTGCAAAATTTATGGGGAAGATGATGTATGGCTACTGTTTTTGTGTACTTTTATGGGTGCTGAATGAAATATTTCAAACACAGTGGTTATTTATTGTAGGTCTTATTCTTTTCGTAGTACTTACGATGTTTTTAATGATTTATATGAACACGGGCAATCGATTTAAAAGATAAAATTATAAAAGGGGCTTGATCGCAAAAGCGATTTTGTATGAGAATCATTATTATTTATCAGAAATTCTGTTAAACAAGAGCGATGTCAATGGTAAAACTAGAAGGAGTGCTTGAGGGAAATTAGTAGCATCGAATATACGAATTTAAGTAGAACCTATGAAGCATGGTTCTCAAGAAGTTCGTATGCATTTAGAGGGGCAAATTCGTCATTATGCTGATCAAGTTGGTACAGCACAGGTAATTTATGAATACGGTACTAGTCGTCATCAATGGTAAAGCTAGTGCCGACTTAGTTGAACGTTTAGCGATTGAGCATTTTGATGCCGAAGCCTATCATTTAGACGTTCCAACAAGAGGTGGCGAGGATTTCAGCTTTTTATTGAAATGAAATGCGAGGCTGTTTTGCATTAGTAGGCGCTGGAAATACTGAAAAAGCTACTCGTTGGGCACATCATATGGTCATTTTAATATTGACGAAGATGGTTTACGCATTGGAGCAGAATGAGATGTGCAATATGCCTTAACTTGACTAAAAGAAAATAAATAATAGGAAAACCATAAGCGACTATTAGAGGGGTTGTATAATTCCATCCTAGCTGGTCATAATATAAAAGATTTCACTTATGAAATCTATAATGATGAGGAGGATGAAAAATGAGTAGGTTCGAACAATTAGACCCCAAATCTCAAAAAATCCACCGCAACTGGTCAAGGATTAAGCGATCAAAATCGCAAGTAAACGGGGAAACGGAGATAACCCTTCATAACCGTCTCTTGCGAAGCGAAGCAAAGGCCCGTCAGTTTTAATCATGCTAGAAAAGTAAGTGTCATCAAGTCCAGAAAAATTTCTGGGCTTTTCTTTTTGTGTAAAATTTCATTAAATTATAATACGGTATAAGAGGTATGAGGATTTTATCGAATAAAAAAGGGGAGAAGCAACTATGAATAATCCTATTCCTACCTATTTACAGTATTTTGCCAAAAGGATTCAACCATCAGAAGTGGTCGAATCACAATTACAGCTTTGCTCTAGTTCAAATAACACACAATTTGAAATTTGGTACTATGGTGATTTATTAACCTTAGAAGGAGAGGTTTTACCATTCATTTCAGGTTCGACTGCTAAAATAATTGCCAAGGACCCTTTGTCAGCAGAGGAGATTTTACTTTTTGATGCGACTCTACATGGTTATAATGCGTTGTTTTGCGATGACTATACTGAAGAACATCGTAGCAACCGTCCTCTTCAGCAATATAATATGCCCGCCACTGAAGTTGTCTTATCATTTTTCTACAATATTGATTATGACGAAGAAGCAGATGACTATGAGGTGGATAAACAAGGAAATGTTCAGTTAATGAATGGTAAAATAACAGACTGGGAGACGGTAAAAAGAAATGGCTATGATGCATTTATTTTTTATTACAAGAAAGAGGATGGTACGTTATTAGCATTTGCACAAGAAGAATTAGCATAGCGTGATAAGAATCAAATTAGATGCAACTGATTTATTTATATCGAGCCAAATGGTATGGTAGGCTTGCATGAAGTCCCTGAACCCCAATTATTGATTGTTATCCGAGGCGAAGGCTGGGTTTGTGGTGAGGGTGGAAATAGTGTCGATATTCAAACAGGAGATGATGTTCTTTGGAGACAAGGACAAGCACATGAATCTGGCAGTACAAGAGGATTAACAGCACTTGTTATTCAGGGCAAACAAATTAATCTTACATCAATAAAAGTGTGGGAAAAGCACTAGGCAACGCAGAATCCTATGGTTGAAAAATATACGTCAATCGTTGCCAGATAAAAATATTCCAATGAGACCCATTGAAATCGGTGACAGAAGCGATTTGTATGACACAGTCTGATGTTTCGTGAGGTATGATTCCTTCATATGTATGATGCCAGCCTTGACTGGTCATTTCTTGTACAAAAGTAATGTCATTTTCTTGCATCTAACGTATAATAAGTGTCAACACTTTTCACCTGCTATTCCAATTTTTGTATTTATGTAACACACAATTAGATAGGGGGAAGACTTCATGCAAGTAGTTGAAAAAGCATTTGGCTATATTACGAGAGAGCATGAGGAACAAATTCAAGTTCTCGTATTTGAACAAAATACAATAGGGGCAGGTATTCAAGTTCCCAAAGGTACGATAGAAGAAGGAGAAACACCATTAGAGGCCGTAAAGAGGGAGATGTTGGAGGAGACAGGCCTAACAACACTTGTTGTCCAAGGGCTTATTGCACAGGATTATTTTAACCATCCATCAGGTGTTTTACAGAAACGCTATTTTTATCATTTAACCACTTCTGAGGAAACAAGGGAAACCTGGCAACATCATCCTACGGGTATGAATGAAGCAGATTTACTTTTTTCTTTTTACTGGATATCAGCTGAGCAAGATACTAAGTTAGCTAAGGGGCATGGCGATTATTTATATCGCGTGTTGGCTAAGGTGAAGTATTGAGCATGCAGAAAAACCGCGTCATTATGGGCGCGGTTTTTAACGTCTATTCCATTATGCTTTTGCAGCGACCTCTAAAGCTTGTGCGAAATCGGCTATTAAATCATCTACATGCTCGAGTCCTACAGAAAAGCGTAGAAGTCCATCTGTGATTCCGCGTTTGGCACGTTCCTCAGCCTCCATAGCGGCATGGCTCATCTTTGCTGGATACGAAAGAATGGATTCTACACCACCGAGTGAGACAGCGAAAACTGGAATTTTCATTGCCTCGACTAAAGCTTTTGCGGAAGCATAGTTCGGTAAGCGGAAGGATAAAACAGCTCCAGAGCTTGTACTTTGACGCTGATGGATGTCATAACCTGGATGTGACGAGAGGCCAGGGTAGTAGACTTGTTCAACCAGTGTATGTGTTGCTAAAAACTCAGCAATTTTTTGAGCAGATTGTGCAGAACGGCTAAAGCGTACATCTGTCGTTTTGATGTTCTGCAAGAGTGTGAATGAATCCTGTACTCCTAAAATATTGCCAAATGAATTTTGGATAAAGTATAAGTCCTCTCCTAGCTTTTCGTCAGCTGTTACTGTTAATCCTGCAATAATATCAGAATGCCCTGATAAAAACTTCGTCGCACTATGAATCACGACATCAACACCAAGCTCTAACGGGCGTTGATGTAATGGAGTCATAAAGGTATTATCCAAAAATGTGAGGCATTGATGTTGTTTGGCCAGTTCTACTACACCACGAATATCAGTAATGCCTAACGTTGGATTAGATGGTGTTTCTATATAAAGCAGCTTAGTAGTCGGTGTTATAGCGGCCTCCACGGCTGATAAATCTGAGAAATCTACAAAAGTATGGGAAATCCCAAAACGCGGTAAAACCTTCGTCACAAAACGATATGTTCCACCATAAACATCTTCTGTCATCACGATATGATCGCCCTGTGACAACAGCATTAAAGCACCTGAAACAGCAGCAATCCCTGAGGAAAAGGCATGGGCACGTACTCCACCTTCAAGCTCTGCTATCGCTTTTTCTAGAGCATCGCGCGTAGGGTTACCTGAACGAGCATAATCATATTCGCCAAACTCATCTATACTCTCTTGGTGGAAAGTAGAGGAAAGATATATAGGAACATTGACTGCTCCTTTTTTATTTGAGTAGCCATCACGGACACCCGCGTGAATGAGGCTAGTTTCAATATGTTGCGTCATAATTATGCCTCTTTTCTAAGGATATCAAATACTTGTCGTAAGTCTGCAATTAAATCTTCTGCTTCCTCGATCCCAACTGAGAAACGTAGTAAACGATCGCAAACTCCTCGTTCAACTCGTTCTTCATAAGGCATATCTGCATGTGTTTGAGTAGCTGGGTAGGTAATAAAGCTTTCTACACCACCAAGACTTTCTGCAAAAGTAATTAACTTTAAGTTACGAAGGAATGGGTCAATCCATTCAGGCTTTTGTAAGCGGAATGACAGCATACCACCTTTTCCTGTGTAAAGGACGTCTGTAACTAGTGCCTCTTCCTCTAAATAAGCAGCAATAGCTTTGGCATTGGCATCATGTTGCTTTAAGCGAAGGTGCATTGTTTTTAAGCCGCGAATAAGTAACCAAGAGTCCATAGCACCAAGAACCATGCCGCTACCATTATGAATAAAACCAATGCGTTCAGCTAATTCGGTACCTTTAGCCACTACGATTCCAGCTAAGACATCATTATGTCCGCCAATATATTTTGTTGCAGAGTGAAGCACAATGTCTGCTCCCAAATCAATAGGGCGTTGGAAGTATGGTGTATAGAATGTATTATCAACAATTAGCAATGCACCATGCTTATGTGCAAGCTCAGCATATACTTGTAAATCAAATTCCTGCATAAGCGGATTCGTTGGTGTTTCGATGAATAATGCACGTGTATGTTCATTTATTAATGCTTCTACCTGTTCAACCGATTCAAATTTTGAATAAACAGGCTTGATATTATATGTCTCTTGGAAGAAGTTAAATAGTCTATATGTACCGCCATATAAATCATCTGGCACCACTAATTCATCGCCTGGTTTAAAAATGGATAATACTAATTGAATGGCAGCCATCCCAGAGCTACAGGCAAAGCCCATATCGCCACCCTCTAAATCAGCAAAGCCTGCTTCTAAAAGAGCACGAGTTGGATTTTTTGTGCGTGTGTAGTCAAAGCCTGTGGATTCCCCGATTCCAGCATGTTTATAAGCAGTCGATAAATGAATAGGTGGACTAACTGCTCCCGTGGTTGGGTCACTTAAATTGCCTAGTTGTACAAGTTTTGTTTCAATGCTTCTGTTTAATGTCATGACGTCACTCTTTTCTCCATTATGATGAAAAGCATGCTATTCGCTTTTCATTTAATAATAGTAATCTCAATAATTGTTACCAATTTAACATGGATATTCAAGAAGAACAAGGGTGATTTCAGAAAATTAGCTAGATTATTTTATGTTAATCACGTAGGAATAGTAGGGAATGGTGGGGGATAGATAAATACCGGTTCTACCAAGGAGGCTTTATGGTAGTATATAATTATTCATGGAGCAGAGGGGAAGCCTTGTGAGTATGTTTCTTTCAAATTAAAAAGAATCTGCCCCATCAGAATGAGACAGATTCAATCTAGTGATAGATTAGGCTTGTTCTTTTTTTAATAAATCGCGGATTTCTTTTAGGAGTTCTTCCTTAGCATCCAGTTCAGGAGTGGGTTCTTCCACGACAGCTTCTTCCTTTTTATTGGTAAGCTTCGTCATAATTCGTAAAGCCATAAAAATGGCAAATGCAATAATTAAAAAGTCAATAATTGATTGTAAAAATACGCCTAATTTGATTTGTGCGTCACCTGAGCCGTAGACAAAGCTTGCTGTTAAATCAATACCACCTGTTAACACACCGACTAATGGCATAATGATATTTTCAACTAAGGAGGTAACAATTTTACCGAAAGCACCACCAATGACAACTGCCACTGCTAAATCGATAATATTGCCTTTCATCGCAAATTCTTTAAAGTCTTTCCACAAAATAAAATTCCTCCCTATTATTATCCTTAAAATTAATCAATTTGTATTTTACTATATTTTTCCCAAGTCTTTCAACTGCTTTCGTAGTGGAAATGATGTCCTATGATGCTAGGTTGTATGACATAAAAAAATTCACTACTTTTTTCGAAAAATTTGGTAATATGGAAGTAGAATACTAGATTAGGTGTGACTTATGGCTAAAAAAAAGAATAACAAACCGATGTTATCACCCGCCACAAAATTGGGTATGATAGCATTATTAATACCAATAGCAATAACCGTATATGTCCTTACTTTTTTCGCTTGGAAGGAGCTTCAAACCTTACCGATTTTTGAAAAGCTTGCCCAGGAAAAGGCCATAGAAGAAATTCAGGAGCAATTTGATATAAGCATTCCTGAGAAATTTATTCCCGTTTACATAGCAGCGGAGGAAAAGTATGGTGTACCGTGGACCTTACTTGCTGCACATCATCGCATTGAGACTCGTTTTTCTACGGTAAAAACAATGGTATCGTCAGCGGGAGCAGAAGGGCATATGCAATTCATGCCTTGCACATTTGTTGGTTGGAAGCATCCTACTTGTTCAGGTTTAGGGAAGGGAAACATTTCCAAAAACGAGTTGATGAGCCCGCAAACCATTGCGAAATATGGGGGCTATGGTGTTGATGCAAATGGGGATGGTATAGCAGATCCATATGACATAGAGGATGCAGTCTTTAGTGCAGCGAATTACTTGTCGAAATATGGTGCAGCAAAAGGAGAGATTAAAAAGGCAGTTTTTCAATATAATCACAGTGAGGAATATGTGGAAAATGTGTTGCATTACTATCAATTGTACAACGCTTATCATGATGAGTTAAAAGCGGCAGTTCTTTTACATCAAGAAAAATAAAGAGCCATCACATTGGATGGCTCTTCATCGCATATTTAAGTCGCTTTACGCATACCTTTTAGAATAAGGCTTACGATAAATATCAGCACGATAGCACCGATTAAAGCAGGGAATACGTAGAAATCACTAACTCTCCAACCCCAGTTCCCTAAAACCATACTACCAATCCAAGAACCGACAATCCCTGCAATAATATTACCGATGATACCACCAGGAACATCCTTACCTAAAATTACGCCTGCTAACCATCCAAGAATCCCTCCGATGATTAAATACCAAATGAAACTAATCATAATTTTCATCTCCTTAAAGTTAAGATATAATGGCGATTACTTAGTTATACCCTGAATGAAGCAGATTAAACGTTGCCATCTTTTTTAGTAATAATTACATGCTTTTATCAGGCTGTCGTTAAACCTTGCAGCTCTTCACCATGTCGATGAATCGTTAGCTAAAGTGACAGCCAAATCATCTGCATAAATTGTTGCAAAAATGCCTACATTACATAGAACAGCTTTTATATAATACATACACCGATTATCGCTTACTTCTATAGTATGTTTGCGTCTTCAAATCGTACCTAAAATACGTTCACCACCTTTCGAAATAAATGAATGAGCCTTTTCTAAAATTATTTGCAAAAACAGTCTATTCATTCGTAAAAATATTTTTGACTCATCTCCTCAATCGCCCATCCATAATTTGATGTAGCACATTCCTTATAGGAAGTCTTTTTAAATGGGTAATTTTATATTGTTTGAATAGTTTGAAAAATAAACTAAAAAAGAGTATAATGAGAAAAAGGAGCGTGTTATATATGAATATGGCTGTAATGAAACGATTAAATCGTCAAGGACTACTAATTGCGGGCTTGCATTTGTTAGTTTTATTAAATCTAGCAGCGGATTTCCTTTACGCATCGTAATCAATTTAATAGAAAGGTGAATGAAATGTTTGTCCCATTTTAAAACAACCGTGTAGGCATAGTTAGTTAATTGCTCACGGTTGTTTTTATTTTAATGAAAGGAATTATTCTATTTCATGTCTAATACTTAGTACTTAAAAGGGAGGGATTAAATGACAACAAGGTGGGATGAATTGTTTTGTCATTTGGAACGGCCATTTGCTTGGTTGGATTTTGATGCACTTGATAAAAATATTCAAATTATACAGGATGCATGTGGGCGAAAGCCAATTCGTCTAGCAACAAAATCGATTCGTTCAGTAGAGGTGCTTCGTTATATTCAACAAAAACTTCCGAATGTAGTAGGGTTTATGACTTTTACAGCAGCAGAGACGGTTTTTTTATTGCAACAGCAATTTGATGATTTACTACTGGGCTATCCAGTAATGGAAGAGGCGGCTATACGTCAATTATTGTATTTTGTTCAAGAGGGGAAAACCGTTACGTTTATGGTTGATCGACAGGAACATATCGAACTATTATCCAAGTTAGGGAATGAAGTGGGTGTGCGCGTCCCAGTCTGCATTGATATTAATGTTTCAAATGATTTTAAATTATTGTATTTTGGTACGAAACGTTCATCATTATATTCCCTTGAGACGTTAACGCCATTTTTGCAAGCCATCAAAAATAGTCCTTCTATTGAAGTAGTCGGGGCTATGGGCTATGAGGCGCAAATCGCTGGTGTTGGTAATCGTCCAGCGAATGTTATAAAAGGTAGAGTAATAGAAGTCATGCAATCACAGGCGAAAAAGCAGGTCACCCAATTTCGTCGATTAGCTATCGCTCATATCAAGGCCTATTTTCCAACTTTACGTTTTGTAAATGGAGGAGGCTCAGGTAGTATGACCTACACAACTAAACAGAAAGAAGTAACTGAAATTACGGTAGGCTCTGCATTTTATGCCCCTGCTCTGTTTGACCAATTTACCCATTTGCGACTTGAAAAAGCAGCCGGATTTGCCTTACGTGTCACAAGACAGCCTGAAAAAAATATCGTTGTTTGTCATGGTGGAGGATATACCGCTTCAGGTGCGATTGGTAGCGATCGGTTACCTGTATTCTATGAACCTGCCAAGTTTGCATATCTTAGCTTAGAAGGGGCAGGAGAGGTGCAAACACCCATTAAGGTCAAGGGGAAAAACATTCAAATTGGCGACACCATTTATTTTAGACATGCAAAGGCTGGGGAGCTTTGTGAGCGATTTCCATTATTACATGGTGTACGAGGGGACAAGTATGTAGGACCATTTACAACATACAGGGGGGATGGACAATGTTTTCTATAGAGAAGTGGAAGAATGGAGAAAAATGGACAAATTGGGCTGGGAATGTTATTTCTTACCCAAGTGAAATGTATTTACCTCATTCCATTGAGGAGGTTTCAATGATTGTAAAACATGCCCGGGAATCAGTAAAGACGATTCGTGTTACGGGGGCCGCACACTCATTTAGCGCTGTGGCAATGCCGGAGCATATAGCTATTTCCTTACATAATATGCGCGGATTAATCGCTGTGAATGAGGAAAAGCAGGAGGCTACATTGTGGGCGGGAACCTATTTATATGAAATTGGACCAATGCTAGCAAAGCATGGATTTGCATTAATTAATATGGGAGATATTCAGGAGCAAACCATTGCAGGTGCAGTTTCAACGGGTACACACGGCACAGGGGTTACACTTGGTTCCTTGTCCTCGACCGTGATGTCGTGGGGGTTTGTGGATGGGACGGGAACTTATCAGGAGCATCGACGAGGACTGGACGATTTATCAGAAGCGCTTCATGTCTCGCTAGGAATGCTCGGTATTCTTGTCAAAGTAACTATTAAAGTCATGCCATTATATGGTCTTCATTATGTGGGGGCAAGAGATACATTAGCTAATGGACTCATCGGGTTTTCGGAGGATATCCAACAACATCGTCATGTGGAATGGTTTTATTTCCCTGGTAGTGAGACGATACAGGTGAAGCGAATGAATGTTGTTGCTCCTATCTATCAAAGTGAATGGAATAAGAAAATAGAAAACCTCAAGCTACAAATTGTAGAAAATGGTGCTTTTTTTGCTATGTCTGAGCTTTGTAGGTGGAAACCAGCTTTAAGTGGTGCCATGAGTAAAATAGCAGCAGCTAATGTAGTGGAAAGTGAAAGAATAGGTATAAGCTATGAAATTTATCCTTCACCTCGTAGTGTGAAGTTTCAGGAAAGTGAATATGCTATCCCATTATCTCAATTTGAAGCTTGTTTAGAGGAAATTCATGCAACCTTTAAAAAGGGCGTTTATAATGTTCATTTTCCATTAGAATGTCGAACAACGGCAGGGGAAGCTGGTTTTTTAAGCCCTACACAGGGGCGAGAGTCCGCCTTTATCGCCTTTCATATGTATAAAGGGATGTCAGAGGAGCCCTATTTTAAATGGGTGCATACTCTAATGCAAAAATATGAAGGTCGCCCACATTGGGGAAAACAACATCATTTAACGGCTCCAAAGGTTTATGAATTATATCCTGAAATTGAAAAATTTATAAACATTCGCCACCAATATGATCCCGATCATGTGTTTTTTACAGGATATTTAAAAAAGTTATTTCTATTGTAAGCGCTATCTCCTTTACTTTCCTTTCCAACTCTCTGTTCATATTTAGAAAACTATTGTTCTATATTTTAAAAAAATTAAAATTTGAACGAAATGTCAAAATTTTTATCAAAGCGAGATAAAACTGATGCTTAATCAGCATGTAAACGATTTCAATTTTGACAGATTTTTTGAATTGTTTAAACAATTCAAAAAATAGTGTTGACGAGACCTTTTTTTCGTACTATGATAACAACAATTTAACACGTTCGTTACAGCAGTAATACTTTAGAAAGCTGTTATCTATAAACAAAAAATAAAAAGACAGAAGATTGTGATTTTTGTATATAGCAACGAACATAGTATGGAAAGCAATAAATGAGGGGCGTTTAAAATGAGAAGTGACATGATAAAAGTAGGCGTAGATCGAGCGCCACATCGAAGTCTTTTATATGCAACAGGCAAAGTAAAAGCAAAAGATTTAGGAAAGCCATTTATTGGGGTTTGTAACTCTTATATCGACATAATACCAGGTCACGTTCATTTACGTACGTTCGCTGATGTTGTAAAAGAAGCCATTATTGAAGCGGGTGGTATTCCATTCGAATTTAATACAATTGGTGTCGATGATGGTATTGCAATGGGGCATATTGGTATGCGCTATTCATTACCAAGTCGTGAAATTATAGCAGACTCAGCTGAGACGGTTATTAATGCACACTGGTTTGATGGCGTATTTTATATTCCAAACTGTGACAAAATTACACCAGGTATGCTTATGGCAGCAGTTCGTACTAATGTACCATCGATTTTTGTGTCCGGTGGTCCAATGGAGGCCGGGACATCTGCATCAGGTAAACAGCTTTCATTAACTTCTGTTTTTGAAGGTGTAGGTGCTCATAAATCAGGAAATATGTCTGCTGAAGAGCTATTAGATATTGAAAATAATGCTTGTCCGACTTGCGGTTCCTGCTCAGGAATGTTTACCGCAAACTCTATGAACTGTTTAATGGAAATGCTTGGTGTTGCTTTACCAGGTAACGGAACAATCGTAGCTACTTCTGAAGAGCGTCATAAGCTGATTAAAGAAGCGGCGAAACAATTAATTCGTATGGTAAAGGAAGACATTAAGCCACGCGATATTATTACAAAAGAAGCAATCGACGATGCTTTTGCATTAGATATGGCTATGGGTGGCTCTACTAACACGGTTCTACATACATTAGCCATTGCCAATGAAGCGGAAATAGATTACAACATTGAGGATATTAATAAGGTCGCAGAACGAGTACCTTATTTAGCAAAAATCATGCCTGCTTCCGATATTTCAATGGATGATATTAATAAAGCTGGTGGCGTTAGTGCCATTATTAATGAATTGGTGTCTATCCCAGGTGCTATACATCCTAATCGTCCAACAGTGGCAGGGCTGACAATGGGTGAATTAGTCAAAGATCATCACATTACGAATAATCAAGTCATTCGAACGAAAGAAAATCCATATAGTGCTGTAGGCGGTTTATCGGTGTTATTCGGTAATATCGCACCAGAGGGCTCAGTGATTAAAGTTGGTGCAGTAGATCCTTCCATCCAAGTATTCAAAGGTCAAGCCATCGTTTTTGATTCACAGGAGGCAGCACAAGAAAATATTGATAATGGAATAGTGAAAGAGGGCCATGTAGTCGTCATTCGCTATGAAGGTCCTAAAGGTGGCCCAGGAATGCCGGAAATGCTGGCACCAACATCTGCGATTCAAGGTCGTGGCCTTGGTACAAAGGTGGCATTGATTACAGATGGTCGTTTCTCAGGAGCATCACGTGGTATTTCAATCGGGCATATTTCACCAGAAGCTGCTGAAGGTGGTCCAATTGCTTTAGTAGAAGATGGAGATATGATTGAAATTGATCTACCAAATCGTACGATTAATTTACAAGTTTCAGAGGAAATTTTAGCTGAACGTCGTGCGAAATTACCAGTCTTTGAGCCTAAAATCAAACGAGGTTGGCTCGCTAGATATTCAAAATTAGTGACGAACGCTTCCACTGGTGGCGTTATGAAGATTTAAAACTAGATAAATGAAAACGTTGATGAGGTTAAAGGTTCTAGAGCCTTGTATCTACCAGAGAGCCGGTCGTGCTGGAAGCCGGCGATACAACTAGATCCGACATCCCCTCGGAGTGAGCTATTAAACGTGTTTACACCATTAGATAGCTTCGGGCATATTCGAAAGTGCTCGTTATTAATGAATAAATATTTTATGACACCCTATTGGATGCGATATATTCCGCATTGGTGCATAAATGCTGTCATTTATTCGCGAGGTAGCAATTATTTGCTATAAAAAAGGGTGGTACCATGGAAAGTCTTTTTCATCCCTACGTAAGGTAGTTCTTTGCGTGTGGAGAAAAGGGCTTTTTATTATTTTCATAATGGCATGTGCTAACTCTCTTTCTTCAGGAGGAGAGCATAGACTAACCAGCTAGTGACACTTCATTAATCTACAACACTGATGTGTGAGTTTGAAAGAAATAAAGGAGGCATATTGATGAGTGCGAATGTTTCAATCAATGAAAAAGAACAATTAGCAACAACTGCAACAGTTGAGCAAACCTATCAAGCAAAGGACGGGGCCGATGTACTAGTGCAGGCATTGCATGATCAGGGTGTTGAAATCATCTTTGGCTATCCAGGTGGTGCTGTATTACCAATTTATGATGCGATGTATAAAAATCCAATCCGTCATATTTTAACAAGACATGAACAGGGTGCCATCCATGCGGCGGAAGGCTATGCGCGTGTTTCAGGGAAAACGGGTGTTGTTATTGCTACAAGTGGCCCAGGTGCAACAAACCTTGTCACAGGGATAGCCGATGCCATGATTGATTCTATACCTTTAGTGGTATTCACTGGTCAGGTTGCTACATCTGTTATAGGTACGGATGCTTTCCAAGAAGCAGATATTATGGGTATTACTACACCCATTACAAAGCACAATTATCAAGTACAAGATGTGAATGACATCCCACGTATAGTAAAAGAAGCTTTCCATATTGCCAGCACAGGTCGTAAGGGACCAGTGGTCGTGGATTTCCCAAAGGACGTTTCACAAATGTTATTTGATGTAGAGAATCCACCGCAAGCACCTGATGAAATTTATTTACCAGGCTATCAACCAACCTATAAACCTAACTATTTACAAATTCAAAAGGCGATACAAGCTATTTCTTTGGCAAAAAAACCAGTCATCTTAGCTGGTGCAGGTGTTCTTTTTGCTGACGCACGTGAAGAATTAACGGCATTTGCTGAAAAATATCGTATTCCAGTAACGAATACATTACTAGGCTTAGGCTCCATTCACGGTGAACATGAATTATTCCTAGGGATGGCCGGCATGCACGGTACGGCAACAGCAAACACAGCTATAACAAAGGCAGATTTATTACTTAATATTGGTGCTCGTTTTGATGATCGCTTAACAGGTAATTTAGCTACATTTGCACCAAATGCGACAATTGTTCATATCGATATTGATCCAGCAGAAATTGGTAAAAACGTACCGACAGATATCCCAATTGTGGCAGACGCAAAAGAAGCATTGAAAGCCGTACTGAAAAAGGATTTTGACGGTCCTGATACAACCGATTGGCTAGCCTTTTTAAAATCTCATGCCAATGATTATCCATTATGGTATTGCAAGAATGATCATGATCAAGAAATTTTACCACAAGAGGCATTGCGATTAGTTCATGAGATTACAGAGGGTGATGCCATTGTGACAACAGATGTTGGTCAGCATCAAATGTGGACAGCGCAATATTATCACTTAAACAACGATCATTCATGGGTAACGTCTGGTGGACTTGGTACGATGGGCTTCGGCTTCCCAGCCGCAATTGGTGCCCAATTTGCGAAGCCAGACAAAAAAGTTATTTCGATTGTAGGAGATGCAGGCTTTCAAATGACTGCACAGGAGCTGTCTATCCTACAGGAATTTAACTTACCAGTAAAAATAGTGATCTTGAATAATAGCTGTTTAGGAATGGTTCGCCAATGGCAAGAAACATTCTATGAAGAGCGTTATTCATCCTCACTTATGCCAATCCAACCGGATTTTGTTAAATTGGCGGATGCGTATAGTATTAAAGGCTATCGCATTAACACAATGGATGAAGCGGAAGCTATTTTCCGAGAGGCACTACTTTCTGATGAGCCTGTGTTAATTGATTGTCGTGTGAAACAGCTTGAATGTGTATACCCAATGGTAGCACCAGGCAAAGGCTTACATGAAATGATTGGGGTGAAAAAGAATTGAAACGAGTAATTACCGTAACTGTGATTAACCAAAGTGGTGTGTTAAACCGATTAACAGGTTTACTTATGAAACGTCAGTTTAATATTGAATCCATTACAGTTGGTCATACAGAGCAACCGAATTTTTCAAAAATGACCTTTGTTGTCAATGTAGAGGATGAACGCAAAATTGAACAACTGGTGAAGCAATTATCCAAACAAATTGATGTATTAAAGGTCAATGACATTACTGACAAATCGATTGTCCTGCGAGAACTAGCATTAGTAAAGGTTATTTCACCGCCAAATTTACGCTTGGAAATGAACTCGATTGTCGAACCGTTCCGCGCTCAAATAATTGACACAGCTAAAAATGTTGTGACATATCAGGTAGTTGGACACCCAGACAAAATAGATGCCTTTATTGAACTCATTCGACCATATGGCATTAAAGAACTTACACGTACAGGAGCAACAGCCTCAGTTCGTGAAACGCAAAAAATCTCAAATCCACAGCTCTCTATTTTAAAATAGTTTGCCTATAAAATTGAAGGTTTTAGATGCTGGCTTCTTAAATGGGCTGCATCTAGAGCTATGAAAATAAACTAAATTCTAGGAGGAAACAACAATGGCTACAATGTACTATGAACAAAATATTAACGAGGAAGTTTTAAAAGGAAAGAAAATCGCTATTATCGGATACGGCTCACAAGGTCATGCACATGCATTAAACCTTAAAGAATCAGGCTTTGACGTAGTGGTAGGGGTTCGTCCAGGTGGATCTTTCGATGCTGCTAAAGCAGATGGCGTTGACGTAAAAACTGTGGCTGAAGCAGCACAAGAAGCAGATGTGATCCAAATTTTACTACCAGATGAGCGACAAAAAGCTGTATATGAGGCAGAGATTGCTCCACATCTAGAAGCAGGGAAAGCCCTAATGTTTGCACACGGCTTCAATATTCACTTTGGGCAAATTACGCCACCAGCAGATGTAGACGTATTTTTAGTAGCACCAAAAGGGCCAGGGCATTTAGTTCGTCGTCAATTCCAAGAAGGTGCTGGTGTACCAGGTTTATTCGCTATCCATCAAGATGCAACAGGCCAAGCAAAAGATTTAGCACTTGCTTACGGTAAAGGCATTGGTGCCGCACGTGGTGGCCTTCTTGAAACAACATTTAAAGAAGAAACAGAAACAGATCTATTTGGCGAACAAGCAGTACTTTGTGGTGGTGCAACGCAGCTAGTAAAAGCAGGATTTGAAACATTAGTGGAAGCAGGCTACCAACCAGAATTAGCATATTTTGAAACACTACATGAGCTGAAACTTATTGTTGACTTAATGTTTGAAGGTGGAATGGCAACAATGCGTTACTCAGTATCAGATACAGCTGAGTGGGGAGATTATGTGGCAGGACCGCGCATCATCGATGAGTCTGTAAAAGCTCGTATGAAAGACGTGTTAACGGATATCCAAGATGGTACGTTTGCTCGCCGCTGGATTCAAGAAAATGAAAATGGTCGTCCTGAATATACAAAGTTCAAAGAAGCAGGTGCAAACCATCAAATCGAAGAAGTAGGTGCAAAACTACGTGAGATGATGCCATTCATCAACGAAGGTAAAGAAAAAGTGGTAAGAGAAGTGGCGACAAGTGCGAAAAATTGATATTTTCGATACTACGCTTCGCGATGGTGAACAATCTGCGGGGATTAATTTAAATACAGCAGAGAAAATAGAGATAGCTAAGCAGTTAGAGCGCCTTGGTGTGACAATTATTGAAGCAGGGTTTCCTGCTTCGTCACCAGGTGACTTTGATGCAGTCCATCGCATTGCTGAAACAGTAAAAAATTCAGTCGTAACGGGTCTTGCCCGGTGTATTCAAAAGGATATTGATACGACATGGGAAGCTATTAAAGGTGCTCAACAGCCACATATTCATATTTTTCTAGCTACTTCGCCTATTCATATGGAATACAAGCTGAAAAAATCACCAGAACAAGTGATTGAGCAAGCGGTTGAAGCGGTTAAATATGCGAAAAAATACTTTCCACTTGTACAATGGTCCGCTGAGGATGCGTTCCGTTCAGATCGTGAATTTTTAGTACGAATTATGAATGAGGTAGTTACCGCAGGTGCAACAACGATTAACGTTCCTGACACAGTCGGCTATGCCTCTCCATACGAATATGGTGCTCTATTTAAGTATCTGCTGGAAAACGTAAAAGGTGCTGATAAAGTCAAGTTCTCTGCCCATTGTCATGACGACTTAGGAATGGCAACGGCCAACACGTTGGCGGCAATTGAAAATGGTGCTGCACAAGTGGAAGGAACAATTAATGGCATTGGAGAGCGAGCAGGGAATGTAGCGTTAGAAGAGATTGCCGTGGCACTTCATATTCGCAAGGATTATTATCAGGTAGAAACAGGGATACAGCTGCAAGAGATTAAACGTACGTCCCAATTAGTCAGTAAATTGACAAACGTCGTGATTCAGCCAAACAAAGCGATTGTTGGGAGAAATGCATTTGCACATGAATCTGGTATTCACCAGGACGGTGTGTTAAAAAATCCAGAAACTTATGAAATTATTTCACCTGCACTTATCGGTGAGGGAGAAATACCTTTAGTTCTTGGAAAACATTCTGGTCGAGCAGCCTTCCGTGATCGAGCTGAAACATTGGGCTTTGATCTATCAGATGAAAAGTTAAATAAGGCATTTGTAGAATTTAAAAAATTGGCGGATCGTAAAAAGGAAATTACAGAGGAAGATTTACTGACTTTACTTACAGAACAGCAAATCCAATTAGAAGATGTACCACTATTTGAATTGAAAATGGTTCAAGTGCAATACGGTACAGAAAATATTCCGACGGCCACAGCCATTGTGCTAACACCAGAAGGATTAGAGAAAACGGTAGTTGCCACTGGGGCTGGTTCAGTAGAAGCCATTTTTAACACACTAGAGCAGCTAGTGCCAAATGCTGTTCATGTGATTGATTACCGTGTGACATCAGTCGGTAAAGGCCGTGACGCACTTGGTGAAGCTGTCGTAAATATTCGTTATGATCATGTATCGACGACTGGCCGCAACTCCTCTCAGGATGTTTTGGAAGCATCGGCAAAAGCTTATTTAAATGCTATTAACCGTCATTTAATAAAAGAAAGTCTTCGTGCACATCCAGTTTAAATAATCGTCCTGTTTTATAAGTAGTGAAATGTGTGAGGTTCATTCACAAGTCGGATGCAATAATCATGGCGTATAGGTTAATCAAGAAAAATTGAATACGCTCACCACCCATTAATTTGGTGAGCGTTTTTACTAAATTAGCGAATGCGCTATACAAAGAAGGGTGTTTTGATGATGGAGAAAAAAATTACAGTACTTCCTGGTGATGGAATTGGGCCAGAGGTTGTTGCTTCTGCTGTGCGTGTATTACAAGTGATTGGTAAACGATTTAATCATACTTTCCATTTAGGGTATGGAACAATCGGGGGCGCTGCCATTGACCAACATAATAATCCACTACCAGATGAGACAATTGAGATGTGTGAGAATAGTGATGCGATTCTACTAGGAGCTGTTGGTGGACCAAAGTGGGATCAGAATCCACCAGAATTACGCCCTGAAAAGGGATTATTGCGAATCCGCAAACACTTTGATTTATTTGCTAATCTGCGTCCTGTAAAGGCGTTCCCGAGTTTACTAGATGCTTCTCCATTGAAGCGTGAAGTAGCAGAAAACGTTGATTTAGTGATTGTTCGTGAACTAACAGGGGGCGTATACTTCGGGGAACCACGTATGCGTACTGAAAATGGCGCAATTGATACAACTGTTTACTCGAAAGTGGAAGTTGAGCGTATCGTTGAAAATGCCTTTGAGCTAGCACGTTTACGTGGAGGCAAGTTATGCTCTGTTGACAAGGCAAATGTTCTTGAAACAAGTCGTTTATGGCGAGAAGTCGTAGAAGCAAAGAAAAAAGATTATCCAGATGTAGTAGTAGAGCATAACCTAGTGGATTCTGTAGCGATGAAACTTATTACAAATCCTGGACACTATGATGTAGTAGTTACGGAAAACATGTTTGGGGATATTTTAAGTGATGAAGCATCAGTCATTACAGGTTCTCTAGGTGTATTACCATCGGCATCTATTCGTGGAGATAATTTTGGCTTATATGAACCAGTACATGGGTCAGCACCTGAGATTGCTGGTCAAGGAGTGGCAAATCCTGCAGCAACCATACTTTCTGTAGCGATGATGCTTCAATACTCATTTGGCTTGAAGGAAGAGGCATCAGAAATTGAACGTGCTGTAAGTGCGGTATTTGATGATGGTTATTTTACAGCAGATCTTGCTCGTAATGGCAGTCGAGTTTTATCAACGAATGAATGGACAGACAAGGTTATGAATGAAATTGATACTAGTTTTGTTTCACAAAGTATTATGACAACATATATTTAAAGAAATAGGTGAAGATAATGGGCAAAAATATAATTGAAAAGATTTGGGATAAACATGTTGTTTATCAGGAAGAGGGCAAACCGGACCTGTTATATATTGATCTTCATTTAATTCATGAAGTAACTTCTCCGCAAGCTTTTGAAGGGCTTCGGATGAATGGTCGTCAAGTACGTCGTCCAGATTTAAGCTTTGCGACAATGGATCATAATGTTCCAACAAAAAATCTACCAACAATCCATGATCCGATTGCACGCAACCAAATTGAAACTCTAGCCAAAAATGCTGAAGAGTTTGGTTTTGAGCTGGCAGGTATGGGCCATCCTGATCAAGGAATTGTCCATGTTATTGGACCAGAGCTAGGACTTACACAGCCAGGTAAAACAATTGTCTGCGGTGATTCACATACATCTACACATGGTGCATTTGGGGCGATTGCCTTTGGTATTGGAACTTCTGAGGTAGAGCATGTATTATCGACGCAAACGTTATGGCAAAATAAGCCAAAGACAATGGAAATTCGTGTTGAAGGGGAGCTATCAGTCGGAGTTGCCGCTAAAGATATTATTTTAGCCATTATTGCAAAGTTCGGAATTGGCGTTGGCACAGGATATATTGTGGAATTTACTGGAGAAGCTATCCACAAACTGTCCATGGAAGAACGGATGACGATTTGTAATATGTCGATTGAGGCTGGTGCCAAGGCAGGGCTTATATCTCCTGATCAAATAACTGTAGACTATATTCGAGGTCGTAAATATGCTCCACAAGGCGAACAATTTGAGGAAGCGGCTAACTATTGGTTAAGACTTGCCTCTGATGAAGATGCTACTTACGATACAGTCCGTATTATTCATGCAGAAGAAATCGAACCTATCATTACATGGGGGACAAATCCATCGATGGGTACGGGTGTTTCTGGCCACGTCCCAACACTAGCAGACTATAAGGATGAATCCGATAAAGCTGCGCTTCAAAAAGCACTTGATTATATGGGCTTAGAGGAAGGGCAACCATTAACGTCCATTGATATCCAGCATGTCTTTATTGGCTCCTGTACAAATTCGCGTATGAGCGATTTACGTGCAGCTGCAAATGTTATTAAAGGAAGAAAGGTACATGGCGATGTTACAGCAATCGTTGTACCAGGCTCTTATTCTACGAAAAAACAAGCAGAGGCAGAAGGTTTGGATAAAATCTTTATAGATGCCGGCTTTGAATGGCGGGAGTCGGGTTGCTCTATGTGTTTAGCAATGAATGATGATGTAGTCCCAGCGGGTGAACGCTGTGCTTCAACGTCCAACCGCAACTTTGAAGGACGTCAGGGAGCGGGTTCTCGTACACATTTGGTATCGCCACCAATGGCAGCCGCAGCGGCGATTGCAGGCCATTTTGTAGATGTACGTGAATTTGTAAAGGAAACTGTGTGAAGCTTGTTTTTACATGGAAGGGATGTTGAAAATGGAACCAATTAATATCGTAAATAGTGTCATTACACCACTTGATCGCAAAAATGTTGATACCGACCAAATTATTTCAAAAGAGTTTTTAAAGCGTATTGAGCGCACAGGTTTTGGACAGTTTTTATTTTATCACTGGCGCTTTGATGCAGATGGTAATGAAATAAAAGACTTTGTATTAAATAAACCAGAATTTAAAGAGTCAAAAATTCTAGTGGCACAGGATAATTTCGGCTGTGGTTCTTCGCGAGAGCACGCACCATGGGCCATTTTGGATTATGGATTTAATGTTGTCATTGCGCCTTCCTTTGCAGATATTTTCCATAATAACTGCTTTAAAAATGGCATTCTTCCTATTAAGCTAACAGAAGCGGAATGTGATGAAATCCTAGCCAAGGGTAAAGCAAATCCATATGCAGTGGAAGTGAATCTTGCGGCACAAACGGTGTCTGATGGTGATGGGACAGTCTATCATTTCACAATAGATCCGTACTATAAGGAAACCTTGCTAAATGGTTGGGATGAAATTGCCTTAACGTTTAAATACGAAGACCATATTGCTGCATATGAAGAGAAGCGGGTAGCCTATTAATATATTTTTGTAGACTGAAGACAAACTGAGCGTTGTCTTCAGTTTTTTTATGCGTTAGCAAATATCCATCCTAGCATTTATGGATAGAATGTGAATAACAGTAAATTTAACAAGAATATTCTGAATATAAACATTGTGAATAAATGGTATATTTTGATAATGTGGAAGTAGCAAGTTATTTGAAAGGAGAATAGATAATGATAACTTATTCAGTTTCCTGTATTTTTTGTAAAAAGACGTTTGAGGTTGTGGAAGGGACAAGGAAATATACCTTGTATAAAAGGAATATGAAAGGAAAATTCTCCTGCGAGGATTGTGATAGTAGAATTGAACATGAGGCTAGAAAAGGATTGTTAGGAAAACTTTAAAAAGGCCTTTAACATACCCTGTCCCTGACCTTGGTTCTCCATTAAAATAGAGCTTAGAAGGAAGGTAGGGAAATCAATGATTACAGTTATAGGAAGTCTAAATATGGATTTAGTTGTACAAATGAATGCTTTTCCAAAGCAAGGAGAAACCATTCTCGGTCATGCATTTCAAACAGTTCCAGGAGGAAAGGGGGCAAATCAGGCAGTGGCTGCTTCTCGACTGGGAAGTGACGTGGCGATGATTGGCTGCGTCGGTCAGGATAGTTTTGGTGAAACATTATGTGCGGGTTTGCAGCAAGAGCGAGTAAACACAGAAGCCATTGTTCATAGTGCTACAGCTCCAACAGGCATTGCTAATATTCTTATTTACAATCAAGATAATCGTATAGTAGTAGTGCCTGGTGCAAACTATGAATTAGCACCTTCACATATAGAGGCATCAAAAGAGCTGATACAAAAAAGCCAAATGGTGATCATTCAACTGGAAATTCCAAAAGAAACAACAGCATATGCCATTCAACTTTGTAAAGAAGCAGGAGTGCCAGTATTGTTAAATCCTGCACCAGCAGCAAATTTTGATAAACAGTGGATGAAGGATATCGCCTATTTAACACCAAATGAAACAGAATGTGCAGAAATTTTTAATGAGCCCGTCGATCAGCTACTAGAAAAGTATCCTAATAAGCTTATTATAACGCTAGGTAGTGATGGTGCGCGTTATTTTGATGGTACATTTCCCAGTCATATCCCAGGCTATATGACGACAGCTGTGGATACAACAGGTGCAGGTGATACCTTTAACGGTGCACTAGCTCATGCCTTAGTAGAGGGTCAATCATTGGATGAGGCAGTGTACTTTGCTAATCTTGCTGCCTCATTGTCTGTTGAAAAGTTTAGTGCACAAGGAGGGATGCCTACACTTGGGGAAGTATACGCGCGTATGGCGGGTCTAGGTGAATAGTATGCCTATAGGAATAAGGGAGAACTGGATAGCTGTAATAAAGCATAATTTTGATGGCAATTTTAGTAAAATTCATAAAATGGGCTATTTCTTTTAGTCTGAATTGTGAATGAAATGTGAAGTGAACATTGTAGTGATATAAGGATGAATTCCTATTTGCCTTATAAATGCATAAGTATATTGTCCTCTTTTCGTTGATCTATATATTAGTAAAGCATTAGTTTCATTTATAATGGTCTTATAGATGCATACGAAAAGAGGTTTTGAGGATGACGAACATTGACCATACGCCAATCGAATATACAACCTCAGCGAATAATATATTGCCACAATTTGTTGATCAACTGCGACAATTGTACGGTATTATTGTCCAAAATACATATGTGAAAGATACAGCTAAACATTTAAACCGTATTATTCAAGATGCAAATAACCAAACGATGATTTTAATCGTCGGAAAAGAACGAGTAGGCAAAACAACACTAGTTAACGGATTACTAGGACGTGAGGTACTATCTGTAAATGATCGACATCCGACAGGTGTCAATACATTTATTCGATATGGCGAACAAGAGGAGATTAAAGCCTATTTTTTAGATGGTGTTGTAGCCATATTTGATCTTAGCAAATTAGAGCTACTGACAACAGGTGATACGTTTGCTTCTCAGATTTTACGTGAACATTTGGATTACCTAGAAGTATATTTGAAAAATGATTTATTAAAATCTGTGACGATCATTGACTCTGTTTCCTTAGAAGCAGGGGGAGGTGAAATGGCCTATTTCTCTGAAGCACTTATGAACCGTGTAGATGAAATTTTCTGGGTTTTACGTGCCGGCTCTAGGGCAATAGATGCTGAGCTTTTATTAATGGATGCGTTAAATCATAAAGGAGTGGTACCTTTATGTGTCATCAATGGAATTGATGCTGATGAGCATGCAGATGCATTTATCATTTCAGAACAACAACGTATTGGCCATTTGATGAGTGATTTTATAGCTATTTCCGCAACAAATGCCCTGGTAGCTAAGCAAACGGACAACCTTGAGCTTTGGCAAAAAAGTCAATATGACCAATTAATAGCCCACATACATCGTGTGGCCGAAAATAGTGAAAAAAAAACCTATGCCATTTTAATTCGTTTCTTGCAATGGCTTGAACGGTTCCGCTTCGAATTAACTGTTATTCCACGACGTGACCCATTTCAATCTGCTGTTGAGAATATTGAAAAATATGCAGGCGATACCCAATTTGAGTTTTCTCGCTATCAGCGTGACTTAGCAATAGTTAAGGAATATGAGCAAGAATATGAGCAGGTGGCAAATACGTTTAAACATGTTCAAACCCTTTACCAGCTATTACAAACCATCTCACAACATGATTATTTACAAGATGATAAGGTAGAGACATTTACCGAAATCGCTGTTTACTATCAACAAATGTTACGAGAGTATCGTAATATGCACAGTGAATATTCAAGAGAATATGAGCGTTTAGATGCACAGCATAAAAAAATTCATGGTAAAGGGCTTATGAAAGCTATTTTTGGTCAGCATAACCAAAATGAATTTTTTAAAGAGCGTGTGCAAAAATTAAATGACCAACAAGTGGTTTGTGTCGCTCAATACGATAAAGTATTACAAGCAGAAGCTTCGATGTTACAAGCAGTTCGAGACATCCAGCCTTACTTAGTCAATTTAGTAAAGGAGCGTATGAGTCGTATTGAACAAAAAGTGCTTGAACTAAATCAACAACGTGCCAAAGAGAAGCGACAATTAAAGCGTTATGCTGATAAACTAAATGAATTTTCATGTTTAATTGAAGCACAGGGTTATATTAAGGAACATCTTCAACCCTTCTTAATGCAGGAACAGATGCCATTGAAAACAAAGGATCTTGAAATGCTTGAAGAAACTGTGGAGGCTATTCTTAGCATTGATCTTTCAAAGAATGGCTTACTGGCACGTAGTCAAATGAATAATAAAATGGAAAGTATTGCTATTCCTTTTGATGTCGAGGAAATGTATCCGCAGCAAATGCTATCCTTACAAGAAGAAGATGTGAAATCGAATGATATTCCAGTAATACCAAATAAACTAGCCATACAATATGCAGACTAACTTCACAAAACGTTCTAAAAGAATGAATCTTTTAGGGCGTTTTTTTATGGAATGAAACATATCATTCCATTTGTACGTATAAATGGTAAGGAGGGATAATCATGATTGAAATTAAGGGACGTTACACGGAGGCTAAAATTTATGCTGAAACAGCATTACCATCCGCCATCGACCAAATTCAAGAATTGACAAATCAGGCGTTTATGACAGGCACAAAGGTACGTATTATGCCTGATTATCATGCAGGGAAGGGCTGTGTTATTGGCACGACCATTCACCTACAGGAGCGGGTTGTACCAAATCTGGTCGGTGTGGATGTGGGATGTGGTGTATTTGTAGCGCAATTAGATGTAACGACGGTTAATTATGAGAAACTCGATGCTATCATTCGAACGTATATACCGAGTGGTCAAGAGGTTCATAAGGAACTATCGCCTGATCGACATTTTTTAGCGTTTGAAGGTAAACAGTTCAAAGCAACTGGCCTAAAGGATGAGTATACGAATCTATCATTAGGGACACTTGGTGGAGGCAATCATTTTATTGAATTGGCTAAGGATGAGGAGAATCAGTACTATTTACTGATTCATACTGGTTCACGTTATGTAGGGGCAAAAGTAGCAAACTGGCATCAAAAAAGGGCCTATGAAAATTTGCGTCAGCAAGATTTGACTGGAAAAATAGAGGACTTTAAACAACAGGGGCGAGAAAAGGAAATTCAAGCGATGATCCAAGCCTATAAAAAGAAACATCCTGCGGTTCCGAAAGAGTTAGCTTATTTAGAGGGCGAATATTTCCATGACTACATTCATGATATGAAAATCGCGCAGCAATTTGCGCAAATGAATCGTTGGACGATTGCTGAAACCATTGCAAAACATATGGATTGGCAGCTGATAGATACATTTGATACGATTCATAACTATATTGAGACGGAGACAATGACGCTACGTAAGGGAGCTGTCCGTGCCAATAAAGGAGAAATACTCGTCATTCCTATGAATATGCGAGATGGATCACTTATTTGTATAGGGAAGGGCAATGCTGATTGGAATCATTCAGCACCACATGGAGCAGGACGTATGTACTCACGTCGTGCTGCTAAAAAAGCATTGAATATGGAAGATTTTAAAGAGACGATGCAGGGGATTTGGACAACGTCAGTCAATGAAGAAACATTAGATGAGGCACCAATGGCCTATAAGCCTACGGCAGAAATAACATCTGTCATTGGAGAAACAGTAGATATTATTAAGGTGATTAAACCTGTCTATAATTTCAAAGCAAGTGAGGCGGCAAAGCCTTATGAGAGAAAGTGACCCCCGAACTCCCTATAACTAGTAGACATATATGGTATAATATAGCTTTACAAAAACGAAGTGGGTGGTTTTTTTGGTCTCTTCAAAAGATGTGGCAAAGCATGCTGGTGTATCTCAAACAACCGTGTCAAGAGTGTTGAATACACCAGAGCTGGTAAAGCCAAAAACAGTTGAAAAAGTGATGAAAGCGATTGAGGACCTAAATTATATTCCAAATGATATAGCTAGATCGCTTGTTCAGAAAAAGACAGGCATTATCACATTAATATCAGGTCCTTTACACAATCCTTTTTTTGTGGATACGACGACAGCTATCGTTAATTATGTCAACGCCCGTGGCTATAAAGTTAATGTTTATTTTGGTACAGAAGATAATTTACACTCAATCTATAATGCAGTTTTAGAAACGAAGGCGGATGCCATTATATTGTCTTCCATGCTTTATCAAGACGATTTATTTTTTAAATTAGAAAAACTCGAAATCCCTTTTATTATGTTTAATCGTAAGCATCAAGAAAATAGACATTTTGTAGAAATTGATAATGTGCAAGCAGGATATCTTGCGGCCAATTATATTTTGTCTTTAGGGCATCAATCATTATGCTGGATTGGTGGTCCCCATCAAATGAGTACATTTTTTGGACGATACCAAGGATTTGAAAAGGCATTAAAGGATCATGGAATAAAAGCTAAATCCGTACCTACATTTTTTACCAATACGAATAAGGAAGATATCGAAAAGACTTTTGAGGAACTGTTAAAACTAGACAGAAAACCTACAGCAATTTGTGCAGCAACAGATGCCATCGCTATAGAAATTTTGAACCTTTGTTTAGAAAGAGGCTTTCAGGTTCCTAGGGATTTCAATGTAATTGGTATTGATAATGTGGAACTCAGTAAACATCATTCCATTGCTTTAACAACAGTTGGGATATCAACAGAAGAAAACCTGGGGTTTTTAGCGATTGAAAAATTATTTGAGGTCATGGAGAAAAAAAGTACTTGCATTCAGCAAACAGAGTCTGTTAAACTTTTCCCAAGAAATACAACGTGTAAAAAATGAACTGATTTTTAACATCAGTTTATTTTTTACACTAAAATGGTTACGTATTCATTTCTTTATTTTCAGAAATGAATACGTAACCATAACGAAAGGAGTGAGATAAGTCTTGAAAAGGGGCTTATGGATTCATGGAGAATGGAAGATGACGGCAGATTATATGGAGGTTCAAGCCCCGCATTCACAAGAGGTGATTGCACATTTTGCAATGGCCACTGAACAAGATGTACAGGAGGCCATTGCAAGTGCACAGGCAGCAGCGAAGAGCATGGCTTCCTTAACTGCTTTTCAACGAGCAGAAATTTTGGAGCATTTATCCACACTATTTTTGGAAAACCGAGAAGAGGCAGCTAGTATTATTTCACTAGAATCTGCAAAACCGCTCAAGTATGCCTACGCTGAAATTGACCGCACCATTGAAACCTATAAATTTGCCGCAGAGGAAGCCAAACGATTATCGGGCGAAATGATTCCGATGGACGCTTCTAAAAATGGGGAAGGGCGCTTTGGCTATACAATACGAGAGCCTATCGGCGTAATTGCAGCAATTACACCGTTTAATTTTCCACAAAATTTAGTTGCGCATAAAGTAGGTCCTGCTTTAGCGGCGGGCAATACAATTGTGCTAAAGCCAGCTACTCAAACGGCTTTATCTGCTCATTTTCTAGCAAAATTATTAGCACAAACTAATTTACCGGCTGGAGCTTTTAATCTAGTGACCGGGCAGGGAAAATTGGTAGGAGATGTATTTTTAGCACATCCTCATGTGAAAATGATAACGTTTACGGGAAGCCCTGCCGTAGGGATTTCATTACGAAACCGAGCAGGTTTAAAAAAGGTTACGTTAGAATTAGGCTCAAATGCAGGGGTGATTGTTGACGAAGGCGTTCAACTTGATCAGATTATGGACCGAATGATTATGGGAGCATTTTCAAATCAGGGTCAGGTATGCATTTCGTTGCAGCGAATATATGTAATGGAAAGTATGTTAAATGAGTTTTTAGACAAGCTCAGCGCTAAAGTAGCACAGCTAGTCATCGGCGATCCTCTTGATAAAACAACCGATGTAGCCATGATGATTTCAGCAGATGAACAACAACGAGCTCATGAGTGGATTGAAGAAGCGGTTGCTGAAGGGGCTAAAATCATTGCTGGTGGTTATATTGACAATCAGGTTTTAATGCCAACAGTGTTATCGAATGTTTCGTCATATAGCAAGGTATCCTGTGAGGAAATTTTTGCACCAGTTGTTATTGTGAATGCAGTATCTACTATTGAGGAGGCAATAGAAGCTATTAATGATTCTCATTATGGACTACAGGCTGGTATTTTTACACCATCGATTGAGACAGCTTTTAAAGCGTCCAGAGCATTACAGGTAGGAGGCGTCCTTATTAATGACGTGCCAACTTACCGTGTAGATCATATGCCGTATGGTGGCGTGAAAGAAAGTGGCACAGGTCGTGAAGGCATTAAATATGCAATGGAAGAAATGACAGAAATGAAGCTCATTATTTGGAATAACCAATAATCACGAATGGAGATGGGAAACATGAAAATGATCAAACAACACCCCAAATTGTATGTAATGGACAACGGTACGATGCGAATGGATAAGAATTATATGATTGCCATGCACAATCCAGCAACAATCGATCATCCAAATCAACCAAATGAATTTGTAGAATTCCCCGTTTACACAGTACTTATCGATCATCCAGAGGGCAAAATTTTATTTGATACGGCGTGTAATCCAAATGCTATGGGGCCCGATGGACGTTGGGGGGAATTTACACAAAAAGCGTTCCCTATTAATATGCCAGAAGAATGCTATTTACATCATCGATTAGAAGAATTAAACGTTCGCCCTGAAGATATCAAATTTGTTGTGGCATCCCACTTGCATCTCGACCATGCAGGCTGCTTAGAATTATTTACGAATGCGACGATCATTGTGCAAGAAGATGAGTTTAACGGCACATTACAAACATATGCAAGAAATGTCAAAGACGGTGCCTATATTTGGGGAGACATTGATATGTGGATTAAAAATAATCTACAATGGCGTCTTATTAAACGTGGTGAAGATAATGTGAAGCTGGCAGAAGGTATTCAAGTATTAAATTTTGGTAGTGGACATGCTTGGGGGATGCTTGGTCTGCATATTCAGATGCCAGAATCAGGTGGAATTATTTTAGCGTCAGATGCCATCTACACTGCAGAAAGCTTTGGTCCACCTGTTAAGCCACCAGGCATTATTTATGATTCGGTTGGCTATAATTCAACAGTTGAACGCATTCGCCGACTTGCCAATGAAACGAATTCACAGGTTTGGTTTGGCCATGATCCTGTCCAATTTAAATCATTTAGAAAATCGACAGAAGGATATTATGAATAGATAGGAGTAGAGAGGCCATGCATAAATTAACCTTTACGCCTGTAAGCTATACAGGTTGGGGATGTTTAAATCAGCTTCTGCCTGAAGTAGAAAGATTGAAGGCTACAAATATTTTAATTGTCACAGACCCATTTTTAAAGGAATTAGGGCTAACAGATAAAGTTCAACAGCCCTTGCTTTCAAAAGGATATGCGACGACCATTTATACAGATATTGCCCCAGAGCCCCCACTTGCTATTGGAGAAAAACTAGTTGATTTTACTAGAAAACATCAATTTGATCTTGTCATCGGTTTAGGTGGAGGAAGTGCTCTTGATTTAGCTAAGCTTGCTGCTGTTTTAGCAGTCCATGATGGGAAAGTAGCGGATTATTTAAATTTAACAGGCACAAAGGCGCTTGAACAAAAAGGATTACCTAAAATTTTAATCCCAACTACATCTGGAACAGGCTCAGAAGTGACAAATATTTCTGTCCTGTCCCTGGACACAACAAAAGACGTTGTGACACATGACTACTTATTGGCGGACAGTGCGATTGTAGACCCAGAGCTAACGATTTCATTACCACCAAAGGTAACAGCTGCAACGGGGGTTGATGCTTTAACACATGCCATTGAGGCATATGTTTCAGTCAATGCCAATGAAGTAACAGATTCCCTTGCATTGCAGGCCATTCGCTTAATCAGTGGCTCTATTCGTACTGCTGTACTGGAAGGGGAAAATAAGCAGGCGCGTTCAGATATGAGCTACGGTAGTTATTTAGCAGGATTAGCCTTCTTCAATGCTGGAGTAGCCGGTGTTCATGCGTTAGCCTATCCATTGGGAGGACAATTTCATATAGCTCATGGCGATTCCAACGCCGTACTATTACCCTATGTCATGGGGTATATTCGTCAAAGCTGTGAAAAACGAATGAAAGATATTTTAGATGCCATGGGTTTATCATCTGCCTACTTATCACAAGAAGAGGCTTCCTATAAATGTGTGGATGCCTTACAACAGCTCGTTCAAGATGTGAATATTCCTTCCACATTAAAGGGATTTGATATTCCAGAAGAAGCTTTAGAACAATTAACAGATGATGCAACAAAGCAA
Organism: Lysinibacillus sp. NPDC056220; assembly: GCF_049315265.1. Lineage (NCBI taxonomy): Bacteria > Bacillati > Bacillota > Bacilli > Caryophanales > Bacillaceae > Lysinibacillus > Lysinibacillus sp. NPDC056220. The sequence goes on from NZ_JBMOXD010000002.1 coordinate 780,141, forward strand.
ACAAGAATTTTAGCTCGAAGTCCGATGCCATTAGAACGAGAAGATATTTATGCTATTTATCGGGCTGCATTTGATGGAGAAGTTCGAGAACCCGATGCATCATAAAGAAGAAAAGACATGTTTCTTATAAAAAATAGCTATAGCTTTAGTATATCTAATGCCTAAAATAACAAAAGCTACGAAGTATCTTGGATGAAACTTCGTAGCCATTGTTATTTTTAGCTAAATTTTCCCATATATTATGCCTGTGCATCAGGCGTAAATGTACGCGTAGCTAATTCTGCATCTAGCATAAAGATAGCGTTGGAGTCGTTTTCAATACGTTCGATTTTACGAATTAATGTATCAAATGTAGATTCTTCCTCCACCTGCTCATCGATGAACCATTTTAAAAACGCCATCGTTGCATGCTCACGTTCATCTAAAGCGATATCTGATAAATTATAAATACGGCGCGTCACTTCTTTTTCATGAGAAAGAGCTGTTTTAAAGGCATCTAAAATCGATTCAAAATGATTGCCTGGGCTCTCAAAGCCTTGAATTGTTGCACGGTAGCCCATATCACTTAAGAAGTTATAAAACTTCATCGCATGGAAGCGTTCTTCTTCGGCTTGTACTAAAAAGAAGTTAGCGAAGCCATCGTAATCCTGGTCTGTGCAATAAGCCGCCATTGCCATGTAAGCATGAGCCGAGTAAAATTCAAAATTCATTTGTTCGTTAAGTGCTGTGTGTAGTTTTTCAGATAACATAAAAGTTTTCCTCCTTTTGCAGTAAATGCCTTCTTCACTAGTATACAGCGTTATTAGTTCTTCATACAAAAATTTTAAATTTCATGGGAAAATGTGCAAAACTTAATTGATATTAGTTCTCAATTAGAAAATTTATACTTCTTCCTATTTGTCGTATGTATAGTCAAGTGTTAGTTGGGTAGTGGGATAGGGCCACTAGTGAGGTAGCAAAGATGTGTAGATTTGTGGCATAGGAGAGGGACTGGCTATAAAATAAAATCTTACCCGTAAAGAAGAAAATCGCCTCGACATAGGTCGTGGCGATTTTTTTCATCACTATTGTGCTTGAGTCTTTTGATTTTTGACCCCAACTAAGTAACCACCTAGGGCAATTGCTACTAGGACAATCCAGAATATCGCTTTCCAAATTGTAGAATGTGGGAACTCATGTGGAATAACCCCTAGTTTTTCATGTGCCAATGTTAGCACGGCTAATTTCACACCAACCCAACCAACGATTAGGAAGGCAGCCGTTTCCAATGAAGGGAATTTATCAAGAACTTTTACGAACCAACGAGCCGCAAATCGCATCATGATGACCCCAATAAGGCCACCTAAGAACATAACGGCGAATTGTCCTGCATTAATGCCACCAATATCAAAATCGCCGAGATGTGGTAATGTTACGGCAATAGCAACCGCAGCTAGGATAGAATCCACCGCGAACGCGATATCAGCAAGCTCCACTTTTACAACTGTCATCCAGAAGCCAGATTGTTTCTTCGGCTCTTGGATTTCTTCGGAGTTTTGGGATGCCTTCCGTGAATCATAAATATGCTTAATAGACATAAACAATAGATAAGCAGCACCTATTGCTTGGATCTGCCAGAAATTAACGAGCGTTGTAATAAGGAATAATGCGGCGAAGCGGAAAACAAACGCCCCCACTAATCCATATAATAAAGCTTTTTGTTGTTGTGCTTTTGGTAAATGCTTAACCATAACTGCCATTACGACTGCGTTGTCAGCTGCCAACAAACCTTCTAATACAATTAATACGACGAGTACCCATGCGTATTCTAAAATAATTGCCTCCAAATTTGTTTCCTCCTTTAATTGTTGAACAGAAATGAATGGTTGCTTCTAACATATTCTTCCCAATTTTAAGCAAAAGAAAAAGACCCCTGCCTAAAAAATAGGCAAAGGTCTTGCTAAGCAATTTACTGTTCGTTGCACAGAAAGTATTGTTCTGTGAGACAAATTATGCCATCACACCCGATGGTACGAAACCATGTAATGACGAATGTGAATCAGATGCTTCGATCGCATCTGCTAGCTACTCCCCTTTGACAATAAAGTCAAAAGCTATTCAATTCTTACACCAATCATAGCATGAGAAAAATTGAAAGTAAATAAAAATATACTGCTATGGAGAAAAAATACTTTTCCGTTACGTTTGCACAAATGGTACTATTAAAAGATAGGCGAAATTTTTACAACTTAGAAAGGAGACAAACATGTATAGAAAATTTTTTTCCTATTATAAACCGCATAAACGATTGTTTGTCATCGATTTTTCAAGTGCAATCATTGTAGCCATTTTAGAGCTTGCCTTTCCATTAGCCGTTCAGTGGTTTATTGATGAATTATTACCAACCGGCGATTGGGGAATGATTGTAAAAATAAGTGTATTATTGCTGCTAGTGTATGCAATAAGTACATTATTAAATTTTATCGTGAACTATTTAGGTCATAAATTGGGGACTAATATTGAGACAGATATGCGTCAGGAATTATTTACGCATGTACAAAGGCAATCATTCCGATTCTTTGATAATACTAAAACAGGTCATATAATGAGCCGCATTACTAATGATTTATTTGACATTGGGGAATTTGCCCATCACGGACCTGAGGATTTATTTATTGCCATTATGACCTTTGTTGGGGCCTTTGCCATTATGTTTAATGTGAATCCAACACTCGCTTTAATTGCAGCGATTATGGTGCCATTTTTAACATGGCTTGTGACATTTAGTAATATAAAAATGAACAATGCTTGGAAAACGATGTATGGCAAAATTGCTGATGTTAACGGACGTGTAGAGGATAGTGTATCCGGTGTCCGTGTTGTGAAATCCTTTACAAATGAAGATTTTGAAATTAAACGCTTTGAGGAGCAAAATGGATTTTTCCGTGCGGCTAAATTATATGCCTATAAAATAATGGCAGGAACTAACTCGACTATTTACATGATGACACGTCTCCTTACATTAATGGTGTTAGTGGTCGGCGCTTGGCTCAGCTTTAATGGGAAATTATCTTACGGGGAGCTAGTGAGCTTTGTTTTATATACCAATGTACTCATTAAACCAATAGATAAGATTAGTGCTTTATTAGAGCTTTATCCAAAGGGAATGGCTGGCTTCAAGCGATTCCGTGAATTAATTGAGCAGGAACCAGAAATTCAAGATCGTGAAAATGCGAAGGTTATTAACCATTTAGATGGTAATATTTCCTTCAACAATGTTCACTTCAATTACGATGCATCAAAACAGGTGTTAAAAGATATTTCATTTGATGTAAAGGCTGGACAAACCATTGCGTTTGTCGGTCCATCGGGTGCTGGTAAAACGACCATTTGTTCGTTAATTCCTCGCTTCTATGAAGTTTCAAAAGGTGCTATTTCGATTGATGGCATCGATATTCGCAATATGACCCAGGCTTCCTTACGATCTCAAATTGGTATTGTACAGCAGGATGTCTTCTTATTTACAGGGACAATTCGTGAGAATATTGCCTATGGAAAGCTAAACGCCAGTGAAGAAGAAATTCGCGAAGCGGCAAAAAAGGCCCATTTAGAAGCATTCATCGCAGAGCTACCAGAGGGGTATGATACGCAAATTGGGGAACGAGGCTTGAAATTATCCGGTGGACAAAAACAACGATTAGCCATTGCTCGTATGTTCCTGAAAAACCCACCAATTTTAATTTTAGATGAAGCGACTTCTGCGTTAGATACAGAAACAGAGATGATTATTCAGCAATCTTTATCAGAACTAGCTGAAAACCGTACTACTTTAGTTATTGCCCATCGCCTGGCAACTATAAGGAACGCAGATCGGGTAATGGTCGTGACGCCAAAAGGTATTGAGGAAGATGGTACTTATGATGAGCTAGTGGCTCATAATGGTATTTTTGCTAAGCTCCATCACATCCAATTCCGTAAGGGACAAAACAAACAAAGCATTCAAAATGATTATGTAGAGATGACTTAAAGTTAATCAATTCAACAAAAGGCAGAAATGTGTGATAGCATTTCTGCCTTTTTCTGCTTTCATATACTTATCAAATAAATAAAATTGTACAAGGATTTTTTAGAAGAGGGGAGGAACTATTAGTAGTGAATAGTTAATGACAGATTAATAGATGGGGGTTAAGACATGGATAGACAAAGAAGTATAGGACTTACCAAAACCGTTGGATATCAAGTAGGGGTTAGAAAAACGTTCCCAATCTCACAACAGCAAGCATGGTCAATTATTACAGCAGAGGAAGGTTTGAATGCATGGTTTGGAGGAGGAGAAAATATAATTCTTGTACCTGGTTGTCAGTATCATACAAAGGCTGGAATTGGAGAAATTCGGATTGTCAAACCACTTCTGCAACTTCGATTTACTTGGCAAAAAGTGGGGTGGCAACGACCTTCTACCGTACAAATTCGAATCCTCTCTAAAGAAAGTAATAAAACGACCATAAGTTTCCATCAGGAACATCTTTCCAATCAACAAGTGAGAGACGAAATGAAGCGATATTGGGAAGCGATTTTAGAAACCATTGAAGTTAGCATACAAAAGATGTAGCCAAAAATACTAGCATCTCCTCAACATTTGAGGGGATGCTAGTTATTTTCTTGCTCTCTACTTTCTTCGTGATGGCCATTGGCTGTTCGGGTTGAATCCTGAGGTGCAAGGGCTTTATTACGCTCCGCGTAACCTTTTGGTGATAGGCGAAAAATAGATTTTTTGATGGTGGACCACCTTAAATCTGTCGCAAGGTTCATGTAAGAATAGCCGTAAATTCGAATATTGCACAAGTACAGAAGTGTCAAATATAAAGAAACAAAAAAGCCAAATAATCCGAAAAAGGCGCTTGCTAGGATGAAAGCAATACGTAATATACTGACTGATGTCACAAGTGATTGATTGACCAAGGTAAATGAAGCGATGGTAGAGATGGCGATAACAACAATCATTTCGGGGCTTGTTACACCTGCTCGAATTGCAGCATCTCCGATAATAATTCCACCTACAACACTGATGGTTCCACCAATAACTGAAGGAAGTCGTAACCCTGCTTCACGGAACAATTCAAACATCAGAAGCATTAGGAGCATCTCAAGTGAAGAAGGGAGAGGCAATCCAGCCTTGGCCTGTACAACGGTTGCTAGTAATTGTAATGGTAATTGATTTTGATGATAGGTTGTTAAAGCAAGCCAAAAGGCAGGTAGTAGCAACCCTATAAGAATACCGATTATCCGTAGTACTCGTTCTACAGAACTAAAAATGATCGGATACTCATTATCTTCGGCAGATTTCAATAATAAGAAAAGATTTACAGGTGTGATAATGCCATATGCGACACCATCTACGAAAATAATAAAGCGTCCCCTTGCTAATGCTTGGACGGCATAATCGGGTCGCCCAGTATAATCGAACTTTGGAAATAACTTTGAATTTTTATTAACACGTTCCATCAATAAATCACCACTAAAAACGATATCCGTATCGACCGCAGCTAGCTGTTTCTTAATACCGTGCAGAATATCCATATCTACAATATCTTCAAAGTATAAGATGGCCACAGTTGTTTTTGAGCGTTTTCCAAGTTCCACCTTTTCTACACAAAATGAATTGGTCGGTAATCGTTTTCTAATTAAAGCAATATTGACGCGGATATCTTCAATAAAGTTATCTCTGGGTCCTTTAACAAGAACCTCCATACGCGTTTCTTCCGGCTTACGATTAGGTTTTTTAGCGATATTGCTTGCATATAAAAGATTAGCTTCCTCAAAATACAGCAACAGGAAGCCACTATAAACTGATGAAATAAGCTGTTCCTTATCTTGGATTTTTTGAAGGCTTGGAATATGGAGATGCCTCGCTATATTTTCCTCAAAAGAAACTTCATCCAAATGATCATATAAATACTGAATCCGCTGAATAATAACGCCGTTCAGCATTTGTTGATCAATCATGGCATCACAAGTTATAAATTGTACCTTCTGTTCATTAAAGCTATATTCCTGAAATTGTATATCTGCGGATTTTTGAAATAGTTTTTTTATTGTCTTTAAATCTAACTCATGCTCCTGCTGAGACATTATGATTCACCACTTTTCATGTCTTGTTTTTCAGTTTTCCCCTTTTTAGGAGATTTATCCGATAAGTAAGCAACGACAATGAAAAAAATAGATAATGCAAATAAAAAAATAAAAGTAGCACTTAAAATATAATGTCCCTTTACCTTTAAAAATAAGCTTTCATTTAACATAATTAACGGTAAACAAATGATGAAAAAGGGTGGAGCGATCATTTGCCAAATACGCTTTGGATCACCAGTCATTTTTAATAAATCTACCACAATGTATAAAAGGAAACTTACACGAATGAAGGTCCCTGTTAGCCATTGGTAAATAGAGAAGAAGTCTAAATGCTCAATATAACGTCCGATGGTCACTAATCCCCATTCTTCATAAGCGGGATAACGTTGCTTCGCTGCTTCACTTGGTCCAAATTCAGTAATGGCTCCAATTAACGGACCTAATGTAAGACCAATTAAGATAGCCAGTATGATAGTGAAGTGATACCAACGAAGTTGTTCTTTAAATTGATGCTGTAAAAATAATAGCAATAATAGCTCTATAAACCCTGAAGCAGGAAAAATCATACCATGTAGAATGGGCTGAAAACCATGCTCAAAAAAGGGGCGCAACAAACTATAATCCTTTACTTGTATATTGGTAAAGGCAACAAAAAAGCCAAGGATGACAACGCCAAATAATACAAAAACATTGACAATAACAATGGTTTGTAAGCTAGTTGTCACTAGTAAAATGCAAAGAATGGTATAAACAAACAGTAATATTAGGACCGGTGTCTGTGGTAAAAACGTGGTATTTACCCATTGTAATGTTTCTACCATTGTAAAAGCTGCGATAATCAATAAAAAAATGGCAACAATATAGATGACAATAGAAGAAGCGACATTTCCCACTTTTTCGTTGAGCCAGTCTCGAATAGGTTCTTGTTTTGATTTTTTTTGGATGTAAACTAATAAAAATAACCAAAAGAAAAGTATACCCCCAGAAAATAGTACAGAAAGCCAGCCATCTCTTTTGGCGGCATCTAGCAGTGGAGGAATAATAGTCACATGATTTTTTAAGCCAATAACGGTCATGGATAAGAAGATTACATGTAAAATACTGATGGATCCTACACTTTTCATGATGAAAACCCTCTAACATTGATTGATACATATAAGCTTAGACAAAAAACTGTAGCTTTATAAGCAAAAAATGGGTTAATGGCCATGAAAAAACGAGGTATTTGATGGTGTTATCTTCAAATACCTCGTTAAGTCCTATTTAATTAATGGATATATTTTGTGCTAACAAGCTCATCTTTTAAGACGTCTGTTGGGATTTCAAATTCCACAACGCCCATAAAACCTGGTGCCACTTCATATTTATCGAATGAAATCACTAGCTTACCTTTATCGGAAATATAGAATTGTTGATCTGGTTGAATAGCTGTAAAGTCTTCCATCAACTCTTCGTCAGCCAGGCCAGCTCCCTTTACCCAGTAAACTTTATCCTGATTGGATTCAGCCATTTGTGTACGCATTTGTTCCTTAATATTTTCACTAATAGCTTCAATATAGTTCTTATCTTTAAAGAGCATAGGTAAAGTAATTAAAATTTCGTTTTCTTTATCAATAGTATCGTATTCCATGACAGTGGAGGATGAGCCGACAGTATTAACTACATAACGACCAATCGATAAAATTTGGTCATTATCGGTTTTAATTTCAAAGCCACTATCAACGCCTAAATGACCACCAATACCACTGGCCTTTAAATCACCAACTTCTGTAATAAATTCATCGTAGAGAGCTTTTCCTTCTGCACGATACTTTTCATTTAACGAATTTGCAAGATCTTGATTATCTAGATTTTCAATAGCAGGTACTTTAATATTGGCATCAAAATTATCTTCTGCAACCTCATATTCAGTCCAAGTTAATACTTTGACCACACTTCCTACAACAGGTATGTCAGATAGCGTTCGAGCCATTGCTGGACTCGCATTTAAACTAGCTGTAAATAGCATAGCTGCAGCTGCCGAGCCAAGCAACCATTGAGGAGTACGGTTCTTTTTCTTTTTCCGACCTTGCTTCAAAGCTCGTTCAACCACCAAGTCTAATTCCTTAGGAATGGAAACATCCGTATATTGTTTTTCTATATTTTTTAATTTTTTATCCATGTGCAGTTTCTCCCTTCACATCTTCCAATTGTATTTTCAATAGTTTTAATGCTTTATAAAGACGCGATTTGGTTGTACTTAACTTAATATCGAGGATATTCGCAACGTCTGCGAGCTTTAAATCCTCAAAATAATGAAGAATCACAACCTCTCGATACATTTGCGGGAGCTCATCCAATGCATGTTCTAGGTCTACGTTTTCATAGACATCCTCTTGAGCGGGGGTTAAATATTGCAAAGTATCATCATCAGTTACTTGTAAGCGTTTATGCTTTCGTAAAAAATCAATGGAAGTACGAACGACTATTTTATAAAACCAGCTTTTCATATAATCAACATTTTCTAGTCGATCTAATGACAGCATGGCCTTTTGAATACTGTCCTGTACAACATCTAGTGCGTCCTGTTCATTTTTTGTATAGCTATACGCGAGCAAATAAAAACGCTCTTTTTGTTCACGAATGAATTGGACAAACACCTCTTCATGTTGAAATGCATTTCTTGTTTTCATGTCCAAAGAAGCTCCTTTTTTAACATTGTCAAATTGTATACATGTACTAGACGTACGAAATGAGGGAAAAAGTTGATGACCATAAAAAAAACTTACCCCAATATGAGATAAGTTTTATCCTTCTATACTGTTGGCATACGTCAGCATAACAGATGATTATGAGAAATAGTCATATGTATTTTTCAAGAGTAATAGAATGGTCACAACGATAAATAACTTACGTACATAACCGCTGCCACGTTTAATCGCAAATTTTGACCCGACTATGGCCCCAGCAATTTGCGCAAGACCCATTGGTAAACCATAGGCATAATTGATTTGTCCTAAGTATATAAACATAAGAAGGGCTGCCACATTACTACCGAAATTTAAAAATTTCGCATTACCGGCTGATTGTAAAAAATCAAAACCAACCATGAGAAAGGCAAATAATAAAAATGAACCAGTACCAGGACCCAAGAAGCCATCATAAAAACCAATGACTGTAATAACTACTACAAATAATAGATAACGTTTTGGTGTTAATTTTTTATAGGTAGTGATGCTTCCCCAATCTTTTTTAAAAATCGTATAGATAGCTACGGCAGCCAGCATAATGAGCATGAGCGGCTTTAGGACACTAGGATTCATTAAGTGGACAATCCACGCACCTAGCATAGACCCGAAAAAGACAAAGGGGAATAGCTTATAGACCGCTTTAATATCAAGCTTGCCAGAGCGATAAAATGTCAAAGTACTCGTAAGTGATCCCATTGTACCTGCTAATTTATTGGTTGCCACCGCTGTAGAAGGTGGGAGACCTACAAACATAAGAGCTGGTAAAGAAATGAGTCCACCACCGCCAACAACTGAATCAATAAATGCTGCTAAAAAACCAAATACAATAAGAATGACTAAAATATTTAGATCTAAATCAAATGGCACAACAGGTCATCTCTTTTCTATCATAGTAATCTGATAGTAGCGAACTGAGGTTGGGCTGTAAATACTCTTTATAAAGTTTTGCGGATTTTGAACGAATGGTTTTCGTATAATTTCTATAAAAATCAAATATTTTCTGCTTAGAGTTAGAAATTTGATGTATTATGTAAATGATAGTGTTTTTACGTAAAGGGGACGTGATGACATGAGTTTAGCAAATCATATACGTGTATTTCTCTGTGTCGTATTTATGGGGATGCTTGTTGGATATGTCTTTAATGCAAAAAAAGATATAACAGATCATGAGTATATTGATATCGTCAAAGAAGGTTATTTGGAGAATTTTTCGGACGTCACAGTTCGTAATGCATTTAACTACGCATTCTTTGAACCATATTGGCGATATTATCAAGCGAAAACAGGGGAGCAAGTTATAGAATTATCAGGTGAAATTACGTTTCAAGGTGAAAAAGGACATGCTATATTACAATTCGTTGTTGACGAACAAACAAAACAATTTTCCCTTCGTGCGATGAAGTTTAATGAAAATGTTCTAAATGCTGAACAAAAACAGAAACTCGTCGGCATGGTCTATCAAACATGGGAAATGAAACAACTAGCTTATGAGTAAGGTTTTTTGCTTTGTAAATGAGCAGAACTATATTACAGTTAAAAGGGGGAGCTTACAGACAGAGAGGATGTTTTGAATGAAGTTAAGTATTTTAGATCAAATGCCTATACCAAAAGGTCATTCGGCAGAGGAAGCCTTCCAACGTACAGAACAACTAGCGTTATTAGGGGAAGAACTTGGATATCATCGTATGTGGCTAGCTGAACACCATAATAGTCAGTCGCTAGCAAGCTCAGCTCCCGAAGTAACCGCTGCTTTTTTAGCTGCGAAAACGAAGCGCCTGCGCATTGGGACAGGTGGGGTCATGATGATGCATTATTCACCCTATAAGATCGCAGAGGTTTTTAAAACATTGTCAGGCTTAGCACCTCATCGAATTGATTTCGGAGTGGGGAGAGCGCCAGGTGGTGATCATGCCTCTATTTATGCGCTTGCAGAGGGAAGAAGACAACGCTTCACTGAGCAATATGATAAGCTTGAAATTATACTAAAGCTCATGAATAACCAAAAAACGGGTGAGCATGTCTATGATCAAGTCGTTGCGGCACCAGTTGATAGTTCATTACCTGAGGCGTGGCTGCTAGGTTCAAGTGGTCAAAGTGCAATGCAGGCAGGACAGCTAGGTGTAGGCTATTCCTATGCCCAGTTTTTCACGGGTAATATGTCGAAGGATATTTTTGATGCCTACAAAGCCTATTTTACGCCTTCTTATTATATGGAAAAACCACAAATCATTGTGACCTATGCGGCGACGGTGGCACCTACTTTAGAGGAAGCCGAGTACTTGGCAAAACCAATCGATATTTCTCGTCTTCAGCTTATGAAAGGGCAAATTATTCAAACTATATCGCCTGAAGAAGCAAAGGATTATCCATTAACTGAAATGGATAAAATGACAATTGCCAATAATCGCAAAGCCAATCTTGTAGGCACACCGAAGGATATTGCTGCTTTTTTAATGAAAGAACAAGAACATTATGGCTTTGATGAAGTCATGCTGAACTGTAATCAATATGAATTAGCAAGTCGTTTAAACACCTATAAATTCCTAGCGGAGGAATTATTATAGAACAAAATCACCTCGTTGTAACTCTTCGAGGTGATTTTTATTAGGATTGACGCTTTTTAACGTACATAAAATAGAAAAACCCGGAAATAAATTTCCGGGTTCGATTACCACTTACATTAAATACTCCATGACACTCTGCCTCGCTTCTGCATAGAATCTTAAGATATTCCTAAGAACTGTACTTTACTCAGCTTTGATGGTCCTTTTGAGTTATCGATCAATCGCACTCATCGGGTTAACCCTCCTAGTCATAGGATTTGAAGTGAAATCTTTAATAGTATAGACCGCGCCATATTTTTTATACATAGTTAAGAAATTTTTTTAAAACAATAAAAGGAAACTCCCTTTTGATACAGATTCTTCAAAAGGGAGTTTCTTTCTTTATTAACTTTATGAGTTGCTTAAACGCGGGCAGAGCCACTAACAAACGCGTGATCTCGATAATACATATTTTTCACTAAAACGTTAGGACCTAGGCATTTAACAGCTGGACAATGACAATTGAGTGTTTTAGCTAAATCAGTTGCCATCCATTTATCAAAGATAGTTGGAAGCTCATCATGTACAATATTACCTAAAGCAGGTGTATCACCGAAATCAGTAACGATGACATCGCCCGTAAAAATATTGATATTCAAACGTGAACGGCCATCTGGGTCGTTACGCAATGTGACATTTTTCGCTGTACGAAGACGTTGAAGTAATCGTTGATCTTCTTCATTCGCACTGCAAGGGTAAAATGGAAGTGTTCCGAATAACATCCATGTATTGTCATCACGAATATCTAGTAGATGATGGATCGCTTCACGTGTTTCCTCCAGTGACAGAGATGTGAGAGCACTAGCGAAATCTGATGGGTACATTGGATGTACCTCATGACGTGCACATTTCATTTCATGGATGATTTGGTTATGAATATGTTCTAAGTACGGTAAAGTTTTTTTGTTTAGCATGGTTTCAGCTGAAACCATTACACCATGTTCCGCAAGCATTTTTGAGTTATCAATCATGCGTTGAAAAAGAGCTGCACGTTGGTCATAAGTAGGTTTGCGCTCCATCATGGCAAAGCCTGTTTCCACGAATTCATCGATTGTACCCCAGTTATGTGAAATATGAAGGACATCTAAATAAGGGGCAATTAGTAAATAACGTGCAGGCTCCAATGTTAAATTGGAGTTGATTTGTGTTCGCACGCCTCGTTCATGCGCATATTTCAATAAAGGCAATACATAGCTTTGAACGGATTTCTTAGACATCATCGGTTCGCCACCTGTGATACTAAGCGTTTTTAAATGAGGTATTTCATCTAGCCGTTGGAGAATTAAGTCAATCGGCAATGCCTCGGGGTCTTTATTTTGTAGCGTATAGCCAACCGCACAGTGTGCGCAACGCATATTACAAAGTGTAGTTGTTGTAAATTCAATATTTGAGAGTGTCATCTGTCCATGTTGCTCCACGTCTATATAAGCTTCCCATGGATCAAAGACAGGCGTTATTTTTTGTAAGGTCGTCATCTTTCGTACATCTTCCTTTCTAGCATTCTATTGTCTCATATTCATCGATAATTTCAAATATGAAATTACTGAAAGGGCTATTTTATGACTAGTTAAACATTTTTACCCATTTAAAGGAAAATGTTCGCCAATTCATTTGTATCGAAATGGATGAAGATAAAATGCTTACAAGTCCTACTATTCTGAAAAAGGTGGATTTACTGTTATTTTTCTAAAAAAACGTTATCATGGATAGAGAAAATAGCACAATGCATCATAGAAAGTAGGTACGGACATGACGAAATATGAAATATTATTATTTGACGTGGATGATACGTTACTAGATTTTGATTTAGCTGAAAATGCTGCACTTGACCGCATGTTTAAAGAAGAAAATATACAAGTTACTCCCAACATGATTGCACGTTACAAAGAAATTAATGAGTCAATGTGGCGAGCTTTTGAGCGTGGAGAAGTAACGAAAAATACCTTACATAATACACGTTTTTCGATTGCTTTAAAGGAATTTGGCATAGAAGTCGATGGGACATACTTTGAATCACTTTTCCAAAAATATTTACGGGAGGCCCACCATTATGTAGAGGGGGCCTATGAGGTAATCGCTCACCTAGCCAATCATTATCATTTATATGTAGTGTCCAACGGGATAACGGTTACACAAAATAAACGTCTTGTGGATGCGAATTTAGCGCAATATTTTAAAGGCATTTTTATTTCAGAGCAAACGGGCTATCAAAAGCCTATGCCAGCCTTTTTCGATTATGTGTTTGAACGAATTGATAATTTTGATAAAGAAAAAGCACTAATTATTGGAGACTCTTTGACATCTGATATAAAAGGTGGTTTACAGTCCGGAATAGATACTTGTTGGTTTAATATCCGCAATGTTGAAAATAAAAGTGGCATTGAACCGCATTATGAAATTAAAAAATTGCAGGATTTACATGATTTACTGAATCAAAAAATTGCACTTTAAGTAAGCATGAGGCACCTTCTTTGTTTTGTAGACAGGGAGGTGCTTTTTTTGCTCATTTTTTGAGCAGGTTTATAGGTATAAAAAAACGAGGAAAGGGCAAAACCATTGTTGAGACTAGTTTCCATGAAAGGGGAAATATTCGATGAATACGATACTAACAGCCAGTAAACGCCAAAAAGGACGACAATCTTCACTAACACAGCTTCGACAAAACGGTGCCATTCCTGGTGTTGTCTATGGCTTCCAAATGGAATCAACAGCCATTACATTAGACGCAAGAACATTTGCGAAAATACTAGCAGCGCATGGTACAAAAAGTGTTTTTCAATTAGATGTGGATGGAAAGCGTATTAATGCCGTTTTATCAGAAGTTCAGCGTTGTGCTCTAAAAGGGAATATTAAACATGTTGATTTTAAATCGATCAACATGTCACAAGAGCTGGAAGTGGAGATTCCAGTAACAGTAATCGGTGATGCCATCGGAGTAGCAGATGGAGGTTTCCTATTACAGCCTAATCGTGAGGTTCGCATTAAAGTAAAACCAACAGAAATTCCCGAAACGATCGAAATCGATGTCACGAATATAGCAATCGGAACATCCCTATATGTGGGAGATATACGTCAACAATTTTCATTTGAAATTTTACAAGAAGATGACTTTACACTAGTGACGATCACACCTCCATCTGCTGAAAACGTACAAGAAGATGACACTGTGGACGACACGCCCGAAGTAATTGAAGCAACAGGGCAAAATACCTCTGAGCCAGAAGCATAGCGTGAAAAAAGGGAGCCATTTTCCAAAATGGCTCCTTGTTTATTCTATCCATAAAAAGACAATGCATTTCATTGTCAGAAAACTTATATGACGGCGCTTTTCACGCCAGTCCATTTCATAAATAATTTTTCGTTATAGGTTAAGGCAAATTGTACGATTGGTCCAAGTCCAAAGGCCATTATCACCGTACCGATGCCTATAGGACCACCAAGTAAGAAGCCAATTACAGCGACTGTAACTTCCATTGTCGTCCGGGAACGTGTGACACTCCAGCCAAGTTTATGAACCATCATTAGCATTAAGGTATCGCGCGGACCAATTCCTAAATTAGCCACCATATACATACCACAGCCCCAGCCAAGTAATACTAACCCTGTTAGATAAGAAACAAGCTGCATCCAAAAGCCGTCGATATCAGGTAGCCAATAATTAAAAATATCAATAAAAATGCCAGCTAAAAACATATCGATAAAAGTTCCTGGTAATGGGAATTTTTTCGTTATTAGCATATCAAACGCTAAAATTGCCAGTCCTAAAATGATTGACCATGAACCGATCGTTAATCCGAGTGTTTTAGTTAAGCCAATATGTAAAACATCCCAAGAGCCTACGCCAAAAAGCTGCCCTTTAATTGTTAATGTAACGCCAAAAGATAGCACGATAATGCCTGTTATGAAAAATAAACAGCGTGTATAAAAAGCTTGTTTCATTTTTTAACCCTCATTCATCCGTAAATTCCTATTGTCCATCAAATAATTATAACAAGATATTTTCAATTTGCCAGAAGTTTGTCATTTCATATTTTTCAAAAAAAACAGTTTAGCTTTAGGTAGAGAGGGCAAAATATAGTTGTAGAAGAAAGGATGGGATGAAATGACTTCAGTACGTGATGAAATTTTAGAAGTTTTGAACCGTGAAAAGATCGGAACGATGGCTACTGTAGAAAACGGGAAGCCATATTCGCGCTATATGACGTTCCAGCATGAGGATTTTGTGTTATATACTGTGACGAATAAGCATTCTGAGAAAATGGAAGAGCTCCGTAAAAATCCATATACCCATATATTGTATGGCTATGAAAATGGGGGCTTTGGTGATTCCTATGTGGAAATAGAGGGAAAGCTCACTGAAGTACACGAAGAAGGCATTAAAAATAAAATTGCAGAATTTTTTACGAGTATTTTTATTGGCAATCAGGATGAAATGGTGACCCTAAAAATTGAACCTATTCGTATGCGTTTAATGAATAAAAAAGGACAACCACCAAAAGAACTAGAATTTTCGAGCGACCATTAATCAATGGTCGTTTTTTACGGACTTTACGATTAATAGTTGCAATAACAGACATCTTTCAGGCATGATAGTTCTTAAAAGAAAAAGGAGTATTGGCTATGACGACAAAATTACAACAGTTAACGCAAAATATTTTATCATCTCAAGGTAAGTTAGAGGCAGATTTTATTCTTAAAAATGCACAAGTTGCCGATGTCTATACATTAACGTGGAGGAAAGCGGACATTGTTGTGAAGAATGGCACAATTGTCGCACTGGATCACAGCAATAGATTTCATGCAAAAGAGGTAGAGGATGCAGCGGGGAGCTATGTTATTCCTGGATTGATTGATGGTCATATACATATTGAATCTTCGATGCTAACACCTGGAGAATTCAGCCGTGTCTTAATTCCACATGGGATTACAACCGTGATTACTGATCCACATGAAATTGCTAACGTAGCAGGAGCAGAAGGAATCCAATTTATGCTGGATGATGCACAAAAGGCCGATATGGATATTTTTGTGATGCTTCCTTCAAGTGTACCAGGGACACAGTTTGAAAACGCCGGGGCAACATTAACAGCACAGGATTTGGAGCCATTTCTGCATCATGAACAAGTTCGTGGATTAGCGGAGGTTATGGATTTCCCAGCCGTCTTAAATGGAGAAGAGGGAATGCTGCAAAAAATTTTATTATCAAAGGAAGCGAACCTAGTAATTGATGGGCATTGTGCGGGCTTACAAAGTGAGCAAATAACAGGCTACCGAGCTGCAGGTATTCAAACGGATCATGAATGTGTGACAGCCGAAGAAGCCATTGATCGTGTAGAGCAGGGGATGTATGTCCTTATTCGAGAGGGATCAGCAGCGAAAAATTTGCGTGATTTATTGCCAGCCATTCAGTCACACAATGCGCGTCGTTTTGGTTTTTGTACGGATGATAAATATGTCGATGAATTGATGGATGAAGGTAGCATCAATTATGATGTTGCAATGGCAATAGCCGAAGGGATGACACCTTTGCAGGCAATTCAGCTAGCAACCGTAAATACCGCAGAATGCTATCGTTTATTTGATCGAGGGGTACTTGCACCAGGCTATAAGGCTGATTTTGTACTAGTAGACGATTTATCGACGATGCAGGCAAAAGCGGTTTGGAAAAATGGTCATAAAGTGGCTGAAAATGGGGAAATGCTGACAAGTCGTCAAGAGGCAAAGGTTCCTGCCCATATTCATCACTCTGTTCATTTACCAAGCATCACAAAGGATAGTTTACAACTATCATTCAAAAAGGGGACAAGAGCGAATGTCATGGAAATTGTGCCGAATCAGCTGATTACCAATCATTTAGTCATAGATGTACCTGTGAAAGAAGGCGTATTTGTCCCCTCAATCGAACAAGATTTACTGAAACTAGCAGTCATCGAACGCCATCATCATTTGCATACGACGGGCTTAGGTATTGTGAAAGGGTTTGGTTTACAAAAAGGTGCGGTTGCGACTACCGTAGCCCATGATTCACATAATGCCCTTGTCGTTGGCACAAATGATGAGGATATGATTCTGGCACTTTCCCGCATTCAGGAAATCCAAGGTGGCTTCGTTATTGTAGCCGATGGTGAAATACTCGCGGAGATGCCTTTAACAATCGGTGGCTTAATGACAGATGTGCCAGCACAGCAAGCGAAGGAACAGCTAGCGGGCTTGCACAATGCTTTACAGAAACTCAATCCAACTTTAGATTTTCATTTTCTACTGACATTTTCTTTTGTAGCATTACCCGTAATTCCTGCTTTAAAATTAACAGATACAGGGCTATTTGATGTGACAACCTTCCAGCATATAGAAGTGGAAGCATAGACAAAAAAACGACCTAGTTGCGGAAAGCGATTAGGTCTTTTTTATTCGCTTAAAAATGTCTCATAACAGAGGATAGAAAGCTGTCTCAATGTAAAATCAAATTAAAGTTTATAAAGCGGCTTTATAATGATTGGTAACCGAGTAAGGGGCATTAATGATAGACTGTTTTTAGATACTTTGAGATAGATAGATTTACCATTTTAATCTATCCAGCGAAGAGCAATCTTTAAGGTCACTTTACAAACGGAGAGGAAAGAAGACATGAGAAGGAAAGGCTTAGTCATTAGTTTAGCAGTAATTGCTGTATTGTGGATATTACATACAACATCTAAAAATTTTGTGGTCGACCCCACATTTTCGACATTTCTTTCGAACAAGGAAATAGAACTTCCGAATGCAAATGTATGGATTATGATGATCCAACTACATATCATTTTAGCCATTATTGCCTTAATTACGGGGCCATTAGGTCTTTCGAGAACAATAAGAATGGAAAAACCTATTCTACACCGCTGGAATGGTCGAATCTATGTAATAGTGATTGTAGTCAATATACTTCCAGGATATTATATAGCGCTCTATGCAAATGGGGGCATGTGGAGTACGATTGGTTTCTTCATTTTAAATACGCTGTGGTTGCTTACGACGATAAACGGTTTTCGTTTTATAAAAAAGGGACAAGTAAATAGCCATCGGAGTTGGATGCTAAGAAGCTTTTTCTTAACGTTTGCCAATCTAACCATTTACATAGTTATGACGATACTGCATTATGGAGCGAATCTTCCATATGGGTTGTCGTATTCGTTAGGAGCGTGGTTAGCCTTTACTATTAATTTAGTATTAGCAGAGATGGTGATTAGAAAATCGACCATTTAACGCCATAGAATTAATTTGAAAAGGAAGATTTTATGAAAAAATGGATACTATTTTTGGGGTTTATAGCTGCTTTGATAATTATGCTAACGATTAATGATTCGGAAATAAAACAGGCTAAGACTATATTTGTAGATAGTAATGGAAATGATTCAAATAATGGTTCAAAATTAAGCCCATACCGTACGCTAAAAAAGGCGGCATTAGAAGCGGAAGCAGGGTCAACCGTATTTATACGGAAAGGCATTTATAAGGAAAAGCTTTCTGTTATACATAGTGGTACAAAATCAAACCCCATTATTTTCAAGGCGTATGAAAATGAAGAAGTTATTCTTAGTGGAGAGTCCATGAAGAATACGGATGGTGATGCATCTCTTGTAACAATAAAGAATAAAAATTACATTACCATTAGTGGATTCACTATACAGGATTTAACGACGAAACAATTAGATGAAACAGTGATAGGAATTTACGTAACAGGCTCCAGTAGCCATATTACCCTAGCGAATAATCATGTGAAAAGAATAAAAACCTTTGCTGAGGATGGAAATGGTCATGGGATCGCTGTCTACGGAACAGGGTCAATGAGAGATATAAATATTGTAGGTAATACAGTGGAGGATTTAGTGTTAGGTGCAAGTGAATCTATAGTTCTTAATGGGAATATTAATGGATTTAAAATAGAAAATAATATAGTTCGACGGAGCAATAATATCGGAATTGATCTGATTGGGTTTGAAGGAATTTCAAAGGATAAAAAAAGGGACTATGTACGAAACGGTGCTGTAAAAAATAATTACGTTTATGAAATTTCCTCCTATGGGAATCCAGCATATGGCGAGAATTATTCTGCTGGGGGAATATATGTCGATGGTGGTAAGAATATAACGATTGAGCACAATACCCTTTATAAGAATGATATCGGAATTGAAGTAACATCTGAACATGCAAACAAGTATGCAGACAATATAAAAGTACTAAATAATACAGTATATAATAATTTTTTTACAGGAATATCGATTGGCGGGTATGATGAAAAAAGAGGGGGGACGAAAAATTCAACCATTTCTCATAATATTATATACCGTAATGATACAAAGGGATTAGATGGAGGACAGCTTTTATTACAGTATGATACCCACAATAACGTTATAGAAAAAAATATACTAACAGCTGGATCTTCTCGAATATTTATAGCCAATTATTTTACAAGTAATAAAAAAAACAAGTTGGTTAGGAATGTGTTTCATAAAGAAAAAGGGGAGGATGGCATTTGGATATGGAAGGATAAGGAATATGACTCGTTTAAAAAGTTTAAAATCGCATCCAATAGTGATTCGACATCTAGTTACCTAGATCCTCAATATAAAAACATGGATAAATTTGATTTTAGACTTGAAAAAGATTCACCTGCGGAACATATAGTGAAGTAAAAAAATATGAGGGCTAAGGCTAAAAAGACAATCGAGTTGTCGAGAAACCATTTGTTAAACTAAAGGTAATTTTGTGGAAGTGACAAACTTTTTTCTCTACTTACGGAGGTTAATCATGATGAAAATAATGAAGAAAACAGCCAAGTTTGTGGGAATATTGCTAGCTATATTGGTTTTGATGATAGGGTTTGGCTATGCTTTTCTTGAGATCAATCCTTTTGGTAATAAACCAGGTAAGCCAGTTGCCGATATTGAACGAAAGGTTGAAATTTGGGGAGAAGAAGTCGCAGGTAATCATTCTGGTAGTAAGCTAGACGATATGAATATTAAAGGTAACCCTAATAGACTGCTAGCTACAGTCAAATTTTTCACTAATATTGTAGGAGAAGACTATCAAGATAATGAGGCTGCCATTGATACGTTTACATATGTCCATGAAATGGAGGGAGGCTATGAAAAGACCACCTATGAGGATGAACCTTATTTGATTCCTTATACCGTGGCAAATAGTGATAGTGCGGTCATTGTAATCCCCGGTGGTGGCTATAGCTTTAAGGAAATGGATGGCGGAACTACTGAAGGGAAAGAGGTCGCGGAAGCATTAAATAAGGCAGGTATTAATGCGTTCGTTCTACACTATCGTTCCAACCCCTATGAATGGCCCATTCCCCAATTGGATGTGCAGCGTGCTGTCCGTTATCTACGTTATCATGCAAATGATTATGGTATACATCCTAATAAAATTGGATTGATAGGCTTTAGCGCAGGTGGTTTTCAAACGGGGAGTTTTATTAATCTCATACAGGGAGAAAAACGGCTTCCCAAAAATTATCAGCTTGATGCTATCGATGCAGTTGATGACCAAGTAGCATCTGCAGCCATGATTTATCCTGCATTGACGTACCGCTATAATGTCCCCATGCTTTTTGCTTCTTTTGATGATAAAGCTGTTAGAAATCCAGAAGAGCGTGAAGAACTTTTGAATAAAACTGATTTGTCCAAGCATTTCAGAACTGCACATATTCCTCAATTTATTGCTTATGGAACGAAGGATTCAGCTGTTGGCGTAAAGGGACCACAGGAATATATTCAGTCCGCACGAACTGCAGGTGCGGATGTCACTGTAATTGTAGCAGAAGGTCAGAATCATGGTTTTAAGCAGCCATACTATATGCGTGAGTATCTTGAATGGGTAAAGAAAATTTTTGCTTCTTTATAATGTGGTGGGTCTGACCATGAAGATGGCTACTTCCCGCATTTGAATAAAAAACCTTTTTCTGGAGGTTTTTATGGTGTAATTCCCACGCTAGTCACTTCTCTATAATCGATTTTTTCGATTCATTTTATCGAAATAATCATCTTTATCGATTTGTGAAATCATTATAAGATAAAACTATTCGGGAACAATACTAGAAAACTTTAAGGAAGAAGGGATCACCAACATGTCAATAGCCGTTATTTATGGTGGAAATCGTCCGAATGGGAACGTAGAAACTTTAACAAAATTAGTCACTCAAGATTTAAAAGTTGAAGAAATTTATCTAAAGGATTATTCAATTCAACCTATAATAGATAAGCGCCATACAGAGGAGGGCTTTTCAGAAGTCAATGATGACTATAATTCCATCATTGAACGTATTCTTCCACATGATATTCTACTATTTTCTACACCTATTTATTGGTATAGCATGGCAGGACCGATGAAAAACTTTATTGATCGATGGTCACAAACTTTAAGAGATTCAACTTACCCCAATTTCAAGGACAACATGTCTTCTAAAAAAGCGTATGTCATAGCAGTTGGTGGTGATATGCCCTATATAAAAGGGCTACCAATGATCCAGCAGTTTCAACATATCTTTGACTTTATAGGGACATCATTTGAAGGGTATATTTTAGGAGAAGGAAATAAACCCGGAGATATAGTTCAAGATTTAAAAGCGATGGCAGCAGCTGAATGTCTTAGAAAAGAGCTACAATTACAGGAGATTAAAAAGGGATTTGGACGATAAAGTTTCCAAATCCTTTTCTGTTTAATGGACCTCGTTTGGTTGAAAAATTGTTCACTCTTGCTAAGCTAGTGTAAACTGGATTTAATATCGATAAAAGTGAATCTTCCATAAAAATGTATCGAAAAAAATGATTAGAGAGGTGAGGAAATGGATATAAAGCAGCTCCAAACGTTTCTAACAGCAGCAGAAACATTAAGCTTTACACAAACAGCACAGCGTCTAGACTATGCTCAATCAAGTATTACTGCGCAGATTAAAACTTTGGAACAAGAGTTAGGGGTTATACTTTTTGAGAGGCTTGGGAAGCGGATCATTTTAACAGAGGAAGGCAAGCGTTTACAACAATATGCCGAAAAAATGCTAGAGCTAGATCGTGAAATGAAAAAAGCAATGTCCAATGAACAAGAACAAGTGGTGTTAAAAGTAGGGGCACAGGAAAGTCAATGTGTTTATCGACTGCCAAGCATTTTACAGCATTTTCAACAGGCGCATCCCCATGTGAAAATTATATTTAAGCCTGTGCATACGACTGACATTGCCAAGGAGTTATTGCAATCAGGTAAGTTAGATGTGGCCTTTATTACAGATATTTATCAGGAAACAGCGATGCTACATCGAGAGCGTTTACTCGAAGAACAGCTTATTTTTGTGAGTACTTCGAAAGATAGAAGGGAGCCTCTTGTAGCTTCTCATCTTTCTACTGAAACCATGCTACTAACGGAAACAGGGTGCTCCTATCGCAATCATTTAGAAGCACAGCTACAGCAGGAAAATAGTATGCCGCTACAAATGATAGAATTTGCGAGCATAGAAGCGATTAAGCAATGTGTGATAGCTGGTTTAGGTATTACATTTTTACCGAGAATGGTCGTAGAAAAGGAATTAGCAAATGGACAATTAGAGGAAATTCCCTCGACAATCAGCTTAGCACCAATTTTTACAGACATTGCTTGGCATAAAGATAAACATATGCAGCCTTTCCTTCTCGATTTTATTACCATAGCCAAGCAGCACTATAAAATTTTGGGCGCTCAAAAAAGAGCCTGAACGAATCAGACTCTCTTGTGAACTATTGTTGTTTTAGCGTACCAGAAAAATTGGTGCCTTCACTACGCTCTGCACGACAATCGACTTCCGTAACTTTCAGCGCATTATTCGTTAATCGCTCTAGCTCGACGACACATCGATTGCCGTTTGAGGACTTATTCATTAATGCCTTATTTGAACTTGTTATCGTGGCAGTTCCGTTGACTTTCCCTGAAGCTGTCCCATCATTTGCAGTTAAAGCAATGGAAAAACTGTTGCTTGTGGCGTTTGAAATAACAGCATCTCGACGGTTAAAGTCATTTGTTCCTTTACCCCATTTATAATAATACGTATAAACGCCTTCCCATGCACTCTTGCTAGGTGTAGTTTGCTGCAATGATTTATCGAGTTGATTTTGGGCATTTTTAGCACGTGTATTTAACGATAATTTGTTGGCATTGTCATGAATAGCTTGTGCATCCCCTGAAATTTCATAAAAATTTCGTTCATCCATGCGATACAGCATTGTCACAACTTGTGCACGTGTCATATTGTTGGTCACACCATAAAACTTTTGTAAATTACGGTCTTCATACTGTGGATTTTGCCCAGATGAAATATAGTAATCAAGTAAAAATTGAATAGATGAATCTAATCCTTTTTTGCCACTAGCTAAATGAGTAATAGCTTGTGCCACGACACCACGCTTCACGGTAGCAGCTCGTAGCCGATTATCGAAATAGCCGTTTAAAGGGACACCATAGCTAGCAAGCTGGTTATAAAATTCATCCGACCACATGGCAGAAGGGGTCTGTTTTTTTAATTCATCAATGGGAGATTCAAGCTCGTAAAAAATAGCTAAAAGTTTAGCTAATTGCTGCTCGGTAATAGTAGCATTCGGTTTAAATGTACCATCTGCAAAACCATTTACAATATCATATTCTTCTGCCCATAAGATTGCTTCATAGGCATAATGATCCTCAGACACATCTTTGAAACCAGCAGCTTGTGCATTGCTTGCACTGCCTACGATAAGAATGGAAAATAATAATATACCTATTAATTTTTTCATTTGTCATCTTCATCCTTTCTTGCTCGATATGTTAATAGTTTGCAGGAAATGGATAAAAACTGCAAATTTTTCTCAATAAAAAATAATCGCTTCCTTCTACAGAGGAAGCGATTATTTTGTGTTATTTATTGGGCAGTATAGCCACCATCCACCGTTAATGTGTTGCCTGTCATAAATGTTGAATCATCGCACGCCATGAATAAAACGGCTTTTGCCATTTCCTCTGGTTGACCTAAACGTTGCATAGGTGTTACATGACGTAATGGCTCTTTGCTCTCCTCAGGAATAATCGGTGTATCAATAAAACCAGGGCAAAGTGCATTAACGCGGATACCGCGTGTAGCAAACTCTAATGCTAGTGAACGTGTTAAGTTGATGACGCCACCTTTAGCTGCATTGTAGGCTGCAGACCCTGGTGAACCAACCCATCCATACATGGAGGCAGTATTGACAATTGTCCCGCCATTCGCTTTTAGCATCTCCTTAATGGCAGCCTGTGCCATTAAAAATACGCCATCTAAATCCACATTCACTGTTTGACGCCACTCTGCATAAGGCAAATCCTCAGTTGGCGTTACTCGCCCAATTCCTGCATTATTAAAAAGAACATCGACTTTGCCAAATGTCCCTAGTGTTGTTTGATAAATGGCGGCTACTTCATTTTCATCTGTTACATTTGCTTTCATAAAGATAGCCTCTGCTCCTTTTGCCTGCAGTTGAGCTGCAAATGCTTGACCTTTTTCTTCATTAAGGTCCACAAGTACCACTTTAGCACCTTCTGCTACAAATAATTCAGCAGTTGCTGCTCCAATTCCAGAAGCACCACCAGTAATAATTGCTACTTTATCTTGTAATTTCCCCATACATGACACTCCCTTAAAAGTAATTTTCTTGCACACTGCGTCGATTACGGTGTACTTTTATTGTAAAACTCTATAAAACGGAAACAATCATTAATGTCATGGCAAGTGTCTAACTAGTAGACATATCTATGTAAAATGTCTAAAAGGGAGGAAGGAATAGTGACAAAATGGACACAAAGACAGGAAAGAACCCGTCGTCATTTTTATAGCGCTTTAGTTGATTTAATTAAAAAACAAGGATTTCAGGCAATTACAGTAAAAGATATTGTAGAACAAGCAGGCTATAATCGTAGTACCTTTTATGTGCATTTTCAGGATAAATTTGAGCTAGCAGAAAATTTGCTAGAGCAGATGTTAAATGGCCTAGAAGTAGCGGTAGGGGAACCATACCTGTTTGGAGAAAGAGTGTATACAACGAAGCTAAAAGCTCCTTCTTTTAATATTATTCATTACATTTATAAGAATCGTACATTTTTTGAGCTATTAAACTTTGAAGATACGATTCCTGGATTGCATACCCGGATGCCTCTTACGATAACAAAAATTTATCAAGAACAATTTAACTTTGAGACCATCAACCATCAACCAGTGAATATGGATATGTTCAAACATTATACCTCTTATGGTTTTTACGGATTAATGATGCAATGGATTGCAAGCAACTATGAAAAATCAGAAGAAGCTTTAATAAAAGACATTATTGAATTAACTAAAACGCATATTTATGCATTTGAATTTATAGGAAAACCACTTGGAATCAATGATAAACGCATGTAATATCACTATTTTATAAAAAATCTCTAATCATAGCATTAGAGATTTTTTGTTTGGGCGAAAGTAAATTTTCCTCTAGAAAAAAATTTTTTAAAAGAAATTTTCATAAAGTAGTTGAATTATTTTTGTTTTAAGCATATATTTTTCCTAAGGGAAACAAAATATCTCTAAAGAAAGAAGAGTGCGTGAATGAAAGAGTTAGGTGATTTCAAGCTGACGATTCTTCCAATGGTTGTTTTATTACTTCTTACGATTCTTTGGAAACTTACAGAGTCTGTAGGAGCGGGCATAATATTAATCCTTTTCTGGATGAGCTGGCGCCAGTTTATTCGGAAAATTATATAAATAAAGTAGGCTGTATGAGAAAGAGCAATGCATTTAAGGATGCAAGTCTGACAAGGCGGGCGTAGTCAAAAGATTTAATAAGGCATGTCCGCCACCCCCTTTATCGGTGTATCATGACTGCTTTTTTTCAAGCAATGGCTAATAAAATGAAAGTAGAGGTAAGTCAATGAAACAATGGTTAGGTGTATTCGTACTATCACTCTCACTTCTGTTATTCGGTTGTTCAACTGAAGCAGATGGAGAAAAAAAAGGAATTGTTGTCGCAACGACAGGACAAATTGCAGATGCCATAAAAGAAATTAGTGGCGATCATTTACAAGTATCAGCATTAATGGGACCTGGGGTAGACCCCCATTTATACAAGGCTACGCAAAGTGATTTATCGAAATTGGATAAGGCTGAAGTTATTTTTTACAATGGTTTACATTTAGAAGGACAGATGCTCGATATTTTTGAACAAATGGCAAAGGATAAAACCGTGTTAGCTGTTGGGGAAACGTTAGATACTAAGCAGTTACTTGCAAGTGATAGCGATGCCATGCTACATGATCCTCATATTTGGTTTGATATCGAGCTATGGAAGGGCGTTGTCCAAGCAATCAGTTTGCAACTTCAAGAAGAATACCCAGAATTCAAAGAAGATTTTCAAGAAAATGAAGAGTCTTACTTAAACAAGCTAGACGATTTACAAAGCTATGCGCAACAGCGTGTCAAAGAAATTCCAGAGCCGCAAAGGATTCTAGTTACTGCCCATGATGCTTTTAATTATTTTGGTCGAAGCCGAGGTTTCCAAGTGCGTGGCTTACAAGGACTAAGTACGGATTCAGAGTACGGAGTCAAAGACGTACAGGAAATGGTTGATTTTTTAGTCGCTCATAAAATCAAGGCCCTTTTTATCGAATCTAGTGTGTCTGATAAAGCGATGAAGGCCGTGATTGAAGGGGCTAAAGAAAAGGGACATGACATCGTGATCGGTGGAGAACTATTTTCGGATGCGATGGGTGCGGAAGGCACTACAGAAGGTACGTATATAGGGATGTATAAATATAACATCGACACAATTGTCGATGCATTAAAGTAGGTGGATAAAATGGATGCATTAACAGTGGAAAATCTTTCAGTAGCTTATGATAAGAAAACAGTATTGGAAAATGCCTGTGTGACGGTTCCTAAAGGTCATCTAGCTGCGATAATCGGGCCAAATGGTGCCGGAAAATCAACGTTTTTAAAGGCTATATTAAATCAACTTCCTAATAAAGTGGGGAAAGTTGAGATTCTTGGTAAAATCTTTGAGCCAAAAAGTTTAGTAGTTGGATATGTACCTCAGCGAAATGCCGTTGATTGGGATTTTCCAACGAATGCCCTCGATGTCGTGTTGATGGGGAGATATGGCCATACAGGTTTATTTAAAAGACCGACGAAGCAAGATAAACTGGTCGCTCGGCAAGCATTAGCAAGTGTAGGGATGCTGGACTTTGCAGACCGTTCTATAGGACAACTTTCGGGCGGACAGCAGCAGCGTGTATTCCTAGCAAGAGCTCTAGCACAAAATGCAGATATTTATTTCTTAGATGAGCCATTTGCTGGGGTAGATGCTGCAACAGAAAAAACGATTATTGATATTTTAAAAGCATTAAAGGCTCAGGGCAAAAGTATTTTTGTTGTGCATCACGATCTTCAAACGGTCAAGGAATATTTTGATTATACGATTCTACTAAACAAAACGATATTAGCATCAGGTGCAACAGAAGATGTTTTTACACCAGAACAATTACAAAAAACATATGGTGGTAAACTTTTCATGATGCAGCATGCATAAGGAGGGTTCAAGATGTTAAGTGGTAACTTATTGTGGGTACTTAGTGGCACTATGTTACTGGGTATAGCTGCAGGCATAACTGGAACTTTCTCCTTCTTGCAAAAACAAAGCTTAGTGGGCGATGCTGCGGCACATGCAGCATTACCAGGTATCGCACTTGCGTTCCTGCTCACAGGGCAAAAGGAATTACCGATTTTAATGCTGGGAGCGGGTATTACATCTGCTTTATCTGTGTATTGTATACAATGGATTGTATCTTTTTCAAAATTGAAGGCGGATGCAGCTATTGGATTAGTACTGACCGTATTTTTTGGTGTCGGAGTAGTGTTTTTAACAGTTGTCAACAGAAGTCCAATTGGAAACCAGAGTGGCCTTAATAATTTTATATTTGGCAAAGCCGCAACGATGACAAAAGCTGATTTAATGTGGCTGTTCATCAGTGCAGCCATAATTATTTTAGTTAGTCTTTTCTTTTATAAGGAATGGAAATTACTCATCTTTGATCCTGTTTATGCAAAAGGAATTGGCTTACCGATTGAAGCTTTAAAGGCCACGCTAACAGTGTTAATTGTCATGACAATTGTTACAGGGATCCAGGCTGTAGGCGTAATTTTAATGTCAGCTTTATTAATTATTCCTGCTGCATGCGCCAAATTATGGACTAAAAAATTGAGTACGATGCTCCTCTTGAGTGCAGCGATTGGAGGTATCTCAGGTGTTACAGGTACTTTTATTAGCGCGATTCGAACAGGATTATCAACCGGTCCTATTATCGTTCTAGTGGCGGCAGGTATATTCTTGATCTCCTATTTTATAAGTCCTGCTGGTCAAATTAATAAATATCGTAGAAAAATGCAATTTCGAAAGCAGGGTGATGTAGGATGATAGAATTCTGGGTGGTAGTAACTGGCTTATTAGTGGGTATAACATGTGGGATTGCAGGCGTTTTTCTTATTTTGCGTAAAATGTCCATGATAGCTGATGCCATTAGTCATACTGTACTCTTTGGGATTGTGATGGCCTATATCATTACCCAATCATTAAATGGCTTTTGGATGTTGATAGGTGCAGCAGTTGCGGGTATTTTAACTGCTTATCTTGTGCAATTATTACATTCTTCTGGTATTCAAGAGGATGCAGCGATAGGGGTGGTATTTACATCGTTATTCGCGGCGGGAGTCCTGCTAATTACATTATTTGCAAGTAATGTTCATTTGGATGTAGAGCATGTCTTAATGGGAGAGATTGCTTTCGTTCCATGGGATCGATGGACGATTTTAGGTCTAGCAATGCCTAAGGCAGTATGGATGCTTTTACTTGTCTTAATCATCAATATTGGATTTTTGCTACTATTCTTTAAGGAAATGAAGCTTGCAACCTTTGACCCTGTCTATGCCGCAACAATTGGTATACCTGTTGTCTTTCTCCACTATGGATTTATGACCTCGATTTCATTTACAACTGTTGCAGCCTTTGATAGCGTAGGAGCTATTTTAGTCGTGGCCATGCTAATTGGTCCAGCAGCAACTTCTTATTTAATTAGTCAAACGATTAAGCAAATGTTTATCTACAGCATGCTCTTTGGGGCTGCAGCTTCCGTGATCGGCTATTATTTAGCGAAGCTATGGGATACCTCTATAGCAGGGATGATGGCCACAACTGTAGGCTTGTTGTTTATCATTACATTAATTAGTCAAAAAATAATCGAGCGCAGAAGAAAAGCGCTTGTGCATAAGCTGGAGCTATCATAATAAAAAACATCGTTTGATTAATTCATCAAACGGTGTTTTTTTGCTTATATAATTCAAACTTTTGGATGATTTTTCTTTATAGGAAAAATAGTATACTTCTTAAAAAAAGATAGAAAAGGGTGGAATGGCATAGAACCTAGTAATATTTTTTTATATCACTGTGTACGAATATTTTAAATTTTGTTACGATAGGTTTTATGACATTGTAGGAACAACGAGGAGAACAGCATGTGGCGAAATCGAAATGTATGGATTATTTTATTAGGTGAATTCATCGTAGGTCTAGGCTTGTGGGCTGGTATTATTGGAAATCTCGCCTTTATGCAAGAGGTAGTACCTTCAGACTTTCACAAATCATTAATTATTTCTTGTGGTATTTTAGCGGGCTTGGTCGTAGGGCCTATGGCTGGTCGTATTATCGATCAATCGAAGAAAAAAACGGTTGTACAAATGGCGAGTATTGGGCGAATAGTGAGTGTATTATTTATGTTTATCGCACTTTATACAAATTCGGTTGTATGGATGATTTTATTTTTAATTACATTGCAAATAGCAGCTGCCTTTTATATGCCTGCACTGCAATCCATTATTCCAATGATTGCAAAGGAGCAAGACTTAATTACATTGAATGCCTGGCAAATGAACGCTAGAACTATTTCTAGAATCATCGGTACAGCCGCAGCAGGATTCATGCTAAGCTTTTTTGAATTAAAATGGTTATATATCATTTCATTTATCGTATATATCGTCATGTTTGTTATTACTAGTTTATTGCAATTAGATGAAGTGACAAATGCAACAGTAACAAACAAAGAAAAAGGAAACTTTAAAGAGGTATTACCGATGGTGAAAGAGCATCCAATGGTTCTAATGACATTGGTGCTTATGTTAATTCCAACGTTATTTTTAGGCTCTTTTAATTTAGTTATTATGAAAATTTCTGAAATGCATCAATCGACAACGATTTCAGGTTTGTTGTATACAGTGGAAGGTATCGGCTTTATGCTTGGTGCGGCAGGCTTAAAAATAATAGCTGATCGAGTACAAATGGGCACACTCCTCTTCACATTGGCATTTATTATTGGGTCCATGGAGCTCTTGCTATTACTAGCAGATATCAAACTTTTTGCTTTAGTAGCCTTTGGAGTATTTGGCTTTACAGTAGGCTGTTTCTTCCCAACGACTATGGTTATTTTTCAGAAACAGGTTCCAAAACAATTTCATGGACGTTTTTTCTCTTTCCGAAATATGATTGATTCGGTCGTCTTTCAAGTCGTGCTATTGTCTACAGGTATGATGCTAGATGTAATTGGCTTAAGTGGGATGGGGCTTGTATTTGGCATTATTAGTTTGAGCTTAACGACGACATTTTTATTTTATTCTAAGAAAAAGAAAGTCGTCATGCACGCCCTTTAGTCCTATTGCTAGAACATGTTTTTAAAACATGTTCTTTTTTGTGCTTAAAAAATGGTTTTTTTCGTAAAATTAAGTAATTGACAATGGTAAAATAAAGAATTAATATTCAACTATTCAATAAATTAATTGAATAGTTGAAAGGTGGTACTCAACATTGCATGAACGACATTTAAAGGATTTGTTATATCAAGAATTCGCTAGAATTGGAAAAAGTTTATCAAGCCCTAAACGATTAGAAATACTTGATATTCTCTCTCAAGGTCCAAAGTCTGTTGATGCATTAGCCAAAAGTACAGATATGTCCGTAGCTAATGTGTCTCAGCATTTAAAGACACTTTTTAATGCCAGATTAGTCAAATTTTCAAAGGAAGGTAATTTTGTTATCTACGAATTAGCAGATGAAATGATTGCTAAATTTTTAACGACATTACATGCGCTATCTGAAAAACAATTGATTCAGGTTCAACAAATAAAAGAAGAATTTTTTAATGAGCATCTTGGCATAGAGGGAGTAACGCCTTCGGATCTCGTATTACGCATGGATAAAGGAGAAGTGCTATTACTCGATGTTCGACCAAAAGAAGAATTTGAACAAGCACATATTCCAGGAGCCGTTTCTATGCCTATTGAAGAATTAGAGAATCAACTATCTACCCTGCCAACACATATTGACATTGTAGCTTACTGTAGAGGACCTTATTGCTTAATGTCAGCCGAAGCTGTAAAAATGTTGAAAGCAAAAGGGATCAATGCTTTCCGGTTAGAAGAGGGTGTATTAGAATGGCAGAGGCTGGCTAGAGAATAACGTAGAGCCAGTTGGAACGATTTATAGGATACATAAAATGGCTACATGTATTATCTTATGCAACTAGAAAGAGGGGTAAAGAGAATGTCTGGAAAAGCGGAATTTTCGATAGAATCATATATGGAGTCACCAGAAAAATTAAAAAGCTTATATAGGCGTGTATTAATAGTAGTGAGCCTATCTCAAATATTTGGGGGAGCAGGGCTAGCGGCTGGTATTACAGTAGGTGCTTTATTAGCCCAACAAATGCTTGGAACCGATGCATATGCAGGTGTACCATCGGCATTATTTACATTAGGGTCAGCTGGTGCAGCTTTTATTGTTGGTAAATTATCACAACGTCATGGCCGTAGAACAGGGTTATCCACTGGTTTTATTGTTGGGGGGCTAGGAGCCATTGGAGTCGTCATGGCTGCGATATTTAATAGTGTTATTATGCTGTTTATATCTCTATTAATCTATGGAGCAGGAACTGCAACCAACTTACAGGCACGGTACGCGGGTACAGACTTAGCGAATGACAAACAACGTGCAACAGCTATAAGTACGACTATGCTTATGACAACATTTGGTGCTGTTTTAGGTCCGAATTTAGTAGAATTGATGGGGAAAGTGGCATTATCGATTGGTATTCCTGCGCTTGCTGGTCCTTTTCTGCTATCTGCTGCCGCTTTTATAGTAGCAGGATTTGTCCTATTTGTGATGCTGCGTCCGGATCCCTTAGAAATCGCTAAAGGAATTGAGGCGCTTAAGCAAAAATATGCTATAGAAAATGAAATACCGTCCACACATCCAACAGCTAATAAACGTGGTTTGGCGGTAGGGGCAACCGTGATGGTTTTAACACAAATTGTCATGGTAGCGATTATGACGATGACACCCATACATATGAGACACCATGGACATGGTTTATCGGAAGTAGGTATTGTGATTGGATTTCATGTAGGTGCTATGTATCTGCCATCGCTTGTCACAGGTATTCTTGTTGATAAAGTCGGACGAACAGTCATGAGTATTGCTGCCGGTGTTACCTTGCTTCTAGCGGGTTTATTAGCGGCATTTGCTCCAAGCGATTCGATGGTTTTACTTATAGTGGCACTTTCTTTACTTGGGTTAGGCTGGAATTTCGGTTTAATTAGTGGTACTGCACAAATCGTTGATGCAACGGAGCCGTCTACCCGCGCAAAAACTCAGGGGAAAATGGATGTTTTTGTGGCATTGGCAGGGGCATCTGGGGGAGCGCTATCTGGGATGGTCGTTGCGAATGCTAGTTATGCGGCATTGTCCTTAGCAGGCGGCCTAATGTCGTTGCTGCTCATTCCAGTAGTCATTTGGTCTAGAAGAGCAGTTTAATATAATGAGAGAAGGAAAATGGAAACTACGCTAGAATTCCAATCTGTTAGTGGAAGAATGACCATTGCGAAAAATCTTCGCAATGGTCATTCTGCTTCAAAGGGATGTTTTTTGGCGTACTATGTTTATGGTTCATGATAGAGAGGGATTAAGGGAAAGGGCGTTGTTAGTTTTTAATGGATAAAAAACCTTACCTATGCTTTTTATATTTAAGGTACATAAGATTTTTCAATCGGAACTATTTTGATTGTTTTGCGTCAGTATGTAAAATCGTTAGAAAGCAAAGAGTAGGTACACAGTGTGGATTTAATAACAAATAAATTGATAATGATTGCCTTGTTTATTTTAATCATTCATGCCATTGAAACGCTTGCCTATGCCGTACGTTTATCAGGAGCGCGTGTCAGATTACTAGCATCTGCTTTAGCACTTTTTAATGTAATGGTCATGGTTTCACGGCTCGCTAATATGATGCAACAACCATTTACTGGTAGTTTGGTCGATACTGCACCTGTGGGCGATGCCTTGACACATGTAGAACAGCAGTTTCGTATAATTATTGGAGCGGCATCAGTTGGAACACTAGTAGGCATCTTACTCATCCCAACTTTCGTGGCCATTTTTTCAAGAGCTATCGTCCATCTGGCTGAGGAAAGGGGTTCCATCCCAGCATTACTGAAAAAGGGTTTTACATTTGAATATGTGAGACGTAGCTTGAAGCATATTCATAAGCCACGCTTTACCTATTTAAAAGATATAGGATTGGGAGATATCCCTCTGCAATTATTTATTACCAATATAGTCATTACGGCAATCTATACGATTGGCGTTTTATCAGCTTTGTATGCAACTTTATTAGTCCCAGAATTAAAAACAACTGCCGTTATGGCATCTGGTTTAATTAATGGCATAGCGACCATTCTATTAATTCTATTCATTGATCCAAAAATCTCCATTCTCGCCGATGATGTAATTAATAAAAGGGGGAGCTATATAGATTTAAAAAGAGCCTCGGTCATGATGATGTTTTCAAGATTTTTAGGAACGATTGTGGCACAGTTATTATTCATCCCAGGAGCTCATTATGTGGCATGGTTTGCAAAGCTGATTGCCTAATTGAGGTTGCTAGATTTACGAGCATACTTTTACTTATAGGGAAAAAGGAAAAATCTAAGTCCGGTATGGTCCGAACTTAGATTTTTTGTGCTGACGTGGGTCTCTTTACTACCTTTCAAAAAATGTAGGATCAAGCTGGAGAATAATTGTATTAGTATCATAGAAATCAGGCAATTTTAATTTTTCTTCATAGGTAAACCGTGGTTGATTGTTAATAAAGGCTAACCAATCCATTTCAATTTCACTAACGCTTTTTCCGTATACTACTTCTATTTTTTTTGCCAGGTCTTTCTTATCATAGATTTGTTCAAACTTTTCTATCCCGTACGTTTCAACTAAATATTTAACAAATGAAGCAGCATGTATATAGCTCATCCCCCAAAGGACACTCTGTTCTTCTTTGTTTGGAAGCTCTGCGCGAAAATAATGATCATCTTGATTTGGGTCTATTAATTTGCTAATGGGAATTAATTTGTCTGAATCCAGAAAATGCTTCATATACTTTTCAAGATTTAATTCATTTTTACCGAATTGATCGTCCATATAAATCGCATAACCTTCCTGCGTAAAGTAGCCGTTATCGGTATCAAAATTGCCCCCGTAACCAAGTAAGGAATGTGTCAATT
The DNA here is from genome assembly GCF_049315265.1 of Lysinibacillus sp. NPDC056220. Classification (NCBI taxonomy): domain Bacteria; kingdom Bacillati; phylum Bacillota; class Bacilli; order Caryophanales; family Bacillaceae; genus Lysinibacillus; species Lysinibacillus sp. NPDC056220. The sequence goes on from NZ_JBMOXD010000002.1 coordinate 815,234, forward strand.
CATGGACAAGTGGGGGATTTTCTAAGCTGAGATCTAACACGATTTTTGATGCTAATCCCCATGAGGGAGTACCATCATTTAGAAATACGGTTATATGCTCAGATGGAACATAGGATGTATGGATGGATTGCAAAATATTCTCATAAGCCTTACATAGTTCATCTTTTATCGTATCTACAGTTTCTTGGGGAGCCTCCATGTTATTAATAAGCTCAAAGGTAAGTTTACCATCTGCTGTTACCACGATATTCTCTTTATTTTTTTCTTCTTGTATTTGCTCTTTAGGAATTGCGGTATTCTGAGAGCAGGCTGTTAAAAAGCATATAAAGATAAGGGTAAAGCCTCTAATTTTAAACATATGACCTCCAGAAAAATCAATATTTTCTAAATAGTACGGATTCAAAACCCAAAAGTTTCATTTTATGTAAAAAGAGAAGAAATGAAGAAAAGCTGCGGGTCTTAAGGAAGAGTTCCCTTGAAAGGAGAGGCATGAAGGTGAGAAGTGAAGTTCATTTATAGTATAATAGGGTTGACTTTTATATTGGAAATGAGGGAACGGATGTATGACAACTATACTTGTTGCTGATGACGATCCGAATATTCGCGAGCTTGTATGCCTGTTTCTGCGCAAGGAAGGATTCGCAACAGTGGAAGCCGAAGATGGTAAGGAAGCATTATCCATCTATCACTCAACACCTGTTGATCTCGTAGTGCTTGATATTATGATGCCAACGATGGATGGTTGGACTCTATGTAAGGAGCTACGGAGAGCCAATGCTGAAATCCCATTACTCATGCTGACAGCAAGAGGTGAGACGTGGGAAAAAGTCAAAGGCTTTGAGCTCGGGACAGATGATTATTTGACCAAGCCATTCGATCCTTTAGAGCTGACGGTACGTGTAAAGGCTTTATTAAAGCGCTACAGAATTGGTTATTCGCAGACCATTCAGCTCGGAGCTATTACTCTTGACCGTCAGACCTTTAAAATTATGACCGGAACGGATGCTATTACGCTGCCACTTAAAGAGTTTGAATTATTATATAAGTTAGCCGAAACACCTGGACAGGTATATACACGTGAACAGCTGATCGATCAAATTTGGGGAATTGATTATGCTGGTGATAATCGAACAATTGATGTACATATAAAGCGCTTGCGTGAGCGCTTCGCTTTGATAGCTGATTTTCATATTGAGACGATACGAGGTCTTGGTTACAGGCTAGAGGTTGATGAATGATCAAATCTTTATATACACGCGTCGTGTTAACATTTCTAGTTGCGGTCATTGGTGGTACAGTCGTTTCCTTCTTCGTAGCCACATGGTTATTTAAAGATAAATTGAATGAATACTTACAAATCCCCTTGCTGAATTTTGGACAGGACATTGTCTTAATTTTTGACACAATGCCTTTTCAGGAGGCAGACCATTTACTTAGCCAAATGAATCAACTGAAATCGTATGATGTCTATGTTTATGATGAAGCAGGGGGGATGAAGGCTTATGGAGACGCTCAAAGTGATACATTGAATAAAGTGACTAAGAAGCAGGTTCGAGACGTGTTGGATGGTAAAGTTGTGCAAGTGAATCCGAACGTTTCTTCAGGACTTGTCGGTATGCCTTTAACAACTGACAAAGGAACCAAAGCGATGTTTATCGAACCAAAAGCTGTCTCCTCGGTCTCATTTGCGCTCACGTTAATTTTAAATTTTTCCACATATGCGCTAGTTATAGGCAGTGTAGTATTTCTAATAGCGGCTATGTTTTTAGTCAGACCGATTAAAAAATTAACAAAAGCGACGAGACATATAGCAGGTGGAGATTTTAATGTCGAGCTCAACATTAAACAATCAGGAGAATTAGGTGTTTTAGCCAGAAGCTTTGAAGAAATGGCTTCCGATTTGCAGCAATTAGAGCAAATGAGGAAAGAATTCGTCTCGAATGTGTCCCATGAGGTTCAGTCACCACTTACTTCGATATCTGGCTATGCTTTGGCACTAAAGCAAGTAGACTTAACGATTGAGGAAAAAAACCGTTATCTTGATATTATTATGGCTGAAGCTCAACGAATGTCTAAAATGAGTGATAGCCTACTAAAACTAAGTTTGCTTGAATCAAAGGCACCACCGATGCAGCTTGTATCGTTAAGCCTAGATGAACAAATTCGACGTGTAATCGTCGCAATCCAGCCACAATGGATGGCTAAAAACATCCATTTTAACCTCCAGTTGCAATCGGTTTATGTCATGGCAGATTACGACCAATTAAATCAGGTATGGACAAATCTTCTTACGAATAGTATTAAATTTTCAAAGGATGGCGACACAATAAAGATTAGCATGTCACAAGAGGCTCATCATGTGTTAGTTCGCATAACAGATACGGGCATTGGCATTTCTCAAGAAGATAAGAAGCGAGTATTCGAGCGATTTTTTAAGGCGGACCGTTCCCACAGTCGAAAATATGAGGGAAGTGGGATGGGACTTGCTATTGTGAAACAAATCGTTTCCTTGCATAAAGGGGACGTTCGGGTGGAGAGTGAACTTGAACAAGGAACGACATTTATTGTTACATTGCCAACCACAGCTAATTAAAAAATAAAAGGTACGATTGTACGATTCCTATGTGATTCTTCATGTAGGATATCGTACCATTTTTTTATTGTTCATATTGCGTTCATATTACCGTCATTGGGAAGACATCTTCGTCCTTTACACTGTTGTTAACGGCTCATAAGGTAGCTGTTAACAACAGTGTAAAGGAGGCAGGCATGAGTAAAGGTGAACCCCCTCGTGCGTCAAACATGAAAAAATTTACTAGAATATTAATGAAATCGATAGCGATTATAGGTGCAATAGGAGTGCTACTACTCGCTATTGTTTTTACAGTTAACATTATTTTCAACAAAATAGAACAAGGTAAAATAGAACCCTATGGTCAGCTCGTTGCTGTTAATGGAGAAAATATGAATATTACTATTCAAGGTAAGGGGACAGAAACCATTGTCTTACTCCCAGGCTTCGGAACAGCAGCTCCAACGCTTGATTTTCAGCCACTGATTGAAGAACTAGCTCCAAACTATAAGGTAGTTTCTGTAGAGCCTTTTGGCTATGGGCTAAGCGATGATACTAAGAAAGAGCGCAGCACAGAGAATATAGTAAGTGAGATTCATGAAGCGCTACAGACATTAAAAATTGACCAGTATATGTTAATGGGACATTCGATAGCAGGGATCTATGGACTCAATTATGTCAATAAATATCCGGATGAGGTAACTGCATTTATCGGAATTGATAGCAGTGTTCCAACTCAGGGTGGTATGGATACAGAATTCCCCATTAAGTCGCTACAGCTTTTGAAAAAATCAGGCATTGCTAGAGTAGCTCTAAAACTATCGGGTACTGATCCATATGCTGGGTTACCTTATGACGATGAAACAAAAGAGCAAATTAGGATGATTACCCTTAAAAACTTTTATAATACGAGTACTTCCAATGAACTGAAGGGGATATATCAAAAGTTTAAAGAAGCAGAAAACCTTACATTCCCTAAAGATTTACCTCTTTTGTTATTTGTTCAGGCGAACAACAGTGATGGAATTGAGAAAAACTGGATACCACTCCATGAGGAGCAGGTTGAAAATTCAGTGCATGGCAAAGTCATTATAATGGATGGAGATCATTACTTACACCATACAAAATCACGAGAAATTGCTGAAAATCTGAAAAAATTTATGAATCATGAATCGTGAAAGCGTCTTACCTCTATCATGATGGAGGTAAGTTTTTTTATGTTTCAAAACTAGATGTAATCCATACTTCGATGAATATTGAATCATTGCCTGTTTATAATTCAAATAGAATGATCAAAAATCAGCTAAGGAGTATGTTGTATGAAAAACTATCAATTTATAGCTTTATTAGTAGTAACAACCTTTTTAATGGGTTCATCTTTCGCAGTCGTAAAATTAGGTTTACCTTATTCATCCCCTTTATTGCTTGCTGCCCTGAGATTTATATTGGCAGGAATCATCATGGCTATTATCGTTATCCTCTTGAAAAGACCGCATCCAACAACAAGGAAAGAGTGGGGGAAGCTATTAATCCTTGGCGGATTTCAAACGGCGGGAGTGATGGGGTGTATATTTCTAAGCCTCCGTACCATTACAGCAAGTGAATCCTCTATTTTAACATTTACAAACCCACTACTTGTTGTCCTATTTGCCACCCTTTTTACTAAAGCACGTTACCATGTTCATCAATGGGTAGGTGTTTTTCTTGGTTTAATCGGTGTGATGATTACGATGGGTGCTCAGGTTGAATGGAAAATAGGACTTCTATTTGGATTTTTATCGGCTGTTTTTTGGGCGATTGCCACATTATTAGCGAAAGAATGGGGGGCGTTATTTGATACTTGGGTTTTATCAGCCTATCAAATGCTGTTTGGGGGCTTGCTTCTTTTCCTAGCGAGTACATTATTAGAGCAACCGTTTTTTATGGTCAATCAGCATTCATTGCTGATTTTATTATGGCTTAGCCTCTTTTCCTCCATTATCCAATTTGCAGGCTGGTATTATTTACTGCAAAATAGTGACCCTGGGAAAACAAGCGCCTATTTGTTTTTAGCTCCTTTTTTTGGCGTGTTAACGGGCTGGCTGTTATTAGATGAACCATTACAACCATCTTTCATGGGAGGGGGATTATTCATACTAGTCGGAATTTACCTAGTCAATCGTACGTTTAGTCGAACAAAAGACTTGAGGTCATAATGTTTTGCCTCAAGTCCAATATTAGTTTACATCTCTATTTGAAATACGTCTTTCAATCCAATTTTACCTTTCTCCGTCACCTGAATGGCGCGAATAGCAGGGACACGAGTAAGCCAGCCAAGCTGGAATAAATGATTGAATAGCTCACTACCAAGAGCACCAGCCAAATGATAACGCCGTTCGCTCCAATCTAAACAGGCGTGTGAGAAGGATCTTCTTTTCTTTTTTAATGCAGGTAAATCGATACCAAATGATGTGAAAAATAATGTGCCTTCATCTGTTAAAACAAACTGCTTTTCTTCTAATTTTAAATAGCCCGCTCGCATCATCGATTCTGTCAAATGAACACCTAATTTACCAGCCAGATGGTCATAGCAAGTTCGAGCCTCCTGCAACAATTTTATTTGGCTAGATTGTTTTAAAGATCGTATTTCAGGAGGAGGTGAAATGGCTAGGAAGGATTCAAGAAATTGAGCAATTTCCTCGTCTGCTAATTGAAAATAGCGGTGTCTACCCTGTTTTTCCACCTTTATTAGTTTTCCTTCTACTAATTTAGCTAGATGGAAGCTAGCTGTTTGAGGTTTAATAGCGGCCATATAGGCTAGGTCACTAGCCGTATGGAGGCGACCGTCCATCATACTAGCGAGTATAGTAGCTCTTGAAGTTTCGCCGAGGAGTGCTGCGACTTCAGCCATATTTGGATTAATTCCCATATGTCACAATCCTTTCGTTTGCTATATTTTGATTTTAGTCAAAGTCATTATCGTTTACAATAAAAGTTATAGAGGGGGAGAAATAAATGGAAACATATTATGCAGTGATCTTTACTTCACAAAGAACCAAACATGATGGGGAGGGCTATGGCAAGATGGCCGAAATAATAGATGCCTTAGCCAAGCAACAGCCTGGCTTCATACGTGTTGAAAGTGTAAGGGATGAGGAAGGGAAGGGCATGACCGTATCCTATTGGGAATCACTAGAGGCTATTCAAGCATGGAAAGCTAATGCCAAGCATTTAGCGGCCCAGCAATTAGGAAAAGAGAAATGGTACACGCATTATCAAGTTGAAATTTGCCAAGTCATGAAAGAGTATTCTTTTTAATATTAAAATTAGGCAAACGAAGGAGGCAGATTTTGATGACAATTGCTGAAGAATGGCAAGAGCTTAGAAATAATTTCAATCCTTCTCAACCAATCACGGTTAACCGGATGCATATTTTTAAAGAGCAATTAAAGAATGAGCCACAAACGCAAGAAACATTGAGAATACTTGTCGAGGTCTATTGTTTACTAAGGATGTATCCAGAAGCTTATCAACTATTTACTGCTATTATGAATAATAATGATAAAAAAGATCGTAAAAAATTTGGAACGCTACAAACCTACATAAATCAACCAAATTCAATGGTTCCGTTGATGCCACAAAAAATACGAGATCAACGGCCTATTAAAACGTTCATCCCTACGTTTAAATATTTACCAAAGCCATTAGAGGCGAAAATTTTTGAGACAGATGACATCGTTGTATGCGATTGTTGTCAACAGGAAGTGGATGTCTATTATACTGGCAGTATTTACGCGATAGAGGATGTAGATTATCTTTGCCCTTCATGTATCCATAGTGGGGAAGCGGCGCAAAAATATGATGGCTCTTACCAGCAAGATTTAATTCATGATGAACATATTACAAATCCTAGATTGGCGGAGGAAGTGCTATATCGAACGCCAGGCTATGTGAGCTGGCAAGGGAATAATTGGGTAGCCCATTGCTCAGATTATTGTGCATTTATTGGCTATGTTGGCTGGAGTGATATGGTGGAGCTAGGCATTGACGATCAGTTTGACAATTATACGGGCTTTTCGCTAGAAGAGGTTTCTGCTTCCTTAATGAACAATGGTCATCATCAGGGGTATTTATTTCAATGCCTGGAATGTGATCGCTATGTGCTTTATTCTGATTTTAGCTAAGGTTGTTTAGTAGAGGAGGTAGTAAAGTGGAACAATTTCTTCAACGGTATATGTATTCCTGGCGCTTCAATGGCTGGCTTGTTCACGATATTTTTTTAGGGATTATCTTTGGACTGGGATTGTTATTGTTAGTATTTATAGCTATTAAACGGAAGCGTCTAGTTATTTCTATCAGCTTGCTCGTCATTTATTTAGTAGTAAGTAATGGACTCATGATAGTTTTTGGTTTAGCAGGACGAAGCTTTCCAATCAAATCGGACTCCTCTATTTATACAGATGAATCACAAAAAATAGCTGTACAAATGGTACAGGGCTATGAAAATAATGGTTCATCAAATGGCATTACACATTTGATTTCACACTATCTTATTGTAGCTGTGAATTTGGAGACAGGTGAAAAACAATGGACAAAATCTGCTTCTTATAAAGAAACACTGATTGGGAATTTTATGGGTGGCTTACTTGTTCACCATCGAGATGGGGAGTATGGGCAATTGTCACTTTTAGATATAGAAACGGGAAAAGAAATACTTTCTGAAAAGGAATTTCGCCAACAGCATCAGCCTTTAATAGATATTTTGAGCAGTGGTGCGCAACAAATGATAGCGTTACAAAACGAACTTTATCTAGAAGGTGTCGATGGCCATTTTTATCATTATGATGGCAAGGCCTTAAACAAAGATACCAAAGCTGAAAATTATATATCTGCACGTTTTTTTATTGAATCGGATTTGCCAGGTTATTTTGCTACTCATCAGCAGCCTTTAGAGAATTATCAAGAGATTCAAGATTTTAGTCAACAAGTGTTGTCAGAGCCTGCTATACGAAATTATCAAAATTTAGAGCCAAAAGTGATGGCTATAGATATTGTGGAAAGCGTTGCCCTCCTTTCCTATCGACAGACCCAGCGAGAGAGTGCAGATCATATGCTTGTGCTGTACGATATGAAAAAGCATCAATTGCTATGGGAAGAAAAGATTGGTGCTATTAATTCCTATCAACAGCAGCCTAAAGTAAGAACGCTAGAGAAGGGCTATATCATCCAGACGGGTGATCAGCTTTTAGTCCTAGATAAACAGTCAAGGGATAAAGTTGTTCAATATCACCTACGTTGGAATCGTCCTGTTGATGAAATGTAAATGACAGTGTGATGATATAACTTGAGGCAAAAAATGATGAAGCTCGGGAAAGTATTTTTCGCTTCTACTAAATAAGAGTATAATTTAATAGGAAGAAACTCTGAATGATAAGATTGGAGCAAGATAATGAACGAGCAAATATTAGATTGGATTACACGCTTTCAAAGGGATAAAGATATTGAAGCTCTCGCTCATTTAAAAAAATATTGTTTTCGGATGATTGAACCTTTAATTGTGGAATTTACATGTAAGAATGGTAAAGAAGCGGGAGAATTATTGCGTTTAAAATGGGATAAACGATTTTATTTTATTTTTACAAAATATCAGGTGAATGTAGGGCTTCCATTAGATACATTTGTCCACAATACGTATCGTTTTTATTTCATGCAAGAATTAAAAAAGGCTGGCTATTAGTAATCCATTAAAAACGGTGAATGCTCGAAAGATCACGTTCGTTTGTGATTATTTGGGCAGAGCTGTAAAAAATAGCGGGGAATAAATAGAATCCCTTGATTTGTGTATATGCAAATCAAGGGATTTTTTTATTGATAGAGCAAATCCTCTGCTAGGTGAGTAAAAATTTCACCAATAATTGTATCTGCATCATACACGGAGGAGCCTGTATTTTCTTCAGGTTGAGCAAAAGGAATATGTGCTAAAACATTCGTATTCAGTAATTCGGCTAATTGCTCAGCCCCACCTTGTCCAAAAAGATAGTTTTTTTGACCATCTGCCCCTTCAAAATAGGCCATATTTTCGACCACGCCAAGTATGGTGTGTTTGGTATGTTGAGCCATTAAACCTGCACGGGAAGCAACGTGAGATGCAGCAAGATGTGGGGTTGTAACAATAACCTCCTGTGCTTGAGGGATCATCGCTGCCATATCAATTGCCACATCACCTGTACCTGGAGGCAAATCAATGAGGAGATAATCTAAATCTCCCCAATGTGTGTTGACTAGGAAATTTCGAATCCATTTGTTAAGCATAGGCCCACGCCACATGACAGGCTGATTGTCATGTGTAAAAAAGCCCATCGACATGATTTTAACACCATGAACCATCACAGGAATTGCAGTTTGGTCCAGCATGGTTGGTTTTTGGTCAACATTCATCATCGTAGGTATACTGAAGCCGTAAATATCTGCATCTAAAATACCGACACGTTTTCCAAGACGGGCAAGAGCAACAGCTAGGTTGATGGTTACGGTAGACTTACCAACACCACCTTTACCACTAGTTACTGCGATAAATTGAACGCCAGAATGGGGCAACAGCATTTTGGGCATACCTGTGTCTGTCACCTTTTCCGCTTGTAGAGAGGCAGTTAAGGTGCGACGTTCCAGTTCGGTCATTGCCCCAAAGCTAATGACAACAGGGGAGACACCGAGCGTTTTTAACGCCTCCTCCACATCCTGTTGGATTTTTGCCTTTAAAGGGCAGCCAGGAATAGTCAAAATGATATCAAGCGATACTTGTGTACCGTTGATTTGAATATTTCGCACCATATTTAAGTCTATGATACTTTGGTGAAGCTCTGGATCTTCTACCTGTTTCAAGGTGTTTAGTATATTTTCTTTCGTTAACATGAAGGCACCACCTAATCTTTCAAGCCTTTGCCAAGTCCTTTTAAGAAATGGACACCAAAATTGAGTGCACGATTAACATCTGGATCATTTAACATTTTAACTAGCTTAAAAGCACTCACTTTTTCATCAGTCTCTAGAGCTTTATTGGCTTCGTCCACTCCAGCATGTAAGCCTTCAATAAGTTTTGCTGTTGTTTCAGGATTTAGCTCTGTCAAGGCTCCTGCAACACCCATCAAATTATTAATAATATTCGTCACAGGCTTTCGTGTTAATTGTCCAAGTGCTATATGAGCCACATCCTCTTTCGCTTCAAGTAACTTAGTAGCGGCTTCTAATGCACCAATATCATTTAATTCTGACATAATGGTAAATACTTGCTGAACTGCTTCTTCATGTTCAGAAAGTAATTGTTTTAGATTGTCTATTTTTTGTTCTTTTAGTTGTTCTTCCGTAAATGGTTGCTTTTTTATGTTTGTAATCGGGACAGCCATGCTCTCACTCTCTTTCATTAGTAGTTGTTAAGTGAACGTAGCCAGGACGATTCCATTTCCGTTGTACCTCGACGCCATTTTGAGGATGGCGCTTTTTATAACGTGGGTTTGTTCGAGGAAGTGGTGATTTTCCTTTTGCTTTTAGCACTTCTACTCGGACTTTCGTTTGTTTATAAGCAGGTGTTGACGTATTCACATCTGCGGCTGGACCTGTTAAGAAATTAATAGCTGAATCCTTGCTAACAGAGTTCATTGGTAAGAATAACTCGTTACCTTGTACACGATCTGTGACAAGAGCATTTAGCTTTAATGCACCATATGGCGATACTAAGCGTAGTAGGGCTCCATCCTCAATGCCTCGTTCTTTCGCTAATTCTGGTGATACTTCTACGAAAATCTCAGGAACTTTTGATTGTATACCCTTTGATTTATTCGTTAAGTTGCCTTCATGGAAGTGTTCAAGCATACGTCCGTTATTAATATGGCAATCATACTGTGCCTCAAATTCAACTGGTTCCACCCAGTCATTTAATGCAAAGCGTGCCTTTTTATCAGGGAAGTTAAATCCGTCCTCATAGAGTAAAGGTGTATCTTTCCCATCATGACTACCCCAGCAGAAGCTACCCCAGCCTTCCAGTACATCGTAGTTTGCTTGTGAGAAAAGGGGAGATAGGCTAGCCATTTCATCGAATATATCGCTTGGATGATTGTAATGCCAGTCAGCACCTAGACGACAAGCGACTGCTTGCAGGATTTCCCAATCTGCCTTTGACTCTCCCAGCGTCGGTAAAACCTGATACAGTCGTTGAACGCGACGTTCTGTATTAGTGAATGTACCTTCTTTTTCGAGGGAAGGAGCAGCTGGTAAAATAACATCCGCATATTGTGCCGTACGTGATAGGAAACAATCTTGGACCACAAAGAAGTCTAATTGGGATAGAACTTCATCTACATGGTTAGCATTACAGTCGACAAGTGCCATATCTTCACCTACCAAATACATTGCTTTCATTTTACCTTCCATAATCGCATCTAACATTTGCATATTATTACGACCTGGTTGTGGTTGAATATTAACACCGTATGCTTTTTCAAATTTAGCTCGCGCTTCATCATCTGTTACTTTTTGATAGCCTGGCAATAGATTCGGTAGTGTACCCATATCACAAGCGCCTTGAACATTATTATGGCCGCGAAGAGGGTAGGCACCTGCACCTGGACGACGGTAGTTACCAGTTGCTAAAAGTAAATTAGAAATGGCAGCTGACGTATATGAACCACCTGTATTTTGTGTGACACCCATACCCCAAAGAACGCAAGTCCCGTCTGCCTCGCGAATCATTTCTGCCACCTGAATTAAGGTTTCTTTTGAGATACCAGTCATTTCTTGTGCATAATCAAGTGTGTATTTTTCAAGAACTTGTTTGAACTCATCCAAGTGTAGGACATTTTTCTGAATGAAGGCTTCATCATGCCAACCCTGATCCATCATATACTTGGTTACTGCCATTAACCATACTTGGTCCGTACCTTGTTTCGGACGCATGAATATGTCAGAACGCTCAGCCATTTCATGTTTACGTATATCGGCAACAATTAGTTTCTGACCATGTAATTTATGGGCACGTTTGACCCGAGTGGCCAAAACAGGATGACCTTCAGCTGGGTTAGCCCCGATAATAATGACAAGACCAGCATTGGCAATATCTTTGATGGTTCCTGCATCCCCACCCATACCTACTGTGCGTAATAAACCGTCCGTTGCCGGTGATTGGCAATAACGGGAGCAATTATCTACATCATTTGTCTCAAACAATTGGCGTGCCATTTTTTGAATTAAGTAATTTTCCTCGTTTGTAATTTTAGAAGAAGAGATAAAGCCCACAGAACCAGGGCCATATTGTTGTTGAATCCCCCCCAGTTTAGCGGCAATTAAATCAAGTGCTTCATCCCAAGAAGATTCCACAAAGGCATCATCTTTACGAATTAATGGCTTTGTAATACGTTCTTCAGAGTTGATGAAGTCCCAACCGAATTTCCCTTTGACACAAGTAGAAATGGCATTTACAGGACCATCGGAAGGTTGTACTTTTAAAATTTTACGATCTTTTGTCCACACTTCGAATGAGCAGCCTACACCACAGAATGTACAGACTGTTTTTGTCTTTTTCGTCCGTTTACTACGCATCGCTGCTTCCACTTCAGAAACAGCAAAGATACCACTATAGCCGGGTTCTACTTCTTTTATCAAGCTAATCATTGGATCTAACATATCCTGTTTAAGACCAGTCATAAATCCAGCCTCTCCAAGCATGGATTTTTCCATTAACGCATTACATGGGCAAACGGTTACACATTGACCGCAGCTGACACAGGAAGAATCATTAATCGCAACGCCGGTATCCCAAATTACGCGAGGTCTTTCTGCTTCCCAATCCAAAGATAGTGTTTCATTCACCTGTAAACTTTGACAGACCTCTACACATTGTCCACATGCGATACATTGATTTGGATCATAGCGGTAAAATGGGTGTGACATGTCCACTTCATGTGGCTCCACTTTTGGTTTGTATGGATACTTTTGATGTTCGATTTCCATTAACTCGGCTGTGTTGTGTAACGTACAATTCCCATTATTATTATCACAAACTGTACAGTACAATAAATGATTTTCAAGAAGACGATCCATCGCTTCTGTTTGCGCCGTTTTTGCTTTGTCAGAGGTTAATAATACATTCATGCCATCGACTGCTTTTGTTGAGCATGATCGAACTAATTGGCCGTTTACCTCAACGATACATGTATCACACGTTTCGATTGGATCGACGGTAGGTACATGACAAATCTGTGGATGAGGGATGTCATGTTGATTAATGGTATCAAGGATTGTAGCGCCTTCTTTTACATCGTACGTTACGCCATTAATATGAATTTGAGTCAAGGTAATTTCCTCCTTTTACACTATGAGACTACTCGGACAACCTGTTACGGCTTAAGACAAAAGGGAATTACAATAAGAGCTTTCCAAAAATGATGAAAAGATTGTCTTGTTATCATTGTAATTCCCAAATCGACGTGAAGCTACCTCAAAATAGAGTAATTGTTAGAACATAACAAGTTATCCATGTCTCGGGTTAAAAAATAAAAAAAATCCACCATGAAATGGCACGTCTAAGACATGCTAATACATTCATGGTGGATAAAATTCTTAGCAGGCCTTGCTAAAAACTCAATCAACTTTTATTTTTAGGTCATCATAGAATTCAAATATTTATAAACACTATGCGACTTCTAAGTAGAGGAAGACATAGGGATCAAAATACATAAATTCCATTTGTGCTATTATTATAGCCCTTTCCTGCAAAAGGAACAATATGAATTATCAATATTTTTACATGAGAATAATTATCAAAAATATTTTCTCTTTTATTTTTTTAAAAGTTACTATATGATTAACAAACTGTAAGGGTGACCCCCATAGTGATTGCCTAAAAAAGTATAATGATGATGGGAGAATCGTTACTATGTCTAAAAAAGTTCATGAATTTAACGATATGATTCGTAAATTACGAAAAGAAGTTTTTGGTAAAGGACCAGAACGTATTCATACGGTTTTTGTTGAAAATATGGCTGTCTCCACTTTATATGGGAATATCACTCCAACTGAAAAATTTATTGCGGGTTCACCCGAAGGATTAAAAATGGTTCATGCCGCAAGGACGAGCATGATTCAAGATTTATATGCACAATCCCCACCGGAAGGCATGGAAGAATTAATGGGCAGTAAATTACTCCACTTATTTTCAGATATTAAAATTGAAGAGGATTTTGCGATTTCCGTCTTTGTTTTTGAAAAACCTATAAGTGAATAAAGGAGGATGCCTTATGGAGAGAGCCGTTACGAGGAAGATTGTGCGAGTTGAAGGGCAGCAAGCGAAGGAAATGGATGATTTAATTGTCTCAGAATATGCTGTGACCGTGAAAATTAATCAACAAGAATTTGTCACGATGGTTTGTACGCCGGAGTATGTCGAGGATATGGTTATCGGTTATTTAGCGTCCGAACGGGTGATCCGTAGTTACGAGGATATTGAGGACATTTGGCATCAAGAACAAGAAGGCTTTGTGCACATTAAAACAAAGCATGTCAATCCTTATTATCAGCAAACACAAAACAAACGCTATATAACATCTTGTTGTGGAATGAGTCGACAAGGCTTTGTTTTTACAAACGATGCTTTAGTAGCAAAAAAAATGGAAGATATTCATGTGCAAATTACTGCTGCGGATTGCTTTCGCTTAATGCATGCCATGCAGGATACTGCTGATATATTTAAAAAAACAGGTGGTGTGCATAATGCAGCGCTTTGCGATGTCAATGGCATTGTTTTAAGTCGCATGGATATTGGTCGCCATAATGCTTTAGATAAAATTTACGGCTATTGTTTACGTCATAATATTAGTATACAAGATAAAATTATTGTTTTTAGTGGACGAATATCATCAGAGATTTTACTAAAAGTATCCAAAATAGGCTGTGAAATAGTATTGTCCAAATCGGCACCAACCGAATTAGCCTTGCAATTGGCCGAGCAGCTTGGTATTACGACGGTAGGCTTTATTCGACAACAAACATTGAATATTTATACACATCCACAACGCATCATCATACCAGCTCAGAATGTACGGAAAGAAGGAGATTAAATGACGGATCTACAAGACCAACTACAAAGACCGTTAAGAGATTTAAGAATATCCGTGACAGATCGCTGCAACTTTCGCTGTCGATATTGTATGCCAGCTGAAGTGTTTGGTCCTGATTATGCATTTTTATCATCTGATAAAATTTTAAACTTCGATGAGATTGAAAGAGTAGTCAAAATATTCGTCTCACTAGGTGTCAAAAAGGTCCGCATTACAGGTGGGGAGCCTTTATTACGCCGCGATTTAACGGAATTAATTGCCCGAATTCATCGCCTAGAAGGTGTAGAAGATATCGCTTTAACAACAAATGGCACTTTATTAAAAAAATATGCACAGCCATTGGCACAAGCAGGCTTATCCCGCGTTTCAATTAGTTTAGATTCACTAAACGACGAGCGTTTTTTTGAGATGAACGGACATCGCGGGAAGGTGTCAACTGTGTTAGAGGGTATTGAAAAGGCAGCGGAAGCCGGTTTACAAGTAAAGATTAATATGGTCGTTCAAAAGGGAAAAAATGACCAAGATGTTATAGAAATGGCACGATTTTTTAAAGAAAAACAACATATTTTACGCTTTATTGAGTATATGGATGTTGGAAATTCGAATGGTTGGCGCATGGATGATGTGTTGGCCAAAAAAGACATCGTTGAGCAAATCCATCAGCATTCACCGCTGCGACCGATTGCTCCTAATTATCTAGGGGAAGTGGCGACTCGTTACCAATACAAGGATAATCAAGGGGAGATTGGTATTATATCATCAGTCACAGATTCTTTTTGCACGTCTTGCTCACGTGCACGCCTCTCAGCAGAGGGTAAATTATATACTTGTTTGTTTGCTACAGAGGGGACGGATTTAAGAGAGCTATTAAGATCTGGCCAAGATGATACAGCAATTCTTAATTGTATAAAGAGTGTCTGGACAGAAAGAAATGATCGCTATTCAGACGAGCGGAACGAACAGACGATAGCAAATAGGAAAAAGGCTAAAGTTGAAATGTCCCATATCGGAGGGTAAACATAAAAACAGAAAAAAATCGGCAAGATGCCGAATTTTTTCTGTTTATTTATGCGTAAAGGTACCGCTTTTGCCGCCTGTTTTTTCTACAAGATAGGTTTCTTTAATGACCATCGTTTTATCAACCGCCTTACACATGTCGTAAAAGGTGAGGGCGGCAATGGAGACAGCTGTAAGGGCCTCCATTTCGACACCCGTTTTTCCATTGCATTTGACAGTAGCTTGAATGTGTAGCGCATAACCATTATCGATTTTCTCATAGTCAAATTGCAGATCTGTGCCCTGTAGCATAATAGGGTGGCACATAGGGATGATATCAGCTGTTTTTTTAGCGCCCATAATCCCTGCGATTTGAGCGACTTGTGTAGGATCACCTTTCTTTATACCACCTTGTTGGATGGCCTGATAGACCTCATTGGATAATGTAATGGTACTGCGTGCTATGGCTGTACGCGTTGTTATTTCTTTTTCAGAAATGTCGACCATTTTAGGACGACCTGCTTCGTTCCAGTGGGAAAAATTATTCATTGTTAGACTCCTTTGTCACTGTTTGTAGCCAATCATGTTGAGCGTTGATATTAATAAATGTTGGACAGTTCTCCTTAAAAGGAACATAACATACACGAAGTTGATCTAAAAGCACTTTCATACTCCGTTTGTTTTGTTCCGTCAATTGTTTCGCCATGGGTAATGCCGTGTGGCGATATAGGGCCGCTAATGGCTGATAGTGTAAATTTTGTTTAGGAACAATCGCATCATAAGAATCATTTATATAGCCTAGCAGCTCTTCAATAAACGCTGCGTTCATATAGGGCATATCACTGGCGACGACAAAAAACCATTCAATGTCAGGAAAAGACGCTAGAATTTGATGAAGGGCAAAAAGTGGCCCTTGATGCGGCTGCTGTTCAATGATCCATTGCACATTCTCAGATGCAAACCTAGGTTGCAGGCTAGCGTTTGTAGCAATCACCAAAGGATTTAATTGATTTTCTTGGAGGGCATTGAGGCTGTGCTTATATAAGGGTAGTCCTGCAAACGTCTCAAACATTTTCGGTTGACCATATCGAGAGGATTGACCACCAGCTAAGACAACACCAGCAACTTTCATAGGCGATTCAATTCTCCAACGAAATGTTGTATGGTTGGTAAAATAAGCTTGGTCATGGCCAATGTCACAGCGTTAGTAGAACCTGGTAAAACATAGATAGCTGTTTGATGGCGACTACCTGCTGTGGCACGACTAAACATAGCTTTGGGGCCAATTTCCTCATAGCTTAACGTTCGAAATAATTCTCCGAACCCCATCATTTCTTTTTCAAAAAGAGGCAAAATGGTGTCGTAGGTTTGGTCTCTTGGTGTAAAACCAGTTCCACCAGTGACGATAATAGCATTGATGTTGGCATGATTACACCATGTATGAATATGTTCTGAGATATCGAGCGGTTCATCCCTTGTTATTTGGTAGTCCACTACTTCAAAAGTAGCCTCCAAAAGTAAAGAATGAATGCGCTGACCAGCTAAATCCTCTGCCTTTGTCCGTGTATCACTCACGGTTAAAATGGCAGCATGGATGGGTTGTTGAAGATGTGTAGGATGCAAGGTAGAACGACCTCCTTTTCTTGCGTTATGGGAGTTTTTTAATAAAAAATGCTCCATTCATGAAGTGAAGAATGAGCACGAAATAGAAAAAAATTTCTAAGTAAGTTTCACTTTATTATAATGCTATCAATGAAAAGGTCAAACGAAAATTCATAGAAAGAAAGGCAAAATGCTCATGAATAATAGATATTCGAGACAACAATTATTTAGCCCTATTGGACAAGCAGGGCAGCAGGCAATGAAACAAAAACATGTCCTAATCGTAGGGGTTGGTGCCTTGGGCAGTGCTAGCGCAGAAGCACTCGTGCGGGCAGGTGTTGGAAAATTGACGCTGATTGATCGAGATTATGTGGAATGGAGTAATTTGCAAAGACAGCAATTATATACTGAGCAAGACGCACAAGAGAAATTGCCAAAAGTGATCGCAGCCAAAAATCGACTACAACAAATTAACACAGAGGTCGCCATTCATGTCGCCATTATGGAAGCCTGCACAGAATCATTGCTACCGTTGCTAGACGATATAGATGTCATCGTAGACGCCACTGATAATTTTGATGTCCGCTTTCTGATGAACGATCTTGCACAACAGCATCGTATTCCATGGGTGTACGGCTCTTGTGTGAGTAGTTATGGGGCTACCTATACGATTGTGCCAGGGAAAACACCATGTTTACGCTGTTTGCTGAAGGTCATGCCTCAAACAGGGATGACCTGTGATACAGTAGGAATTATTAGTCCTCCTGTCCAAATAGTAGCGGCATATCAAGTAGCAGAGGTGTTAAAATTGCTAGTTGGCGATGACAAGGCCTTACGAAAAAGCTATTTGACGTTTGATGTTTGGCAAAATCAACATTATGAAATCAACGTAGATAAAATACGTCAGGATGATTGTCCAACCTGTGGTCACCACCCTACATATCCATCTTTAGCTTATGAAAATCAAACAAAACTAGAGGTGCTTTGTGGTCGTGATGCTGTACAAATCCGACCGCCAAATCCGGCTCACTATAATTTAGAGCAGTTGGCAGACCAACTTCGTCCCTATGGGGATATTCACATGAATCCTTATTTGCTTTCTTGCCAAACAGAAGAATATCGCATTGTCATTTTTCAGGATGGGCGCGTAGTGATTCATGGAATTCAGGAGATACAAAAAGCAAAAACCATTTACTATCGTTTATTAGGATAAAGGAGTGTGCTAAATGTTGGAAAAGAGACAACCAATTCCAGTGTCGGAAGCTGTACATCGTGTAATGGAATATGCTTTTCAAGCCAAAAAGGAGTTTGTGCCATTATCGCAAGCATATGGTCGCTTTATTGCGGAGGATATTGTCGCCGATCATGATGTACCAGCCTTTGATCGATCCCCTTATGATGGCTATGCTATTCGTTCTATTGATAGTCAGGAAGCGTCCTCAGCACAGCCAGTCATATTTCAAGTCGTTGGAGAAATTGGAGCAGGCTTTGTTTACGAGGACGTAGTCGGATATCGGCAAGCCGTACGCATTATGACGGGTGCGCCAATACCAAAAGGTTGTGATGCAGTTGTAATGCTAGAATTAACCCAAACATTTGAAGAAAATCAGCAAACATGTATGTCGATTAAACGGGCGTATGTAGCTGGCACTAATATTTCCTATAAAGGTGAAGATGTGCAGCAACATACTGTTCTCGTTGAAAGAGGACAATATATTAACCCCGGCATTATGGCATTACTAGCTACATTTGGCTATGCGGAAGTGCCTGTATATCGTAAATTGGTGGTGGGTGTCATTGCTACTGGCAGTGAGTTACTAGAGCCAGAGGAATCTTTACAGCCAGGAAAAATTCGAAATAGCAATGCTTATATGATCATGGCACAAATCGAACGAACAGGTGCAGAGGTTCGATACTTTGGCAAATTTAGCGATGATCTTGATTTATGTATTCATATTGTTGAAAAAGCATTACAGGAAGTCGATATTTTATTGACAACGGGAGGCGTTTCCGTTGGAGACTATGATTACTTACCAGCTATCTACAAAGCTATTGACGCAAAGGTATTATTTAATAAAGTGGCGATGCGTCCAGGGAGTGTGACAACGGTTGCTGCTCGTGATAATCAATTATTATTTGGACTTTCTGGTAATCCTTCAGCATGCTATGTTGGTTTTGAGCTATTTGTACGTCCCATTATTCGCACAGCATTTGGCAATCAACAACCGCATGTCCGCAGAGAGCAGGCTATTTTAGGGGCAGATTTTACAAAGCCCAATCCATTTACTCGCTTTGTAAGAGCTCTAGTATACTATGAAAATGGTCAACTAATGGCTGTACCATCTGGTTTTGATAAATCGAGCGCTGTTTCTTCATTAGCGTCAGCTAATGCTTTTATCGTCTTACCTGGTGGCTCTCGCGGCTATGAAAAAAACATGCAAGTAGCAGTTTTATTGCTAGAAGATTTGCAAGGAAGTGAGTGGCCTTGGAACAACATCGAAAAATCATACAGATAGTTGGCTATCAAAATAGCGGAAAAACGACTTTAATGGAGCAATTGATCACGCACGCCACGAAAGAAGGGCTGCGTGTAGGGACCATTAAACACCATGGGCATGGTGGGGCGCCGGTAGAAAATCTTTCAAAGGATAGTAATCGACACGAACAGGCAGGTGCCCGTGTTTCAGCAGTGGAGGGGGGCGGAACATTACGTTTAAGTATTCACCAACATAGCTGGCGGCTTGCGGATATACTTACGATTTATGCTACCCTTTCAATGGATATTATTTTGATTGAGGGATATAAGAGAGAACATTACCCAAAAGTCGTGTTACTACGAACAGCACAGGACCGTGTGTTACTACAACAAATTTCTAATATCCTTTGTGTCATATATTGGCCAAGCTATCCAATTGATCAGAATTTACCGAGCCCAGCCTTTTCTATTTATGAAGATACAGAATATATGGAGTTTTTGTTGAATGAAATGAGGGGAAAACTATGACGACAGCAATGTTTGAAATTATTGATAAGCCAATTGATGTGGAAGAAGTAAGGCACAAGGTACTAAGTCGAAACGCTGGTGCGATAACGCTATTCATCGGAACTGTACGTGAAATCACCCAAGGGAAGAAAACATTGTATTTGGAATATCAAGCATACCCGGCTATGGCAATTAAAATGTTTGAGCAAATTGCACAAGAACTAAAACAGCTATGGCCGGAAGCAGAAATAGCGATTACACATCGTGTAGGGCGATTGGATATTACAGATATTGCCGTAGTCATTGCCGTATCATCCCCACATCGAAAAGTAGCCTATTTGGCAAATGAATATGCAATTGACCGCATTAAGCAGATTGTGCCTATTTGGAAAAAAGAACATTGGGAAGATGGTACGCAATGGATGGGAGATCAATTAGAAAATGTCCCATATCCTGAAGGAAAACCAGCGATAGATGAGGAGGGAAATTGTGATTAACATCTTATTATTCGCTCATTTACAAGAGGTGGTTGGTGCGTCACAGCTATCAGTAGATCTGTCAAATGTGACAGTTGCTCAAGTGAAAGAGTGGATGGAACAGCACTATCCTCAATTGACATTACAGCAGATGATGACAGCCATTAATGAGGAATTTGCAACGGATACTACCATTGTTAAATCGGGCGACACAATCGCCTTTATTCCACCTATTAGTGGGGGATGACGAAAAAGAGGCAGCTAGTTTAAACTAGCTACCTCTTTTATACTTTTAGGACATGAATGCTAAGAAGCATCAGAAATGAAATAGTGATCATGCACAAGACCCATGTCCAGGCAAGGGTCATGTTCCCCGAATCGATGGCCATATAAATCGCTAAAGGGGTTGTTTGTGTTTTCCCTGGAATATTACCCGCAAACATCAGCGTAGCCCCAAACTCACCTAATGCACGAGTAAAGCTCAATATTGCTCCCGAAACAAGAGCCTTTAGTGCCAATGGAATGGAAACGAACATAAAGACTTGCCATTCGTTAGCCCCATCTACACGTGCTGCATGTTCGATATCTCGATCAATCGAGGCAAAGCCCGTTTTGGCGGATTGATACATTAATGGAAAGGCAACAATGGTTGAGGCGATGACGGCGGCCCACCAAGTAAACATGACAGGCTGATCAAAAAGCCAGATAATCAGATTCCCTAATATACTATTCTTCCCAAATAGAACGATAAGCAGGAAACCTACTACAGTCGGAGGTAATACTAGGGGCATTAGCAATAACGTTTCCAGTAATAGCTTCCCCTTAAAGTGATGTGTCGCCATCCATTTACCCATTAAAATACCTGTCAATATAGCAATGATACCCGCAACAAAGGCAATTTCTATCGAAAGCCTAAGAGGAGACCAAAAATCGGTACCCATCCTTTATTGTGCTCCTTTAAACCCATACTTTTTAAAGACATCCATCGCCTCATCACTTTGTAAGAAGTGATAAAAATCTTCAGCCTCTTGTACATACTTACTATTTTTTATGACTCCAACCGGATAGATAATCGGCGTGTGTGTATGTTCATCTGCAGTTGCAACAACTTCGACCTTAGTAGATACAAGAGCATCTGTTTTATAAACAATTCCTGCATCTACATTTTCTGTTTCACTATAAGTAAGGACTTGACGTACATCTTTTGTATACACTACCTTGGACTCAAGTGACTCCCATAGTTGGCTATTTTTTAACGTTTCCACCCCATATTGTCCAGCAGGGACTGTTTCAGGTGTACCAAGTGCAATTTTCCCTGCTTGTTTTAAATCTTCAAAGGATTGGATTTGTTTTTCATTATTTTTTGGAACAATTAATACTAATTCATTTGCTAAAAGATCCATCCCCAATTTTGGATCAATAATCTCGTTTTTTACAAGAGCATCGAATTTATCCTCGGCTGCCGAAAAGAAAAGATCTGCAGGGGCCCCTTGTAAAATTTGTTGCTGCAATGCACCAGAACCACCAAAGTTATAGAGGATTTTAATGGTATTGTGTTCTTTTTCATAAGTTGTTTTTAGTTCTTCTAAGGCATCTTGTAAACTAGCAGCCGCAGAAATGGTTAATTCAATCGGCTCATTTACGTGCGGATCTTTATCTTCATTACCACAAGCAGCTAATAGGCCAACTAGAAGCATGGATGCAAAGAAACGATAAAATTTTTTCACTTCGTTTTTCTCCTTTTATAACTCGTTATAACAAGACATAACTAATTATAATAAGTTATAAGTGAAAAAGAAACCTGGAATTGGTAGAAAATTTCAAGATGTTCACATGTAAACAAATAAGTTACCATGTAAGAAGAGGCTTATAGGAGGGGAAAGAGATGTCACAAGAACAATCCTATACAATTGAAGAGGTTGCACAATTATTAAAGGTATCGAAATTAACGGTCTATGATTTAGTGAAAAAAGGGGATTTGCCCGTTTTCCGAGTAGGACGCCAAATGCGGGTGGACCGTACTGATTTACAAGGCTATATACAAAAACGGAAGACAGGTACCACTCCTGCTATGTCACCCGTGGCTATTTCACCTAAAAATCATTCAAAAATTATTATTAGTGGGCAAGATTTCGTATTGGATTTAATGGCAAAATATCTAGAGAAAAGGCAATTAATAAAAGTATTACGTTCACATGAGGGTAGTTTTAATGGGGTCATGGCGTTGTACCATGGAGACTGTGACATTGCGAGTTTACATATGTTTGATGGGGATACAGGGGATTACAATACACCTTATGTAAAAAAGATTTTTGTGAGCCTTCCTTTTGTTCTCATCAATGTGATATCACGTAGGGCGGGTTTCTATGTTCAAAAGGGTAATCCGTTACAGATCCATTCATTTGAGGATTTTCAAACAAAGTCATTTACATTCATCAATCGTGAGAAAGGCTCAGGTACACGCACCTTATTAGATGAACAATTGCGTATTCATCACATAGCTCCGTCTACAATTAATGGGTATGACAAAGAAGAGATGAGCCATCTCGATGTCGCATCAGCTGTAGCAAATGGGCATGCAGATGTTGGGATAGGGATTGAGAAAACCGCCAAGCTTGTCAACGTTGATTTTATTCCTGTTATGAGAGAGCGCTATGATATTGTGCTATTAAAAACACCTGACAATCAACGGTTAATTGAAGCGGTAAAGGGAATTTTGACATCAACAGACTTCCAATCCGAAGTGATCGCATTAGGAGATTATGATGTCTCCCAAATGGGACAGGTTATCTATGAAACACTGTAATTCAAACTGTATTTCTAAAATAAAAGGATTTATAATTTTTGGAAATTTTATGGTTGTTGTGTTATCTAAACATTGCAGAACATCTATGAAATTTTGAATGTAGAATTGGTGAGATGGATAATTTAGTAGGTAAAACAACTGCTAAGATATTAGCCCGCCATCAAATAGTTTGCGTAATAACGCGCAACTATTTGATGGCGGGCCTTTTTTCGTTTATAAAAAGGAGTTGGATAACGTGACATGGACAGTATTACACATTATTGGTAGTATTGCCTACGCTATTAGCGGCGCATTTGTACCTTACAGGCCAAGTATTCTTTTATACTTTTTATAAATATCGCAACTTTATTTTAAATCTACACTTTCCAAACTTTTCGATCACCTAGCATATGTTTTATTCCTCAAAATCGATCTTTAAATATCCTATATATTTACAAATAAGTTTAACAATGGTACTATTTAATTGGTTATATTAACCATGTAAATATTTTACAACAAAATGAAGCAGAAATATAAAGATTAGGGGGGTGAGACAAGAGTGTTAGATTTCGTGAGTTCTACATTAAACTTCTGGATTATTATTAATTTGAGATTGAGGAAAGGAGGGTAAATAAACCGTACGTAATTAATTAGTGCATACTAATTAATTATAAAATTTTTAATCTTTAGAAAATTATTCGAGGGATGATTGTTTCACAAATTTTAGATGGAACAGATTTGATTTATAACAAAGTACAATTTTCAAATTAAATTAAATTAAATTAAAAGGGGATTGGGATGTATGAAAAAACATATTATAACGTTTATTGTTGGTGCAGTATTATTAGGATATACTATTCCAGGTAATATTACTTTCGCTAATGAAAATGATACTATTCAAGTTACACAAAATACTTTAGTATTAGAAAATATACAACAAAATGATAGGATAGATTTTACAGATTTTGATTTAGAAAAAGAAATCGACTCTTTGCCATCTGTACATGAAATGACAGTGGAAGAAAAGAAATTATTTGACGAATTAGTGAACGAGGAAGTAGGAAAACATGGACAAGCTAATCCTGAACTGTACAAGCAAGTATTAACAGATTTTTTCGATGAATCTTCAGGTCATGCAGGAGATTTAAATTATGCGGCTAATGTTCTTGAAAATAAGACGCTAATAAATAATGACATTTCAACAATGGGTTGGGACTGGATTCCAGATATTAAAATTGGCACTAATTTAGCAGGCTCTATTTTAAATGTGGCGATTGGTGTTGCTGTTGGTGGTGGAGTTGGTGCAATTCAAGGTTTTATTGTCGCTAAAGGTAAAAAAGAGGCACAAAGAATCTTCACTAAGACAGTTACAAGTAAACTTACAGAATGGGGAGCTCCTAAGCTTGCTATTTTTGTAGGTGCAGCAGTAGCCATCGCTTTAGACTATAGTGATATAGGGGCTAAAATCGCAGAATATTTAGATAGTAAAGACTCTAAACCTAATAATGGTTGGATTGAGATTTATGAGTTTTAAATAGGAGGTAGATTCTGACGAGAACGTTAGTAATCCTTTTCTGGGTATTTATATACATTTATTTCATGAATAAAATAGGTGTTGAAAAAGATATTTTTTACTTAATTTATTCATTAATTATCGTTTTTAGCGGTATAATAATTATATATAAATTATTCACCCCAAAAGACAATACCAAAATGTAAAGAGTAACAGTATTCAGTATCCCCTTTTAAGTAGTAAATGTTTTAAAACTACAGTACGCTGTAGATAACATTCTACCGAAAGGGGATATTTCTATACCTTGAAAAAGTAATTTGTATTCTAAATAGAAGTGGTACAAGTTTATGTATTTCGCAAACTAACTATGAACCACTAATAATGGCTATTTTCTATCTATTCCTTCGTCACTTTCACGATAAGCCCTTGAAATTTTACCCAACATAATCTTCAGCATTTTCATACCTTTCTCGATTGTTAGAATTATTTGGATCCAGTAGAATAGCAGGTCTTTCTTCTGTTGGATATTTTATTGGTTTCAAACTCTTCTGCATGGTAAAGCACAATACTTTCAATTCTTTTTACTCATTTCCTCACACTATTTATGTTCCACATTGGCAAACTGTGGGTGCTTATTTGGAATAAAAATAGTTGTTGTTATTTGTGAGAAAACAACTCGTCTATCATTTTTAATCAATCTCTATTCAAAACTAAATTTATACGCTTTAAAATGGATGACAATTGAATAGAAAAATAAAATGTTATCAAGCGTTTTTATATTCTCTTATTCTAGCTTCCACGTTTTACCGGTGTTGGTGGTGGCATGATCCGAAATTTGTTAGCAGGTAGAACGCCGCTCGCACTAAGAGAAGAAATCCATGCTGTTTTGACATTTTTTTGTGGGCTTTCCATCTGGGTAGGGTGGAAAGCCCGTTTGAATTGTCAGCTATTGTTATCTTGATTGTGGTCCTCCGATGTTATTTGTGAATAATAAATGGAAGCTTCCTTGGACATTTTTGCATGAGCCTAAATTTTCTTGTGGCTTTAAATGAAAGAATGGTTTGCTGCATCTAGTACAAATGGTTTTAAGAAGGGAGGTGTAAACTTTTAATTTATGATGTTGTTTTTCATCATCAAGGATACTTCTCTGCTGGAGTTGGATTGGTAATTGATTTTAGTCATCGAACATTCGAATATTTGTCCAATAAACAAACATGCTTATCACTTTCAACATAGTACAATTTTGTTTTAAAAGGAATTCTATATGAGTAGAATCCTTTTTTTTTGTGATTTTTTAGAGTTTTAACATGACTCTATGGAAATACTCGTAGACTAAGAGTAATGAATGGTAAATATAACTGAATTGGTATTTTTTATAAATTATGGTAGGTTATTTATTGACTATTTATTCCATGGTGTTTAATATTATAAATGGAAAATAGGTTTATTTTTTCAAGTTAATATCCTTTAATGTAATTTAAAGGGATTTATACTCTGAGGTTATAAAGAAAATTTTGGGGGCGTGATATGTGATAGAAATTTGTTTAATTAAAGTACCTGTACATATTTCAAATTATTCTGAACTAATGAATTTTGTATGTACAAAAAAAGCAAGAAGAATAGAAGCTTACTTAAATAAAATAGATGCATATAGGTCCTTACTATCCGAATTGTTGATGAAATATTTATTGATGAAGCATTTGAAATGTCATCCTTCCGACATAAATATCCAAACGAATACATATGGGAAGCCATATTGTATCAATGGGGATTATGAATTTAACATTTCTCATTCAGGTGAATGGGTTATAGGTGTCATTGGCAATTGTGATGTAGGAATTGATATTGAAGAAATGAAAGATAATTACGAAGATGAAATAATTAAAAATTATTTTTCGAGTATAGAATACACTTCGTACAATCAAACACCAACTGAAATGAAAAAAGAACGTTTTTATGACTTATGGACTTTGAAGGAAGCTTTTGTGAAAAATATTGGACTAGGTTTAAGCATTCCTTTAGATTCTTTCTCCATCGAGACTAGTCATAATGAAATTTCAATTGTACAAGATATTAGTCCGTATCCTTATTATTTCAAGCAATATAACTTGGTTAATGGTTATAAAATTTCCGTATGTAGTAAAATGAATGAATTTCCATCAGAGCAACAACTAAAGATAAAAGAGTTTTCGGCCTTAGAAAAAATTTTTTTGAATAATCTAATATTAGAGGAGGATAAATATTATGAGTAAATTAATACCTCAAGTTTTAAATCTTCTTAAAAATAAGGAACTAACAAAAGACGCAGCGAAGCAAATCATTGAATCGGTGAATGAAATTAAAAGTGAGTCTAAACCGAAAGTTGATAAAAAAATTGCCATAATCGGCATTTCTGCAGAATTACCCGGTGCTAAAAATTTTGATGAATTTTGGAATGTTTTAAGCAATGAACAGGACAAAATAACAGAATTAAGTGATAGTAGGAGATCGTTGTGTGAGGGATTCCTTGTTAATAATATGGAAAAACTTAAAATTTCAAAAGAGAAGCCGTTTTGGGATGCAGCGTGGCTAGATGAAGTTGATAAATTTGATGCTGGATTTTTTAATATTTCAGCTGCTGAAGCAAAAGTAATGGATCCACAACAGCGTAGATTTCTTCAAATCGCATATCAATGTTTTGAAGATGCTGGTTACGCAGGGAGTCGAATAAAAAATTCAAATACCGGTGTTTACATTTCAGCAGCAATGACCAATTACTCTGAAGGATTGGCTGAATTCACACCATTAAGTGTTCCAGGAAATATTCCTGCTTTTACGGCCTCAAGAATTTCTTATATTTTTAATTTAAAAGGACCGTCTTATGTTGTGAATGCTACCTGTGCCTCCTCCATGTTGGCAATTCATGAGGCCTGTGTGGGTTTAATGAATAATGATTGTGAAACGGCATTAGTCGGCGGTGTTAATATTTTCCCTTATCCAATAAATAGTGAAAAACTGTTTATGAATGCTGCGGGTATTATGTCTGAGCAACAAAAGTGTAAACCTTTTGACGACTCAGCTAGTGGGATTGGAAGAGGAGAAGGGGCAGTAGCCCTGTTATTAAAACCTTTAGATCAAGCAATAGAAGATAATGATAATATCCACGCTGTTATAATTGCCTCTAAGGTAAATAATGATGGGACTTCAGCGGGTATTACGGCGCCAAATCCTAAAGCACATGCAGATTTATTAGCTGAAACATGGGATTTAGCGGGCATTAAGCCTGAGCAAATTGACTACATTGAAGCGCATGGCACAGGTACTCATTTAGGTGATCCTATTGAAATAAAAGGCATTCAAGAAGCAGTTGAACGAAGTAATAACGATAAACAATTTTTACCAATTGGTTCTGTGAAGGGTAATATTGGCCATTTACTTGATGGAGCTGCAGGTTTATCGGGTGTAATCAAAGCACTACATGTAATAAAAAAGGGAATAGTTCCACCTACAATAAATTTAGTTGAACCAAATACACATATTGATTTTGTAAATTCTCCAGTTTTTATTCCGACAGTACCATTTAATATTAAAGAGAATAAAAAAGAAAACGAACCTATTATAGCTGGTGTAAGTTGCTTTGGCTTTAATGGTACGAATGTTCATTTATTATTAGAGGGAGCACCAACGAAGGCTGAAATTCATAAGAAAGATCATAAAAGAAAAGCATATGTCATTCCTTTTTCAGCAAAATCTGAATTATCTTTGCGAGGTACGATTGAACATTTCTCTAATTTATCTGGGGATACGATTAATCTAAGTAATTTAGCATATACGATGTGTACAGGTAGGGAGCATCATGAAATAAGATTAGCTATTATAGCTGAGACAATGGACGATCTAATAGGTGCCTGTAAAAATTTAGTCAATCTTGATATGACTAATTGGGAAAAAATTATTGATATGACAACCGATGACGATAACACTATCAAGAACTTAGCAGAAAATTTTATTACAGGTGAAAAATGTAGTTGGCATAAACAATTTCAGGATGAGAATAATCATAAAATTTCTTTACCTACATACTACTTTGATGAAAAATCTTATTGGTTACAGAGTGATGCTAGCGTAAAAGCTATAGAGGTAAAAGGAAAAACAGCTCTTGAAGAAATCATTAGTTTAGCAGAAATAATCTTAGAAACTGAGAATATTAAGCAAACGGATAGTTTTATTTCTGTAGGTGGAAACTCTCTTTCAGGACTACAATTTATTACCCGTTTGAAAAAACAATTTAATAGAGACTTTGTCTTAGATGATGTATTTCTTACATTTGAACAACTAAGTAAACAAGTAAACAATGATCATTCAGAATCGACAGAAGTCATACCTCAAATTAGTGTAGAAAACCATGAATTTCCATTATCATATGGTCAAAACAGATTGAGCATTATAGAACAATTAACAGACCAAAAAATGGTTTACAATACTCCGTTTATTTTTAAAGTTAACGGGTTAGTTGACATTGAGAGGTTACGCCAAACATTTGATGTACTTTCACAAAGACATGAATCTTTAAGAACAGTATTTGTAAAGCATGAGGATGGAAATAAACAGAAAATACTGCAAAAACCAAACTATTTATTTGAATACAAAGATTTTAGTATAGAAGATAACGCAGAAGCAAAAGCAATGGATCAACTCAATCGTTGGAAAGAAACTCCGTATGATTTAGAAGCGGGACCACTTTTAAGAGTATTTGTGTATAAAACAGAAAAAAATAAAAGTCTGTTTGCTTTAATGATGCACCATATTATTGTAGATGGCTGGTCATTATCACTATTATCGGATGAACTTTTCACTTTGTACAATAGTAGTAATAATGAAGCCTTGCCCGAAATAGAAAATACGTATGTAGATTTTGCTGCATGGCAACGTGAAAATATAGAAGGTGGTAGGTTTAAACAACATGAAGATTACTGGCTTGAAACATTAAGAGGAAGTCTACCTATTACAGAAATAACGGGCGATAAATTAAGACCAAGCACTTTCCGATATACTGGAAGGCTTAAAAGATTTGATATTAGTGCTAGCTTAGCAGATAAATTAAGAGCTTTTGCAAATACAAATGAAAGTACATTATACATGGTTTTAGTGTCGAGTGTATTTAAACTAATTAATCAGATGACTGGTGATACAGATATGGTAATCGGTACACCGGTATCTGGAAGAGTAAATGAAGAACTAGAAAAAATCATTGGTTTATTTACGAATACTATCCCATTAAGGGTTAATTATGAAGAACATGATAATTTCCTTACTTTATTAAGAAATGTTAAGACCATGTTATTGGATAGCTTTAAACATCAAGAATATCCTTTCGATTTATTAGTGGAGAAATTAGATTTACCTCGGGATACTAGTCGTTCTCCTTTATTTAATATAAACGTGGCACTTCAAAACTTTAAATTTAAAAATACGACATCAGCTTTTGATGAAGCAGAATTAACACCTATTCTTTCTGAACACAAAACGAGTAAATGGGATCTTGAATTCGAATTTGTTGAATTACCAAATGGAGAGCTATTCTGTAATCTTGAGTACTACGACGGTGTCTATTCATCAAGATTTATTGATTCATTAATTGAAACGTATTTAAAAATACTAGATATGATTTTACATGAGCATGAATTAACTAATATTGATGTAGAAAAAAGTAAAAGTGCTATAAATGGTCAATTTGTCGAGGATGGCAAAAACTTTTTAACTACTATATTAATGATGGCAGAAAAGAACCCACAAAAAACAGCATTGGAAGATAGCGCAGGTTCATTAACATATCAAGAGTTAGTAGATAGAAGTAAATCAATAGCAGAAAAATTGTTGAACAGCAACAGTGAAGTTAAAAATGCTGTCATTATTTCTGACAATAATAGAACGGCTATTTTAGGTATTTTATCTTGTTTAATGAGTAATGTCACATTTATACCTGTATCACCTAAAAACCCAAGAGCTAGAATTGAATCTATTATCAAACAAAGTCAAGCTAACTTTATTATTTCGGAAAAGAAATTCTATTCCTTATGTAATAGGCTGTTATTTGAAAATAAGAATATTCAAACGGTTATGGTGTTAGGAGAAACAGATTTAGATCAGTGTGCTGTTGTAGATTCAAGTGATTTAATGAACGAATCATTGTGGAACTATTTTGCAGAAGGACAGAAAACAGAAATAGAGGCTAGTGGTTGGAATAGTAGTTATACAGGTGAAGCTTTCAGTGCCTTAGAAATGCAGGAATATGCGGAAAACGCAGTAAACAAAATCAGAAAGTACCTACCTCAAGATTCAAATGTATTAGAGCTTGGCTGTGGCTCAGGTTTGACAACATTTGCACTTGCTCCATATACAAAAACGTATACAGCTATGGATTTATCTTCCTCTATTATCGAGAGGAATAAACAGATTGCTCAGAAATCTAACTTTAGCAATATTAAATTTGACATTTCGAAGGCTCATGCCTTTAAGAAGTTTGAAACAGCATTAGATGCAGTTGTCATTAATAGTGTTATTCATTGTTTCCCAAGCTATGGCTATTTAAAGGTAGTCCTTAAAAAAGCTATTGACTCTTTAAAAGAGGGCGGAATAATTTTCTTGGGGGATTTATTAAATATTGATAAAAAAGATGAATTTGTTTCTTCTTTACAAGCATTTAAAGAAGAAAATATGGATAAAAATACTAAATTAGATTGGGATACAGATTTATTTATTAATGAAGAAATTTTAAAAGAGCTTCTCAGTGATGTAGGAGCAGATATACAAATTGAATGTTCTGAGAAGACATACACTGTAAGCAATGAACTCAATCAATATAGATTTGATGCTGTGATCATTGTTAAAGATAAGGGCGAAAAATATAAACGAAGCAGCTCTAAAAATATGCTAAGTGAAGGTATTCATCTAGATGAGCATGTGGAAATTGAGTTAAATTCTTTTGCTAAAACTTCCCCTGCATATATTCTCTTTACATCTGGAAGTACTGGAAAACCAAAAGGTGTAGTTGTTTCAGGTAAAAATCTTAATAATTATTTAAACTGGGCTACTGCATACTATTCACCTACTGGAACATCGCTAGATATGCCATTTTTCACTTCCATATCTGTCGATTTAACGATTACTTCAATGTTTATTCCATTGATAACGGGCGGAAAAATCATTTGCTGTGAAGGGGAAATTGATCAGGCTTTTGAAAGTGTAGCCAAGATAAAAGAAACCATAACGATAAAGGGTACACCTAAACAGATCCAATATTTAGTTGAGGATGAGAGATTTGCACCAAATGTAGAATGCTTCATCCTAGGGGGAGAAGCTTTAGATATAACTTTATGTAAAACGTTGAGAGATCGATTCCCTCATGCTCGTATCATTAATGAATATGGGCCAACTGAGGCAACTGTTGGAACGATTTATCATGAAGTAACAGAGGAAGATTTACAATCAGATTATAGTCATGCGCCAATCGGATTACCAATTCATAACACGTCTGTTTACATTTTGAATAATCAGAATCAGCTAGTCCCTTCATACGGGGTTGGAGAAATCGTATTAAGTGGTGAGAGTGTTGCCCTAGGCTATTTGGGAGAGCCTAATTTAACTAGAAATAAGTTTATAGCTAACCATATTAATCATTTACAATCAGGATATTTATATAAGACAGGGGATTTAGGACAAGTATTGCCGAACGGTAAAATTGTTTGTTATGGACGGAAAGATAATATGGTTAAAATTCGCGGCCACAGAGTGGAACTGGAAGAAATCGAAAGATATTTACGAGAAATTCCAAGTATTAAAGATGCCGTAGTTAAACTATATAAAAATGAAGATGGTGAACAGCTTTGTGCTTACTTAGTCAGTCAACAAGATATTAATCAAAGGGATATTGAAAAACATCTTTTACGATATTTACCAGAATCATTAATTCCAACGTATTACCAAAAAATAGAACAAATTCCAATGTCTAATAGTGGGAAAGTAGATAGACTTTCACTGCCAAGTCCTGAATTATACGACGATAGAAAAGTTCAGACAGATGATATTAGTAGTTTGACAGAGATTGAAAGAGAATTGCTGTCCATACTAAAAGGAATTTTAAGTGACCGTCAATTTAACATTGATTCTGATTTCTTTAAAATTGGAGGGGACTCCATCAAGGCATTAAAGTTTATCTCAAAGGCAAAGGAAAAAAATATTAATTTGAAAATTGACCATATCTTTAATTGTAGAAGTATTCGAAAAATAGCTATGAACACTACTAAAGAAATGGACACTCAAAAAGAATGGCAGGAATTAAGTTCTAAGGAGATTCAACTTGCTCCAATGCAAAGATGGTTCTTCCAACAAACATTTAAACATGCCCACTATTGGAACTTATTAATGTCAGTAGAGCTGCCTGAGAAAGTGGATGTAGCTGCTTTAGAAAAGTCTTTCCAATCAATTATTTCGGTTAATGAGAGCTTGATGACATGGTTCGATGTGAATGAGAGCAAACCAAAGGCTTTTGTTGAACCAAGCTTAGTTAACACATTTAAGCTCATTGTGAAGGATCTAAAATTAACACCTCCGGGTAGGATAAAAGAGGAAATTGAGAACATTCAATTCCAATTACAAAATAACTTTAATTTTGGAAAGGTATTACCAATAGGAGCAGTAGTGTTCCTAACAGCTAAGAAGCCTATTTTGACATTCTTTATTCATCATCTAGTTGTTGATGGGGTTTCATGGAGGGTTTTATTAGAGGAATTAGAAAATAATTATTTAGCTATAGTAAATGGTGAAGATAAAATCAGCTTCCCTATGACGCAGTTTTCTGATTGGATAGGAGAATTGTATAACAAAGAATTACACACGAATCATTCATATTGGGAAAATATAGATGTGAAAAATGTACATCCATTATGCATGCAGCCTGTCAGAAAAGATTATTTATTTAAGGATCGATATCATGTAACCAAAACTCTGAGTGAGGAAAGTACAAAGCAATTTTTACATGCTAGAGAACATTCAGAAATTTATAAACCTGATGTTCTTATTGCAGTAACATTTGCTCAAGCGTTTAGTCAACTATTCGGTCAACAAGATGTGTTATTTAACTTTGAAGGGCATGGACGAGATAGTCGCCAATCAGCGATAGATCTTAGTAGAACAATAGGTTGGTTTACTACGATGTATCCACTACAGGTGACAATTAGTACGCTAGAAGAAATGCTTTACACAGTTGGACAATCATTGAGCGAAATAGGCAGTGGATTGGACTTTATGATAGCAAGATGGATCAAAGAAAATAACAACATTACGCATATTCAACCATCCATATTGGTCAATTATTTAGGAGATTTTGATAACGATATTAGTACTTCTACAAATAGTAAAAATGGAGGGAACGGGGTGCTACAATACTCCTCAAATCTTCCTCAGGCTCCTGCTATTCATCCAGATAATGAGCTTTCTAATATTTTGGAAATAAACATCTTTATTTTGGATGGAAAACTTAATCTAAGCTTAGAGGTAGATACACAAGTGATTAGTAATGAAAAAGCTCAACTCCTCTTATCAAAATTTGAAGAAGCTTTGGTTGAATGTAGTGGAAATGCAAAGGAGCCCCAAAATACATGATAACTTCTTTTAGCAAACCAACAAACAGAGGATTTACAATCTTTTTAATGGTTGTAGCTACTCACTTTATATCTTTATTAGGTTCTTCTGTTGCAAGGTTTGGACTTGGTGTCTGGGCTTACCAAAGTACAGGTCAAGTATCTAGTTTTGCGGTCGTTTTAGTTGCAGGATTTCTTCCGGCAATTGTGTTATCGCCTTTTATAGGAATATGGATAGATAGGAAAGGTCCTCGATTATTAATATTATTAGGAGATATTATTGGACTAATTATTTCTTCAATAATTTTCTCCTCCCTTTTATTAGGGAATATAAGTATGGTTCATGTAATTGCAGGTGCTATATCGCTTTCGATAGTGAGCTCAATGCAAACGCCAGCATTACAAACATTAGCACCTAATCTAGTGCCTAAAGAAATGTTATCAAGAGCAAATGGTGTATTTTCTATGGCATCATCGACTAGTGATGTTCTGGGTCCTGTAATTGGTGGAGTAATAATGGGGTTTGGAAGTATTGTTTATATCATTGGTGCAGAGCTAGTTACTTATTGTATTGCCATTCCTATTCTCTTAATACTTTGGACAAAATTAAGTGTAAAAGTGAACAATGACAATGAAGATAGCCATGAAAATAACTCCATTTTAGGTGATCTAAAATATGGTTTCAATTATTTAATCGAGCATAAATCTCTTCTAACTTTAGTGCTATTATTCACGGTTTTAAATTTTGCACTAGGGTTCAATCAAGTAGTTGGACAGCCATATATATTGAGCTTTGGAACTGTTGAACAATTTGGCTTACTAAGCTCTATATATGGAGGAGGAATGGTATTAGGTGGGGTACTAATGTCATTCATCAAGCTGAAGAAGCACATAATATGGTTAGTACTGATTTCAAATTTTGGTATTGGTGTATTTATAACGCTCACAGGGTTATTCAATAATATGCTACTCATTGCAGTTTTTTGGGGTGGTTTAGGGTTATTACTGCCAGTGGTTAATACAGGTACACTTACTTTAATTCAACTCCATACAGAACCCAAATTACTAGGAAGAGTTTTTTCAATTGCTAGAACATTCGCTTGGATTTCATTACCCCTCGCTTATATTATAGGAGGAATACTTGCTGATAAATTAGTTGCCTCAAACGTAAATATTATCCCTTATTTAGGTAGTGGAGAACGAGGAGTGTATGGGACGCTACTCTTACTAGCTGGAGGTTTAATTATATTAACTGTGGCAATTTTCGCTCAACTAAAATACATTAAAGAATTGGATAGGAGAGAAGAAAATGATGTACAGCACAATGTCTAAAAAAATATTAAGTTTAGTAGAAGAAAATAAATTGGATACAAATTTAGCATTAAATTTACTAGATGAAATAGAAAAAGAAACAAGTGAACCACTTGCAATTGTTGGTATGTCTTTAAGATTTCCTAATGTCTCAAATCTGGATGATTTATGGACAGGTCTCATAAATAAAAAGGATTTTGTGACTGAATTTTCGAAAGAGCGTTTTGAATTGATTGTTAATTCTAATCCTAAATTGCAAGAAATGTATAGCCATTTAAAAAATAATATAACGAATGATCCAAGATCGTATGGCTCGTGGCTATCTAGCATTGAACAGTTTGATCCTGAACAATTCGGATTGAATGAACATGAAGCTCAATTTATGGGACCAGCAGAGCGTCTGTTTTTACAGGTGGCATTAGAGTCCTTATACATGGCAGGTTACAAGGAAAATGATCTAAAGGATTCAAATACTGGCGTATTTATAGCACATACACCTCATCCTGCATTTGATTATTTAAATTTATTTGAAGAAAAAGATGAACGAGCTTTTATTTCAAACATACCTGCTAATCTGGGCTATCATTTATCATATGCATTTGATCTTAAAGGTCCAGTTATGACCATTAATACGAGTTGTTCCTCTTCTTTAGCTGCTGTTCATGTTGCTAAAAATGCGCTTAAGCAGGGGGATTGTAACTTAGCAGTAGTTGCGGGAGTGAATTTGAATTTATTTCCGTATTGGGAAGAGGAAGCACCTGATTATGTTGTAAGGAGCACAAAATATAGATGTTCACCATTCGATGAAAGTGCAGATGGGATTATCGGAGGTGAAGGGGTTGCTGCTATTGTTGTAAAGAGATTATCGGATGCTATAAAGGACAACAATCACATTCATGCTGTGTTAAAGGGTTCGAGTATTAGTAGTGATGGTGCATCAAATGGCATGCAAGTCCCTAATCCTGACGCTCAATCTAAAGCAATAATGGATGCTCTGGACGATGCAAAGTTATCATTTAATGATATTGATTTTGTTGAGGCGCATGGCGCAGGTACTCAAGTAGGTGATTTACTCGAAGTAGAGGGGCTTAAAAAGGCCTATCTACAAAAATCAACTAAGACAACGGAATGTCAATTAGGCTCAATTAAGTCGAATTTTGGCCATATGGGTGATGCAGCAGGTATTGCAGGATTAATAAAAGCTGTACTATCCATAGAGAAAAGAACAGTTCCAGGTCTTAATCATTTTGCAGCAGAAAATCCTAAAATAAACTTCAAAGAAACGCCGTTCAAAGTTAGCTCAGAAAATAAAACGTTTGATGAACATAAAATTTTAAGCGCAGGTGTGAATTCTATAGGCATAAGTGGTACGAATGTTCATGTCATACTAGAGGAGTATCGACACAATAAACAGGAGCAATTAACTGAAAAATTGACACCATTGTTTATTTCAAGTAAAACTCGTAGAGCGCTATGGGATCAAATAAAAACCTTAGCTATTCACCTTAAAAATAATGAAAATTACAGTATTCAAGATTTAGCCTATACATTCAATAATAGAAGAAGTCATGAGCAGTCTAGAGTATGTATTTTTGCAAGCAATTGTCATGAACTACTTCGAAAAGTCGAAAGATTATTAAATGTAAGAACATTTGAAAAGGTACCGAGTAATTTTTATACACAAGGTATATTTTTAGCTGATGAACATGAAACGAAAGTTGATAGTATTAAAAATTTAGATGAATTTACCGCTACATCTCCAGCAAATAAAGCACTTATTAAGCGATACCTAGAAGGTAACAATATTATGGAGGAGTGTCGCGAATTATTTAATAATGGGAAATTACTACCGTTACCAGTCAGTATTTTTAATACAAAAAGAATATGGCCATCTAGTAAAGAGACATTCCAAAATCAGACGAAAGAGCTGTTCTTTGAAAAGAAATGGCTACATTATCCACATGATAATGAGACTACACATGAAGCATTAAAAGAAGGAACGACTTGGCTATACTTTATGAATAAAGATGATGAAAATATCGTTGCACTAAAGAATAGAATGACTGCTTTAGGTATAAAAATAATTGAAGTACTTGAAGCAGATAAATTTGTGCAATATACATCTGAACAATATGGTATTGACATCAATTCTGAAAAAGATATGTATAAGTTGTTTGAACACATAGGTGTGGAAGAATTAAGAAATTTAAAAGGGATTATCCACTCTTACACATTTAAGCATTTAGATGAAACAATGGAATCAAAAGAAAATATGGAAAAATCCCAAGAAGAAGGTATTTTCTCACTATTCAATATAACAAAAATGTTATTAGAGTTTGAGGTTACACATCCAATTCAATTAAATGTCATATCATCATTAACGGAGCAAGTTAAGGACAATGAAAAAATAATTCCTGCTAGGGTAACAACCTTTGGCTTAGCGAAAGTTATCTCGCAGGAACAACCGACTATTTCATCCTACTCTATCGATCATGATTTGGACGGAAGCTCTCAAGACATTGCTTCCCAATTATTAAAAGAGTTACAACAAGATAAAGATCATAGACCAGAATTAGTGGCATTTAGACAATCAAAAAGATATACAAAAGTTATTGAAAGACAAAGCGATGACTTTAATGGCAATGAAATTATAGTAAGAGAGAATGGCAATTATGTTATTGCCGGTGGTACAGGATATTTAGGTGTTCAATTAGGAAAGTTTTTAAGTGAAAAGCAAAACGTCAATATCATTTTATTGGCTAGAAATTTATTACCAGACCGAATGGAATGGGAAAAAATTATTGAGAATAATCAAGAAAAAGATGACATGTTAATTTATAAGCTGACATCAATTATGGAAATTGAAAGTCGAGGTTCTACAGTTACAATCATGGAGTGTGATGTGACTGAGGAACACGCTGTTAAAGAAACATTTGCGAAAATTAGACAGGATTTCGGTGAAATCAATGGTGCGTTTATGTTGGTCAAACAACTTTACCATCTATGGATAAAAGAGTTAAAGCTTAGTCAATTCAAAAAAGGCATTCATAACAGAGTAATCGGCACCTATTTAGTAGAAAAAGAATTAAATCCAGAACCATTAGATTTCTTTATCCTATTTTCTTCAATCTCTTCTTTAATGGGGACGAAATCTGCAAGTGAATGCTGCGCTGTGAATCAATATTTAGACTCAATGGCTGGGTATTTGAATCAAAAAGGAATAAAAGGTAAAACGATGAACTTTACGTTAATACTAGATGATAAAAAAGATTTTGGAAGTGATACGGCCATACCTCCGATTGATTTTGTAGATTTCCAAAATTCATTGAACTTATTCTTCAATAAGGGCTATGAATGGAGTCTAATTTCACGTTTTGATTTAGAGCAAGTCCATTATCTTAAACCAGTCATTAAAATCCCATTTGGCGAGAGTTTCTGGAGCGAAGTAGAACACTTTAATCATTCAAAAAATAATCAAAACGAAAGTATTTCGATGGAAGAAGAAGTAGTGAAAAGTGAGTTTACACTATCTGAGATTGAAGCAAGTATACGTGAAATTTGGAAAACAGTTTTAGGCATTTCAACTATTAAAGAAATTGATAATTTCTTTAGTTTAGGAGGAAGTTCTTTAAGTGCTCTAAGATTTGTTCATTTATTTAAAAATAAATTCATTGGTTTAAAATTTGAAATCTCTGATTTATATAGCAATCCTACATTCCAAGACCAAATTGTATACTGTGATCATTTTTATAACGCAAAAGATGAATTAAGCGATATTCTAGATGCATTTGAAAGTGATGATATTTCATCAGAAGAGGCACTGTCTCTATTATTGAATAAGCATTGAGTTGAAAGGGAAATGACTATTAACATTTGGAGGGATATCGTTTGAACACTGCAATTGTATTTCCAGGTCAAGGTTCACAATATGATTCTATGGGACAAGAATTATGCGAGAATTACCAAATAGCTCGCGATTTGTATAATGAGGCTAGCGATATTTTGGGCTACGATTTATTGAAAGCATGTGAAAACAAAAATGGAGAGCTTCGTAATACGGTCATAGTTCAGCCTGCAATTCTAGTTTATAGTATTGCCTGCTGGGAGATATTTAAAAAGAATAACGATGTAAAACAACTCTATTTAACTGGACATAGTCTAGGTGAACTGTCGGCAGTAGTTGCTGCCGACGGTATCCCTTTTGCAAAGTCCGTTGAATTAGTAAAGCTTCGTGCAACTGCTATGAGTGAATGTACTCAAGAAGGCGGTATGGTTGTTTGCTTTGGACTTAGTGGAGAAGAAGTAGAGGAAGTATGTCGAAGATTAGATACGGACGATAATCATGTAACTGTTGCAAACTTTAATTCGACAAATCAAATTGTGCTAAGTGGTCATAAAAACGCATTGGAGCTGGCATCCATTGAGTTACAGAAAAAGGGAGCCGTTACAAAGATACTACCTGTTAGTGTTCCTGCTCATAGTAGACTCATGAAGCCTGCAGAAATAAGATTTCAAGCAGCTCTACAACAAACACAGATGAATGATTGTCAATATCCTATATTTTCCTGCGCTACAGGTCAACTATACAGTAAGGCTGACGAAATAGCAGATCAATTAAGTAAACAACTTACCGAAAGTGTTAGATGGCCAAAAGTTATGGACGTTCTCATTAATAAAGATGTTGACACATTTATTGAGATGGGTCCTAAAACAATTCTAACGGATATTATAAAGATGGAATATCCTGATTATCGAGCGATACCGGTTAACGAGAAAAATGGCATCCATTCTATTTTAAATAATCTTAATGAGAATATGTTAAAAGTAGAAGAGACTATCCACTTTTTACAAGCCTGTTTAAGAGTTATTATTGGAACACCTTTTAAAGCGAAAATCGATAAGCAAGACTTTGAAAGAGAAATCCATTCTCCTTATCAGCTTATTAAACAGGAATTGAAAGAGATGAAAGAGAGCAAACAGATTACAGTAGATTCTCATAGAGTGGCAAGTTTATCTCAACAATTTTTCTCTATTTTAACGCATAAAGGATTTCATAAAAATGAAACATTGGAAATTTTAAAATTATCAATCGCAAATCCGAATTTATATTCTAAATATCTAAAAATTAATAGTTTTAAATAATTTGTTAGATTGGGGTAATAGAATGTCAAATTTCTATGAAAGTTTTTTTAGTGAAGAAATCGATTACTATGATGGACAAAGCTTATGGTTCAATCAAAAAAAATACAGTTTAAAACAATTGACTCATAAATCGTTTAAGTTAGCAACCGCTATGCAAGAAAATGGGATTATACCGGGCTGTGAACAAAAGGTTTTAATTGTTCTTAGGAGGTCACCTGCTCTTCTTGTTGCACATTTATCAACATTTATTGCTGGTGGGGTTATTGTTTGTATTGATCCAGAAACACCAAGGGACAGAATCGACAACATCATTGACGATATCAAACCTAGCATCATCATTACGCATCCAGATATTTATGAGGCAAATGCTTTTCAAGATCAGATCATTTTTAAGCTTGATGATGTTCTTCAGCATTTTAATCTGGATCATAAGGAAATTAACATAAATATTCATTTTTCTTTGAAATCAGCTGCTTATATAGTTTTTACATCAGGTACTACAGGCAAACCTAAGGGTGTAGTCGTTGAATGGAATTCTTTAAATCGCTTAATCGATTGGCATACAAAAACGTTTGATGTGACCAAAGATTCAATAGTATCTTTAACCTCTTCACCTGGATTTGACGCTTCCATTTGGGAGATTTGGGGTGCAATAGCTTCAAGAGCGTCTATATATATGACGACATTAGATGAAAGACTTAATCCAGAGCTTCTAAAAAATACGTGGATAAAGCACCAAGTAACGCATTCATTTGTATCTACCCCTATTGCTGAGCGACTAATGGAACTGGACTGGGATAATAGTCACGTAGCTTTAAAATATCTTTTAGTAGGGGGAGATAAACTAACAAAATACCCTTCAAAAGATTTACCTTTTCATGTGGTAAACAATTATGGACCAAGTGAAGGGACTGTTGTAAGTACTTCTGGGATTGTAGAGAGAGCAGATGGCAAGGTGAAAAAGCTACCTCATATTGGTTCCGCTTTACCTTATGTAAAGTGTTTTATTTTAGATCGAAATTTACAAATCATTCATGAGATAGATAGAAAAGGAACACTGTGGATATCTGGTGATGGATTAGCACGAGAGTATATTAATTTGCCGCATGAGACAAATGAAAAATTTAAACAGTTAGAAATTGACGGTGAAAATGTAAGAGCCTACAACACCGGAGATGTTGTAAGTAGAGATATTCAAGGAAATTTTAATTTCCATGGTAGAGAAGATTTTCAATTAAGCATTAATGGAGTGAGAATTGAATTAGGGGATATTGAGAGTACTCTTCAAAAACATAATAGAGTAAGTCAAGCTATAGCACTACCATTACATATAGCTTCAAATACGCTATTGACAGCATCCATTGTATTAGAAGAGGAATCCTCGATTTCAGAACTTGAACTATTTAGCTATTTGAAAGAGAAGCTGCCTAAAAATATGATACCCGTTCAACTTATTTTTCATCAACATTTACCGTTGACTAGAAACGGTAAAATAGATCGTGAATTGTTGAACAAACAGCATATAGAATATTTTAATAGTAAACAATTACTTGAATCTTCAACGAATATAAGTGAATCTTTGCAAAAGATTATTGATATTTTTTCTTCTACCTTAAACTTAAAATGCTCATCACAAACAGATTTATTTGAAGTTGGAGGAAATTCCTTAGACGCAGCACAAATTGCTATGAACGTTTCAAAAGCGTTTAATGTTGATTGTTTACCATGGCAAGTACAGCAGCAGAGAAAACCTTGTAATTTATTGGATATTCTTTCTACTTTACCAGCCTTATCATCAAATAATGAACCTACTATGTTTGATCAAAACGAGTGGTTTCCTGCAACGAGTATGCAGAAAGGTCTTTGGTATTTGTGGAAAACAAATGAAGGAAATCCATTTTATAATGTAGGCGCTACTTTTCAGATTAACGGTCTTTTTGATGAACATAAGTTTTATAGCGCCTTTGTCAATATCATAAAGAAAAATGCCGCCTTTTTTGTGAATTTTAGAGAAAATACTTCCTATGGAATTGAACAAAAAATTAGAAATATAGATGAAATAGGAGAGCATGTAGATCATCACATACAAATCCTACAGGTGAAAAATATGGAGGAGGCTCACACTCTTGCAAAGACAATTTATAATCAGCCTTTCCAGTTAGAGAGCGATTTATTGTTTAGAGGGGCAATCATTCATACAGAGAATGCAGGAGCTGTTTTTGTACTTGTATCTCATCATATTGTATGTGATGGCTTATCTTTAAAAAATATACTGCAAAATATAGCTAAAGTTTATAATGAGGAAATTACTATAGATGACATAAAATCAAGTAGTTCTGAAAATCTATATAATAACATCAATAAATTGGTTAATAAATCAGAGGATCAAAATTTGAAGGATTTTTGGTTTGAGCAATCTAAGGCATTTAAACTTGCCCAACTACCTATTCAAGAGAAATCCGAAGAATATATAAGAATTGGAAAGATTTTAGAGATTGAAAGCCATAGAGAGCTAGGTAAAAAAATTGATCAATTTTCACAGGAAATGAAATTGAGTCAGTTTACAATATTACTAACTGCTTGGGCACTAAATTTAGCAAAATATTGCATGCAAGATACAATAACGATAGGAATTCCTTATCATGGCAGAACTAATGAAAATTTAAATGATGTTGGAATGTTTGTTAATTTAGTTCCTTTAACGCTTTCCTTAAATAAAAAGGCCTCTTTTAAAGAGCTCCTGCTTGAAATTAGTAACACTGTTCATGAAAATATTGCTCATGGA
Source organism: Lysinibacillus sp. NPDC056220 (assembly GCF_049315265.1). Classification (NCBI taxonomy): domain Bacteria; kingdom Bacillati; phylum Bacillota; class Bacilli; order Caryophanales; family Bacillaceae; genus Lysinibacillus; species Lysinibacillus sp. NPDC056220. Next base: position 859,105 of record NZ_JBMOXD010000002.1, read on the forward strand.
GATTTCTCAATTGTTGATATTGCGGCTAACATTGATAAAAGAGAGTATCTTGATGTAGTAAATAATACATTCAGTCTTAAAGTGAATCTTGAAATGGATTTAAAGAATATCAACACAAGCTTTATCGAGCAAGATACTGGTGGATCAAGATTTCCTTTAAGTTGTTTCTTCAATGTAGAAAATGGAGAAGTAAAAGGACATATAGAATATTCATTTGCCCATTTTACTGAAGTAGAGATTCAATTGCTGGCGAAGAATTATTTGAGTTTACTAGCCTCATTAATTAATGAACCAGATCAATTATGGGGTACTGCATTTACTAAAGGTTCTATTATATCCTCCAATGATAATGGGAAACTATTACAAAAGGCTAAGCCACTCCACTGTCAATTTGAAGAGGCAGCGAAAAAATATAAGGATTATATTGCCATTCAAGAGCTGGATAGAGCATTAACATATGAACAACTCAATCAAGAAGCAGAAAAATATTCTTCATTACTGCTATCAATGGGTATTGAAAAAGGCGATTACGTGCCTATGTATATGGACAGAGGAATAGATGCCATTGCAGTAATACTAGGTGCTCTAAAAGCAGGCGCAGTATATGTTCCTTTAGATACGGAGCATCCTATAGCAAGAACACAGAAATTATTAGAGCGATTAAATCCAAAGGTTTTAATGGTAAATACAATAGATGAAATACCATATGGAGAATGGGAAGTTGTAAATACTCTAGAAAAAAATATAGTTAAAAATAATGTAAAAGCAATGGGACCTGTCTCTGTCGATGATCCAGCATATCTTATGTTTACTTCTGGCTCGACGGGTGAGCCGAAAGGTGTAGTATGTCCACATTTAGGGGCTTCTTTACGTATAGAATGGCAAAAAAACCAAAATAAACTTAAACCTGGTAATAAAACATTGTTTAAAACGCCATATACATTTGATGTATCTGTTTGGGAAATATTTTATACCCTTTGTACGGGTGCTACGTTAATTGTTGCTCCTAAAGACTTGCATCGTGATCCTTTAGGTTTATTGAAATTTATTTGTAATGAGTCAATTGATTTGTGTCATTTTGTCCCTTCTGTGTTGCAATTAATGCTTAATGAAATGGACTCTCAAAAAGATTACAAATTGCCATTAAAGTATCTTCATTTAAGTGGGGAAGCACTACCAGCTCCATTAGCTAAAAAAATAAATGAGTTGTTACCACAAGTCGAAGCATTCAATTTATATGGTCCAACTGAGGCGGGAATTGAAGTTACTGTTCAACAGGTAACAAAAGATCATTATAATATTGGTTTTCCATTACCGTATGTAGAAATGGAAGTGGTCGATGAAGCCGGGCTACCAGTTCCAAAAGGTTTTCCAGGTGAATTAATGATTGGAGGACCTTCTTTAGCAAAAGGTTATTTCAAGAATGAAATCGAAACGAACAAAGTTTTTGTAAAGCGAAATGGAAAAACCTTTTACAAGTCTGGCGATTTGGTAAAAATTTCAGCGAATGGCAGTATAGATTTTCTAGGAAGAAAAGATTCACAAGTTAAGGTAAACGGTGTAAGGATTGAGATAGAAGAAATTGAAGCTTGTGTTATACAGCAACCACAAGTTAACGATACAGCAGTCGTATTAGGGCATGATCAAAATAACAAACCATGCCTAGTCTGCTTCTACACTTTAAATGTGAAAGATAGTCTGAGTAGAGATGATTTGAAAAAAGCAGTGTCTAAAGACTTACCAGTAACGTATATCCCATCGATGTTCGTTGAGTTAGAAAAATTACCATTAACATCTAGCGGAAAAAGAGACAGAAAACTACTTAGCTTAGAAGCTTCACAATACCTTGCAGACGGTGCTCAAAATACATTTAGGGAGCCAACGACTGAACTGGAAAAATCAATTGTAGAGGTTTGGGCTGAAGTGCTAAAGGTTAACGAAATAGGTATCGATGATAACTTTTTTGAAATCGGTGGAGATTCCATTAAATCACTTCAAATAGTATCTAAATTGCGTACCAATGGTATTGATATTACTCCGAAAGACTTTTTGAAGCACCCTACGGTATCAGAGATGTCTCTCATACTTAAATAATGTGGAAGGAGGTTAGCGTAGAATGGTACAAAATGAAAAAAAACTCCCGTTAACACCATTGCAATTAGTTATGTTAATGGAAACATTAAAAGACCCAGCGTCAGAAGCTTATTGGCAAATTTTGTCTTATGAAATTCCTAACTCATTTACATTCAAAGAGATTCAAGAAGCTTGGTTAAATACTGCCAGAGCTAATCCAGCATTAAGAACAAAATTTGAGTGGGAGCAAGAGATAGAACCAATCCAAATTATTCAAAGCAATGTAGAAGAAATTAATGTATTAGAGGTTAATTATTTATGGATTCAAGATGAATTTATGAATATAGAGAATTGGTTTAAAAGTGAGATTGGTAGGCTACAGCGAACGTTGCTAAATAAGACACAACAATTTTACCTTATTCAAAACTGGAAACCTTCTAAAAACCTATTAGTATGGGTGCATCATCATATTATTATGGATGGTTGGTCAATTGCTCAGACACTTGAGGATTTCTTTAAGCTGTTAAATAAGGATGTCACTTCATTAGCAATTCGTCCAGATATCGAACCATATTTACATTATATTAATGATCCAATGTATCAAAAAGGGCTGGAAAAATATTGGGGAAATGTGTTAAGTGATTTAGCTGAAGCAGAAACATTAGCGATAGAAAAATCGCAACATATGGGTCAAAAACCATTATTTAAGTATTTGGATAAAGAGTTAAGTAAGAGAGCGGCAGAAAATCTTCATGCCTATAGCATAAAGAACAGAGTGACTACTTCAAGTGTCGCTTTAACAATATGGGGCGTGTTGATTAATCGATATCAACATACGAATAATCTATACGTAGGTTCGACTTTTGCATTAAGGCCGTATCAATTACTAGAGTCGAGTGATATGAACGGGATGCTCATAAACACATTACCAGTCAAAATAGGTATAGAAGATGAACTAACATTAAAAGAAGTATGCCTCCAGACAATGGATCATCTGCAAGATGTTTCTGAAAATAGCGGAATTCCGTATTCTAAATTATTACAGTTTGGTGGTGTATCTGGAAATACAGAAATCTTTAAAACCTCTGTCATTTTCCAAAATTTCAAGGGAAGCTTAACTAATAAAAAGAATGGTGATTTGGTTCACCAGTATGGAACAAGCTCTGATCCTTTATCAGTAACATTTGATATTACACAAGGCTCTATATGCTTACGATTAGGTTGGGATCAACAACGTTATGAGCAAACAGAGCTTCTGAGACTTCTAGATTCTCTTGAGTATATATTTGAAAATATAGATAACTATAATAATATGTTGGTTAAAAATATTAACTTAACACAAATCGAAGAGCTATATTTAAAAAATGTTTTAACGACAGATGTTTCTGCAACGTCTGAAAACTTTTCGATTCACTCTATTTTAGGAGACTACAGGGAAGATTCTTTAGCCATTTCAGATGATCAAAGAAATTTAAGCTATCAAGATGTGAAAAGATATATCAATATTGTGGCTAATGAACTACTCAAAGAAGGAGTACAGAGTGGGGATACTGTTGCATTGGTAGGAAAAAAAGGTATTGAAACAGCAATCGGTATTTTTGCTGCTTGGACAATAGGCGCTGCATGGTGTGCTATTGATACGAGTATACCTGAAGCAAGAACTAAACGTACATTAGAGATATTGCAGCCAAAAACATTATTATTCCTAGATAACATTCCAGCTATTATTGAACGTAGTACGGATGAGAAAGAAATAATAAGTGAGGCCTACAAGTTTAACCCAGGAGATGTGGCATATTATATTTCTACTTCTGGTAGTACAGGAGAACCTAAAATCGTTTCATTAAAAGCAGAAGGGTTGTTACAAATCATACAAAGCTGGAAACAATTTTATCACCTTGATAGTGAACAGTATGTTCTTCAACTAGGGAGCTGGACATCGGATGTTTTTTTAGGTGATTTGCTGAAGGCATGGTCAACGAATGGATATTTGTTTATTTGCGAGGAAGAAAAAAGAATTGATATGGCCTATTTAGCAGAAATGGCAGCTAAATATAATATTTCATTTTTAGAGTCAACCCCTGTTTTAGTAAGGGAATTTATCCACTTTTTAAATGAAGAAAATAGGGTCTTAAAAGATTTAAAAACAATCGTAGTAGGTGCTGATACGTTCAGACTTGAAGAAAAGAATGAAATATGTGACATGCTTTGGGAAGGTATCAATTTTTATAATGGCTATGGTCTAAGTGAATGTACAATTGAGTCTCTAGTTTATAAGTGTAATAACAATCAGGATAGTTCTAAATCAGGACTTTGCCCAATAGGTAAACCATTACCGGGAACCATGCTGAGAATTGTTGATAAATCAGGTAATTCTGTAGCCCCTGGCATGATAGGCGAACTACACATTGGAGGGAAACAAGTAACAAAAGGCTATGTAACCGAGGATGGTTTCGTTACCTCCACTTGTTATACTCTGGATGGTGTTAGCTACTTCCGGACTGGTGATTTAGTAAGATTAAATGCTAATGGAGTGATTGAATTTTATGGACGCAGTGATCAGCAAGTAAAAATTCGAGGCTATCGATTAGAATTAGGTGAAGTAGAGAACGCGTTATTATCACTTCAACCTGGCATGGAATGCTTTGTTAGCTGTCTTCCAAGTAATAACGGTGAAAATACTTTAATTGCCTTTGTTAGTGGGACAGACCAAAGTATTGAGACCATTAATAGTAGGATTTCTAAGATACTTCCGGATTTTGCGATTCCGAATGTAATCGTTCCATTAGAAAAGCTACCTCGCAATACGAATGGCAAGATTGATAGAGTGTCGCTAAGGAAACAAGCTGAAGAATTACTGAATCAATTAACCGCTACGTCGACTATCTCAATGTCAGGCGATATGGTTGATATGGTAAGAGAGACATGGGAAGTAGTTTTAGGAAAGAAAGTACAGTTGAATCGGAGTCTATTCGATCAAGGTGGCCACTCTTTAATTGTACTGAAATTATATAACTTACTTCGAAAAGTGTTACCTTCTTATGAGTTTGTAGTGGGTGATCTTTTCCGATATCCAACTATCAATCGGTTTGTAGAAGAAATTACGGCTAGAAAAGAGGCAGAGCCTATTGCAGAAAGTACTATACCATCTTACAGCAAAATTGAAGTACTTGAAAAAGTGAAACAAGGCGAGCTTACAGTAGAGGAAGCTATGAAAATAATAGGTGGTCATAGATTGTGAAGATGAAACAAGAAAAAGGCTATTTAGTATATAACCCAAATCCACATGCAAAATTAAAATTGCTATGTTTTCATCATGCTGGAGGTTCAGCACTTTCAATGGTTCCTTTAGTGAGAGATTTATCTGAAGATGTAGAAGTATGTTTGTTTGAATTACCTGGTAGAGGAATGACAAATGATTTACCTTTCCTATCAACATTTTGTGAGGCAAAAGAATATCTATTTAAAACAGTATTTCATTATATTGATCGCCCAGCCGTTTTATTTGGTCATAGTTTGGGAGGACTATTTGTCTATGCTTTATCAAGTTTATTGGATGAGAAAAGTCAATATATTAAAAAATTAATTATTTCAGCTGCTAGGTCCCCCATAACTGTAGCTAATCATGCGACGCATCCTGAAGCTCCGTTTACGAGGCGAACGAGGGAAAGTATTATAGCAGATATTAGAAGGCTAGGTGGAGTGCCAAATGAGCTTGAGTCTGATTCGAGGCTATTCAATTCAATAGTGGATGTTACAGGCAGAGATTTTCATTTGCTCGATACATTTAAATTCGATGATAAAGCATTGGTCAACTATCCAATGGAACTTTGGTTAGGTACACAAGATTCAGCAGTTCCTGATGGGGAAGTTAAACTGTGGGAGAAAATGGCGCTCAATGACTATAAGTGTAAGTATTTTAATGGTGGTCATTTTTACTTGAATGAGAGTGAGGAGCCTGCTCAAGAATTGAGACAGGAACTCATGAATATTTATACCAACATCAAAGGAGGGGTGATTCATGCAAACTAAACTTAAACCAGGGGAAAGAAGACATTATAGGGAAATTGAACTTTGGAAAGATATTACCAAAGAGCAATGGGATGATTGGCATTGGCAATTAACGAACACTATTAAAACTTTAGATGATTTAAAGAAAGTTGTAAACTTAACTGAGGAAGAAGAAGAAGGAGTCAAAATTTCTCTACAAACGATTCCTTTAAATATAACTCCTTATTATGCATCTTTAATGAATCCTGATGATGTACGATGTCCAATACGTATGCAGTCAGTGCCATTATCTGCTGAAATTATGAAGAGTCACTATGATCTAGAGGATCCATTGGATGAAGATGAAGATTCCCCTGTACCAGGTATAACTCACAGGTATCCTGATAGAGTATTGTTCCTAGTTACCAACCAATGCTCCATGTATTGTCGATATTGTACAAGAAGAAGATTTTCTGGACAGGTGGGAATGGCAGTACCTAAAAAGCAGCTTGATAGAGCTATTGATTACATTAGGAATAATGAAGAAATTAGAGACGTTTTATTGTCTGGCGGAGATGCCTTATTAATTAACGATAAAATTCTTGAATATATTTTAAGCAGTTTAAGAGATATACCGCATGTTGAAATAATTCGAATTGGTACTAGAGCACCAGTCGTATTTCCTCAAAGAATAACGACTGAGTTGTGTTCGATTCTAAAAAAATATCATCCTGTATGGCTAAATACACACTTTAATACGTCGATCGAGTTAACTGATGAGGCGAAAGAAGCCTGCGAGAAGTTAGTCAATGCGGGGGTTCCAGTGGGGAATCAGTCTGTTATACTGACAGGGATAAATGATAGTGTGCCAATAATGAAAAAATTAGTGCATGATTTAGTGAAAATCCGAGTTAGACCATATTATATTTATCAGTGTGACCTGTCTGAGGGGATTAGCCATTTTAGAGCACCTATTTCTAAAGGATTGGAAATAATTGAATCTTTAAGAGGACATACTTCTGGTTATGCTGTGCCAACATTCGTGGTAGATGCACCAAACGGAGGTGGGAAGATAGCGTTACAGCCAAATTATATAATTTCCCAGAGTCCTGAGAAAGTAGTTTTAAGAAATTATGAAGGCGTTATTTCTTCTTATCCAGAGATAAAGCACTATGAATCAGGTACAGCCGATAGTTATTTTTCTGAGGTTTATGATTTAAAATCATATGACTCAACAGGCGTTTCAAAGCTTTTAGAGACTGAACCTTCGAAAAGCTTAGTTCCTACAAATCTTCGACGATATAAATTAAGAGAAAGATATAAAGAAGAGGGAGCGGAGACATTAAAGGATAAAAGAGAAAATAGAGATGTGTTAAAACAAAAGAAAATATTACAAGCACAGAAAACAAATAAATGTTAGATAGGGGAATCGTGATGGTAAGCTTTTATGGTAGTTTATCTACAGAATTATATGATATAGATAAATATATTGGTAAATCATTTGGAGATGTAGAGTATTATTCAAAAAGGTTAGAAGGTGTAAAGGGAAAGATATTAGAGCCTGCCGTTGGTAATGGTCGTATCCTAATACCTTTATTGCATAAAGGACTAAATATTGAAGGTTTTGATCTTTCTGATGACATGTTACAATTATGCAAAAAAAATTGTGCAGAAAGTGAGCTTACACCAAATCTATATTCATTAAATATGTGCAATTTTTCTTTGGAACAAAAATATGAGGCGATTATTATTCCGACTGGTTCATTCCTATTATTACATCAAAGAGAAGATTCTTTAAAAGCCTTAAAGTGTTTTTATGATCATTTAGAGGATGGAGGCCGTTTAATAGTAGACACTTTCCTTCCTGATTCGTTTGAGAAGGGGTATGTTTCAACTAGAGTATTTAAGAATCAAGACGGTGACTCTATAACATTGGAAGAAGTATTGGTAGATGTGGATTACATTAATCAATTTACGATTACTCACAATAAATATCAGAAATGGGAAAACACTAAACTAATTGATACTGAGTTAGAGATCTTCCCGTTAAAGTGGTATGGAGTAGAAGAGTTTAGAGGAATTTTACAAGATATTGGATTTAAGGATGTAACAATTTCTTCAGATTATGAGTATAATAAATATCCAACAGATGGTTCACAGGTATTTACGTATGAAGCAATAAAATAATAGCACTTAATAATGAAAGAACCCCGCAATAAAAAGTGTTTGTTCTTCAAGTCCTTAAAAGTTCGATTGGTAAACGATTTGTTTACCAAATCGAACTTTTTCTTTTTTTGTTGAAAGTAGTATGAGACCAATTTTCAGTAGGTCAAGGGCAAAAGAATACATTGGGTCAAGTTTTGAGGTAAATCACGTCATTCAACTGCACATGATGACAGAAGGAAAAAGGCTAAGATTCACAATAGACAACTGTATTTGATTCGACAGTGGATAGGAAAATAAAAGAACCTATACATTTAAAAGAGGCGCCCTTATAAAACTAAGAGACGCCTAAAACATTTGAGGTAAAAATTCCCTCATGAATCGTTGATTTTTACGTAACCATATTTTTAATATCATCCGATGTGTTAATAATCTATGTCGCTTATTAGGCCTTGCCTTCGCTTCTATTAAGCTTTGTAGTAGAATACAAGTCTCCGTTGCAAAGGCTTGAGGCTCTACGAGAACATCAAGCTTATAATCGATTAGCTGTGCTGCCTGAACCTTTGCCAGTAATTGAGCAAATTGTCTATTCATAGCTGCATAATTTTCTGCTAATTCTAGGTCGATTAGGGAATATAGTGCTTGTTCAATTTCAAGTTCCAATTCTAGTAGTAGCTCTTTGGATAGCTGTGTCATCCATATCACCTCTTTTACACGGCTATAAAACCAATAGTGGCAAATAGTATGCCAAACAACAGGGTACTAGCTATATAGCCTATAACTTGCCCCCATTTTTGCTGTTCAATTAGCTGTAATGATTCAAATCCAAAAGTTGAAAATGTCGTATAGGCTCCTAAAAAACCAATGCCGATCAGCTGCCATAACCAATCATGGAGATGGAGGGCAAAAACAAGACCGAGTGCAAAGGAACCTGTACAATTGATGATAAAAGTTGCCCACGGATAAGGATGGGCCAATAATTTACCTAAATAAAACCTTGAAATGGCGCCTAAAAATCCTCCAATTCCAACAAGAATCATGCCAGTCGCCCCCTTGCTAGTCGTATACCCAGCCAGGCGCAGAATAAACCACCAGCAATACTTATGACAACATAGAGAACTGCTAGGAGCCACTCATTTTGTTGAACGAGTAATAATGTCTCTAAGGAAAATGTCGAATAGGTTGTAAAGGCCCCACAAAAACCAGTGCCAATCCCAAGGACAATAGGTGTGCGCTTTGTAAAAGTAGTGAAAAGCCATGCTAGGCAAAAGCAGCCAAGTAAATTTATCAATAATGTTGTGGATGGAAATCCTTCCGAGTTTGGAATGGCAAGACTCAGCCCATACCGGCAAATGGCTCCAAGAATGCCACCAATCCCAACAGTGAAAAATGATTTCAACGTAAAGACCCCTTACTAAAATGACTATTATTAAAAAGTGTATCACGAGAAGAAAATTTTAGAAATATTTCGATGTTGGGAATATTATTAAATCGAGTTTTCAACTTTCAATGCTAACAAATGAACGAATATGTCTCTAATTATTATTTAATTACTTAGCTAGTTTATAGCTAGTACTATTAGTAGGGTGAACGATTTTGTTGTAACAAAATAATATATAAATATAGTATATAAAAATAGATTTACAGCAGGTTTTGAGAGAAAGTGTAGTCGAGATTCTAGCTAAAAAAAGTGATAGGAAATACATCATAAAACATCGCTTACGGTTTATCCGAATGCTGAGCGCGTAGCAGCATTTTTGGGGCTGCTCATTTCAGACTTTAGGTTAATGTCAGCTTTAAAAAAATGATGTAATGTTAAAAGTAATAAATGTCGAACATGCTTTCCTTTTGAGCATAGGTGTAAAATTGTATTTTAGTGCTTTAAAGCGTTAACTATTTTCCGGAAATGATAAAAAATAACAGTGTGATAGTTGACAATTATTTCTATAGTGTGATAATCTTCAAGAACACTATAACAAATAAACTAAAGGAGGGCATGACAATGTTAATTTTATCAGTATCATATTTAATCACAGCTACATACATTGTCCATGCCTAACGCTTATTTAAGATTGCACACAAAGGTATGGATTTCATCCGGCCTTTTATAAGAGACACATGCTCTTTTGAGGGGTATGTGTCTTTTTTGGTGCCTAAAAAGGTTATAGTAAAAATCAAAAAAGGAGTGTATGTTTATGCGAAACACTGTACGTCGAATGATTTTCAAAAAGGAATTTCTAGAAAGTGGGTAGCAATGCCACAACAGCACGGAAGAAAGAAGGTAATTATGTATGTTTGATGTTTTAAGTAAATTAGGCTGGTTCTTTAAACGCTATTGGAAACAATATACAGTCGCGATTGTGCTATTGATGATTGCTAGTGGGTTAGAGGTTGTTCCTCCATATTTACTGGGCTCAATTATTGATATTTTGACAGCAGGTGAAATGACGCCAGCAATTTTAACAAAGTATGTGTTTATTTTTATCGGGATCATTATTGGGGGCTATCTGCTGAATTTTGTGTGGCAATTCCGACTATTTGAAGGGGCTATTAACCTTGAAAAAATTTTACGTCGAAATTTGATGCAGCATTTTTTACGTATGACTCCAACCTTTTATGAAAAAAATCGCACAGGGGATTTAATGGCTCGGGCAACAAATGACTTAAATGCCGTTTCCACTACTGCTGGATTTGGGATCATGACGTTGATTGACTCAACGATTTATATGGGGTTTATCATTTTTGCGATGGGCTATATGATTTCTTGGAAGTTAACACTATTTGCCATGCTACCAGTTCCTATTATGGCCATCCTCATTCAATATTTAGGGAAAATTGTACATGAACGTTATATGAAGGCTCAGGATTCTTTTGGGGAATTGAACGATAGTGTCCTTGAATCAGTAGCAGGTGTGCGAGTAGTGCGTGCCTATGTGCAGGAAAAAAAGGATGAGGCTAATTTTGCGGATATGAGTGAAATCGTTTATGCAAAAAATATTCATACAGCTAAAATTAACGCTTTATTTGGCCCTATTACTAAAGTGGGTACAGGAATCAGTTATGTTGTTGCGCTTGGGTATGGTGCTCATTTAGTAGCGACAGAGGCCATGACAGTAGGGCAACTTGTAACCTTTAATGTCTATTTAGGATTAGCGGTTTGGCCAATATTTGCCATTGGCGAGCTGATCAATGTCATGCAACAAGGGAATGCATCACTCGATCGTGTGCAGGAAACGTTAAACTACGAGGTGGATGTTCGAAATATTCCGAATCCACAAATGATTGCGACACCTAAAGCAATTGGCTTTGATGATTTAACTTTCCAATATCCTATGAGCCAAGTGAAAAACCTACAACAAATTTCACTGTCATTGAAAAAAGGGCAAACACTTGGAATTGTTGGAAAAACTGGCGCCGGGAAAACTACCTTCCTCCGTCAATTATTACGAGAATATCCAATCGGTCAGGGACAGCTTTCCATTGACGGTATTGATATTACTGCTCAAACGAAGGAGCAAATTCTTGATTGGATTGGCTATGTTCCACAAGATCATGTGTTATTCTCCCGTACCATTCGTGAAAATATATTATTCGGGAAAGAAGATGCGACGCAGGCAGAATTACAGCAGGCGATACGGGCTGCATATTTTGAAAAGGATTTAGAAAATCTACCAATGGGTCTTGAAACGCTTGTAGGCGAAAAAGGTGTATCTCTTTCAGGCGGTCAAAAGCAACGTGTATCTATTGCTCGTGCGCTAATTAAGGACCCTGAAATTTTAATGCTTGATGATTCACTGTCTGCTGTTGATGCGAAGACAGAGGCAAGAATTATTGAAAATATTCAGCGAGAGCGTGATGGAAAAACAACGATTATTACCACACACCGATTATCGGGTATTCAACATGCTGATATTATTATCGTGTTGGATGATGGGCAAGTTGTTGAGCAAGGAACACATGAGGAACTTCTTTCACGACAAGGATGGTACAAGGAGCAATTTGACCGTCAGCAGCTAGAAGGAGGTGCCTCATGAGTACGAGTCAACGTTTAATGCGCTATGCAATGTATTTTAAAAAGCCTATTTTTCTAGGCTTATTCTTCCTGACAATCGCCGTTTTTACGGAGCTTGTTGGGCCATTTATTGCTAAACATATTATTGATAATTACATGACGATTGGTCATATTGAAATCAAACCGATTACGTGGTTACTAATTGTTTATTTACTATTAGCCATTGCTACGGCGATATTACGCTATTTTATGTATATTTATTTACAAATTGGTGCAAATCGGGTTGTTCAAAAATTACGTAAAGATGTTTTTGAGCATATACAAACTTTACCGATCCAGTACTTTGACAATCTACCAGCTGGCAAAATTGTTGCGCGTGTTACAAATGATACAGAGGCGGTTCGAAATTTATATGTACAGGTACTCTCCAATTTTGTGACGAGTTTCATATCCATTTTTGGCGTTTATATAGCACTCTTTATTTTAAATTGGAAAATGGCAATGCTTGCTTTAACGATGATTCCTATTGTGTATTTATGGATGATTTTATATCGAAAAGTTGCTTCCAAATATAATGATGTTATCCGTACGAAAATTGCTGATATTAATGCCATGATCAATGAATCTATCCAGGGGATGACAATTATTCAAGCATTCCGACGTGAGCAACAAATGACAAAGGAATTTGATGATATGAATAACGAGCATTACGCATATGAGCGAAAGCTGTTAGTTCTTGATTCCGCTACTTCCTTTAACCTTGTCAATACTTTAAGGCTTATTATGTTTACTGTCTTTATTGTCTATTTTGGTACACAATCATACACAGCCACAGAAATCATTTCAGCGGGGACATTATATGCGTTTGTCGATTATTTAACAAAGCTATTTAATCCTATTACGAATATCGTGAACCAATTTTCTCAGCTTGAACGATCCCTTATTGCAGGGAAACGGGTGTTTGAGGTGCTAGATACAGATGGTGAGCCTGTCTCAGAAAAAAGTTTACCAAGATATAAGGGCAATGTCCTTTTCGAGGATGTTTCATTTGCTTATAAAGATAATGAATATGTACTTAAGAACCTATCATTCGAGGCACATCAAGGCGAAACTATTGCCTTAGTTGGTCATACAGGCTCAGGGAAAAGTTCGATTATGAATTTATTGTTCCGCTTCTATGATCCATCGAAAGGTAAGATTTCCATTGATGGCATTGATATTACATCTGTTCCTCGACAAACAATGCGGGAGCATATGGGAATTGTGCTTCAAGACCCTTATTTATTCACAGGAACCATTGCCTCCAATGTGAGCTTAAATAATCCAAACATTTCTCCACAGAAGATTAAAGATTCTTTGAATGCTGTTGGAGGAGAACGGGTTTTAGCGAATTTGCCAAACGGATATGATGAGCCTGTAATCGAGAAAGGAAGCACATTATCTTCAGGACAACGTCAGCTCATTTCCTTTGCAAGAGCACTTGCCTTCGATCCTGCTATTTTAATACTGGATGAAGCAACATCCAATATTGATACAGAGACAGAGGAAATTATTCAGCATGCAATGGATGTCCTGAAAAAAGGACGGACAACGTTTATTATTGCCCACCGACTTTCTACGATTAAAAACGCAGATCGAATCCTAGTGCTAGATCGAGGGAGAATTGTCGAGAATGGCACACATGATGAATTGCTTGAGCTTGGCGGTATTTATGAAAAGATGTATCAAATGCAAGCCAATTCCTTACAATAATTTAAATAATAAAATCTTGCGGGTCAGACCGTAGATAGGAGCCATCGAGAATGCATTCTCGATGGCTTTTGTCATTTTCTCTCAAGACGCTCATGGAAAAGAAAAAAGAAAGACTATAGGCAGCTCAAACGTTTTAGGTTTGATCTATAGTCTAACTTCTATTAAATTAGGGTATTTTATTCATTTCACATATTTCAAGACATTGATAAAAAATAATAAGACGGAAAGGGCTACGGCAATGCCACCACCAGAAACGAATAGCTCAAATAACCACCTTGGCACATCTAGATAGACCATCATCATGCCAACTAATAGGAATGGTAGGCCAATATTGTATAGCCAGAACTGTGCTTTGGCGAGACCTGTTTCCGCAGCATCTTTATAAGTCGAATAAATGAAACCTATGAATCCAGTAGTCAGCCAACCTACCACACCAATATGAGCATGTGTCGTTTTCCATTGAAGTTGAACAGTATAATGCATAAACAGTCCAAAAGCAAAAACAATCAATAAATACAAGACTGAGAGCTTAATCCATTTAGCACCCATTTTTTTAACAACTCCCTTCCTGAAAGTGAACTTAGCTAGCTGCTACAGTATATTCGTGTCAAATAAAAATGATGCTTGGATGTATTTGAAAATAAATGTTGTTTGCTGTTTTTTTACAGGAGTGGAATAGGCCCTATGACGAAGAGAACGGAGCGAACAAATTGGTTTAAAAATAAATAGTTTAATGTTAAACTATATTTAAATAGACATGAAGGAGATGTGTTATGAATGGGTAAATTAGATAACAAAGTAGTCATTATTACTGGTGGTGCAGGTGGTATTGGTAGTGGTATGGCTAAAGCAATGGCAAAGGAAGGTGCCATTGTCACGATTGTTGACTTAAATGCAGAAGCAGGCGAAGCAATGGAGAAAGAGTTACAACAAATTTCTCCGAAGTCTATGTTTTTGCAAGCAAATTTAATGGAACGGGATCAATTACCAAAAATTATTGATACAGTTGTAGAAAAATACGGTAAACTAGATGTGCTAGTTAATAACGCTCATGCTGCGAAACAAGTTACAATAGAAGAAACAACACAAGCGGATCTTGACTTATCTTTTGGAACAGGTTTCTATCCGACATTCTATTTAATGCAAGCGGCATTACCACATTTAAAAGAAACACAAGGTAATATTATTAATTTTGCATCTGGGGCAGGTATTCAAGGCCATGAGACACAGGCAGCCTATGCTGCTGCTAAGGAAGCGATCCGAGGCATTTCTCGAGTTGCTGCAAATGAATGGGGCAGATTTGGTATTAACGTCAATATCATTAGCCCACTTGCAGATTCACCAGGTGTACAAGCATGGGCAAAAGCACAGCCAGAGTATTATGAAGCAGTGAGAAGTAAAATCCCACTAGGTCGTTTTGGTCATATTGAACAGGATATTGGACGAGTAGCTGTCTTCTTAGCTTCCGACGATTCACAATACATTACAGGTCAAACGATTATGGTAGATGGTGGTTCATTAATGCTTCATTAATCCTAGGCGTTTGAGGAGGAATTTTTTGAAACAGACAAGTATTTTTAAATTGATTCATATGATTGAACAGGTGAATAACGCCAATATTATTCGTTTTACAAAAGCGTTTCCTTATCCATTAGGAATTTCACCAATTTTAGTATTAAATGAGCTACATGTAAAAGGCCCTCAAAAACAGGCTGAACTAGCTGAAACCATTGGCTATACAAAAGGAGCAATGACAAGCATTGCTGAAAAATTAGTCAAACTTGGCTTAGCAGAAAGGCTGTATGATCCATCTGATCGCCGCACTATTCGCCTTGATATTACCGATGAGGGAAAAATAGCCTTATCAAAGGCTCAATCCATAGGGAAAGAAGTCTTTGTTCAACTATTTGAAGTATTAGATGATACAGAAATTGCCCAGTATTTACAGATTCAAGAGAAGCTAGTACAGGGCATTCAAAATAAAAATGAATAGAAAAAGTTGTTTCATGTAAGAAGATCTATCCAGATCAACTCACCTCGATTAATTTTATGGAGGTGGGTTGATTTTTTTATTGGTTATTTATACTAAAAATAGTAGGTAATATTTTGTTTATTAATGGGGGTCCCATATGAAGATGAAGGCATACGCTCAAGACAGCCAATTAGAATGAAAGTAAGCCAGCTAGAAGTTCAACCGGTCACCGTTTTACATCTAATTGTAAAATAGTTGAATTTATTGAAAATTGTCCGCCTTCATTTTATAATACAATTACGGTTCTATTATAGAGACATATGAGGTGTAAAATGACATTAAAAACATTAGATAACTCATTAGAGGTTCTAAAATATTTTAATAAAGAAAATCCTACTTGGGGTGTTCGAGAATTAGCGAAAGAAATGAACATTAGCCACTCTATTATTTATAGGATATTAGCAACATTTGAACATCAGGGTTTTCTAATTCAACACCCTGAAACAAAGAAGTATGAACTTGGACTTCGTTTTCTAGAGTACGGTCAAATGGTAAAGGATAAATTAAATCTTTCTGATTTTGTGTTACCGATTATGAAAAATCTAGCTGAAGCCATTAAGGAATCCGTATTTTTAACATGGCTAGATGGCACAGATGGTGTGACGGTAGAGATTGCAGAAAGTTCTCAAACTATTAAGTTTTCTGTGTCGATTGGCACACGCACACCTTTACATATCGGAGCATCCTGTAAAACAATCATGGCTTTTCTTCCAGATGAGAAGAAAAAAGAGATAATGGATCATGGCATGAAAAAAGTAACACCGGAAACAATTACAGATCCAGATCAAATGTTAGCGGACTTAGAGAAAATTCAACAGCAAGGCTGGTGCTTTACGACGGGAGAATATTCTCACTCGGTATTTGGGGTAGGGGTCCCTCTTTTTAATAGCAAAAAAGAGGTGATTGCTTCACTAACTATTGCAGGTCCTATTTATCGAAAACCAACGGAGGAAAAACTACCTGAAATGATTAATGTTCTGCAGTATGGCGCGATGAATATTCAGCGATATTTTGATCAATATAGCTTTAAATTGTACCAAGAATAGGGTGAAAAAGAGCCCGAGATAGTTAATGACTATCTTGGGCCTTTGTTTTGGTTAGTTCTATAAATTCCTTGATGCTGGATACGGCGCTATCGATTTCTTCAAACGTATTAAAATAATGAGGAGATAAGCGAGCCATTTTACGAATATGATTGCGCTCCATGATGGTATTAGCCATAAATGTCCCAGCTTCTATAATGATGCCTCGATCCGCTAAAAAATTTGTCACATCATCTGGAGATATTCCCTCAATATTAAACGGTGTAACCGATAATCGATATTCACTATTTTGAGGGCCATAGAGGACAATGCCTGGAATCGTTTTAAGCTGCTCTATTAAATACTTCGTCAGCTGTTGAACACGCTGATAGATCAGTTGTAAACCAATGGCATTTGCGTAATCGATGGCCGCCCCTAACCCTAATATACTTGGAATAACAGGGCAGCCTGGCTCAAAACGTTTAGCTGTTTCAACAAATGAATAATCGTTGTTTTCATAATCCCAGTTAGTGCTACCCCAGCCGATTATAATGGGATCAATGGTTGAAATCAGAGCTTGTCTTACATATAAAAGACCAGAGCCTTCTGGACCACGTAGCCATTTTCGCCCACTAGCAACTAAAAAATCACAGCCTAGCTCTGCCACATCGATAGGGAGTAAACCCACTGTTTGATTGGCATTAATTAAGGTAAGCACACTGTATTGCTGGGCAAGCTCACAGATTTCCTTTGCTGGCTGAAGAGCACCAGCCGCGTTTGACATGTGGGCAAAGGCTATTAATCTTGTATGAGGCGTGATGAGCTGTTTAAGCTCTTGTAAGTCCACCATATAGTCCGTATTCGTTTTCAAAACTTTTAAGCGAACCCCTCGTTGCTGAAGGGCAAGCCAAGGTACATGGTTACTTAACATTTCAGTATCAAGTACAATCACCTCATCATCTATTTTCCAATCTAAGCCTCCTGAAATATAATTAATCGCCATTGAACCATTTGGTACAAAGGCAATTTCTTCTTTTCTTGCACCGATAAATAAAGCTGTTTTTTCCCGAATTTGCTCCACCTGTTCATACGTTTCTTTCCGAAAAGAAGGTAAATAGGGGCCGATACTTGCCTGTTTTTGAAGGTAACTTGTCATCACATTCACTACAGGCTGAGGCATGGCAGAAGCGGCAGCTGTATTCAAATAAATATATTGCGCTAGAAGGGGCATATCCTTTTGAATGGTCCTCATATTTATCATTGCATGCACCAGCCTTATAAAATGATTAACTCTTTTGAAAAGGTCATTAAATTCTCATAACTATTGTCAGTAACTAGTAGGTTATCCTCGATACGAACTCCACCAACATTCGGTAGATAGATCCCTGGCTCCACAGTAAATGCCATGCCTTCTTCTAACACTATTAAATTACGTTGCATTAAATAAGGTTCTTCATGTGCGCTTAAACCAATGCCATGACCAAGTCGATGTGTGAAATAGTCACCATAACCACCATTCCGGATAATTCCTCTTGCAATACCATCTAGGTCTTGGGCAGTCATCCCTGGTTTAATAGCGTCTATGGCTGCTTCATTGGCTTGTTTAACAAGGCTATAAATGTTTTGTAACGTTGGTGATACATCTCCTAAAGCTACCGTTCTAGTCATATCAGCCACATAGCCCTTATAAATAGCACCAAAATCAATGACAATGAATTCGCCCGCCTCAATTTTTTTAGTACTTGCTCTGCCGTGTGGGAGTGCACCACGATAGCCTGAAGCAACGATCGTACCAAAAGGTGTTCCTTCTGAGCCACGACGTCTCATTTCATATTCTAATTGGGCTGCGACTTCCATTTCTGTCACACCGGCTTGAATCGTTGGTAAAGTAGCTGCAAGACTTTCCTCAACAATTTGTACAGCCTGTCGCATAAAGGCTATTTCCTGCAGTTCTTTTTTCATGCGTAATTCGCGTATACTCTCACCAATATCGTATAAATTTTCATATGTAAGCATTTCAATCGATTTCTGCTCATGCACATGCATAATGTCAAATTCTACACCAATGGTCTGCAATGGTCCCAATTCTTTTTTTAGCTGCTGAATCGCCTGTTTGGGCCCTTCCTCATCAGAATAGGAAAAAATAACACCACCATAGCTAGGATCAATTTTATTTAGTTCTACTTGTGGCAAAAGAAAATATAAATCATTATGAGCTGTTATGACAGCGAATGTTAGACGTTCACTTTGCTTGAGATGAAGACCGGTAAAATAATGCATGTTTGGCCCGGGTACTAAAATAGCTAAATCCACGTCCTGCTGCATACGGGAAACTAACTTCTCTCTTCTTGTTTGGAACATAGTGATTCCTCCTAAAAAAGTAAGCAATAAAATCTATAGTAAATCGTTTCTATTATAGAGACGTTGTACCTTAAAAACAGTATAAATCAACAATAATGAATTTTCAATTTATTAAAATGGCGAAACATATAATGAAGAAGGAAATGAAATAACAAATGTGGGAATAGATTGGAGTAAATAAAGTAAATACTAGTGTACGTCTTTTTTTCGTCGAATATGCATATAAGTAGACTAGATAAACTTTTTTCCAACTTAATACGTCAAAAAGAGGGGCAAAATTGTTAAGCAAGAGAGGACTAACGTATGGAAAAAAATATGAAACGCTCTAAAGAGAAAAAGAGCAAGAAAAAATTATGGCTGTGGATTGTTGGTAGCCTACTAACTATTTTTTTAATTTTTATAGGAACTGCCTACTTTACCATCCAAAAAACTATGAACAAAATAAATACACCACTTTTACAAACAACAGATGCAGCACAGCTAGAAGAAAAAACAGTGATTAAAAAAGAACCTTTCTCGGTTCTGATGCTCGGTGTAGATGAACGAAAGGATGATAGTGGACGTTCAGATACGATGATTGTGATTACTGTGAATCCTGAAAAGCAAACCATGAAAATGCTTAGTATTCCCCGTGATACTCGTACAGAAATTGTCGGTCATGATACCGTTGATAAAATTAATCATGCCTATGCTTTTGGCGGTGTTCCAATGGCTGTAGATACGGTAGAAAATTTTCTAAATATACCGATTGATTATTATGTGTTTATTAATATGGAAGGTTTTTTACAAATTATAGATACGCTTGGTGGCGTAACCATTAATAATGATATGGATTTAACCTATGACGAATATCATTACCCAAAGGGAGAAATTACATTAGATGGTAATGAAGCACTTATTTTTTCACGTATTCGTTATGAGGATCCACGAGGAGATTTTGGACGTCAAATTCGACAACGTCAAATTATTGAAGCGGTTATGAAAAAGGCTTCAACTCCGTCTACCTTATTAAAGGCAACAGATATGCTGACGGTTTTAGGTGATAATGTTCGCATGAACTTCTCTGTAAAAGAGCTTATTCAGCTTCAAGGTATTTATAAGAAAATGGATAAGGATATTGAGCAATTATCGTTTGAAAAGGGTGATGGTGAAAGAATTAACCGCATTTGGTACTACATTCCGAACGAGGAAGAGCTACAAAAAATACAAGCCGATCTAAAAAACCATTTACAAAGCAAGTAAGCTTTTGCTTACAACAAGTGATAACATACATGTAAAATTTTTGGCCATGAAGGGAGGGAGATGAATGAATGGGAGGACCCAGGTCCTTAGGTATACAGCTCTTAATCATTGCATGCAAAGCTATGTACCTAAACGCAAAATGCGAAGAAATCCAGTCCGATCAACTATCAGAGGCCTACAAGTATTATGTTTAAAATTGTTTATGTAGTGCATTAAAAAATCATTCATGTAGGGTGCATGCCTAGTTGAATGATTTTTTTTGACATCAATCATTTATCTATATTTCTTGAAATATCTGAAAATTCGTTGTATACTGACATTAGAAGTGGTTAAAAGGAGTGATTGTGATGATTATAGGCACAATATTGTTAGCATTTGCATTACCAGTGGGTATCATATTAGCAGTAGATTTATTGAACGAGCAGCAACAGGTTGCTTCACAATCTAGCCATTCTTAATTGTCAAATGAACAGAATTAGATACAATTAGATATTAATAGACAAGGCTACTTAGTAGCCTTGTCTATTTTTTATGGCGAATGAAACAATTTCTGTGATTCATTCGTCAATGAAGTATAGAAAATGTTATACTATTAAAAAAACAGTATCGGGGAATGAACATGCAAGAGGAAAAAACAACAAACTTTAAAAAAGAAATACTATCCTACATCAAAATTATTGTTATTACAGCAATTGTCGTATTAGGCTGTAAGCAATTTTTATTTGCGCCCATTAAAGTACAGGGGGCATCGATGTACCCAACCTACCATGATAAAGATATTATAATTGTCAGTAAAACAAGTAAAATCGAGCGTTTCGATCAAATTGTTTTCCAATCACCTGTAGAAGATGAGCTATATATTAAACGTGTCATCGGTTTACCAGGTGATAAGGTGGAAATGAAAGATGATGTATTGTATGTGAATGGCAAAGCCTACAATGAAGATTACGTCAATCGTGAAACAGATGATCCTAACCAATTACGCATTACGGAAAACTTTACATTAGAGCAATTAGTGAATGAAAAAGAGGTGCCAAAGGGCATGTATTTTGTGCTTGGAGACAATCGCCTAAAAAGTAGTGATAGTCGCCATTACGGTTTAATTTCAGAGGATGCTGTTTATGGTGAGTCAAAGCTAATCGTCTATCCATTTAAGCATTTTCACGTTGGCTCAAAATAAGAAATAAGTAAGTGGCCACTTCATAGTGGTCTCTCAGACTATAGACAAACGCTCAATGAATGTTGAGCTTGCCTATAGTCTTTTTCTTTTACCATGAATTAAAGTAATCCGTTGCTATACACTACAGGCGAAATCCATTAGTTCCTAAAAATCATTGAGTGACAACTACTTGGACATGGCAAGTAGATGAAGAGAGAAGCTATGCTCAAAGAGTATGTTGAATTCAGCCGTAATTTTCTCAATAATGGAAATGAAGGAAAAAACAGAAGCCATTGAGAGTAACGTCTCGATGGCTAGTCTACAGTCTAAGGGGTTACTTAATAGTGGCCTCTTTCTTTATTTGATAGTACATCTTTACATATTTTGTCAGAAGGATAATAGACACATATCATTGAATTTTCAACGGTTTCTTTAATAGGGGGTTGATTATTTTTTATAGGAGAACTGAGAGCGGGTTCTTCGATTGTGAGCTCTTCTGCTACTAATTCAACACCATAAAATAGTAATAAAAAATAGCATAAAAATCCTACTATTCGCAAACAATCACCTCGTAAAATAGATATTGTATGTTATTATGTATGGTCAAATTCATCAAAATATAAGCAAAAAATCAAAATTTTCTCTCTAGCAATCGAAATTTTTATGAGACTGATTCTATGAAAAAAAGTATTGTCAATGAAATTTTGGTGTGCTACTATAGCTAAAGTAAATATTTGAACTGTATAACCTCAATAATATGGATTGAGGGTCTCTACCAGGAACCATAAAATCCTGACTACAAAACTTTGTTTCATTTTTGTAGTCAGGATTTTTTTATTTGATTGAGCCTATGATGTTGATAAAGAAACGTCTTCGGTATCAGGCTTATGCAGCCTCGGACATAGGAAATAGATTTTACAAAGGAGCTTATTGTGGCAAGTCCCTATGCAAAATTTGGATTCCTATGATGTAGAGGTATCAAGGCTATTAAAAAAATCTCCTATAAAAATGAAAATGTAACGAAAGGGAGATTACAATGAATTGGAGAGTTTATATTCTTGCAGTGACTACCTTTGCGGTAGGTTTAGTTGAATTAATCGTAGGTGGAATCCTACCCAATATTGCAGAGGATTTGCAC
The DNA here is from genome assembly GCF_049315265.1 of Lysinibacillus sp. NPDC056220. Taxonomy (NCBI): domain Bacteria; kingdom Bacillati; phylum Bacillota; class Bacilli; order Caryophanales; family Bacillaceae; genus Lysinibacillus; species Lysinibacillus sp. NPDC056220. The sequence continues at coordinate 882,049 of NZ_JBMOXD010000002.1, forward strand.
GTTTCGTTAGCAACTGCAGGGCAATTAATCACTATTTTTGCACTTGTTTATGCGATTTCTGCGCCTGTCCTACTATCTTTGACAGCCAAGATAGAACGGAAACGCTTATTTCTTATATCTTTATTTATTTTCACATTAGGTAATTTAATGACCTTCTTTAGCACAACGTTCACCGTTGTCTTAATTGCACGAATTTTTACAGCGATGAGTACAGCCTTGGTCATCGTGCTATCATTAACCATTACAACGAGAATTGTAGAGCCAAGACATCGTGCAAAAGCACTGGGGCTTGTTTTTATGGGCGTAAGCTCTGCACTTGTTATCGGTGTGCCAATGGGGATATTTATTACGGAAGCTTTCGGTTGGAGAGCCGTATTTTTAGGCATTAGCATTCTTTCGACAATCTCAATGGTTTTAATAGCTTTGTTATTAGACAAAATGCCAATCGGAGAAGTCGTACCACTGAAGAAGCAAATGAAATCATTGGCGAATTTAAAAATTCTTACAGCACAATTAACGACTTTGTTTATGCTAGCAGGTCATTATATGCTCTACGCATATTTAACACCATTTTTAGTCGAAGCCTTTGATATGAATGCTTCATGGATTAGTATTTGTTACTTAATCTTTGGTATTGCCTCTGTCAGTGGTAATGCTGTAGGTGGCTGGGTGAGCGATAAAATCGGGACAAGTAAAGCCCTTATTTTAATCGTCTCTACATTTGCGGTTGTCCTGTTCAGTATTCCTTACACAGTCATTGCCTTACCGGTCTTTTTACTTTTTACCGTTTTATGGGGGGCATTAAGTTGGGCTTTAACACCACCATTACAAAATTATTTAATTCAAGCAGATCCTCAATCATCCGATATACAGCAAAGCTTAAATACAGCAGCGCTCCAAATTGGGATTTCCATTGGCTCAGCGCTAGGTGGTGCCGTATTTGCCTTTACTGGATCTGTCATGCATTTAGCAAGTTTCGGAACTCTATTAGTTCTCTGTGCTTTAGGATGTGCTATCTTCTCCATTAAAAGAGCGCCAGTCTCACAAGAGCATTCTGCGGAATATCCGTCAGCGCAGCACCCTTCATAATAAATGGTGGAATTATCCAAAAATGATTCTGCTATAGCAGGACAATAGCGGTTTGATAGCGAATATAAGGATAGAGGAGGTTGGTAATAGATGCAAGTAGATTTAACCGATTTTCAACATGTCAAAGTCATCGCAACGATTGATCAAACTTTTTATAGAAATGTTGGTGCTATCATACTATATGAGGAGGATTCACACACATTATCTGTACGAAAATTGACACGAAAAACAGTCGATCAATATATACCAACAGACGAACTCGAACACTTTACGTTTGCCTCTCATGCTGATGCCATTAAGTTCACGCACAAACTTACACGCATGAGTGCCTTGGATTACTTATTAGTGGCCCATAAAGAGAGACCCATACAATCATAACTGCTTTTATAAAAGCATTGGGAAAGCCATTCCCGGTGCTTTTTTTGTTTAAATGAATCTATTTGAGTGTTCTCTTTAAAAATTAATTTCTCACTAGTTTATTATCATACTCTAGTTATCTATGGAATAGATTGTTGTAGTTAATGAATTTCACACAGACTTAAGAAGTTTGAGATTATAAGGTGCCTATTATTTTCCAGAAAATAGTATACCACCTTTAAATCTTGTGAATGGAAGGAGAACCCTATGACTGAATATCATCAACAATCGTCTACTGAAGTCATGAAGATATTGAATGTCACCACAGAAGGCTTGTCCGATGGGGACGTTCAAAAAAGACAACAAGTCTATGGCTATAATGTATTAGAGGAAGGTAAAAAGATTAGTACATGGGCAGTTTTTATGGGCCAATTTAAAGATTTATTAGTCATTATTTTACTAGTTGCTGCCTTCGTTTCCTTTCTACTAGGAGAGGTAGAAAGTACAATTGTCATTATGATTGTTGTCTTTCTAAATGCTATTTTAGGCACGGTACAGCATGTTAAAGCAGAGCAATCTTTAGACAATCTGAAGGCACTAACCTCACCTATTGCCAAAGTAATGAGGAATAATCAGCTTATGGAAATTCCTTCTGAGGAGATTGTGGTGGGGGATCTTCTTATTTTGGAGGCTGGCGATTACATCAATGCGGATGGCAGACTATTGGAAAGTCATAATTTGCACATCAATGAAAGCTCTCTAACCGGAGAATCAATTGCCGTTGCCAAAAGTACTGAGCCTATTCGAAAAAACAATGTTACGATTGCAGATAAGAAAAATATGGTGTATTCAGGTAGCTTCGTCACCAATGGACGAGGGATTGTAATGGTTACAGCTATCGGGATGCAGACTGAAATAGGGAAAATCGCAAATTTACTCGATACAGCAAAGGAAAAGAAAACACCCTTACAAATTAGCTTGGACCAATTTGGTGAAAAATTAGCATTAGGTATTACAATCATTTGCTTAGCCATTTTTACAATTGACCTTATTCGCGGACGAGCTTTAGTAGAATCCTTTATGTTTGCAGTATCTCTAGCTGTCGCAGCTATTCCTGAGGCTTTGAGTTCCATCGTTACAATCGTTTTAGCATTCGGCACACAGAAGATGGCCAAGGAAAATGCGATTATTCGTAAGCTCTATGCGGTTGAAAGCTTAGGAAGTGTATCTGTTATTTGTTCTGATAAAACGGGTACTTTAACAGAAAATAAAATGGTTGTACAGGAAGTCTTTGTCGATCAGAAAAAAATTCCTCATGATTGGCTAAACCCAACAAATCCAGTGGAAAAAGAGCTGATGGTTAAGGCACTTTTATGTAGTGATGCTGTTGAGCGTGATCAGAAGGAAATTGGTGATCCGACAGAAATAGCGCTTGTAAAATTAGGGAAGCAGTACGGCTTAGATGAATTGATGATTCGCGAGCAATATCCAAGACTGGCTGAAATTCCATTTGATTCGGCGCGAAAGCTTATGAGTACTGTAAATCAAATAGATAAACGGCCTGTTCTGATTACCAAAGGGGCATTAGATGTTCTCTTACCTAAAGTGACTAGAATAAAAACGGCAGCAGGCATTTTTGAGATGACAGCTCAGCATCGTCAAAAAATCGAAGCGGTCAATCATGATTTTTCGAGGAATGGTTTACGGGTGATAGCCATTGCCTATAAAGATGTTTTACCACAGCAAACAATTGATACAAGAGTGGAAAAGGATTTAATATTTGTCGGCCTAGTGGCTATGATGGACCCTCCAAGAAAAGAGTCCAAAGAGGCAGTGGAAAATTGTATTAAGGCAGGCATTAAGCCAGTTATGATTACGGGTGACCATAAAATTACGGCCACAGCGATTGCCCAACAAATTGGGATATTAAAAAATCCAGATGAAGCCATTGAAGGACATGCTCTCGAAAGATTCACAGATCAAGAACTACAGGAAAAAGTAGATGATTACTCTGTATATGCCCGTGTGACACCTGCTCAAAAGATCCGTATCGTCAAGGCGTGGCAGGATAAGGGACATGTTGTCGCAATGACGGGGGATGGCGTCAATGATGGACCTGCATTAAAACAAGCAGATATCGGGGTGGCAATGGGAGTGACTGGTACAGAGGTAGCAAAAGATGCCTCGTCTATGATTTTAACTGATGATAATTTTTCAACGATTGTCAAGGCTATTGCCAATGGTCGTAGCATTTATACAAATATTAAAAATGCCATTTTGTTCTTATTATCAGGAAATGCGGGAGCTATTTTTGTAGTGTTGTATGCCACAGTCCTTGGCTTACCAGTTCCTTTTGCGCCCGTCCATCTATTATTCATTAACCTATTAACAGATAGCCTTCCAGCAATCGCAATCGGATTAGAGCCGAATAATAAGAAAACGATGAAGGACAAGCCTAGAAATGTTCATACCCCTCTATTAAATAAATCATTTACGACACAGGTGGTGCTTGAAGGAATTTTAATTGCCATCTCCACCATCATTGCTTTTCAAATTGGATTATCAACTGGCGATACATTAACGGCAAGTACAATGGCGTTTACAACACTTTGTTTATCAAGATTAGTGCATGGCTTTAACTCCAGAGCCAAACAATCGATCTTTACGATTGGTGTATTTTCGAATAAATATGCATGGATTGCATTTTTAATCGGTGTCCTAAGCTTGCATATTGTATTGTTTATGCCAATGCTAACAACGGTCTTTGAAGTGGCTCCATTAACAATGGCCCAATTAGGCTTTATTTATAGTCTATCCGTGTTACCGTTCCTCGTAAATCAATGGTATAAGCTCCTGTTTGTAAGAAGTCGATAGAAGAAGATTGGATGTTAAAACCACCTACATATAACGAGTAGGTGGTTTTGCTATTGTTTAATGAGATCGGAGATGTTAAGTGAGATGCACAAGCTTAAAATGTACAAAAAAAAACACACTATTAAAAATTGATTTAATAATGTGCAACGTAATGGATGGTTAGCATCATCCATCATGCCATTTTTATTGGGCTGGCGCTAGTAGCCAGCCTTTATTCTTACTGAGTTCAATCAATTTAGACCCAAGTATAGCATAGCGCATATGGAGTTCACCATATTTGGCAAGGTGCTTTTGCTTCACTGACAATTCCAATGCTTGGCTTACAGCAACTAAAGAGGAAGCAATATTCATAGATATAATGGCACTAATTTCGCTATCATGAATGATGGATTTTCCACGGATATCCGTTATTTTCATTTTACTGAATGCCAAAGTTGGAGTGGGGGCAAGCACGCCATTTTCCTTTAATAACAATGTCAGCTGTTTATTTTCCTCTTTTAAACATTGAATAAATTCCAAAATCATAATCTTTAATTTTTTATCCCGGGTATGATTAAAAAATCCATGGCTTGAGGCAATATAGCTTTGATTGACACCGAGCTGCGACCAAAGTCTAAACATTTCCTTAAACTGTAATGATGCTAGATTGTCATTTATCATCGTTATTGTGACACTTCCTAACTCCTAGTATTTATCTAAGATTAGGATGGAACAGTTTATGACATTCTATTCATCTTTTACAATAAAAGTTTAATACAAGGGGCATTTTAATAATACGTGCCATACGGATACATATGTGGGGAAGGGTAATGGTATGGATATGGATAAGGGTATTGGCATGGTTTCGGCTTCTTTTGCTTGCACGAAGAATTATCAGTTGCTGATTCTACACGATTACAGCTTTTTGGTGGTCCAATGTAAGTAGATGGAACAATCGGTGCAATAGTTTTCTTCCATTGTTCCTCATCTAAACAATAGGTGTGCGCCATTATATTCGCTGGTGTAAATTTCAATATATCGGAGCCTAAAATAACCTCTGGTGTTGGAGCGTCAAAAATAGCTAGTAAATGGGTGTTATCTTCTGTGGCAATCTCATAATGCCACCAGCCCTGTGGGATATTGGCTACTTGGCCAGGCTTAATCGGGTAGTTTTGAAGTTTTTTTGTAAAGGGATTTAATAGGGAAACCGTTGCTGCACCAGAAATACAATAGACAAGCTCAGCTGCATTTTGGTGATAGTGTGGCTCAATAACATTATCTTTGCTTAAAAAAATATCCAGTAAAGAGGTATTTTCTAACGTATTTAATTGCTCAACACCAAGAATATTAATGTAATTTCGTGCATCTTTTTTAAAAAGCGTACTTTTGTTGACATCAAAGGTGAACTCTGCAGAAGGCGATGTATAATCGACATTTGTGTTAATACTTACATCCTTTCTCACTAAAATTGTGATATTCATCATCATCACAGATTATGATTGAAATGTTTATAGACTTATACAAATGCCTAGCGTTTGTCTAGAACTCCTCGCAAGCACATGCTAGAGAAATTGTATGATATTACCACTGCTATTAAAGAACGTATGTGCGTATACTAAAAGGAACGTATGTTTTGTTTTGTGGGGAATGGAAATTTTAGCATAGTAGCCATGACTTTCAATGTTGAAGTTTTCTCGCAAACGTCCCCCGAAACATAGTAGAAAGGATGAGACAATTTGATCAAAGATCGAGGAGCCATGAAATGGACATCGATGATGCTTCCAGAGCATTTAATGCTTTTGAAAAAGTGGAAACAAGAGGTACTGACAGAACCGCCAAGGGAACGTGCAGAATGGGAACTGGAGGAATTACAGCAAACCATCACGCATGCATTATCGCAACGTAACTATATTATGTTAACTATTTGGGAAGAGGCTAATTTTGTACAATATGGTGGCATAATTAAAGGGATGAACGAGTTGGAGCTTCTGCTAGAAACAATTACAACAACGAAGCATATCGCATTGAAACATATTTATGCTGCATATATAGAAGTGGATGGCAATAACGGTATTTAATGCAAAATCAAGTAAATGATATTCGTGCAGATCATCGTATGAATGGTACGATTCCAGCGGATGACAAAGTCACTCATTTGAACATCGCAAATGAGTGACTGTCTCCTTATAGGTGCAATTGCATCACTATTTGCTCACCAATTGGTCCCATTCGTCTTTCACCATTATCTTCAAAACCTACGTTGGTATACAAATTCTGCGCAGCGATGTTCTTGTGATTTACCACTAACACTACTTCGTTAAATTCTTTAAATTCATGTTTGACAAAGTCAGCCAGTAACAGCATTGCTTTTTTTGCATAACCCTTTCCTTGCTGTTTATGGTCCATAGATAAAGCAGTAAGTAACATCGCCTGAGGATTACTAGAATATTCCTGTACTCTTTCAGTGGCATGAAGTACGAAAAAACCAACAGGTATTGTATTACTTAAAATCACAATAGGGTACTGTCCAACTTTTTCGATTGTAATCTCTTTTGGTAAGGCAGTAAATCGGTGCTGTTCTGCAGGCAATTCAAACTCATTTAACTGCTCTACATAGTCTTCTGAAAAATGTACTAATTCAATGTTAATTGTGTCTTGCATAAACAAGCCTCCTTTTTTATTATTGTATATATAGAACAAACGTTCGTCAAGGGAGCTTGTTTAATCATCATGCGAGCCAGAGTTCTTTTACACTATAAATTACCAAAAAATAAAATAAAAGAAACACTCACAATTAGAATCAGTGTTAAAGCCATTGTCACTATACCTCTCAGCAAGGTCGCTAAATTTCTGACATCTTTCATTCCTACAACACTTAGGTAGAAACATACGATTGACAATAACAATGTCAGTGTCAATGGGTGAAGATGGACATAGGTAACAAAAAAGTCTTTTAAGGAACCGGACAGAAAAAATAATAAGATGCAACCTAAAGATAAAATAAAGGACCAGAAATTTAAATTAATTCCCATTTGTTTCCTCCTCTCTACTAAAACGATATTTCTATAAAATCTATAATAGAGTAAAGGATGCAAAAAGAGGCCACTTGGATGTAAGTGACCCCTAGAACCAATAAAGGAGTGTCATGTAAAGTAGAAAGAACTTTACAATACTATTATTATGTTAAGTTATCAATTGGATATAGTTATCTATCTTCAATGGCATAAGAAATATAATTTGCTTATCTCATGATAGGTATATCATGAGAGGGAGGGAAATAAAAAAGGCTTTGAGCTTCTTCATCATTAGAAATGACCAGAAGCTAAAGCCTTAAGATGACCATTAGCAAATGAAACTTGCGCCAACAATAATAAGTAGAATAAATAGTACAACGATTAGCACGAAAGTTGAACTGTTACCATTGCCGTCATTTCCGCCACAATAGTTATTAAAATTACCTATATTTCCACAGTATCCCACAAAGGACACCCCCTCTCTCCCTATCTATTGTATGTATAAGATTCAAATGGAGGAGCGATCATCATCCAAGTAACTAGTATTAAAATGGTGCCATCAAACAAACATCCTACACGAATGTTTCAGACTGTAGACAAACTCAATGAAATAAAGTAAAGCCGTTGATTTCCACTACGGGCGGGGTCGAGCTGCTTCCCTCGCTTCGCTCAGTCCAAGATTTCGTCTTTCCCGCTTTCCCGCTGGAGTCACCGCCCTTCGTTCCCATCAACTTCTACATAAAGTACCCCATCTACATAGGTAAATTTTTGAGAAACATCGAAACCTTTGAATGGTGCGAAGTGTCCAAGCCTTTCCCAATGTACAGAAAGTAAGAATCACAAAAAGCTCATTCAACGCCATATTGGGGAACTGTATGTGGAGGAAGCTGAACATTTATGCCATTCCTATGACATCAAACAAATTTATGCAAGCGTAAAGAAACGATTGAGCATGTCTTTGCCGATGCAAAGGAAAAGCATGGAATGTGATGGACAACCTAGAGGTCTGAAAAAATTATCCATGCAGGCGATACTTACTTTTGCTACCATGAATTTAAAGAAACTAGCTACTTGGACGTGGCAGGCGGCTTCAAAGAGTTCTTATACTTGAAGAGTCTGTTTTATTGGATATCAAATTACCATTTTTAAACATAATGAAAGAGAAAAAAATGACAAAAGGAATCGAGTGTGAACTTCTCAATTCCTTTTGTCGACAGTCTGAAACATACTTTTAATATAACGGCTGCCGCATTTGACAAGGCGGAAAACCATTAACATCTTGAATCATATGAAAATCATATTGCTTTAAAGCAAATTGGCTTTGATACAAATATTCGAGAACAAGAAGCTTCCCACCTGAAACGCCACAAAGAACACCAGATGTCCCTTGCCCATTCGTCAACGAAATACCGACCGGTTGCCCAATTAAATAGTAAATTTTATGTTGCCAAGGCACTATTGCCACTCCCTTCAGTACAATTATATGAATGTAATGGTCGATGGTGCATAGGGTAATGCCTAGGTAGGGATGACTTTAAGAGCGGACTATCAATTACGCCTGTATCAATTAGTGTATATGATATGGGAATAATTGATTTATTGGTTAACGGAGAGGTGATAGTAGTGAGGGAATATATGATGTTTGCATAGCAATGGCTATCGTTAGGACTGGTGAGGATACAAGCCATTGTTGCTGAAGAAAACATAGCAGTTACTAACCAAATTCAATTTTAAAGAAGAGAGCTATTTAAGACAATATGTATGTCCAAGTGTGACTGGCGAATGTAGAGATATGTTGAGCTATTCTTTACTATGGAAGGGATAACAACGAAGAGAACGGGTTAAAAAAGCAAATACACGCTGTAAAGGTGGGATAGCGTTGTACAAAAACATCTTGGGGGCGATGTTAAAGTTGCTATCCCGCAATTAATGTATGTTGTCGTAGTTATGAACATAACCACTGTCAATAAATTGAAAAGTAAATGAAATAAAGAGGAAAAGTTGTTAAAATATTTTTTTAAACCTTTGAAGAGAGAAATTAAAAAAACTCAGCATACGATTAATTGTTGCCTGAGTTTTCTTTCAGAGCTACGAATGGGTGGATTCTCCACCATCCACATGTAAAACTTGCCCCGTTACATGTCTAGAATCATCCGATGCTAAATAAACGAATGTAGGGGCCACCTCAAAGGGCTGTGCCATTCGGTTAAAAAGATTTCCTCCATGTAATGCGTTTTCGTCAGAGGAAAAACTGGAGGGGATCAGTGGTGTCCAAATACGACCAGGGGCAATAGCATTGACGCGAATCTGCTTTTTAGCAATGCTTTTTGCTAAAGAACGAGTCCAGCCGACGATAGCTGCTTTTGTTGCAGAGTAATCGATTAATAAAGACTCCCCAGCATAAGCTACAACTGAAGCGGTACCAATAATGGAGCTACCAGCTTGTAAATAAGGGAGGGCTGCTCTTGTCGTATAAAAATGTGAATAAATATTAAGTTTAAACGTTTCATCGAATTGTTCATCTGTAATGTCAGTCAGGTCATTTTGTTGAAACTGAATGCCAACATGGTTACATAATATATCTAAGCGTCCAAGCGTATGAATGGTTTCAAAAACAATATCTTCGCATTGTTTTTTTTCACGGAGATCCCCTGGAAGGAGTAAACATTTTTTTCCTAGTTCCTCAATTCTATTTTTAGTTCGAGTAGCGTCCTCATGCTCATCTAAATAAGCAATTGCTACATCAGCCCCCTCTTTCGCAAAGGCAATCGCAGCAGCTGCACCCATACCACTATCACCTCCAGTAATAAGGGCAACTTTCCCTTTTAATTTTCCACTACCTTTATAATGAGGGTTTTCAATGATAGGCTTCGGCACCATTAAGCTTTCGAGACCAGGTTGACGAAGCTGCCTTTGTTCGGGTTGGGTAAGGGGTACTTCTTTATATTGCGTAATTTTTCCATAGACAGGATATTGAGGGTATGGATCTTCTTTTTTATTGTCCTCAAACCATTTTTGATAAAAACGAATTTGTTCCATTAAATCTTGGTTATCTTTAGCTTGCCCGCCACTTGGATTGTTAATAACCAATCCCTCCTTTTCAACATATACTATGATTGATTACCTTCGTATGTTAAAGCAAGGAAACGACTATAATCGCAGGGGGATTGTTAGCATGGAGATTGAATTTTTCCCAGAAGTGACACGGTTACTAGAAAATAACGTAAATCCATTAAACATTCATTATGTAAATGACAGCTGGTTTACACCGAGTATTGGTGTTAGACCCCCATATTATTGGCATCCAATTTATGAACCTTATTATCCATTAGGATAAAAGAATCTATGAGCTCAAGTTTTGATCGAGCTCATTTTATTTTGTTTTAAATGAGGATGCAGGCATTACAGCAATGATGGCACAAGAGAGTAGGGGGATAAATATAATAAGTATGCGATAGTTGAATATTGATGTTTAGGAGTGAAACTTGGACATGTTCATGACCGCTATATGGGTAACGTTCATTTTTGGCAGTTTTTCATATATATTGTTGAAATATCCTCATGATGTTTTAAAGGTGAGCCCCTTTTCAAGAGGATTTGCAGATAGCCCAGTATTAAAAGTCTACATTCAGTTTGTAGGCTGGGTATTTGTATTACTGATCATTGGTGTTTGGACAGATGCCATCATCAAATGGCAGATCTTGTAATTTAAAAGATGAAAAATGTAGAATATTATTCCAATTTGGTGATTTTTTGCTTATTATTAAATTGGAGGTGTTTATTAGATGTATAGTAATACTGCTAATATGCTAAAACAAACTACAAATCTTATAAATTCATTGAAAAAATTAAAACAAAATCTGACCTTTGTAAAATCATATGTCACGAGCGATAAAATATTGGCCATCTATTTTTTAAGTAATGCATATAGTGACTTTAATTTATTCAAAACTATTTATTTATCAGTCACACCTGGCGATCAAAAAATTGATGAGTTCTTACAAGAGTTTGAAAAATTCTTTTTGGAAGTAAATAAATACTTACAGTTTATTTCTGAGGAAAATATGGAGGATCAACTGCATAAAGAAATAATGCTTTCGATCAATGAAACTGAAATGTACCTATTAAATTTATTAGATATCTATAGATAAATGCTTAGACATTCCTTGAAGGAATGTCTTTTTATGTACATTAAGGTGTAACTTTTTGTAAATTGTGGACAGCTGAGGATTGTTATTACTTTATATTAATCTGTACACATTAAAGTTACCTATACATTTAAAAGCCGCAGCATCTCACACACGCTACAGTTCGAATTAAACAAATTGTCGGAAATTTAGCATTAGAAGGAGTTTCTTGTACATGCTATTATTCAACAACGTTTTAAGGAGCTAAGTATTGTATGGACCACTTTTTTGCACTTAATTTTGGTGAAATGACTGTTAGAACATTGTTTTCTTTTTTTGCACTACTTATTTTGGCGCGAATCCTTGGAAAAAAACAACTTGGGCAACTTACTTTTTTCCACTATATAACCGGTATTTCGATTGGTTCAATAGCATCTCAGGTTGCTGCAGTAGCTGAAACACCTTTTTTGAATGGAATGATATCGTTAATTTGGTGGGCTTTTTTAACATTTGTAGTAACCATCATTTCTTTGAAATCTAAAAAAGCACGTGTACTATTTGATGACAAACCAACGATTGTCATTCAAAATGGCCGAATTCTAGAATTCGCTTTAAAGAAAAATCGGTTGCATATGGACGAACTTACAATGATGTTAAGGGAGCAAGCAATTTTCTCTGTCCAGGATATACAATTTGCAATACTGGAGACTGATGGTAAGTTGAGCGTTTTACAAAAGACTTCAGCACAAGCAGCTACTAAGCAAGATGTACATGCAAACATTGCACCTCCAACATACTTGCCAACAGAGGTTATTTCAGATGGCCAGCTTATTTATGAGAATATAGTTGAACTTGAATTAACAGAAGAGTGGCTTATGAAGAAGCTGAAAAAACAAAAAGTTCATAATATTGAGGATGTTTATTTTGCCCAGATTCAAACAAATGGCTCATTGTATATTAGCCTGAAAGATAACAAGAGACAAGCAGACCTTTAATACATTTTTCCTAGCTGTTCATTTAGTTAGAGCATAAAGTTTCGAAACATGAGAAATGACCTCATTATTAGTCGCTGGAGGATGAAGAAAAATAACTCGCTATAATCCATATCATTTTAGGTAGATGATTCTGGTGAATAGCATGAAGATACGGTCTGATGTATAGGTGGAACTTTAAAAAATGAGCCATTTCCAAAGGAGGAAATGGCTTAAGGAGAATTTGAAAAAATGAAAAATTTACAGGACCACTTTCTGTTTAGAAAATGATCAAGCTGAAAAAAGGAGCCACCCATACGTAAAGTGGTTCCTATTATTTGTGTCTCAAACGAGCATTTAGCTGAGCGATTAACATTATAAAACAAAAAAGCCACAGAGGATGAATAACTCTGTAGCTCCTTTAAGTAGTGGCGCACTACGCAACTTTATAGTGGCTTTTAATTTAATATTTATACGGGAAATTATTTTTATTGGCTATCTAAAGTAAAGGGGTGTGGTACTTAGAAAAAAGATAAAGGGCCATATAGTAGATATTCCATTATAATTCATTTTGGAAAGTCTTATTAATTATAGCCGCCGTTGTACAAATGCTACTGCTCGAAATGGGTTTTGCCCTTTGGATAATGACTTTGTCATTAGCATTTCCTAATTTAGGATGTTAAACCTATCGTAAAAGAAAGCATACTAATGAATACAGCAGATGCTTTAGGATTCAGAAAGGGTTGCTGGTGATAGAGAGGTTCAAATTCTAAACTGGGTGATTAGATGGAAAAAACAGCATTGGATAGCCTCACACATCGCTTTATCAGCATCAACTATTAAGCGCGGTAAGGAAAATATCGTAAAAAGGACGTGGCATGAAAGAGTTGCTGAATGCAACCATTAAAAAATATCATTCTATATTATGGTATTATATGTTAAATGGTATGAAAATAATAGATACAAAGAGGATGTGGGAATCAAAATGGTTTTGCTTAAACTTAAATATGAATTAGAAGAAAGTGATCTACCAATGTTAAAAGATATTTATCAATCGGTTGGATGGATGAAGCATGACGAAGGTATAATAAAAAAAGTTTTCAACGCCAGTACTCATATGGTAATTGGATTAAAAGACAACAAAATTGTTGGTGTTTGTAGAGCCCTTTCTGACGGTGTATTTAATGCTGCTATTTACGATGTTGTTGTTCATAAAGATTACCAAGGAAGAGGCATTGCACGAATTCTATTAAATGACATCATTAAACAGTTAGAAGATGTTTCTTGCATTCAATTAATCGCAACAACAGGAAATGATTCTTTTTATGAAAAATTGGGTTTTAAAAAATTAAAAACAGGTATGGCAATCTATAAAAACCAGAAACTAGCTCAAGAGTATTTAGAATGATGGATAAAAGGTGGGCATAGATCGTAGGGGCTAATATCTTCTATAAACATTTGTATCAGTGCAATAGATGGGGGGGAAATAAAAATTATTCTGAAGGAATAAAAATTATTTCAAAAGAAGAACCTAAACAATATTAAGTGAAAAATGAAAGTTACTCAAAATAATGAGTGATTTTTCCTGTGTCTAAAATAGAAAGATGATATGAAATCAGGGTGCTAATCAAGCAGAGCAGAAACATACTCCTTTGACATAGAAAAATGTAAGTGGAAGGTGCTATAAAGAAGAAGCCAAAAGTAAAACATACTCTATCAGAATTAAATTTATGGAACATAAAGACCAATTATTTTTTAAGAAATGGATGAATTTAAAATACTTGCGAAAGAACGATATAATTGAAGCGAAAAATAATGAATTTAAAAATTTACAGGGCTATAATACGGCTAAAACAGCGGGCTTATTTGGCATAGAAATACAAGGAGCAACAATATTCGCCGTCAATCTGAAACGAATATTGAAACTTCTATGTGAAAAAGAAGGAATAGACAAAAAACAAGGTACATCTATTTGATTGAACCAAAATGTACCTTACTTTTATCTAAAAAAGTTAAGCCGTCATAGGAATGTAAGTTTTTCAGTGCCCCCGCAGCAACCGTAGTCATTTAATCGCTGTTTAATGAAGAGAATGGTCTCTTATTCAACTGTCTACTTTATCGTGTTCAGTTCAGAATAGCTTGGGCTTTTTTAAAATTTAAAATAATAAAAGTATCTTACATGTATAAGTTAAGCATACGATTTTTTATTATGAAACTCGTTTTGAAAAATGCACATACGAAGAGCATCTCTATAAGAACCACCAGTAAAAAACTCCTCCCTAAGTTCTCCCTCTATACTAAATCCAGCTTTTTTATAAATATGAATAGCTTTTTCGTTTTGTTTATCGACTAATAAATAAACTTTGTGTAGATTTAAATTATTAAAAGCATATTTCATAGCGAGTGTAGTAACAGTGAAAGCATACCCTTTTCCTTGAAAGTTAGGATCAATAATAATCTGGAATTCCGCGTTACGATGGATTAGGTCAATCTCTACTAGCTCAACTAGCCCGATAATTTTCTTTTCATCTTCCACAATAAAGCGTCTTTCACTTTGTTTATGAATATGTTTATCAAATAAATCTTGCAGCTCTACAAAAGATTCATAGGGCTCTTCAAACCAATAAGACATTATCTTAGAATCATTGTTTAATTTATGAACATATTTTAAATCTTCTCGTTCTAAAGGTCTTAATTTTATACTATCTAGCATTCTTTTTCTCTCCTAAAAATAGATTTCTCAAGAATTTTAGACTGTATAGTAACTATATAGTCAAGTAATTATATAGTTGTTTCTATTAAAAAGGCCACTCGTTTAGTGGCTAATCATATATTTCTTTAAAAGAGCTTTATTCATTTGTTCTTCAACTTATTTTACGATTTCACTTTCTACTGTATCGACACCACGTTATGTATATTTCATGTTTTGGAAGTAGTCAAATACAAAGTCATTTAGCTTACCTTCGCTATTTTTCTCCATAAAGTCATTTTAAAATGTTCAATAACATGCGTTTCGCGATAATCGAGGAATGGGAATGGATGAAGATGATTCAAGATGGCTACTATCATTACGGAACTTGGAAATCAAAAGCACCGAGGCTTTGGGGCATTGCATCAATGGATATTCAGGGTCGTTGCCATACGATTTATAGGGTGAATGGCAAGCTACCAGAGTATAGACGAGGCAGAGCAGATTGGAAGCATGTAGAATGGTTAGGTTTAACAGCCAACGAATCTAAGGTTCAATACCACGGATTTTCTACAGTCAATGTAGAGATAAGTTTTTGTGCTAAAAGCCCACAACAAACAGACCTAGCGTTGTGTGAGATTACTGAGGCAGCAACTAAGTTTTTTTAACGGTCATTAGAAAAGGGATATCATTCCAATGCTCCTAGGTTTAAAAGCGTAGATATTTCAAGACTTGGTGATGCTCTTAAGGCTGCTGTTAAAAATTTAAATAAGAAAGTTGTAGGAGACACTGAATTGGACTGCATCGTATTTAGTAAGCCTAAGAAAGGACGGAATATAATGAAAATACTATATGTAACATTTGAATCATATGTAGTTTTGTAAAAAAAGATAAACGTTTATAATAAAGTTTGATATAAATCACCTCATTAGTTTTTCTTAGAGCTGATTTTATTGTTGAATGTTTATTTGAAATTAATTTGAATATTGTGAAGAAATGTACTTTAACTAACGAATTAGTAAAAGAACAAATGGATGTTACACTTTAAAGGAATTAGCAAAGTTTGATGGTCAGTAATCTAATAAAGTCTAAGAATATGTATTCAAAATAATGATGAAAATGATATCCCTTGAGCATTTAGCCACTATTAAAGTAATTGGGTATTGTAATTTTCTTCAATGTTAATGAAGGGGAGATTATATGGAAAACGACTGGGACAAAGCTATAGATTCTCTTTCTAAAATTAAAGTTTTTTCAAATCCAAATAACGAGCCAGTAACTATAAGTGGTGAAGCTAATGATTTGAAGTGTATAGGTGTCGGAACAGATGCGGCTGTTTTTCAGTCCCTTTCCTCCCCAGCTTATGCATTTAAAATATATGCCAAGGACAAAGTACACAAAGTAAAAGTTGAAGCTGATGTTTACCGAATATTACAAAATTCACCTTTCTTTCCAACGTGTTTTGCTTCATATGACGAGTTCCTTGTTTTAAGTTACGAAGAAGGAAAAACTCTCTTTGACTGCATATTACTAGGTATTCACATTCCAGAACAGGTTGTAAATGAAGTGGAGGATGCAAGAGAATATGTTCGGAATAAGGGCCTTAACCCTCGTGATATCCATTTGAAAAATATTTTACTACAAAATGGAAGAGCAAAAATAATTGATGTTTCTGAATACACACTAAAAGGTAATGATTTTCGATGGGAGCATTTAAAAAAAGGATATGAGCAATACTATCATTTAATAGATGGAAATTCTGTGCCGTTTTGGTTAGTAGAAACGATTCGAAAGTGGTATAACCAGCGGGGAAAGAATTCTTCATATGAAGAGCTTACAAAAAATATTTCTAAATTTCTGTATAAAAAATAATTGAACTAATCGAGGCCTTACTTCATGCATGGAGTAGAGCCTTTTCTACTTAAACAAACGAAGCAAGTTATTTGAAGAAGGGTGTTAAATTTCAAAGTAAAGTTGCAAAAATAAGGAGAGCAACATGAAAGATATAATAAAAATAATCCTTTGTGTTATAAATGCTGTTATGTTTTTTTGTGTCTGGTTGTTTCTTTCTGTTTTTCTATCGGCAGGGGATGAATGGTGGTCCTTATACATGTTTAATATGTAGCAAATGTCGCCTTTTAATGTAGAAGTATCTTGGTTAAAAGTCTTTGTTTTCTAATTTTATAGTTAATTCTCCTCGTTTTGTTTCATTGCTTAACCACTAAGACCCCTAGCAGCATTTCTTTTAATAAAACCTTTAAAAGTGTCTTTTGAAAGAATGCCTACACTTCAGAAAGAAGTTTCTTCAGCAGTCATTTCCCAATTTTTGTTGATAGTTACATAAGGTATCTTAACCTCATGGCTCGGTATAATTTATAAATCGCCTTTTTCTAATTTTCTGAAAGTCAATATAATGTCAATAGATATTTAAGTACAAATTGTAAATTTATGATTACAAAATGAACAGTTACTACAATGTAATGAAGGTCAAACAATATGTTTAATAAACGTTGATAATGTAACTTTAGTATCGCTTTCTTATATAAGAACCGCCAAAATATGGCGTAACAAACGGCATTATGTGGCGGTGATTGTAAAGGTGTTGTAAAAACACGCCAAAAAATGACGGGAAGAACGCCAAAAAACCGGCGTTAATTTTACCTTGATATACCATAGATGGTAATGATAGGATGTAATTGATCTAGAAACGGAATAGCAACAAAAGTTGAATATGTTCCAAATACTATAGTAAAAATGTACTTTGTAACTTCTAGCGATGCTAATTGTTTAGATGAAGATTTACTAGTTAATCTAAAAATGATTCCGTTAGATTAAATTATTTTTTTCAAAGGAGTGTTTTTATGTTAGGCTGCAGTAGTTTATCAATTCACACAACTGATGAGAAAAGTTTATTCGCTCGTACAATGGATTTTACAATGGAACCAGATAGTAAAGTGATTATTGTGCCACGTAATTATGGAATTCGATTGTTAGAGAAAGATAATAAGGTAATCAAAAATCCATATGCATTTGTCGGAATGGGAAGTACTGACATCTCATCACCAGTTCTCTATGATGGGGTGAACGAAAAAGGATTGATGGGTGCTATGCTATACTATGCAACTTTTGCGACCTATGCGGACGAACCGAAAGAAGGCTCAAGAGGCATTAATCCGGTTTACGTCGTTTCACAAGTATTAGGAAGCTGCGCAACAATCAATGATGTCGTAGAGAAATTAGCCTCATTTACATTATTAAATGAACCAAACGAAATACTTGGCTTTGCACCACCCCTTCATTATACATTTACAGACTCTACTGGTGAATCGATTGTGATTGAACCAGATAAAACAGGAATTACCATTCATCGACCAACGATTGGGGTCATGACAAATAGCCCTGGTTATGAATGGCATCAGACAAACTTAAGAGCTTACATCGGTGTCACTCCTAATCCACCAGAAGACATTACAATGGGAGAGTTTGAATTAACACCGTTTGGACAAGGGGCAGGTGGATTGGGATTACCAGGTGATTTCACACCATCTGCACGCTTTCTTCGCGTGGCTTATTGGAAGAAATATACGCAACAAGCGAAAAATGAAACAGAAGGTGTGACAAACTTGTTCCACATTCTATCTTCTGTTAATATCCCGAAAGGAGTTGTCATGACAAAAGAAGGGAAAACAGACTATACGATTTACACGGCTACTATGTGTGCACAAAGTAAAAACTATTACTTCAAGCTTTATGATAATAGCCGAATCTCAGCTGTTTCTTTAATGAATGAAGATTTGAATGGCAAAGAGCTAATTACCTTCGAGTGGGATCGTAAACAAGATATAAAACAGTTAAACCAAGCAAATGTTATGAGTTGATATCTGCACCTGTTGTATAGGTGAGCTCCATTTCTATTGTTTTCATTAAGTAGCTACAGAATTATTAATAAGTCACCAAAATAAAGACCAGGCGCTCAATTGTGATATGCTCCCTATTAGGTAGACAGATGAAAAAATAAAATCTGTTTATCTAAGGGGAGTATTTTTTATGGGGCGAAGCAAACATCCACTCGAGTTAAAACTACATAACCTTCAATTGTTTGAAGAAGGTCACTATTCTATCAACGAATTGTGTGAAAAATTTTCATTAAATCATCAAACTTTTCATAGATGGAAAATGAAATTTGAGGAGGTGGACGTGAAGGATTACAAGAAGCTACTTCATGTAAGTTCTATTCAAAAGAGTTAAAATTAGCAGCTGTGGAGGACTACATTCAACGAAATTATTCACAGAAGGAATGAGTATTGAAGTCTGTTATTCGTAGAAAGCGCAAGCCTTATCATAAATCCCCTGTACATCATGTGGCTGAGAACGTATTAAATCGAGCATTCACGTTTAATTGTGAGTTTTGTGTTCGGTCATTCGAATAATAATTCCCTTGTTTTCAAAACAATAAAATCAGCTATTCAATCATGACAATCAGCCATTAATACATAATGATCGAGGTTTTCAATATATATCGAAGGAATTTAAGCGAATTGTGGAAACAGCCAATATGGCACAAAGTATGTCCCGTGTTGGTCGATGTATTGATAACGGACCAACCGAATCATTTTGGGGCACACTGAAGTGTGAGACTGCTTTCCTCTTTTCCATTACATGGTGGCAATACAATAAAATTGTATCAATACTGATAGGTGTTGTCAGCAAGACATTACTATTTGCCCAAGTTGATATAAAACTAGATAAGTAGATAACACAAACAAATTTAAATACTGAAGTAATCAAAACTGTTATTTTAATAGCCTTATATAAGCTTAAGTTAATGTATAAAATAGGTACGGCAGCTTCTAAGCTGTTAGTTGGTAATAAGTACATAAAGAAATTAGATATTATGTTTTTATTGTTCTTAGTTACCTGTCCGTCTATTTTTCAGTACTCCAAGTAACCCCAGCAAAAAATCTTCTGTACCCCATTTGTACCCCACATAAGAATACAATTAAAGGCATATATATAAAGGTAGTCCAAAAGTTGATTTCTTAGAACGTTGATATCATCATAGTTCCT
Source organism: Lysinibacillus sp. NPDC056220 (assembly GCF_049315265.1). NCBI lineage: Bacteria > Bacillati > Bacillota > Bacilli > Caryophanales > Bacillaceae > Lysinibacillus > Lysinibacillus sp. NPDC056220. The sequence goes on from NZ_JBMOXD010000002.1 coordinate 902,216, forward strand.
CAACTTACTAGCAAACAAACCTAAATCTTAAGAAATTCTTCAGGTTCTGCTAAGGAAATATTTAAGATTAATAGTATATACTTATAAAAAAAGGAAATTCACGAAACCATTTGAAGTTTTAAAACGTATTGGTAGTTGTAGAAAGAATATTGGAGTAGGTGAAGAAATGGCACATACGATTTACATAGTATTAACTAAAACAGGGACATTATTATCGAAAGCAATAGGTATGTATACTGGTAGAGAGATGAATCATGCATCAATTGCATTTGATGAGGGGCTATACGAAATGTTTAGCTTTGGACGTAGGCAATTAAACAATCCTTTAAGTGGTGGTTTTTTGCGAGAGGATGCTGAAAGAGGGCTATTTGAGTCAGCGGATTGTGTCATTTATCGTTGTAGAATTTCTCATTATCAATATTTAGAAATGGCTAAAATCGTGCGTTATATGTATTGGAATCGAGATCGTTATAAATACAACTTTATCGGGCTTTTTGGTGTGATGATGCAGAAGGAAGTAAGAAGAGAACGCGCCTATTTTTGTTCCCAGTTTGTAGCCACGCTATTAAAAGTTGGAGGTTTAAAGATTTACCAAAATCCAGCATTAATGACACCTCACTGCCTAGCTCAATTACCATACTTAGAGCAAGTATTTGCTGGGAAACTGGCAGACTATTTACATGTTGTACGTGAGCCAGTTATGATGTATGGCTAACATCTTTCGATTGATAGAACGTATATATTAAAATGTCAGAATAGTAGGTTATTCAGGCAATCTTTTTGGGTATCGAGAAGATGGCCTGATTTTTTGCGTTAGTAATATTTTCCTCGTACGGAATGAAAATAAACCTAGTTGCACGGAAGGTGAAAATGAGTCCTATTGCTGTTAATTGGCTACCATAAAATTGGTATCATAATAATTAGGTTAGTAGAGCTGATAGTGGCAGCTGCAAGGAGGATACGTAGATGAGTGAAGAGGTTACGGTAGGCTGGGATGCGATTGATGAAGCAGTATCACAGGTGTATGGGGAACAGGGGCCAAAGCATTACGGCACCATGATTCCTTATTCTTTAGGTGGACAAGATCCTTTGGATGGTATAAGTGCCTATAAAAGTGAAACACCGGTTCCACATTGGCACTTTGTCACATATGGATTCTCGGAGTTATATGAAAAAGAGCTTGAGAATAAAGACTATAGTGGCTATGGATTTGAATTGACGTTTCGCTTAGTGCGCAGTGAAGATGAAGAGGAGCCCCCAGCGTGGGCGTTGAATTTATTACAGAATATGGGGAAATATGTTTTTAATAGTGGGAATGTTTTTAGAGCAGGTGATTATTTGGATGCTAATGGTCCCATCTGTCTGGATGCTGATACACAATTAACAGCGCTAGCCTTTACGCATGATCCTGAACTTGCTGAAATGGATACGCCGAATGGCAGGGTGGAGTTTATCCAAATGGTCGGTATTACAGAGGATGAACTAGAAGCGATGCAGACATGGAAAACACTCGGTGTGCTACAGGCGGGCATCAACCACATTCCAAGCTATGTTACTGACTTAACACGCTCCTCACTTTTAGGAAACCCTGAAATTGTAGAGGCGGTTGAGCAAGGAATGATGGAAGATGGTTCAAGTACAGGTTTTTTATTTGTTGATCAACTGGCTTGGCAAGCAGGGAAAAAGGGCTGGTTTAACAAACAATCCAATGTTGTTCAATTAGGAGCGAAACAGGCGGATGTCATTGGCAAATTATTACGTGGACGGATTTTAAAGGACAGGAATCTTAGCTTAGTCGGTCAAGAGTTAACTATCGTATTTAAACCAGATAATCTAGTAGACTATCAGCAAAATGAACAGGAAATTACCATTACCTTGAATAAAGAGGCGGTTGAGGAGTTAAGTCAACAGTTAGTACCGCTAGAAAAACAATTTGCCATATCTTCTTTAAAAGATGTCAGTTTTGAAATTATGAAAACATATATAAAAGATCAAGAAGGAGCGGTTGTGAAAACAATCGGATAAGGTAATCTCTCGCTAAATAATTTTTGGCGAGAGATTTTTCTCTAAGAAAGGGTGAAGCATATGCAGCCATCTATAGAATATTTTTTAGCGGATGTGTGGGATCAACTTACCACCGTCTATCAGCAAGAAAGTCAGCGTCTTGAAGGCATTCAACATCAAAGCCGATTACAAGCAGGTATCTTTAATTATTTAAAAGTCACATGGAAAAAAGGAAAAAGTCAATATGGGACTATTTGTATAGATATCTATGAACCATTTAGCTGGAGTGATAGTGCTTATAAGGTAAATGCAGGGACATACATACAGGAAATTATAGAACATAACTATGCTGAGGATCTTTTTTCGGCTTTATGTACAAAAATGGAGCAAATGTTTCAGGCACAGCCATATGGACCCCGATTTTTTGATTACCACTTTCAAGTGATGCTTGAAAGTGAGTTTGGTGAGACTAAGTGGCGGTTTCAAAAGGAGCTTCTTAATCATCAGAAACTAGCGTTAATGAAACAAGAGTTAGCATCTTTTCTTGAAAAGAAGGTGATGGCAGCGCTTCCTGTGCGTCCAAGTGACAATGATGAGTTTTTCTTAGCACAGCATTTAGTCAATCCCCATTTTTTTCAACAAACAGCAGAGGAAATCGAACCAATTATTCGTCAGCTACAGGAAAAACATCTGGCGAATAAAGAGCGTTTAGAAAAGTGGAACTATTATTTTACAAATGCTTTTAAACAATGGGCAGAAGACCACTTTTTAAAGGGCTATTTTCAGCAAACAAGTGATTATAGCAATGAGTGGATACTTAAAAATGAAGAAATAGAACCTTATATGGAGAAGAAAAAGCTAGATTTCTTTCTTTATGTGGCGGTCAAAATCGGTTATAAAGAACCAGCTACTCGTTTAGAATACCTCCACCTTGCTAAACAGCTTGGCTCACAGCAGGCAACGGAGTATTTACAAAAAGGAAGCGGACGTTTTGAAAGTAAGCGCAAAAGTGATTTTTTTGAGGGCGCAGCAAATGATATTTTGCAAACTATAGATATACGAATAAAAAAGGAAGAAGAAGCGGCTTATCGTGAAGCACTTCATTATATCATTCATCTTTTACAGGAAGGCTTTCCAAAGGGCTATAAAATGATGTTAAAAACAAAAGTGAAAAATTTTCTTCCACTAAAAAAGCTAGCCAAATCAAAGCTCCATCAGTTTTTTGCTAATTGCCTATCCTATCCTAGCCTTTTTCCTTTATTAGCAGACTATGCACAAGTGGCGATGGAGGAATATGCATGGTACCAGGATGTAGAGCCAAGTGAAAAATCAGCTATGCCTGGAACTTATGCGATTTTGGGATTAGGGCTATACAGTAAGGATTATTTTCAGCTTGTGCAAAGCTACATGACCCTCGTCGATTCTGAACATCAGTCCGTGCAGGATTCCTATGGGGAGGCTTTTATTGAAGCTCATGGCTTATCGGTTGAGTTTATTCCTGTGCTCGTGGCCATTCTTCTTGGTGCCAATGAATCAGCAAAACCGCTAAAAGGGATTGAAATGATGAAAGTAGACCTGCTAAAGGCGCTCGTTCAGGAATTAGAAAATAAAGAAAGCTATGAGCGTGAATTTGTTTTGTACCAATTATTTGGCGGTGCTAAGAAGCTTGCTCAGCATATTAAACAAGAAACCTCTGATAGGAAGGAGGAGCTTGAGAAATTACAAAAATGGATCACTTAGGAGGGAAAACCAAATGGGATGGGCGGAGGTTAGCAAATCCAACAATCTGGAGATGGTGCGAGATGCTGTGAACAAGCTTGATGTAAATGAACGCGACGCGCGAGGAAGAACACCGTTAATGCTATTTATCACAAACCGAATGACAACGGAAGGGATTGAGCTCCTGCTAGCGCAAAATATTGACTTGGAGGTACAAGATAGGCTGGGTGATACAGCACTCAAAAAAGCTGTGAAATTTAAGCAAAAAGAAGTTATTTCATTACTGCTTACCAGAGGGGTTCCTTTACAGGATCCAGAAGGAATGACAGCGACTGCCTGGTATGCTGCAAGAGCGCATAGCGAAATAGCCGATTTACTGTTGGATACACCTGGTGCCATCAGATTGACCTTGAATTCGGAAGAGCAGCGACAAGTAGATACCATCCTATATGAAGAAAATCTCAATAAGATGTGTCAACACATTAGCGAAGTTTCATCGTCTATTATTTTGCATGCCATAGTCAATCGTTACAACTGGGATGATGGGCCAGAGCCGATGATAGCGGCATTCAACAATCCAGTATGTACGGTGATCACCTTTATGGAAATATTTGAGCTAATGGAGGGTGATTATTGGCTGGCGCAAACAGAAGATGAACTTGAGGGTTCACCTTGGAAGCAGCCGTGGAGAGAGATGGCGGAAAAACTAAAGGTTAAGTTAGGTCTTTAGTAGGAGGAGATTTTTGATGGATCAAAAGGCAAAGAAAATTTTAATGCAAACATATTGGCAATCTGGTAGATGGAGAGACGGGGAATACACGTATACAGAGGGAGATTTTCAGTATGCGAAAAGGATGGGGCTAATGTTTGATCGCTTAACGATTTCCCATGATGAGTGTATACAAAGACTCCGGCAGCTTCATGATGAAGTGATAACTAAGGATCTTGTAGTGAAGGCATTTTTGCACAGTCTCTCAACACGTAAAGTATATTTACGGAGTGCGTTATCAAGCTGGGCTCTAACTGCACAACTACCGATCCATACGTATCATGAGCGGCCGGAAGAGCTGGTATCCTATAGTGCCTGTGGCTTTTGTAACGAACATAAATTAATGTCGAATGAAGATTATATTAACGAAGATGTCAATGTCCTTAATTTTGAACGAGTGAAGTGGGGAGGTGTTCGCTTAAATTGGCTAGTGTATTGTTTGCTCGATCTAGAATGTTTAATCAAAGAACAAGAGTCATTGATAGTTTGTGCGGCAGATATAGAGATTGTCAAACAGATGCTAGAGGCTATAAAGTCCTGTAAAGATACGGATGCTGCCAGACAATTAGAAAAGCGTTGGAAGGATGTTTTTAAGTCCAACCAATATGAAAGAGATGCAGTTATGGAAATATGGGGGTATGCTGGCCTATTAGTATCGACAGATGATTATCGCAAGGAACGCGGACGGGGAACAGATTTTTTGGCTATGGCAACTTGGAGAGGACAGGACGGTTATTCAGAGGAAAAAGTGAAATTTTATTTTGGCTCTTATCTATAAAAAGAAGCTTTTTTTTGCAATGATTATAGAGTGCTCAGAAGTTGATTGTTTGCCGTGGCTCTTTTTCATGACGGCTTCATTAGCTTAACAAGCACTAAAATCCTATATGAAGGGCGAGGTGCGACAGGATGGGCGCATGGGGCTATAAAGCATTGGAAAGTGATGAAGGATTAGATGTAGTTGGCATGGTACGGGATTATATAGAACATCATCAAGAATTAACGTATATTCCATTATCGAACATTGTACAGAAAATGAAAAGTAAAGGATTTTTTGGGGAGACCATAGAGGATGTTGACTTTTTCTATGATGTTAGTGCAATGGCGTTAGCCGAGTTGTATATAGATTATCTTGATAATGGGGAATTTTGTGGTCATAAAAGCATCCATTCACAAAAACAACTGATGGCAGACGAAGACTCCTTGGCATTTATTTTAAACTATTTAAAAGACATTCGGGATGAGATGCCAGATCAATACGGAGAGAGAGAAATGATAGAACTATGGCGTGAGTCTGAGAATTGGCTTGAATGGTCATCTAATCTTGCCTATCTCATACAGAGAATCGAGCTCGATATTAGCCGTTTGCAACAAAAGGAATGATAGTAAATGCCTTTTACTTGTAATTTCTATTAAGATATAGGCTATGGAGGACAATGATGACTCTACTTTTTAGGCTCTGTCCTACACATATACATTGTTTTTTCACAACGTGCAGAGGTGCTTAGTATGAAAACACCATGAAAGGATTCGAACACGATAGTGTATGGAATCCTTTCAACAGATTAGACAAAGAAAAAGCTGAATAGGGCAAATAAGATGGAAATAATAATAATTGGGGCGATCAATTTCATATGTCGTTTCCGTTCTAAAACAACAATTGCCACATATTCACGAATCATGGCATTTGGCCAATAGTAAAAGGCTGTTTTCGATCCAATGCCCTGACTGTTTAAGCCAGCAAGTCTGGCATAAATTCCTGCACGGAACAAGTGAAAATTATTTGTTGTAAAGATACTGTTATATGCTTCGCCTTGTTTGATATCGTCCATGATTTGTTTCGAAAATAACATGTTTTGATACGTATTAACAGAACGATTTTCTTGTAGCGTATGCTCAATAGGAATGCCTTTTTCAATTGCATACCTTTGCATGGCCTCTGCCTCTGGTAAATTTTCATCAGATCCTTGACCACCAGAAAAGATGATGGTAGGAGGGGTGCTCACTGTTGCTTGTTTATGATAGAAATCGATTGCTTTTTGAATGCGGCTAGCTAACAGGGGCGGCACCTTGTCATTAATTAAGCCACTCCCCAGCACAATGATAAAATCTTGATTATACTTGGGGCGATTAAATTGGTATAGAAAATAAGCTGATAAGAAATTAGATAAATGGATAAAGAAATAAAACGTAATAAGGGATACTCCAGCAAATATCGGTTGGAGATGGCTTGAAAACAAGCTAGCAGGATAGATAATCGGTAGCAGGATAAATAATAAAATACCAAGAGCCACTAGCAAGGTTAAAGAATTAGCCAAGCGTCTACCTTCCCGTTTCATTAATACTCTAGCATTTAAAAACAGACCGAACATTAAAGCAATAATTGCAAAGGGGATGAGAAGAAATAGGGCAATTAGTGGAATAACGACAGCCATTCTTAAAAAGTAAAAATCAGATGAAAAGGAAACAATAAAGCAGAATAACAGAAATGAACAGACAAACATATTAAATAGTAGTCCGTTGATCATCTTTCTCGGATCTTTCCAATAAGAAAAGAGAAAAATGAAAAATAGAATTAGTGGAATAATGCCAAAATACATAAAAATACACCTCTAGTGATGTTGTGGATGGATGATATCTTTCTATTATAAGGAATTATTAGCTGAAATCAACTAACTTCCAGCAAGAGCAATAACATAGACCTTCAAATAAGGAATCGAATAGTATCGATTTGCGTTAAATACATAGAGATCAAACCATTCTTGCTCTCACACTATTTGTTCAAGCATCACGAAGATAAAATATTTCTGTTATACTATCAAACAGATAGAGGTGATGAACATGTATATTGTAGCGATAGAAGGTCTACCCTATGATTGGCTCGAGTCCTTGCAAGAACTACATGCCCATGTCTTTGATGGTGCTATACTAACTGCTGAAAAGCTAGCGATGAAAAATGGCCTTCTTTGCCTCCTGGCGGTAGAGGATGCACATGTAATCGGCTTTAAACTAGGATATCCACATCCCGATGGTGTATTTTATAGCTGGTTGGGTGGTGTTCATTTCACAAAGAGAGGTCAGGGGATTGCTGGAAAATTAATGAAAAAACAGCATGAACATATTAAAGCATTAGGCTTTGACAAGGTTCGTACATATGGCAGGAATACTCGCAAAGCTATGCTCATTGCCAATCTTAAGCATGGTTTTGATATTACTTCAACATTTGTGGATAAAAAGGGAAGACATAAAATCATTTTCGAAAAAACAATAGATTGAGGAGTTCAACATGAAAGCATATTTAGCAAATGGATTATTTTCTTTAGGAGATCGTTTAGTAAATGAACAACTAGCAGCAGCAATTCGTGAAGCAGTACCAGACATTGCCTTATATGTTCCGCAGGAGAATGATGCCATCAATGATAAATCGGCTTACGCGGATAGTTTAGCAATTGCTCAGGCAGACTTAGAGATGCTACAAAATAGTGATGTATTAATTGCCGTATTAGATGGGGTTGAGATTGATTCTGGTGTGGCTGCGGAAATTGGGGCGTTCTCCATGCTGAATCGTCCTATTATTGGTGTACTGACAGATGTTCGCCAACAAGGACGAGATAATATGCAAAAAATAGAGGCATTGGTACGAGATGGGCTTGAGAATCAGTTTGTCTACCGTAATTTATTTGTAATTGGTTTAATTAAACGTAACGGGGTTATTACATCTTCTATTGAAGAGGCTGTGGAAGCTATACAAAAATTGTAACACGAGGAGGAATAATGATGCTATTAGCAACGTCAGATGTTGTAGCTGGAAAAGAAGTGATTGAAACATTAGGTTTAGTGAAGGGGAATTCTGTGCAGTCAAGAAACATTGGGCGTGATATGATGGCTGGACTTCGAAATATTGTGGGCGGAGAGATGAAAGAGTATGCTGAAATGTTAGTGCGCTCCCGTGAAATAGCCACACAGGCAATGGAGGAAGAGGCCAAACAATTAGGCGCAGATGCTGTTGTTGGCGTTCGTTATGCAACGTCTTCCGTGATGGATGGTACATCAGAAGTATTAGTATATGGCACAGCTGTCAGATTAAAATAATATAGTAAATGAATTAAAGTCCTTTCAGACTGTCGACAAAAGGAATTGAGAAGTTCACACTCAATTCCTTTTGTCATTTTTTTCTCTTTCATTATGTTTAAAAATGGTAATTTGATATCCAATAAAACAGACTCTTCAAGTATAACAACTCTTTGAAGCCGCCTGCCACGTCCAAGTAGCTAGTTTCTTTAAATTCATGGTAGCAAGAGAGTAAGCATCGCCTACATGGACAATTTTTTCAGACCTCTAGGTTGTCCATCGCATACCATGCTTTTCCTTTGCATCGGCAAAGACATGCTCAATCGTTTCTTTACGCTTGCATAAATTTGTTTGATGTCATAGGAATGGCGTAAATGTTCAGCTTCCTCCACATACAGTTCCCCAATATGGCGTTGAATGAGCTTTTTGTGATTCTTACTTTCTATACATTGGGAAAGGCTTGGACACTTCGCACCATTCAAAAGTTTCGATGTTTCTCAAAAATTTACCTATGTAGATGGGGTACTTTATGTAGAAGTTGATGGGAACGAAGGGCGGTGACTCCAGTGGGAAAAGCGGGAAAGTCGAGATCCTGGACTGAGCGAAGCGAGGGAAGCAGCTCGACCCCGCCCGCGGAAAGCGTCCGCCCATAGTGGAAATCAACGGCTTTACTTTATTTAATCAAATGAATGAATGTCCTTTTTTCGAGTCTCCATTTTTGAATATAAAATTTTGTTTCAGTCTATGCAACAAAATGATCATTAGCAGATAAAAAAGAGGAATCGGACTTCGATTTCTCTTTTTCTTGTTATGGACAAACCATTCTATTTTATCTAACTGTTAAAGGTATCGTTTCTGTTTGGTTATCCCAGTTTATGGTGATTTCAACCTCTGTACTTTCAACTGCATTGGAGCATCCGTTAGCCATTATGAAAACACCATTTTTATCCAATGAATCTGAACCAGAAGTTTCTGTTTCATGCTGGAGTGTATAGTCAATTTGCTTAGGAAGAGGTTTATCGCCTATATACCGAATAGTACCACTTGTAGCACCACAATGTTCTTGTTTCATTTTGTGATAGGTTACCTCAAACTGTACTTCCCAGTTCTCATTTTCACCTGAAAAAGTCAAAGCCTTTGGTATACAACCAAATAAGAACAACATACAAAGGGAACTAATAAAAAGTTTAATCCTCATCTTTACCCCCTTCAAAAGGTATGGGAACTTATATCACGGATAGGAATATCCATTAGCATGGAGTGTGTCTATGTTTTTTTACTGAAAAAGCTTTTCTATGAATGACATATCGAAATCACTTGTAAGTTTGTAATCCTTCATATAGTTTTCTTTATATAAATAAACAAATAAATGTTCGGCATCATCTAAACGTAAGCCAACTTCACGGTCGCTGTTAATTTCCAATGTTATCCAATAAGCCTCTGTAAAATTAGATTTAGTAAACCATACTTTTTTTAATGGTTGCTCGTTCAGTTGCTGCATGATTTGATTCATTTCTGTTGCATCTGTTATCGTTATTGTCTTTTCATCTGAGGCACGAATAATTTCAATCGACTTAATTTCCTCTACATCAAGTCGTTCCGTAACCTCCGTTGAAAAATCCGTGTCACGTGTTAACAGCATTGTAGAGATATACAGAATAAGTAGTGGTAGTAAAATGCCTAGAACTATTTTATATCTTTTTTTCATGCTCTTCTCCTTAAATTCTAAAAATTCGCACATATGTATTCTTATCCACGCTATAATTGAGCATATACTGAAATGATAAAGGAAGGCAATAAAATGACACATAATCATGTAGAAAAAGAACTTTTTTATCCAGATGGAACGATCATGTATCAAGGTGGTGTCAAAAAGAATGATTTTGGTCACGATATTTATGACGGCAAAGGCATATTATTTGACCAAGATGGTGAACGATTATTCGAGGGTGAATTCGTCAATCATATGAAACAAGGAAATGGCAGGATGTATTTAAAAGGGCAACTTATTTATCAGGGCGAATTTATTCAAAATAAAAAACAAGGTCATGGCATTTTATATAAGAATGGTTTCATTCATTATGAAGGGCATTTTCGGAACGATTTAATGGATGGTTATGGCGTTTTATATTATAAAGAAGATCTCATTGCCCCTTATCATTCTTTGCGAGAACAATATCCTCATTTAAATCAGCCACAGTATGAGGGTGATTTTGTTCATGGCATGAAAAAGGGTAAAGGCAAACAATACTATCCAAATGGTTTTTTACAGTACGAAGGTGATTTTATTTGGCATCATATGCAGGGGGCGGGGAAGCTCTATTATTCTACGGAATCACCGACAGCTGAGGAGCTTTCTCTTGGTGTGACAACGCTCCAATATGAAGGCTACTTCTTTGAAGATATGAAGCATGGTAAAGGAAAAATCTATTCTCGACAAGGGGTCCTACAAGCTGAAGGCCAGTTTAAAGAGGATGCGATGACAGGACAAGGAGTACTTTATTATGCAAATGGACAGGCCTCTTATATAGGGGAGCTAGTGCAGGGCAAAAAGCATGGACGTGGTGACTTTTATAATGAAGAAGGAAAGCTTATTTACAGTGGCGAATTTATCGATGATGAACGGTTGCGGATTACGCCTGAAATCGAGCAAGAGATAGAGAAACTACAAATGCAGCTGGATAGCCTTGTAGGTCTGCCAAATGCCAAAAAGGAACTACATAATTTAATTAACTTTATAAAAATTCAAAGTTTGCGGGTGGACCATGGCTTAACAAGTTTTCCTATTACCTATCATCTTGTGTTTTCTGGCAATCCGGGCACAGGAAAAACAACAGTGGCACGTATTATCGGTCAAATTTATAAGTATCTAGGTGTACTATCTAGCGGTCATTTTGTGGAAACTGATCGTGCAGGACTTGTAGCAGGATATGTGGGACAGACAGCATTAAAGGTTCAAGAAGTGGTCCATAAAGCAAAAGGAGGTGTTCTTTTCATTGATGAAGCTTATTCCTTGATCAATGATAAACAAGATGCGTTTGGCAAGGAAGCCATTGATAGTTTATTAAAAGCGATGGAGGATTTACGAGATGACTTAGTGATCATCGTAGCCGGTTATACAGAGCTTATGGATGAATTTTTACAATCAAATCCAGGCTTTAAATCACGTTTTAATCATTTTGTACAGTTTGATAACTTTAGTACGCAGGAACTCTATGAGATTTTTGCTATGCTTTGTCAAACGAATGACTATCATTATGGTGAATCCTTTGCCCATCATATGAAAAGGCAGCTGAATCAAATACCAATAGAAAACATCTCTAATTTCTCGAACGGTCGTTATATTCGAAACTTATTTGAAAAACTAGTAACCATTCAGTCAAACCGGCTAATCCAACAGGCAACGATTACAAAGGAACAGCTGATGACATTTGAGGAGCATGACATCTTATTGGGCATGGCGGAAAATTTATTTGATAATACTTTTTAAAAATAATATGGTTGTGGGTCTGCTCTAGTGTGAGTCGGCTAGTCGATAATTAAATTAAAAGCCTTAGCTGGAATAAAGAGCGAAATAAGCAAAAGAAAACAACTAGTCTAATAGTTCTCAACATAGGAAGGGTATTCACCAAATGGGAGGGAAAAGAAAATGGATGTAAAGACACTTTTATTACAACAATGGACTAGCTGCTTAGATCAGGAAGACTGGTTTCCACCGCTTGAAAAAGTGCTAGAGGATATTACGCTTGAACAGGCAATCTGGAAACCGATTGAGGGGACAACGAATTCCATTTGGGAAATCGTTTGTCATTTACTTTTCTATAAAAAGCGACTCCTCATGCGATATTTTGGTGAAACAGAGAATGAACCGCAGGCAGAAAATAATGACGCTACTTTCCGTTTACCAACTTTGACGTTGCAAAATTGGAAGGATACAAAAGAGGAATATTTGTATGTACATCGTGAACTTGAAAACATATTAGCAAAATCAACACAAGAGGAATTGGAGAGGGAGGTCCGTGGAGAACGAACATTAGTACTTGAACTGAAGAGTATAGCCATGCATGACGCCTATCATATTGGACAAATCGTCTGTCTAAGTAAAATGCTAGGGGGCTGGCCAGGGCAACGCGACTGTTAAAAAGGATTCTGTAGAGCATAGGAACGTCCAACTCGGATGTTCCTATATTTTATACCAGAGCAATGACAATGCCGAAAGAAAAGGGGGAAGCGAATGAAAAAGCTCATAGCCTTTATTCTAGTTTGTGCTATTTTACCACGTGTGCTCACCATCAATTTTACAGTGAATAACCATATCAATGTTCATCATAAAGGCGAGAAAAGTTGAAGAGTCATAACTAAAGTGGTAATATAAGACAAAACATACGCTATCGTATTTTACAGGAGGATGATCATGCAAGTAACGAGAGATGATTGGATAAAAGCTGGCCTACAACAATTAGCAGAAGACGGTATACATAAAGTACGTATCGAGGCACTAGCTCGATCCTTAAACATTAGTAAAGGCAGCTTTTATCATTATTTTCGTGATCATCAGCAACTATTAGAGGCCATGCTCGATTATTGGGAAACACATGCAACAAAGGCCATTATTGAAAGTATGAAGCAGGAAGGAGCTACATTAGAAGAGCTCTTGCGTATAAGTTTTCATAAAGATAAGAAAATAGAAATGGGCATCTATGCTTGGTCTAAATATGATGCCCATGTCGCTACTCGCATTGTTCAAATTGAGGAACAACGAATTGACTGTGTTGCCAAGCTTTATCAAAAAAAGGGTATGGATGGAGAACAATCAATCGATCGAGCAAGGCTTGCTTATTTAACCTATGTTGGCTGGATGACTCGATATGAAGCCAACCCTCATTTTGATTTAGAGAAAATGGTGAAGCTGCTGTTATAGCAATTGATGAGTCCCTAAGAAGGTAAATAACAAATTTCTAGGGACTATATTTATCCTCTAAACATACGATGGCGTATGTTGTTACTAGAAAGGGAGGAACGACTATGTTTATTTTATCACTAGTTTCAGTGTGTCTATTATCGTTGATAAGTATTATTCATGTATATTGGGCATTCGGCGGGGGCTGGGGGGCTGGAGCTGTTATTCCCATGAAAGAAGGCAGTCAACAAGCAGTTTTCAGTCCTAGAAGATGGGGAACTCTCAGTGTGGCGATGCTCGTTCTAACAGCGAGTGTTCTCATTCTTGTCCAAGGGGGGTATATAACTGCCATCCCTGCCTCCACCTATTCAAAAGTGGGATGTATCATCTGTGCTATTGTTTTTAGTATACGAGCAATTGGTGATTTCAAATATGTTGGTTTTTTTAAAACCATCAAGCATTCTCAATTTGCTAAACATGATACGAAGTTATACAGTCCCTTATGTTTGTTTTTGGGCTTCGTTTATATCATGTTATTGCTTTAAAAGTATGAATCCTCTAACATGATGAGAGTAAGCTATTGATAGGGGGAACCAATTAATGCAGCAATTGATTTACTTACTTCGTCATGGGGAGACTGAATATAATTCGGAGGGAAGATATCAAGGACAACTAGATTCACCTCTTACGGAGCTTGGTCGAGAGCAAGTGCAACAAAATGCTCGGATGCTGAAAGCCTTCATCGGTCATGCTCATGATTGGAAAATTATATCAAGCCCACTCGGAAGAGCCGTGGAGAGCACAGAAATACTTTGTGAAACGATTGATTACGATAAGAATAATGTGGAGTTTGATCAACGATTAACAGAAGTGGCAGTTGGGCAATGGGCTGGATTAAAAATGTCAGAGATTCAGCAAACTTGGCCTAATTTATTGTTGAACACAGATGCCTTTAATTGGTATTTCCATGCGCCAGATGGGGAAAGCTATGAACAGGTAGTAAACAGATTGTCCTCTTGGCTTAAAGAGATTCAGCAGCATCATCCAAAAGTGATTGTTGTCTCACACGGTCTAACGGGACGTATTTTACGAGGGATTTATGCAGGACTTCATAAAGAAGATGCACTTAAATTAGAGGTTTCTCAAGATGTGTTTTTTAAATTAGCTAATCAAGAAGTGACAAGAATTTGTTCTAATTTCGAAGATGATTATTAACGGATAAAAGCGTATTGGAGCTTTTTTCTTCTAAACTTAAGGAATATTCAAAATTGCCGCCTATTATAATGTGTAGGAGGCGTTTTTTATGAAAAAATCGGTCTTATTTTGCTGTATAATTATCGTGATTTTCGTTTTCTATTATACAAACAAAACACAAGAGTTTGCACAGCTGGAGCTACCATCCTTACATAGTAAAAATGCTTTGCTACTGAATGAACAGGGCGAGGTATTATTTGAAAAAAATGCGGATGCCATTATTTATCCTGCTTCATTAACTAAGATTATGACTGCAATTGTTGCGATTGAAATGACGGATGATTTACAAATGCAAACAATTGTCAAACCACAAACAATTGCCAAATATACAGCTCAAAATGCCTCTATGGCTGGCTTTCATGCAGGTGATTTTGTCACGATTGAAGATTTATTATATGGCACATTGCTTGCATCAGGAGCAGATGCATCGGGTACTCTTGCTGAAGCCATCGCTGGCAGTGAGGATGAATTCGTCACTTACATGAATAATAAAGCGCAGGAACTTGGCATGGACACTACGCATTTTGTCAATACAAGTGGCCTACATGATGAGGCACATGTATCAAGCTTACAGGATATTAGTAAGCTTCTCCGTTATGCGTTAGAAAACCCTACTTTTTATCGAATATTTACTTCGAAAACATACACGACACATGTTCCTACAGCATTGCTAATATCTAATTCATTATTTACGAGAATGCCTGGCATGGATGGAACAATCTTGGGCGGAAAAACGGGATATACGCCAGAGGCAGGGTTATGTCTAGCATCTTTAATGGAAAAAGATGGGCGGAAATTTCTGTTTATTACGACAAATGCTCCAGGCTATGCTTGGACACCACCCCCGCATATCGAAGATGCTTTGACAGCCTACGATGCTCTATAATGGTTGGTTATTTATGTTAAACTATAAATGTTTGTGAGGGAATGAAAGAAATAAATAAATAACAGTTGCCAAATACCATGGAGGTAGAGGAATAGTGAACCAACACCCATTTAAAATTATCCCGTATAACCCCACATATGCGGAACAAACCGTGATGATGTGGCGAGACAGCAAGAAGCAGGCTATTGGCCAGGAAGAAAGGCATAGCATGGAAAGCCATATTTATTTTTTAAACCATATATTACTTGAAGAATTTCAAATAGATATAGCGCTAATGGATAATCAAGTCATTGGAATAATTGCTTATAATGAAAGTGAAATTAGTCAGCTATATATTCATATTGATTATCAAGGATTAGGGGTAGGCCAAACATTACTAGACAAAGTAAAAAAACAGTCGAATGGGAGATTAACACTATTTACGTTTGAAGTAAATAAAAACGCACAACGGTTTTATGAAAAGAATGGATTTACTATTATTGGAAGAGGGTATAAAAATGAAGAGAATTTACCGGATATTCAATATGAATGGATAAATAAATGAATAGGTAAAAAATTTGTTGAAAAGGAGCTTATCCATTTGTCACAAGGACTTATTCACCATATAGAAATAAATGTTTCTAATTTGCACAACACTATTCATTTTTGGGGATGGTTTTTAGAGGAATTAGGTTATCAACCTTTTCAGGAATGGGAAAGTGGTCGGAGCTGGAAAATAGACGACACCTATATTGTTTTTGTCCAAACGAAAGAAAGGTTTATGGATATCGCTTATCATCGAAGTCGTGTAGGTTTAAATCATTTAGCGTTTCATGCAAGTTCCCGTCAACAGGTGGATGATATGACAAAGAAACTAAGAGAAAGGGGTGTTACTATTCTTTATGCCAATAAGCATCCTTTTGGAGGGGGAGAAGAGCATTACGCTGTATATTTTGAGGACCCTGATAGAATAAAGGTTGAATTAGTAGCACCATAAATTTTATGCTTACAGCATGGCATACGTTGTTCGTATTGTTAAAACGCTTCTAATATTGGGAATCACTTGAAGCAAGAAATGTTGGTGCAGAAATCAACATGATGGATGCATAGTTTTATAGAAAATAGGGTAGGAGTACTGTATCCATGACTTTCTAAAAAACTTGAATTTGGAATCTAGTTGATTATAACTATTTTCTGGTATAGACGATTACTCTATAATGAAAGTTAAATCTTAGCAATTTTACAGACATGGAAAGACATCAAGGGCGGTGTAAATAATGAAAAAATTTTTACCTTATGCTTATGCTTTTTGTTTGACGTTTTTACTAGGCTTAATGATGGGGCAGCTGACAGCAAGTGCTGAAGGATCAGTAAAGATTCAAAAGGTTAATAAAGATGCGGTTATTTTCGAGGAGCCATCCATAAATAGCACGCCAATCGGAGAAGTGGTGAAGGGCAGCTTCATCCAAGTAACCCAAGCAAGTAAAGGGTGGACACATATTCAAACGCCCGAACAGGCCGGCTATGTGACAACCGACGTTTTAGTTAAGGTAAAATCGGAGGGATATTTAGTCATTCAGAAGGGTGGCACTTCTTTATTTACGGAGCCAAGTCAAAATGCTCGGCATGTTGGTCAACTATACGAAGGACGTATGGTATATGTATATGGCACAGCACCGGGAGGCTGGTCTTTCGCCCAATACGGTGAAGATATAGGCTATGTAGCAACAAATGCTCTCAAGAAACCTGTACCAACAAAGAAGCAAATCTATGCTCCAAATGGTGCTGTTTTACGCTTGACGGCTAGTCCAAGTGGAGAAGTTTTAGGAACGTTGTCAAATAAGTTGACTGTACAGCATTACATAACGCTTGCGGGCTGGGCTTATGTAGAAGCGGGCGACCAAAAAGGGTATGTCAAAGCTTCTGAATTAGCCAATATCCAGCTTACTAATAATAAAGTTTATAATAAAGGTGTGCCAGCACCAAAGGGTTCAAAAAAACGTGTAGCTTTAACCTTTGATGATGGGCCAGACGCCAAAGTAACACCGCAAATATTAGCTACTTTACAAAAATACGATGCAAAAGCAACATTTTTTATGGTTGGGAGAAATGTTCCAAAAAACGCTACAATCGTCAAGCAAATCTATGACGCTGGGCATGAAATTGGCAATCATACATCAAACCATAAAAAATTAACTGCTTTATCTATCTCGGGTGTCAGACAAGAAGTAAATGGCACAAGCAATGCCATCTATGCAGCGATTGGTCAGTATCCAACTGTTTTCCGTCCACCATATGGGGCGACAAATGAACAAGTTCGTTCGGTAATGACAATTCCTTCAATCTTGTGGTCCATTGATACGCTTGATTGGAAGCATCATAATCCAGATAAAATTTTAGCGTATGTGAAAGCATCTGTAAAAGATGGCAGTATTATTTTAATGCATGATATCCATCAAACGACTGCCAATGGTTTAGATAATGTCCTTCTTTATTTACAAAAGCAAGGCTATGAGTTTGTTACTGTTAGTGAAATTTTACAATAATATACGATCTAAAATCTAAATCCGATCATTTTTCAGGATTTAGATTTTTTTGTTGGGTGAATTCTTTCAATGAATTTTGAGTGGAACTGGAGTAGTGACCTTACCATAATGGAAAAAGCCGTACTAGTCTTTTAGAGACAAAGCACGGCTTTTATTTATTTAAATAAATTAATAGTTGTAATAATAATAGGAATACCAAACACGTCGATTAAAAAGGCGCCTACAATTGGTACAACGAGAAATGCTTTTTTAGAAGGACCGAAGCGTGAGACAACGGCTGACATATTGGCCATGGCATTCGGTGTTGCGCCTAGTCCATGCCCTGCGAAACCGGCAACCATCACGGCCGCATCGTAGTTTTTGCCGAGTAATTTAAACAAGACGAAGGTACTGAATACAACAATAAAGAATACTTGCGCAAAGACGATGATAAATAATGGAAGCGCTAAATCAGCAATTTCCCATAATTTAATACTCATCAGTGCCATTGAAAGGAAAACACCTAATGTCACATCGCCAATTAATGAGATACTCTTCATATTGATTGCTTCAGGTTTAAATTTGTCCATAATATTGCGGACTAAGACAGCTACAAACATAGCCCCTACATAGCCTGGCAGAACGAAGCCTGTCGCTTCTGAGAATAATGTTCCAACATAAGTACCGACAGCCATACAGAACGTAATTAATAAAACTTGAGTAAAGAATGAATCGGATGTAATTTGTTCATGTTTATTTTCATATTCGATTTCTTCAGCTTCTTGTTCATCGGGTGTTAAATTGTATTTTCCAACTAAATATTTAACGATTGGACCACCAATTAAACCACCAGCCACTAAACCACAAGTTGCAGCTGCAGCACCAATTGTCATCGCTGAGGAAATGCCTAAATCTTCTAATGTTTGTCCAAATGCAGCTGCGGCACCATGACCGCCTTCCATAGACACGGCACCAGCCATCATACCAATCAGAGGATGAATCCCCATTAATGATGCCAGAGAAACACCAATTACATTTTGCATGAGGGCAAGGAAGCCACACGCTAGCCAGTATATAATAAGTAATTTTCCGCCAAGCTTAACGAGCTTAAAGCTTGCTCCTAAGCCGATGGTTGTGAAAAACGTGATCATAAACAAGCTTTGTAATGATGTATCCAGTGAAATTTCTAAAGTTCCAGTAGTCTTTAAAATGGTCGCTAGTGCAGCAAACAGTAAGCCACCGACCACTGGTGCTGGAATACAAAATCGTTTTAAAAAACCAATTTTATTAATGAGAAAGCCGCCTAATGCAAAGAGTGCTACGGCTAGAAACACCGTTGTAATTTGATTAATTTCGATCATGAACCTTGCCCCCCAAGTAAGTTGTTCAGTGCTTCATAGACAAAATAGGCACCTAATTTAACCGTTCGTCCGTTTTCATCTAATGATGGATTAACCTCGCAAATATCAAAAGAGTGTGTATGTGGATGCGAAGTCACTTTTTGAAGAATCGTACGCACAGTTGTCGGTTCAAGTCCAAACGGTGAAGGTGCACTTACGCCTGGTGCTGCTGCTGCGTTTAAAACATCCATACATAATGTTAAAAGCACATAATCGTGTTGATCCATATAATGCTGTAAATCATCCATTAACGGCTGAATATTGGCCGCTGATGTCATGTCATCTTCTATTACATACTTCACTTGTAGCTCATCTGCTTTTTCGAATAGCTCTTTTGTATTGCCATAGCGTTGTATGCCAACAACAAAATAATCGACATGTGGATCTTGCTCTAAAATTTGACGGAACATTGTACCAGAAGAAGGCTGCTCGTCATATGGTCGTAAATCAAAATGAGCATCGATATTGATAATGCCGATTTTTGCGTCCTTTGGTAATGCCGCACGAACACCTAAATAATGACCGTACAGTGTTTCGTGACCACCACCGAGCACAACACATTGTAATTTCTTTTGTAGGAGAGTGCTAACAACATCACCAAGCTCTCGCTGTGCCTCCTCTAGTGCGTGATTGAGACAAATGATGTTCCCTACATCAATGATTTGTTGCTCCTCCTCAAACGTCCACGGTAAACTAGATAGTCCTTCACGTAGTGCGTTTGGTCCATTTGCTGCTCCTACTCGACCTTGATTTCGACGTACACCCTCATCGCAAATAAAGCCAATTATTGCAGCACCTTTCTTATCTGAAGCGCTTACATCATTCATCGCGATTCGTTTGACTTGTTGATGTAAACGGAAACTGCTTCTATTTGTTGTAGAATCTATACGGCCTTTCCATTGTTTTTGATCTGTCATTGTGTACATAATCTTATCATCCCCATTGCAAATATTATTGTAGAAAAAATATTGTTGTAATTCATTATATATTCACATAATTATAATTACTAATATATAATTAATATCAATCTATAGCTTTAAACTATAAATGAGGGAGGATCACCGTATTGGATATTAAACAACTACAATATTTTATCGCTGTTTCAGAGCATATGAATTTCTCGAAAGCCGCAGAAAGACTGCATATTTCGCAGCCTTCCTTAAGTAATGCCATCAAAAAATTAGAACATGAGATTGGCTCCCCCTTATTAGACAGAAATACTAGAAATCTGCAGTTGACGGAAGCTGGTGAGGTGCTATTTGAACGTGCAAAAGTTATTGTGAAAAATATGGAAGTGCTAAAAAAAGAAATGGATGAAGTCGTTGTACATGGCACGAGTGAAATTACGATTGGTGTGATGGAATCAATCAAGCATTGGCTTCCTAAAGTAATTGCCAACTATAAAAAAGACTATCCGCAAATGATGATCCATTTAGTGGATATTTTAGGCAGTAAGCGTGTGAAAAAATCCTTGAAAAGCTATAAAACGCATTTAATTATTACCAATCAGCTGATGGATGATCCTGAGCTTGAAGTTAAGACCTTATATGAGGAGCGTTTAGTAGCTGTTTTACCCCTACATCATCCATTAGCGAAGAAAGAGACTTTATCGATTTCAGATATTAGTGCAGAGCCTTTTATTATAAGTACAGAAGGATTTCAAACAAGACGTGATATTTTAAATACTTT
Organism: Lysinibacillus sp. NPDC056220; assembly: GCF_049315265.1. Lineage (NCBI taxonomy): Bacteria > Bacillati > Bacillota > Bacilli > Caryophanales > Bacillaceae > Lysinibacillus > Lysinibacillus sp. NPDC056220. The sequence continues at coordinate 923,409 of NZ_JBMOXD010000002.1, forward strand.
TGAACAAGCAGGGAAGAGCATTGATATTCAATTTGAAATTGAACGCTTTGAAACGGCTGTATCTCTTGTCAGAGAAAATTTAGGGATAACCATCTTACCAGAAAACTATTTACAAGGCCCGACAGCTAAAACCATTGTTAAAAAGGAAATTGAAGGAGCGAATCTATGTCGGAATGTTTATTTGGTGTACTTAAAAAATCGCCATTTACCATTTGCTATCCGTCAATTACTGAAAGATGTACTGCAATTTTTTGAAACGAAAACAATGTAAACTAATCCAATTGCTATATACATGAAATTTTCCTTTTAATTAGAAAATTCATGAAATGGAATTGATTTACTAGAAAAATAGCGATAACATTTAATGTAAGAATAAAATGAACAATCATTCATTTTTTCGGAGTTCAAGCAAAGGGGGTTTCTTCCAATGAATTTTTCCTATAGTGAAAAAGTTGTGAAGTTACAGGACAAGCTGACGAATTTTATGGAGCAATACATCTATCCGAATGAGGCCGTTTATGCTGCACAAATCGAGGCGATGGAGGATCGTTGGGGAGCGATTCCACCCATTATGGATGAGCTAAAGCAGAAAGCGCAGGAGGCAGGTTTATGGAATTTATTTTTACCAGATAGTGAATACGGAGCGGGTTTAACCAATCTAGAGTACGCTCCATTATGTGAAATTATGGGACGTTCACTATTGGCACCAGAAGTGTTTAATTGTAATGCACCAGATACAGGTAATATGGAAGTACTTGTTCGCTATGGTTCCACACAACAAAAAAAGCAGTGGCTTGAACCGTTATTACATGGGGAAATCCGATCCTGCTTTGCGATGACTGAACCTGCAGTTGCATCGAGTGATGCCACGAATATTGAGGCAAGTATTGAACGAGATGGTGATGAATATATTTTAAATGGTCATAAATGGTGGACAACAGGTGCTGGTGACCCACGCTGTAAAGTAGCTATTTTTATGGGTAAACATAAAGATTCAACAGCCCCTATTCATGAGCAACAATCTATGATTCTAGTACCAATGGATACGCCAGGAGTAAAAGTGGAGCGCATGTTAACGGCTTTTGGCTATGATCATGCACCAGAGGGACATGGAGAGGTTACCTTTACGAATGTACGCGTACCCATAGACCATATTTTATGGGGAGAGGGAAAAGGTTTTGCCATTGCTCAAGGTCGCTTAGGCCCAGGAAGAATTCATCATTGCATGCGTCTTATTGGCGCAGCGGAACGGGCATTAGAGGAAATGTGTGTTCGTGTACAGGAGCGTCATGCATTTCACAGACCTCTAGCAGATCAAGGAGTGATGCGTGAACGAATTGCTGAGTCCCGTATTGATATTGAGCAAGCAAGACTTTTGACTTTAAAGGCTGCTTATATGATGGACACGGTGGGCAATAAAGAGGCAAAAGCAGAAATTGCCATGATTAAGGTTGTTGCACCGAATATGGCATTGAGAGTTATAGACAGAGCGATTCAAGCATTTGGAGCTGCTGGTGTAGGGCCTGATACAACACTTGCTGCACAGTGGGCAAACTCTCGAACATTACGATTAGCAGATGGACCAGATGAAGTACATCGTAATACAGTTGCCAAACTAGAGTTAAAAAAGCATGCGAATAAACATAAGGAGCTGGTGAAATGACTGTATTGGAATTATTTAGCTTACAGGGGAAAACAGCCATTGTGACAGGAGGGGGACGAGGACTCGGTGCGCAAATTGCCCAAGGCTTTGCAGAGGCTGGAGCCAATGTTGTCTTATGCTCGCGAAAAGTGGAAGCCTGTGAGGAGGTTGCGACAGCTCTTGAAAAGTTAGGGGTTCAAACATTAGCGTTAGCCTGTGATGTGACAAAACCAGAGGATATTGCAAATGTTGTGGCGCAAACGATGACTACGTTCGGTAAAATTGATATTTTAGTCAATAACAGTGGTGCCTCATGGGGAACTCCTGCTATCGATATGCCTTATGAAGCCTGGCAAAAAGTATTTGATGTCAATGTGAATGGAACATTTCTAATGAGCCAAGCAGTAGGCAAAAGGATGGTAGAGCAGAAAAGCGGGAAAATTATTAATATTGCTTCCATCGCAGGGCTTGGTGGTACTCTACCTGCGTTTATGGATACCGTTGCCTATAATGCAAGCAAAGGTGCTGTTATAACATTAACGAAGGATTTAGCTGTCAAATGGGGACCTTATGGTGTACATGTCAATGCCATTGCACCGGGTTTTTTTCCAACCAAAATGTCCAATGTATTAATTGAACGAGGTCAAGATTATTTGATGGGTGCTACACCTTTAAAAAGACTTGGCTCCGAAAATGATTTAAAGGGTGTGGCGTTATTTCTAGCATCAGCGGCATCAGATTATGTGACAGGGGACGTCGTTGTTGTTGATGGGGGCATGAGTGCCATTATTTAAGGGAGGGATAAGATGGATACAATGCAAGTAAGGTCAAGTGAACGACTAGATGCAGTCAAATTGCACGCTTTTTTAGAAAGCCATTTTTCTGAACTACCACAGGGTCAATTGGAAATTTCACAATTTAGTGCTGGTCATTCCAATTTAACATATTGCTTGAAAATAGCTGATTTTGAAGTGGTCCTTCGTAGACCGCCACTTGGCCCAGTTGCTAAGAAGGCCCACGATATGCAGCGGGAATTTACCATTTTATCGGCATTGCATCCATTTTTACCTGCGGTTCCAAAACCTTATGTTTATATTGAGGACCGAGACATCATTGGTAGCGATTTTTTTTTAATGGAGCGCAAAAAAGGTATCGTCCTCGACACCTATTTTCCAAAAGGAATAAAACCGACTGAGGAACTAGCCCGTCAGCTGTCTGAAAAGATGGTTGACTCATTAGTAGCACTTCATGCAATTCCATATGAAGACACGCCGCTAAAAGATATGGTGAAGCCTGACGGATTTATGGAACGACAGGTACATGGTTGGATCGAGCGCTATGAAAAAGCTAAAACAGCAGAGTATGCTGAAGTAAAAGCTTTGACAGACTGGTTAAAAAAACATATTCCTCTTAATAAGGAGGCAACCATTATTCATTATGACTATAAATTGAATAATGCTATGTTCTCTGAGGACTATTCCGACATGATTGGTTTATTTGATTGGGAAATGACCACAGTAGGGGATCCACTAGCTGATGTAGGTGTCGCGATGAGTTATTGGATGCAAGCGGATGATCCAAAAATGCTATTACATGCACTAGGCGACCCACCCGTTACGGTTTTGCCAGGATTTTATTCTCGTCAGCAATTTATGGAACGTTATGCTGAAAAAAGTGGGAGAGATATTTCAGACATTCAGTATTATTGTACATTCGCTTATTTCAAATTAGCCGTCATTTGTCAGCAAATCTATTATCGCTATGCCAAAGGGCAAACACAGGATGATCGCTTCGCTCAAATGGATAAAATGGTCGCTGCCTTAATACAACAAGCTTCGGCTTCTATTTAATCGTTGGAAAAACAGTTACTTTTTTTATAGGAGTAGCTGTTTTTTTAAAAACCTTGTAACAGATTATCCGACATTAGAATATTGTTAGTAAGTATCGCTCGCACAAAAATTACTCAACTAACAAAACGTACACACGTAAAAATAATTTAAGAGAGGTGGAATGTATGTTCTTATTTTATCATATATTCTATCTTTTTGCGAAAGAATGAGTAGGGAATAAAAACAATAACAATTTATTGTTTTTCGATAAAAAAATATTGACTTAAGATGTGATAATAAGTATTATAACTATAGCAAATCAAAAAATATGTTTGATAACAATCACATACAATAATTAAATTATTTGGAGGAAGACATGATGAAGAAATATTTTTTAGCTACCATTCCTGTGATGGTAGGTGTTTTATGCTTATTGATAAAAGGAATTATTGGCGATGAGGTACTGGCAAACGGAGTAATTGTGGAGAAGAACTTCTTTTTAATCCCGTTGAGCTATTTATTTTTCTTTAGTGGCATACTAACACTGATCTTTTTTTCAACATTAAAAACACAAAATGTCGCAAAATAACGCTAAAAACAGGCTTTTCATAGAAGCCTGTTTTTTTGTTAAGACCATGTTTGATCGAGCTTGTTGCTGTAATAATGAATAGCTTTTTTGTAATCTATAATACCTTGATGGTTGGTTGTGATGACTAAAGTATTTAATAATGTTTCCATAGATTTTGCATGTTCACCAAGATTATAAAGTGTCATAGCATAAAAAACCTTGACATGCTCTGCTTCAGGAAATTCGTGGATCGCTTGTTCCAATGTCCGTTTTGCTTGTTCGTACAGCCCCAATGTCCGATACGTGCTACCTAAACCTAGATAGGCATCCAATAGAATATCCGGTTCTAATCCTAATTGAATGGCTTTTTCATAGTGGGGAACAGCTTCTTTTTCTTGTCCTAAAGAATCGTAGGTCCAGGCACATTGAAATTGGTAATAAGCATTTTCAGGTTTTTCATTGACCAACTTCACCATTAATTGGTTGGCTTCCTTCAGCTGGCCATTCTCTCTCAATGTTAGTACTTGCTCTAATTGTTTATCCATTATTAATCCCCTTGTTTGTAATGTATTGCATTAAATAGGTTATCATTCAAAAAAATTTTCTTCGATCAGCTGCTCGAAAGAATCAGCTAATAATAGGATTGTACCATGATCACAAAAGAAAAACTTTCCAGATGAGTCCATAAAAATGGGATTCCCTCCACCATCCATTGAAATGACATAGCTAGTGTCCAGGCTATTTGGAGAAAGGACATCACTGAATTGTTGACGAAATGCCAGCGTTAAATCGATGACTGTTTCATTTCCTATACTGGAACCATTAGAAAAAGCATGAATTGCTAATCCTGCATAGGCTCCCCCAAACATTTTAATGAACTGCACGTAATCCTTATGGAATTGTACACTGAGCATCTGTTGAGCACAGATAATTTCCTCTTCACTAGCTGGTTCGCCTAATAATGTGTGGTGTTCCATATTGAGTAGAAATACCTTCAAACGTTCTAATAGACTTTCTTTCATTTCCTCCCACCCTTTAGTAGATGCTTCCTTCATTATATAATCAATAATTTGCTAGAAACCAGTAGTAATGGTATTGTTTGTGTGAAAGAAAAATACATGAGGTGAATAGAATGCTGGAGCGTTCGATGGAAAAGACACGGGAATGCAAAGAGGAAAGGGAGTGATAGATTAATAAGAAAAGAGGAAAAAAAATGAAAAGTGAACAAAAGATTATTTGTGATGGATTTGAATTACATTATTATATAAAAGGGCAGGGTGAGCCTATTTTAGTCGTAGGGAGCAGTGTATATTATCCACGACTGTTCTCAGAAAACCTTTCCCAGCATTTTCAGCTTATTTTTTTAGATCATCGTGGATTTGTGAAGCCTCCTCGTCGTTTAAAACAAGAAGATTATACCTTGGAGAAAATAGTCGACGATATTGAACAAGCCCGACAATTGTTAAAGTTAGAGCATTTCATTATTTTAGGGCACTCAGGTCATGCATTTATGGCGATGGCGTATGCCAACACATACCCTCAACATGTTCGGAAGGTGATTCTATTAAATACAGCTACAACGAATAGCCAAGAAAGACAACAGCAAAGTCTGTCCTATTTTGAAGCCACTGCCAGTATTGTGCGAAAAAAACAATTTGAACGGGAGATTGCTTTCTTAGCGCAAGATATAAAGAAGGAACCGGAACGACGTTTTGTTCATATGTGTATTCGTATGGGTGCACATAGTTTCTATGATTATTCGTACAATGCTACTGCCATGTGGGAAGGCGTTTATACCAATATGGAAGTGATCGATTATCTTTGGGGAAAAGCCTTTGCTGAGCAGGATCTTTTACACCTAACTCGATCATTTAGTAAACCCGTTTTTGTCGGACTAGGGATGTATGATTTTTTAGTTGCCCCTGTTTCACTATGGGACGCGATAGATGATACTTCTCAAGTAAAGAAAGTTATATTTGAAAAAAGTGGTCATAACCCTATGTTTGAAGAGCCCGAGTTTTTTGATAAACAGCTCATTAATTGGATAAACGAAGGGTAATTTTTTAAAACTTAGAGCAGTGGGTAACATTTATATGTTATCATACTGCTCTTTCTTATGTAGAAAGAGGGAGCCATTAACGATGAAAATCTTTCAAAAATCTTGTTTGAGTTTTCGTCGCCTATTCCCTCTGGTTAGGTAGGTGATTTTGACTATTCGTTGTAGACGTACTCTCGTCCGGGATGACTATCGAATACAAGTAGGGAAAACTCATGACGAATCATCAGACAAAAAGGCTGCTTCCAAAAGGGAAGAGCCCATGCATTAGCTACCTGTATTAGTTTTGCTTAGGGCATTCACTTGCTGGCAGTCAATAATTACCGGTTTAGCGGTGTCATCGATTTGAAGGAAATACGCACAGCAGCTATGTGGATCGAGATAGAGAAAGTAAATACCACAAAAACAATGGCCATCAGAAAGATAGATATCTACTAATGTCCCTGGGTCCAAACGTTCTAATTGACTACAAACACAGCCTTCACAATGTTTTTTATCCTTGCTTCTTATGTGGTTTTCCAACTGTTTTTTTCTGTCTTGAGAACTATTATAATACTTGATGCGATAAGAATCATCTTCAGCCATTTCATCTATGCCGTAATAGTGACCTGTGCAATAGTTCTTCGATTCACAATAGCATTTAGAAAATTTATGATAATTATCTAAATCTCTATCCAATCTTGTTAAATATCGATTTTCATCCATTCTTGAAACGCTCCTTTATGGTTTGAATGTTAATTCCTGCGCCAATCTTCTATTTCTAATCTATGTAAAAGAGCTATCTTGAGCTGGTAATATGTCCATCTAACTGTCATTTAAAAGAAAAAACTAGACTCCTAAATAGAGTCTAGTTTTTTGAATGACTTACATAATCTTCTTTCAGTAGTCCATATATTTCTAGATCAACAACGCCTTTGCCAGACCATAATGTTGCTTGTCGTAATAAACCTTCATTGATAAAGCCATTCTTTAGTAGTACTTTTTTCGAAGGTTCATTTAATGGCATGACTTCAGCTTGAATTCGATTCACCTGAACCTCCTCTATAAGATAATTCACGACCATTTCAACTGCCTTCGTAGCAATGCCTTTTCCCCAAAAATCTTCTGCTAAGTAATATCCAATTGTCACCATATTTACTTTCTGATTAAAGTCCATAGCTTCAATAATACCCACTAATTTATTACTATGGGACGCTTCAAAAATACCCCATTTTATTCTACTTTTCTTCTTAAAGTCTCTTTCGAAATGCCCAATCATTTTTTGAACGGTTTGAAGGTTGTGTTTTGGAATAATACCACAAAACTCGAAAACCTTATTATTATCATAGATGGCAAACAAATCTTCCACATGAGACGCTTCTATTTTCTTTAATGTTAGACTAGTCGTATGTAGCAAAGGGAATTGAGTAAAAACCTTTTCAATCATCATTTTTTTGGCTCCTTTCTTAGCCTTTAATTGGAATGTAAATTTTCATTTTCAGATTATATGGATAGATAGATTGCATGACATCTGTTATTTCAAAATCAGGACCCATATCTCTATCATAATTGGAATTCGGCAACCATACCCCGTAAATGTAACGTCTTGTATTCTGAATACCTTCTGCACTACTATTCAAGATAAATTCTGCATATTGACCAGCGGGTAATTCTAAATGGGTAAATCCTTGCTGAACACGCTCCTCAAATGCTTGGACTTCCTCACCAACAATAAAGGAAAACTGACCATCCTCGTGAAAGCTTGTAGAGATTCCATATGCCACATTAGGGGCCACTTTTTGTGCAATACAGTCATAATATTGTTGACGACCAAAATCATGATAAAAGCCTGGGATTTCTTCATAATACCTCTCATCTTGTAAGGATGTTGGATAGACATAGCCGGTGATTAACTTTTTTCCTAAATGTACGATTGTAGGTTTTTGCATTGGAAGTTCACCATCTATTTTATAATCTAAAAAGTTTATTTTATTTTGCAATGGAATAGAATAGGTATTCTTTCTGTACTTAGTCGGTGTTATCCCAAAGTACTGAACAAATGCTCGTGTAAATGCTTCTTGAGAACCGTATTCAAAGCTAATCGCTATTTCGAGTATAGATTGGGAGGTTGTTATTAATAGAACGGCCGCTTCTGAAAGCCTTCTATTGCGAATATATTGCTGTACAGAAAATCCAGTTATCGCCTGAAACAGTCGCTGAAAATGGAAGGCTGAAAAATACGATTGCGAAGAAATATTTGTGATCGACATTTTTTCTTGTAGGTTATCCTCTATATATTCTATAGCGTTTTGAATTCTTTCAAAATAATCCATACGATCATCCTTTCTCATTCTCATCGTACTATTTAAAGGGAAATATTTCTTGATAATTTGTGCTAATTTTTACATTATAGTGGACCTATGTTTCTTTAGGAGTTATTTTGCACATCTTTAATGGGTGTGCCACTGTCAATTAAAGCCTTCATCATTACAATGAGTTTCGTTACATGGTATAAAAATTCCGTATTATAAAAAGGAGTAAAGTTAAACTCTTCAGTTTATAGACAATATGGGTTTATTACGATAAACTAATCAACGAGAGGTTTATCTCAATAAACTTAACAGGAGGGTGGTGGTCAGAATGGAGCCGTATAAATTGTTCGATGCCGAATATAAATTTACATGCCTGATTTGGGATAACGAACCTATTAATTCTACTGATCTTGTAAAGCTAAGCCAAGCAGTACTTGGCTGGAAGAAATCAACGACTTATACTGTTTTAAGAAAGTTATGTAAACGGGGAGTCCTTAAAAATGAGGAAGCAACGGTCACATCCATTGTTAAAAAAGAGGACGCACAGAAATACGAAAGTCAGATGGTTGTTGAAAAGTCCTTCAATGGATCCTTACCGCAGTTTCTAACTGCTTTTCTAGGTGGAAAGGGCATTTCTAATGAGGAAGCCGAAGAGTTGAAACGGATTATTGAGGAGGCAGCTAAATCATGAACCTGTTTCTAGTAATCCTTAATATGAGCATTACCGCAAGCTTTGTTGCACTTGCGGTTATCTTGGTGAGATTTCTTTTGACAAGAGCTCCTAAAATATTTTCTTATATTCTATGGGTAGCCGTAGCCATCCGACTGATCACCCCTGTTAGTTTTACCTCAAGTTTAAGTGTATTAGGTCTTGTAGATTTCCAAAAGAAAACTGGCACAGGTTTCATGGAATTTGTACCCCAAGAAATCGGGATGCAAAAAAATCCAGTTGTGGATATTGGAATTAAGGAGATAAGCTATTTTATAAACTCATCCTATCCAGTGGCTACCCCGATGGCAAGCGCAAACCCCATGCAAATCATCGTGTGGATTGGAAGTTTAATTTGGATTACAGGTATAGTCATTCTTTTGCTTTTTAGCATTCTGTCGTATTTGAAAATATTAGTTAAGGTCCGAACGGCAACACTTGTCAAGGATAATATATATGAGACAGATCAGATTGACACACCCTTTGTTTGCGGTTTCCTGAAACCGAAAATATATATCCCAATCGGCATGAGTGATCATGAGCTGTCTTACATTTTACTACACGAGAAGATTCATATTATGAGACGTGATTATCTGATAAAACCTTTTGCATTTATGCTCCTCATCATTCATTGGTTTAATCCGCTAATGTGGTTATCTTATGCTCTTATGAGTAAAGATATGGAGATGTCCTGCGATGAAAGTGTTGTTAACAAAATGGGGCATCAGATTAAAGGAAGCTATTCAACCTCATTGCTTACACTTTCTGTTAGTAAAAAGGGGGGACTAACCGGTAGTCCAATTGCTTTTGGAGAGAGCAATGTGAAGGCAAGAATTCAAAACATTCTTACTTACCGCCAACCTTCTAAAAGGATGATTGCAGCTTATATACTCGTTATTGCAACTTTAGTTGTAGGATGTACAGCCAATCCCAAGCCTTTGCAGCAGGGACCCTTGCAGTCATTATATTCTGGATATAATTTAGAAAAGCTAATGGAGAACAAAACTCTTTATGTAGGTAACGCTAGTAAGGTAGGCGGTCTTCTCAGTGGAATGCCCGAACCGACAGGTCTTGAATGGAACGGGATGGCACTTCAAACAACAGCTCAGCCTTATGAGGTAACTGTCAATTATATAATGAATGATTCTGTTCCCGGGATAGATAAGGGGGAAATAAATAATGAAATTTATTATCGTAATTCCATTCTCCTCTTAAGTATAATTGATAACGTCGATATTATAACCTATTCGATTGTTGACAGCCCACACCAAAACGATGGAATGGTTAATACCTTTACGTTTACAAGAGAACAGGCGGACAAACTATTGGGAGAGGATGTCAGGCATTATGCCACTGATGAAACAGGTCTCCGACAATTGATTGATCGTTTAGAAAGCCTTTCATTTAGCGAAACCAATAACACCCCTTAAATGTTTTTCATCCTAACTTGGCCTTGCGGGGATACTTTAATGGATCACACATAGCGAAAATGTTTTTCCTTTAATAGACGCTATTTTGAAGTAACTATAAAAGTTCAATTTCTCAATTTAAATAATGAGAAATTGGACTTTTTATATTTTATTTATAGTGCAAAATAACGCCCAAAGTGATTACACATTTCATCAGCAGCCTGATGAAAATTCTTCATCCATTACATTTGAAGCTATACGCTAATTAGTAATGACCAGCACTCTCAAGGAGAGGCTGGTCATTTTTTATTCTCTAGCCTACTTTTAGCTTTCTAGCTGTACCAATGCCTTTTGTTTTCACCTTTACCTCAATATGCACGGGGAGATTGGGGTAAAGCGTGGCCCAATCTTTTTTAATACGTTTCCATGCCTGATGGTCTTCGCGATGTAGTACCTCACTAAACTTTAAAATATCAACCTGATAGGTTTTTTGAATAGTGTGAAATGTTTGTTCTAAATTCGCTTGAACTAACTTGCTTGTTTCTTTATTAAGAGTATCAATAGTTTCTGGCTTTGTTAGATCCAATGGACAACTTATTTCCGCTATATTTTGTTCAAGTTCAACCTGTACATGGATGGAGGGTTTATCATTTTTAAAGCTGCCAGTAACTTTTGTAGAAGAATTTAAAACTTCCGCTGATATTTTCCCCTTTTCCGAACAAGGGACTTTTTGAACGGTACCTTTTATATGGTTGTGTAAGAAATTATAGCCTCTGCTTTCTTCCTCTGATAAGAAGCCTATAAGCTTATAGTTTTTAAAAACAGCAAGTCCACCGTATTGTAAATTAGCAGGACTATCCATTTTTTCGATGTTGGAGCTACTCTTTCCTGCATCTGCATCTCCATGTATTTGAATGGAGGGCAGAACAGCACTATGATCAATACTCCCTAAAGAATTGATTAAATCGTCTAAAATCACTGATTCAGTTGTTCCCAATGCATCTTCAGAGTCCTTTAAGGATTTTAACAATTTACTGGCAGGAATATCTTCTAACGGTGTTAATATACTTAAAATATCTTGCGCTGTTGATTCATGGGCAACAATAATATTAAAATCACTTCTTCCCTCAGGGTCCCTTTGAAATAAATCTAAAATACTATTCATACCATATTCAGCCATTTCTTCACCAATAATAATAACTTGAGTATGTGCATAATAGGGTTTCCTTGGCGTCTGCGTTGTTAATTTCCGAATAGCTTCGAATAAGGTTTTCCCTTTTGCGTGATAGGTAACAACAGGGACTTGAAAGCTTGTTGAATTCTTCGTCGCTATTTGACTTGGGTTAACGATTTGAATGGATAGCTCTATAAATTCGTCTGTTTTATCGACCCCAACAGCAGTGACAATAGCTAATTCATTTAACTCTCGCTTATTCCAACATCCAGTTAACAACAAAACGGTTAGAAGTAGGAGAAAGAATGACACCGTGTGTTTAATGATTGGCACCTCCTCTAGGAAAAGGGCTAAGACATTTCCGATACTAATTAGGATAAGCAAATAATAGGGAAAATAAACAAGAAGAGGAGTACGGGGGAAATTTTTTTAGAGGACAAAAGCGTCTATTAATAGAAAAAAGTATATACATCATTTTAAATAGGAGGAAAAAAGGGATGCGATCATTATTAAATGGAGTAGAGGCCATTTTTATCCCGATAAAGGACCCTCAATTATCAGTTAAATGGTATGAGGAAAAGCTTGGGTTTAAGCTTTTAAATATAGAAGAAGACGCAGCGGTCATGAAAATAGGGGAACAATCTGTTACGGTCGTATGTTTAGTCAAAACGGAGAATCATCAACCATTACATTTTCCAGATAATCATTTTGGGGTAGGGAAATACTTCAATTTCCTATCTTCAACTATTGAAGATACCTACCAATCACTAGTAGAGCAACAAGTGGAAGTAAATCCTATCGGAGGAGAAGGACAAATAAAATTTTTCACCTTCTATGATCTAGATGGAAATCCTTTAGGGGGTTGCCAATCATAAGCGGGTCACTGTTTATAACAGTGACCCTAGTAACAAATCTAGGAGGTGTAAGGCTAATTAGCTTTACACTACTATCATATACATAAATATTATATCGAAATAGTTAATTGCCTGGGAAATAGATAGAAAATTAAGAATTGTTTTAAAAATGATTTGATTATACTTTACTTTTTAACAATGTGAAGATAATGGATTGTTTCAAAAGCGGATAGATAATCAGTTTGATGTTGAAAATAAAGCTGTTGAATTGCAGATAGAGATAGATGAGTAGCCCTGATTGATCTAGTGTCTTCTTCATTTCCTCATAGCATGAGTTCATTGGTTCACCACCAGCTGCCGCCATCTTCACCATATTCTCTACTCTGTTAGAGATACCTTTTTCCTAAATAACGATTCATCACCATAGTCCAAGACAAGTGAACTGCCTACTATAACTAGGGCAAAAAGATGGTCTATTAAGCTAGCCAGTTGTTCTTTCGTTAAGTAATAGGAGACACCTAAGTGACTAAAAAATGTTTTTTTATACTGAAAGCCTTGTTTCAAAAGAGTCACTTTTCTCGTAATTGTGAGTCTTAATTGGCACCCACTTCATTCTGCAAAGTCGTCGGATGAAGTTGATTCATGTAAAAGAAAAGATTCTCAGCAAGGAGCAATCCCGAGGAAGTGGAAATGCACCGTAGACTTCTGGTGAATGATATATGTGCTACAACTGCAAATGGGAAATTTCATACCTCTTTTTACAGCAACCATCTCCATTCAAAGACACTGGAAAAGGCAGCTATACAATGTCAAAAGGGAGGTATAACTTTCCGTTATTACTAGGTGGGGCAGCGGGATTTTGCTATTCAAGTAAAAGCTTAAAAAATATTTTTAAATTTTATGTAACTTATCGCAACGTCAACCGTCTACCTTACTAGTAGAATACAAAAACTAAAGCAAGCTAGTAACATTCACTTTTCACAAAAAGGCCAGGATTCACTTATTCCGTGATTTCCTGGTCTTTTTGTGCAGACAATCCTATTTTATACGAAAAAATAGGACAAATAGTGAAACTTTTTAGCTGTTTTTTCGTATTCATAATTGAATCTAAAGCTAAGCAATATTATTAGTAAGATTCACTTTCACTTAAAAGGCTAGAACTTACATAATTATGTAGGCATCTAGTCTTTTTTGTTGGCTTTCTACTTTTATGAAAATCATGAACTTTAGAAAATTACATAGCAATGAGTAAATCCTATGCTCGAAAAAACAAGAATTCCCCCAAAAATTAGATTGGAAAATATTTTAACTTGTTCAACGCCTTAACTTAGCGTAGTATTAATACGAATCAAAACTAAGTAAATTAGTAAGATTCACTTTCACAATAAAACCAGGCGCTCTTCTATGAGGAGCATCTGGTTTTTTGTTTTTATCTGAGATTTCAAGAACATTAATTTATGAGGCAAGCTAGCCTTATCTTACAAACGTAGCCATACTTCCAACAAGTTATTTTTTGTTAATCGAATGTCATTAGTTGTGAAAAAGAGGCGAGAGCTGAAATTCCCATGGCCCGTTTTGCCATAAAGGGATAGATTTTTTGAGCGAACCGAATTTTACAAATTATTGTTTAAATGGGTATTGTTGGATTTTTTAAAATTATAAATCAATTTTTAAATGGTAATAGTTGTCACTATAGAGGTTAGACAAAGGATGCATCAATCGAAAAAATTAATCGGTCTTTTAGTCATTGTATATGTTTGTACATTGTTAGTTTTACCCTCTACAGATGGATTCGTTTCGGAATAATTGATGGAGGTTCTATTATAATTAGCTTTATTTCCTTATTCTTCTTCGGGTAACCATAGCGATATTAAAGAAGATAAAGATGAACTGGATAAGCATATTGAAGCACACAATGCTAAAATTGGATAGTATGTTTTAATGATTTTAGCTTGTCTAATTTTTTTTGCTTCAGAGGGTGTCTCCAATTTAAATGACATGAAAAATTATCCTTTGTTCTTAGTCGTTGGGTTTACATTGGTCATATCACCTATCATAGAATTTATTTATTCAAAAAAAGTTAGATAACTGACAGTATTTGTTTAAGCAAAAAGGGAGGAATCGTTTTGTTAAAAACAGTACAAATTATTTTATCAACGATAGGCATCACGCTTTCCATTTATGGACTTATTACATATGAATACCGCCTAAATTTCTTAATGATCCTTTTCCTAGGTTTATTTATGTTAATATTAGGAATTAAAGAGTTTGGGAGAGAGAGAAAATTATATGGTTGTTTTCTAGTTGGCGTATTTATATTTTCGGTGTATGTGTCTATACAAAGCTTCATATTAATCTAAAAAGTTGAATTCTGGACCTTAAAGATAGTGCCAAGAAAATTTTTCTAATTAAAAACATGTTGCAATTATGGATGTTTTATTTTAGTATTTTAATATTGTGTCAAAAATATAATATAATATTTTTCTTCTTATCAAGAGAGATGGAGGGACTGGCCCGATGAAATCTCGGCAGCGGAACTATTAAGTTACTGTGCCAAATCCAGCAAGCAATGTCCTTGATAGATAAGAGGAGCGTTTTAACTATAAGGCCTCTTCTTGTTATTTCAAGATGAGGCCTTTTTTATGGTGAAAAAACAAAAATAGGGCTGATTTTTAATTTTTGGGAGGTAAACAATGAGGAGAGAGAATCCATGGGCGCTAATCCCATTTGTTGTTTTTATAATTTTATTTATTGGTTCAGGGGTTATGACGGGTGATTTTTATGCCTTCCCTGTTATTGTAGCTATTAGCATTTCGGGAGCTGTGGCTCTAGCGATGAATCGAAAAGAATCGTTTTCACGGAAGGTTGATATTTTTTGCCAAGGTGCTGGAAATTTAAATGTCATGCTGATGGTTATTATTTTTCTATTAGCAGGGGCATTTTCAGAGGTAGCCAAGGGGATGGGGGCCGTAGATTCCACTGTTAACTTTGCATTATCAATTATTCCTCAAAACTTGCTTGTTGTAGGTTTATTCATCATTGCCTGTTTTATCTCTCTATCCATGGGTACGTCAGTGGGGACAATTGTTGCACTGGCGCCCATAGGAGTTGGGATAAGCGATCAGACTGAGCTATCTATTGCTTTAGTGATAGCAGCGGTTATAGGCGGTTCAATGTTTGGTGATAATTTATCTTTTATTTCAGATACTACTATTACTGCCGTTCGTTCACAAGGAGCGCAAATGAAGGACAAATTTAAGGTCAATTTTTGGATTGTATTGCCGGCAGCTATGGTTACGAGCATTATTTTAGGGTTTATGACATCCGGTGGAACAGCTCAAGTAGAGCATTTAAGCTATAATTGGGTAAAAATTGTTCCCTATGTTTTAGTGATTATTTTAGCGTTATCGGGAATGAATGTTTTCCTCGTTCTTGCATTAGGGATTGTCCTCGCCGGTGCAGTTGGCTTAGCAGATGGCAGCTATCACCTAATGAGCCTTATACAAAAAATTGGCGAAGGAATGGAAGGTATGTTTGAAATCGCCTTTCTAGCTATATTAATAGCTGGAATGGTGGAGGTTATTAAATTTAATGGAGGAATTGACTTTTTGCTCCGCCTTGTAACACGCAGGATTAAATCGCAGAAGGGCGCTGAATTAGGTATAGCTGGTCTTGTGGGCCTAACTAATTTATCTACAGCCAATAATACAATTGCTATTTTAATTGCTGGGCCGCTTGCCAAAAATATTGCTGATCAGTATGAGATTGAGCCGAAAAAGTCCGCAAGTATTTTAGATATTTTCTCCTGTACGGTTCAAGGTCTTCTCCCATACGGAGCTCAATTCCTAGTAGCCGCAAGCGTTGCCAAAATATCGCCAGTGAGTATCTTACCATACTCGTTCTATCCTATTCTTATTGGTATTTGTGGTATGATAGCTATTCTCATTGGGTACCCGAAAGAAAAGAAGGCCTAAACTTTTCTTTCAGACTGTAGACAAAAGTCATCGAGAAGTTCACTCTCGATGACTTTTGTCATTTTTAATATTTGAGTAATATACTACCAAACCTAACATGCTCCACTCTTAGGAAGCAGTCAATTTTTTAGGGGATAATTCATTCCAATACGGAGCCCATTACAATGGAAAGCCCGGTTGTCCGTTAATTGGAGCCAAATATTCGGAATGAGCTATTACTTTCTTGCCTGAATTAAAGTAAACCAATCGTTGCCGTTGAACTTTCCTGCAACATTGTATATGGGCTGATAGAAACCTTTTGTATCATACATATACGAAAGCTCAATTGAATCAATCTCTATATGGTCTCCTTTTTTTATAATAAGGTCTTCCTCCTGAACGAGCGCATTATACTTTATTTGAGGAAAATCGCCTTCCTTGATCCGTTCATATACCTCTGTAGGAGATAGTATGTTTACCTCTCGTATAAATTGATTTTCATGAAGGCTGTAGGTTAATGAATACACGTGACCATCCGGTTTAAGACCAAGACTAACATCCCCAGTCCAGTAATCTTTATGTACATCGGTGCGGTCTGGTAATGTCCATTCAAATTCACCATTCTCCTGTACAGCAAATTCTGCATCTTGAGGTAGTAAAGCAAGTTCATCCATCAATGATTTCGCCTTATCTTCTTGCCCTACAGCTGAAGTTTGCTCTGGGGTATAATTATTTTCGGTTAACCACCATTGGCCCTCGGAATCATTTGTAATCAATGTATAGGGGACCTCATTTTTATCTTCCAATAAAGTCTCGTCATTGTCCTGGTTATTAGATGTATTCACCTCTAATAATCCTAATTTCTGTTGTAACAGGTCTTTTACGTCATCATTTTTAACGTTTTTCTTAAAGACAGGAGCAACAATTGATGCTGCGCTTAATTCCAATGAAGTGGATACATGAACATCTGACATTTTTGATTTTGTATAAGCGTTTATTGCTAAATGACCAAACTCTTGTTGGGCGTAGACAATGCTCATAACGATAAAAATTAAGCCCATCAATAGGGGGATAGCAAGGTTTCCAATCAGACTTTTCACCTTGACCTTTTTGTGATTGGAAATAGAAACTGCAAGTTTGTATAATTGATAGCCAATAATACCCCCAAGTGAGTTATTGATTAAATCATCAAGCTCAAAAATCCCTGCTCCTGAAAGTGTTTGATATGTTTCAATAGAGGCTGTTGCCCCCACCACTACTAGAAGTAGCCACTTAAACTCTTTACATTTAGCCATAAGTAAAGGCAAGAACATTCCTAATGGCACAAACATTAATATATTAAATAGACAATTTTGGAGATCACGTAAAGAGTATTTTTTCCACGCGTCTATATAACCGCTGAATGGTTGTAGGTTCATCTGCATGTAATGTGAAGTGCCACGACCAATAACTGTTAGCTCTAAAACAAACACAATATATCCGATAAACATTGCGCCAAGAAGAAGCTTCTTTACAGGGATTTGTTTATGGCGATCTGTTCGTCGCCTTTGATAATAAAAGTAATAAAGTGCAATTAGTAAAAACTCAAAGCCAATAATTAGGATGACTGGCAACATCAAAATTTTAATATTGCTCATGATTTCTGCAATTCCCAAGGTGTGATACTCCTTTATCAAATAATAATTTTCAAATGCTACATCTCAGGTGAGAGAATTCTTAGTAATGTCGACTTTTATAGTGTAAATGGAAATTATTAATAATTAGAGAGAATATTTATGAAGATTTCTTAAGAAAAGCGGAAAAGCCCAAGCACGCAATTGTTTTGTGCCTGAGCAAATTAGACATAAGGTTTTTGGATGGCTTTTTAATGTATAAACAAAAACACAATAATAGGGATTATTAATGATGGCAAAAGATTTAAGGTATTACATTTTTTTATACCTAAAATACTTAAACCAGACGCTAATATCAATATACCTCCTATAATCGTCAATTCATTTAGAAGGTCAGTATTGATGGAATTCTCCATTAAACTAGCTATTAAGTAAATGGAGCCTTGCCATAGAAATAATACAATACCTGAAATAGCTATCCCAATACCGAATGTAGTGGCCAAAACAATCGAAGTAATTCCATCCAATATACCGTTCGTAAGCAGATAGGTATAATCTTTCTTTAATGCAGCCTCTATTGGACCTAATATAGATAATGATCCAATACAAAATAATAAAATCGCCGTCGATAATCCTTCAGCTAAATTCCCCTTAGAGTATTTATTTACTAACGTATTAAATTTTGATTCTAAATTAAGTTTTTGACCTAATAATCCGCCTATAGCTAGACTGACAATAAAGAGTACCGGATATTTACTGGCAGGTAAATGTTGAACTAGTGCATTTATACCTATTCCCATCGCTGCTAATCCCATGGCCTGCATGAGGATTTGATGGTATTCATCCTTTATCCCGTTTTTGAAAATACTTCCAACGATGCTTCCGACTATAATCATCATTGTATTAAATATCGTTCCTAACATTTTTCATTCTCCTTTAAAAATTGTTCTTACGTAAAAAAATAAACCCTCCTGTAAGGGGAGGGTCAACATTTTATTGGTATTTGTATTTCTGTCAAGTAATCTTCTTTACTTCCTGAAATGTAATGGTCAATTATTGTTCTTTCAATAGAATCTCCGATTACTTGGAAACCGTGAGCTTTAATAAAATTCAGTAAGGATTTATAATGTACAGGAGAATGACTATGATTGCCATTAAAATAAATACAGGCATATTTTCCTGCGGGTAGCGTGGTCAATAAAGGACTTTGCCGATCCTCTTCCTCGACTACAATAAATATAGAGTTGTATTCATGAAACTGGTTATCCAATAGATGGCAACTACTTACGGTTAGGCCAACGCCTCCAATAAATATAGAAGAATTCATATTGGACAAATTCTCTAACTGTCTCAGAGAAACTTCCAATTGTGGTTCAGAACTGATTTTTTCCATTAATCGTACGATTCTTCTCTCTTGTTTTTCCATGATGAAAGGGACTCCCAATGCCTTTATCTCTTGTGCTAATTTAATATCCTTAATTCGATCTTGGAACCTTCGTTTAATTCGTTCTAGTTCTTGGATTTTTTCCTCGGTTAATCGTTTCTGTTCCTCTAAGAGATGCAAAAAGTCGTCGATATCTCGGTGATCCAAATGTCCTTTAATTTCCTTTAATGAAAAACCTAATTCCTTTAAATAATGTATAGTATTTAATTGCTCAAATTGTTCTGTTGAATAGTATCTATAACCGTTGTTTTTATCTGTGTACATAGGCTTTAATAAATCAATTTCATCATAATATCTAAGGGTTTTTATGGTGGTTTTATGTAGCTTTGCCATTTCTCCAATTGAAAATCTATTCTTCATTTAAAACTTCCTTTAAAAAACGTCCTATTATCATTATAGTACTTGATTTTGTCCATGAACCCAATAAAATTTAGTATTTCATCAGAGCATCCATATGCTGGTGAGTTTGTTTGGACCAAATCCTAGGATACGAACTGCGGGATCAAGGGAGGGGAGATAAGTGAATGTGTTTAACAAATTGCCCATTGAAAAGAACCGTCGTTGGAAGAAAGGAATGTCCAATGACGGTTCTATCTGTTGACTGTATAAAATTATTACCACTAGCATGAATCAAAATTTTTAGGTGATACGATCTTTGCTTAATTTTTGTCTTTCAAGGCCCAATCATTGTGTATGATGTCTTGTAGAACATTTTTCAATTGAATAAATTGCTGTTCTGAAATATTAGATTGCTTCATGACCTGACGTGATACCTCAGGTAGCTTTCGACGAACCTTATTACCTTCCTCTGTTAAATAGATTTGCATTTGTCGTTCATCATCTTTGGAACGTTCACGACAAATGTATCCCTTTGCTTCTAATTTTTTTAGTAATGGTGTTAATGTACCTGAATCTAAAAATAAACGCTGTCCTAATTCTTTCACTGTTATTTGTTCGTTTTCCTCCAATGCTAAAATGGTAATATAACCCGTATATGTTAAATCATATGGCTTTAATAATGATGTATAGTGTCGAATGATTTCCTTTGATGTGGCATACAAAAGAAAGCATAGTTGATTATCTAAATGATTAGGCATAAAAATCCCCTCTTCATGTTCTTCTATTAACATTTATATTAAAAATAAAATTCCTACTTGTCAAACGCAATTAAATTGTGTACAATTCAATTTGTAAAAATTAAATTGTTTACAATTTAAAATATTGGATATAGAAAAGGAGTTTTGATGATGAAAGAATTATACTCAACTACTATGATTAATGAGGGTGGGCGTAGTGGTACATCCTATGCAGAGGATCAATCACTATCTTTAAAAATTGCACCCCCAGGTTCAAAATTAGACAATGTGACAAATCCAGAACAATTATTTGCTGCGGGTTATAGTGCCTGCTTTAATAGTGCGTTAGATTTAATTAAACGCCAAAAAAAGCTTAAACATGCCTCAACGATTCAAGTAACCGTTAAGTTAATGGAGCAAGCTACTTTTGATTATGTACTTGCTGTGGACATCGAAGGTCATATTGAAGGGGTAGAGTTGGAAGAGGCACAGCAATTATTAGAGCTAACACATACTGTATGTCCTTATTCAAAAGCGACAATGGGCAATATCAATGTAACAATTAAAGCAGTTTAAATTTTTTGAAAAAGAGGGAAATCATATGTTATCAACTACAACAGTAAAACAAGTTATGCAGGCACGTAAATCTGTTCGTAAATACAATGCGAATACTAAAATATCTCGTGAAACAATCATGCAGCTACTACAAGACGCTACTTCAGCTCCTTCTTCAAGCAATATGCAACCATGGCGATTTATTGTTATTGATGATAAGGAAATACAAAAAAATATTAATTTCTTTTCATTCAATCAAGAGCAAATCGAAACTGCCTCTTCTATTATTGCTGTCATTGGCGATATTGAGATGTATGTAAATGCTGAGGAAATCTATGCAAAAAATGTGGAGTTAGGTTATATGCCAGAAGAGATTGCCAAAAAACTGGCACAGGACGCATTCACAATGTATAGTTCAGCTTCGCCTAAAACATTAGAAAATATCGTCCACTTTGACGCTGGCTTAGTGTCCATGCAAATTATGCTATTGGCGAAAGAAATGGGTTTTGATACAGTTCCAATGGGCGGATTTGATAAAGCTAAATTTGCGGAATACATGGAATTACCTGCAAATGAAATACCTATTTTATTATTAGCAATTGGTGAAGCGGCGGCACCTGCTTATGGTTCTTCACGTCTTCCAATTGAACGTCTTGTAAGATTTAATCGATAATGAATAATAAAACAAAGCACAGTCACTAAGAGGCTGTGCTTTGTTTCGGTATTTGTACTTTTGGGAGTTACCTATTTTTCTTGTGGAAGAATTCCTTTGCCATTGCTATGCGTTCACTAGGCAAGGTGCGATTAAGCTCTTCTTCTAACCATGCAATTGTTTTCCCTCGTAAATAGTTCCGCATCTGTTCTTCAGCTTCTAACATTACTATATTAATGGTGCAATCAGATGTGGCTGACGGACAGGAATCACAATTTCCAGTTTTGTTTGCAAAATTCGCTTTAATGTTCTTACATTGAAATATGGGACTTTCACCCTCTACAGCCTTTACAACATCCCAAAAAGAAATATCTTCAGGCCTCTTACTAAGCCTATATCCTCCTTTAACACCAGATACTGAACTGACAATACCTGCTTTAGATAGCTTACCTAATACTTTTGATAAATATGTTTCGGATAGTCCTTGAAATTCGGATAGATCCTTGATTCCGATACTTTCCTCTGGTGGCACATCTATTAAATAGACAAGACTGTGTAATGCATACTCTACCATGACGCTATATTTCATTCATATCACCTACTTCTAATCCCTTTAGAAAAACTTACATGTATCTTGTATATTATCATATCTTAAAAATACTTCATCTAAATTAAATCAGTTTGACAAAAATTAAAAACAGGCTTATATTAAAGACAATGATAATCAACGATTAAGTTAATCGGCGATTATTGTCATCCTTGATTTCTTGTGGGGAGACCGTATAGTGAGTAAATTTAATCGAAACAAGTGGTTTTCAAATTCTTCCTGCTCAAGGATGGCATGGTTGAATATGCATGAAATTTACTAAATTATCATCAAAATCAAGGAATTTAATTGAATCGGAGGAGTGTAACATGAAACAACGTATCGATTATTATGACATTGCACCTGATGCAATGAAGATAATGATGGAAATGGAGAAATACACGAAAAAGAATAGTATTGATAGAAAACTTCGTGAGCTCATTAAAATTCGTGCTTCACAAATTAATGGTTGTGCGTTCTGTATTAACATGCACACGGCTGATGCCAAAAAAATGGGGGAAACTGAACAACGTCTATACTGTATAAGTGCTTGGAGAGAGTGCACATTCTATTCAGAAGAAGAAAAGGTCGCTTTAGAATTAACTGAACACATTACTTTAGTGTCTGAAATGCGTGTACCTGATGATGTATATAAACGAGTTCGTAATTATTATACAGAGAAGGAATATGTCGATTTAGTAATTCTCATTAACCAAATCAACAGCTGGAATAGAATCTCGATTGCTATGGGCAACTTCGCCGAGTAATATAAAAAATTGGTTCTAAATGAATCTGGAGTAGGTAGAAATGTTGATAAAGCAGCATTTCTGCTTTTTTTATTTCTAATCGGAAATCAGCTTAATCGAATTATCTAATGAAATGGGGGAAATCATGTTCCACGTTTGGACTGAGTAAATATGATTCCCTTTTTATTTCCAATGTAACCTCACTACGACAAACTTCTATTATATATCCACATTTCTCTGCAATTTTATTAATACTTTCACCTTAATAATCCTGTACCGTCGTACAAGTTAACATATATGTGAAAACTTGAATCTATTTATTTTTTCCTTTTTTTTGTTTCCAAAAATTTAATCTTGTCAAAAAGCAAACGTTTGTTCTAATATGTATACAAACAGATGTTCTTACATAGGATAAGTGCAGAGAAATCTATTCGTAAAATGGGATAAAGTCAGGTTCCCTGAAGCCGTTACCAGTACGCACAGTTGTAGGAATGGAAACTAAAGTTACATTAAATTAAAGTGATTAGCCAATTTTAAAAATTTTGAGAGATAGTGGAGGAAACTACGATGAGAGAGCAACTGATTAAAGCTATGCAACGCAATCAATTAGTGGACATTATGTATATAGCCAAAAATGGCTCCGTCACAAAAAGACGTGTAAGAGTCATTAAAATTGTTGGCGATTCATTTCAAGCATTTTGTTTTACGAGGCAAGCAAAGCGTTCCTTTATCATCCAAAATATTCTCGCTGTTACTCCTGTTTTCCGAAAAGAGCGTGAGGTTGTATGAACTATGAAGAAATGCCGAATAGACCTATTATGTGTATCGATATGAAGTGCTTTTATGCTAGCTGTATCGCCATGCTACATGGAATCGATATTTTAGAAACGCCTGTCGCTGTAGTAGCTAATTTCGACCAACCCGGCAGTGTAGTCCTTGCTGCATCACCATTGATGAAGGAAAAATATAAAATCAAGACCGGCAGTAGGCGTTACGAAATTCCGAAGCATCCAGATATCCAATTATTTGAACCTAAAATGTCCTTTTTTATACAGATGTCCATGACCATTACTAAGCTCATTGCTAATTATGTTCCTGTGGATGCCATACATGTTTACAGTGTAGACGAAAGCTTTGTTGATTTAACGGGTACTGAAAAGCTTTGGGGATCACCTGAACAGGCAGCTCGAGAAATACAGGCTGCGATTCTGGATCAATATAATGTACCAAGTGCTGTAGGCTTAGGTCCCAATATGCTAATGGCTAAATTGGCATTGGACCTTGAAGCGAAGAAAACTGGTTTTGCTCAATGGACATATGATGATATTCCCAAAAAGCTTTGGCCAGTAAGACCCTTATCTGAAATGTGGGGAATTGGCAAACAAATGGAAGCCAACCTAAATAAGATGGGGATTCAAACAGTTGGTGGATTAGCCAATGCAGATTTGAATGACTTAGAAGAGCGATTTGGTGTTATGGGCAATCAGCTATATCACCATGCATGGGGAATCGATTTATCAAAGCTAGGGGAACCGTTAATTACTAATGGAGCATTAAGCTTTGGAAAGGGTCAAATGTTAATGAGAGATTATCATACACGAAAAGAAATATCGATAGTGCTGTTAGAAATGTGTGAAGATGTCATGAAGCGAGCGAGAGATGCAGGTTTTGTTGGGCGTACAATCAGCCTGGGTCTTTCATATAGCCGAAATGCGATGACCAAAGGGTTTCATCGATCTAAAACGATTGATACACCAACAAATGAAACACTTGTTATGTATAAAACGTGCATAGAATTGCTGGATGAGTACTTTGCGGGAGAACCAGCAAGGCAGCTAACGGTAAGGATATCCAATCTTGAGAGGGAGCATAGTATCCAGTTGGATTTATTTGATGAAAGAAAGCCCCAACGGCAGCTCATTGGACCTACGATGGATGCTATACGCAACAGGTTTGGAGCAACAGCGCTGTTACGAGCGGTTTCATTTACTGGGGCAGGGACAGCCATCAAACGTGATCGCTTAGTTGGCGGCCATTTGGCATAGGAGTGATTGGATGATAAAAGACAGAGGTAATATAAAATGGGCGTCTATGATGATGCCAGAGCATTTGGACCTACTAAGGGAATGTAAAGAAGTCTATACAACGCAACCGAGAGAGCTGACAGAATGGGAACTGGAAGAGTTACAGCAAACCATTGATACAGCCTATCAGCAGCAGCAAGACGTTCAATTAAATGTTTGGAGCGATGGAAAAGTAATGCATTGGACGGGAATCATTCATACCATCAATCTATCGACAAACGAACTGTTACTTGAAACACTACTGACAATAAAACGTGTTCCTATCCATCTTATTCAATCAGCTCAACTAGAAGCTGATTATTATGATTAAAGCTGAACAACGCCAGCTAGTACACCAGTATTTATTATTGGAATTAGCTGTAAAGTCAGTACAGCATGATTATCGATTTGCTGAACAATTTAAAATGAAAATCGTGTTTGTACCCTTAATGGATGCATTATTAAAAGATTTGCGCCAAGACTATTTTAATCTCAAAAGACAGCTTAGCCAGCAACATATACGAGTGGTAGGCTGGCATCGTGTAGATGAATATTTTAGCGATGTACAAATTGCAACGGCAGGTAATGATGTAGTCCTCCGCTATGCTAATCAGGCATTGAAAACACAGGTGGAAAAGCTCGTCATCCGTTATCTCGATAAATGATTGGTTTTTGAAATGAGCCCTAGGTTACCATATATCAAAAGGGATATTTTGGGGGATGATTCTATTTATACAGCTACTAATAGGGATTATTATGCTGTGAATAGTCTTGTGAGTGAGGGGCACGAGGAACATGTTAAGGAAGAGCTAGCTGTTTTTAAAAGTATTGAATCGGTTATGCCTAAATCTTATTTTCAAGATTTGCCTGACAATCAAAACAGTCATATTTTTATCGCTAAGAACAAATGTTTGGGAGTTCAATACCAATGCAATTGCATTTTATAAACATATAGGAATGAGGGGGATAAGTAGAAAAATGAACATGAATATTTGAAGCTGTGGCAAACAAAGATAAACCAGGTGCTCTGAGAACCTGGTTTTTATTCTTCATTCATTGTATTGCTTCATAAGTTCCTGTAATTTGCTTTTAATTTGTTCTCGTACTATTGGAGGATGTTTTACATTAGCCTCCATGCCTAAGCCTAGAAAAAAATGGACTAACCACGGTGTAAAGGAAGAGTTCACTGTTGCGAGTATCTTCCCATGTCCGTTCTCACGAAGCTCTATCCATTGGGATAACCATAGTTCGGATTGACAACGTCTTACTCCTTCTGGGGTTAAATCTACCTCAAGATTGAACATATTTTCTTCGTGCGCTGGTATAATCCACGACTTGATGTGCTCATTCGTCATATCTAATTTCAAACTTTGATCTTCAGCAAAAGAAAAATCTTTCACCCGATCTATTCGAAATACTCGGTAATCCTCTGCTAGGAAACAATAAGCCTGACAGTACCATAACCCGTTCATCGTATAGATTCCAAGAGGTTGAATCGTTCTATTTTTAGTAGTAGCGGATTCATACAAGATTGTGACGACCTGTTGTTGAAGTGCAGCATCCAATAATTCCTTTAAAAAGGGCACCTCTAATTCATGAGGAGGTACCCAGAAAAGAAGACGTTGCTGCATACTTTCAATCTTTTGCTTTAGCTCACTTGATAAATAGTAGAAAAATTTATCTAATGCAGTATTTACTTCATTTTTGAAGGGGAGAGCTTTGTAATTATGTAATGATTGGCAAGCAAAGAACAAAGCAATTGCCTCGTGTTCGGTAAAGCTGATAGGTGGTAGCACTTTTTCACGCAAAACACGGTAACCACCATTAGGCCCAGCTTCGGAATAAAGCGGGACACCTAGTTCACTCAGTTCCATTAAATCACGAATCATTGTTCGGCGTGAAACACCACATTCTTCAGCCATCTCCTGAATAGTAAACTTTTTACGTTCATTGACCTTCATCATGAGCTGAATAAGTCTTTGAGCCTTGTGCATGGAAAGCTCCTCCTCCTAAAAAACTAAATTAATAGTGACAATAGTTGTCACCATTATCCCGTATAGTAAAACTCGAAGTCAATGTTTATAAAGCTTTGACATCATGACAGGATACACATGGACCTCATCATCAAAAGCCGAAAGGAGATAAAAAATGGAACTAGAAAAACAAAACTATGTAATGGAAGTTGTTTTATTTGAACTGAAGGAGGGGATTGACAAGCATCGTTTTTCTCAGGCGGCTGCGGCACTTACGGAGTTACTAAAGCTTGAAATATCAGGATTTAAGGGCCGCACTTTGCTACATACATTCAATGAAAATCAATGGACGGACATCATATATTGGGGTGATATGGATAGTGCTCGAAGTGCTATGGAGAAGCTGAAGTCTATGTCAGCATTTCAAATTTTTGTCTCTATGATTGATTCACGGGAGATTACACAAAGACTTCTAGTTCCGGCTAATTTAAACGAATTGAACTATAACTAAAGGGGAATGGACATGGCTGACACATTTGAGGGTAAATATACAACCGATTTCTTTCATCAATTCATAAATATATTACAGGATGAATACCCTGCCTTTGATTCACATAAGTTCATGAATTTAATTTATGACGACGAATGGGAAACGAAAAAATTCAAACAACGTATTAGGCATATTAGTACTTCTTTACGGACAACTTTACCGACATCCTATCGTCAGGCATTATCTATATTGATACAAATGGCACCTAAATGTAAGGGAGTGGAATATTTATTTTTGCCTGATTTTGTCGAAGTAAATGGACTAGATGATTGGCAAGCCTCCATTCATGGATTAGAGGTGTTTACGGAATTTTCTAGCTCAGAGTTTGCTGTTCGGCCTTTTATTGTAAAAGACCCACAAAAGATGATAGATCAAATGTTAGAGTGGGCGAGTCATCCAAATCCTCATATCAGGCGATTAGCTAGTGAGGGGTGTCGCCCTAGGCTACCTTGGGCATCTGCATTGGAAATTTACAAATTGGATCCGTCACCAATCTTACCGATATTGAACCTGCTCAAACAGGATCCATCTGTCTATGTACAGAAAAGTGTCGCTAATAATTTGAATGATATTTCCAAGGATCATCCCGAACTAGTGAAACGGCTTGCGCGTGAGTGGCACGGAGAAAGTTCAATCACCGATTGGATTATTAAGCATGGATGTCGTGGTTTATTGCGAAAAGGAGATGCTGAGGTACTTTTCTTGTTCGGCTTTGACAGCTTTCCAGACGTAACCGTCCATGAGTTAACACTAGGAAAAGAAAGGTTGTCGATTGGACAAACCCTTGATTTTGCATTTACTGTTCAGACAAATTCTACTACACCACAGAAGCTCCGAATCGAATATGGGATAGATTTTGTCAAAGCGAATGGAGCGACTTCAAGAAAACTATTTAAAATAACGGAACGTATCTTCGAAAAAGAGGGTCACCAATATACACGGCGTCACCATTTTAAAGACTTGACAACCCGCAAGCATTACCCAGGCCAACATAAGCTAGCCGTAATTATAAATGGAAAAGAGCTCGCTACAACCGAATTTTGCGTGGAACACTAAAGTAACCATACTGAAAAATGGGGAACAGAAGATGAACAATGTAACAATAAGTGGCTTAGGATCAAGGGGGGCAACATTAGCCAGTGTGCTACTTAAAAGGGCTATCAAGTGACTAGATGGAATCGATCAATAGCAAAAGCAGAATCTAAGTAGACCACACGTGATAGGTCGCTTATTTCATAGAAGAAAACTATAAAACGCTTAGGGGTCACTGAAACGGAGGGAGTGACCCATTTAACTAGAGGTTATTTAAAATATTGTGGTTTTTCCACTTTAATAGAGGCTACTTCTCCGCAGTCTTTACAAAAGGTAACAATAAACGGGGACCCAACTGAAAAGACAGAATCAATAGGTCTAATATTTCCTTGATTAAAATCGCCACCAACTTGTCCAATCGTAAAAGAATCATGACCACAGGACTTGCAAACCACCTTTTTATCTTCCACGCTATCACCTCTTTATGTAATATATGTAAATTGTATCATAAAAAGGAGAATGTGACATGCAAGCTTACATTCCAACATTATTCGCGACTTGATATCGACATATTTCGGAGGATTTACTCGGAATTTGAAAAATAATTTTGTAGTAATATAGGGTATATAAAGATGGAGGAGGTTTTATATGCCTGATTTATTGCTAATCCTTTTTTTATTAAACCTTTCTATATTTCTTTTGCATGAAATGGATGCGATAAGGCGCTCAGAGTGGCGATTATTTATCGTATTAAAAGATATGAAAGATTCAAAGGCTTATCAAGTATTCATAGTTATACATCTTTTTCTTTATGTCATTATTCTTTCCCTACTATTCAGTCCATATCAAACAATAACTTTTTGGGTTCTTGATATATTCTTTATCATACATACAATCCTACACTTATTATTTGAAAGACATCCTCGAAACGAATTTAAAAATACGTTTTCAAGAGCTATCATTTATCCCATGGGATTTCTTGCGACAATCCACTTATTCTTTTTAATAAATGTTTAGATATAATCGTATAAGGTACTATGGATTACCTTTTTTACCCATGAGGATACATGGAGCAAGTAGAATATGCTGAAGCTAGCTGGTACAAAGCTAATAATGAAAAGCCCTATACGGAAGTATAAGGCTTTTCGGCATGAACTAACATTTAGAAAATCTGTGTTAATTCCGAATTTACAAACTGTTCTGATAGTTCCTGAAGCTATGCGTCCATAAGCGCTATATACTTCGCCATTTTGATTAGGAACAATTTCAACTTCATACTGAAGCTAGCTTCCAACGCCTGGAGCTAGAAGCTGATTAGATATTTTTTCCAATCAGCTTCTATTTTTAGCTTTTTCCGTTTCTACTTTTTTACTTCTAAGTAGCAATGCCATGAATATAAAACTTGCTACCCAAAAGGAAAAGAATAAATTTTCGAACAATGCCCAATTATCGTTTTTGAAATAATCCCAAATCATTGTAATTAAAAACAGGGTTACAAGGAAAGCAAAATACAGTAATTTTCCTAATGTGGTCAACTGAAACACCTCTTATGTAAGTTATAATGGTGTAACTCATCACTTATAAGGAGGCTGTGACGGTCAACTAGCGCCACAGCCATAATCAGTGCGTGCGATACACTTCATTATAGTGTGTGTCATTTATGGTTACTTATACATAAAGAAACAGCTGTAACGTCGTCGCACGCTACAGCTTAGATTGTGTATAAATTAATGATGCGTATCTTTAAGGCCAGAACTATGTGCATTTGGCATAACTGGTACTGGGAATCCTGCAGTGTTGAGTCTAACACAAAGTTAAATGGAGCATTAGGATAGCCCATTTCAACAAACTTTCTACACTTAGGATATTGGCATACACCCAAGAGAGCATCGACAGCTAAAGATGATTGTGCACCCAATATCATGGTATGGGTATACATGTCTAACCGCTTCTCTGAAGGAGCTTGGTCCATACCTTTGTTCTACATGGAAAACGCCACGAAGTAAATCACCATATTGTGTTTCTTTGCCCCTGAAATTAGAGCTGTGAATTGCATCATGATTCTCATTTTACCTTAACGACCATCTAATATTTCTTGCAATACACGTGCTGCTTGTTGATCCGGTTTATCAGGTTTAATGAGGTTCATTAATTCTTCTTTGTAAATAATTTACATGCCTCGATTAGGGGAAATAAGGTTTATTTTTCAGGATAATTCACATGTAATGGTGGTGGTACAAGCCAACCTTTATTTTTGTTAAGACGCAGTAGTTTAGCACCGATAAGAGCTTTTGCAGTATGGAACTGGCCATACATTAAAGCAATATCCTCTCGAGTGGAAGTGCCCATTGCCTGACTACATGCAACTAATCCAGCCGCTAGGTCTACTGACAGTGCAGCACTAATTTCTGGATCATTAAATTTAGCACCAGCAGGGATATCTTCCATTCTTGCTACAGGTCGTTCAGGTGAAGCAGGTGGTAAAGCAACACCATTCGTTTTTAGAATTTTTTCTAATTGCTTTACTTCATCCCTACATGTTTCGATGATATCTTCAATAATTTTTTTAAGATCTTCATCCCCAGCGTGATTATAAAACGTTTGATAGCCTGAAATCATACCATAATCAGCAATTAAATTTGACCAAACACTAAAAACTTCACCGTAATGCAATGGTTCATCTTTTGGATTTCCACCAAGAATACCCATACTTTCACTTCCTTTTCTGGTTTTCACCTTTATTTAACCAAAGGTAGTATGAGTGAAAAAAGAAATGAAATACCCTTTTAAAAAAATTATTTGAGGTATTAATAGTTGTTAGAACATTTATTGTATTAACGGCTAGCACAGAAAGAAGCCACAGCGATCGAATCACTGCAGCTCTTTAAGTAGTGAGACACTACGCAGGTTTTATATTGGCTGTTTATTGTCAAATTATACGTTATATTTTTATCGGGAAAAATAAAGTTAAAAGTATAGAACATCACTAGAAGGATAAGTTAAAACTTATTGAAGTGAATAAATTGACAAAAGAAAAGGAAAAGAATGAATTAGAGCAAGGAGAAATTGGATGGGAATTGAATCCTAAAAAACTCGAAATAAAAAAGAAAAAGAGCAAAAGAAATAAGAGATAATGCCACAAACCTAGGTTTGTGGCATTATCTCTAAAGAAAGAGGAGTTAATATGGACAAAGATTTAATGTATGGTGAAGACTATAAATTTATTCCGGCAACTTCTATTGGGAGTGGTGTTGGTATAGAAGTAGTGCCTGATTTATATCAATATACTATTCAAATCGTAAATATTGTGCTTTATGGTGACCCAAATACAAAAGAATTTGTACTCATTGATGCAGGAATGCCCAAAAGTGCAGAGGAGATAATATCGGTAGTTGAGGAACGCTTTGGCTCCAATGCTCAGCCTAAAGCGATTATTCTGACACATGGTCATTTTGATCATGTGGGAGGGATTATCGAACTAATAAAACGATGGAATATCCCTGTCTACGCTCATGCTTTGGAAATACCCTATTTAACTGGAACACAGGACTATCCAGTAGCTGACCCTGCTGTAAGTAGCGGATTGGTGGCAAAAATGTCTCCTATTTTTCCAAACGAAGCCATTAATTTAGGGGAAAACATTCAAGCAATCCCATCAGATGGTAGTGTCCCATTTATGCCAGATTTTCAATGGATTCACACCCCAGGGCATACGTCAGGTCATATATCATTATATCGTGAAAAGGATAAAGTACTTATTGTTGGAGATGCATTTGTGACTGTCAAACAAGAATCTCTTTATAAAGTTATTACACAGACAAAGGAAATTAGTGGTCCCCCTAGATATCTAACAACGAATTGGCAAGCCGCTCGAAAATCTGTTGAAAAATTAGAAGCTTTAAAACCTTCTGTGGCGATTACAGGTCATGGATTACCAATGGAAGGTAAAGAATTGGCAAGGGAACTAAAAAAACTTGTAGATCATTTTGAACAAATTGCTCTCCCAAAACAAGGTAAATATCTTAATTAATATTTTTGAATAACGTAGCATTTTCTTGCACATTTAAATAGGTCAGCATGAATTATGTCTTTTATGAATGCTGAAGAAGTGTATGAGGTACAGTTTTACTATACAGAGAATTGGACTATCAGGAACATGGATTAATGGTGTTTTTAAGTAAACGGACTGATAACTAAAATAGATAAAACGGCAAAATCCATTTATTATGTTTGGATTTTTGCCGTTTTTTATTGTATTACCACTTTTTTGAAGTAAACATTTAAAATAATTTTAAATTATTTGCAACCTTTTGTGACCTTTATACGAGGATAGGTTGAAAGGTGGGAAGAGATGGAACTTGAAACAATATATATCACCTATATGAATGATATATATCGCTATTTATATTCACTTACGAAAAATCATAGTGCAGCGGAGGATTTGCTTCAGGACACATTTACAAAAGCGCATATTACCCTTCTTGGTCAAGAAATTCAAGACATCAAACCTTGGCTTTTTAAAGTAGCTTACTATACATATATCGACAGTACACGAAAAGAGAAGCGGTATGTAACTTCCGACAAAATTGATCAAATGCATTTCAATACACCAGAGCAAATCATCGTTGAACAAGATGCTTATTTAAAATTAATCAACCTACTTGAACAAATTAAACCAATCGAAAAGCAAATTATTTTGTTATGTGATGTACATGACTGTACAAATGAGCAAGCTGCAAACATTTTGCAATTAAACGTGAATACGGTGAAAAGTCATTTAGCGCGAGGTCGCAAAAAAATGCGCGTACTCATTAAAAGGGAGGAATAAAGGTGGATTCTTATCAACAATTATTACAGCAAGCAAAGAATAGTGAGAAAGGAGATGCACCTTCAACAAATGTGATAAAAAAAGCCATTGCGTCATCTAAGTGGAAGCTGATTGTAACAACGCTGACGATTGCCCTTTTAATCGTCCCCACTTGTTATATGCTCACTTTTTTGTACTATGCCTTTGGTACAAAGTCTACAAACTTAATGGATGTGACAAGTCAGACACTTTATGTAACGGAACCGAATACGACATTGGAGGAACTTGAATTTGATATGGAATTTTCGCTCTTTTCGATGGGATTATCATTTGAGCAATACAAGCAGATCGGTGACGAGGTCTATCCCGTGAAGCATTATGATACACGCTTTATGTTAAATAATTTAGTGGGAAAGAAGATTACTTCAAAACTGGAAAAATCGTATCCAAAATATCCAACTGAAACGAATCAATGGCTAGTACATCCTAATAATCGAGGAGAATTTAACACAATTGAGGAGCAAAGGAAATTAAAAGGATTACCTAATGAAACCGTTGTAGAAGCGTATCTTTCTTTCAATGATTTATATACAGTAGATCAAGTTATTCAGCAAATGCCAAATGTAGATGTCACCTGGGCAGCGATTTATACAGGAGTAGAAGACACCATGCTAAGTGCAAATGGGAATGTTGTATCGCCTATTGGCTATCCTGTACAACCAGATCAAACAAATTGGTCCCCATTTAAAGGTGCTACTTCTCATGAACAAACGTTTTTATCCATATTAAATTTTCTAGTTGATTATGAGGAGACGGCTACTGCTGTTTCCGCTCATAAAAATCTGGACCTAAAAGAGAGAATCTATTATTTAAAACAGCATGATATGAAAACATATGGGGTTGTCGTTACAGGACCCAAAGCTGAGGTTGAACAGCTACAAAGTTTAACCATGATTAAGCATATGAAACTAGGGGAGGTTAAATTATGGAATTGGGTACGTTAAAGCAGACTATTTTCAATGTTTTTGGCTGGGCTAGCATTAGCATTGGCCTATGGACGCTTATCATGGTTAATAGTTGGATTATCATTGGCTATGGTGCTCCATTTACTAGTAAGAATTTCATTACCTTGACAATCGTTTTTGGGTTCATTGCGATCCTTTCGAGACCCAGTCGTTCTCTAGGCAAGTGGGGAATCTTTATTGGTGGCTATCTTATTTTGTTTATGACGGTTCTATTCTTTGTTGGCTGGTTAATTACCCCATTTCCTTAAGACAAGCAAGTAGGCCATACCTATGGTTTGTGAGTCTTTTAGAACATACTATGTATAGGTAATAAAGTATAGATACTAGTTTTTTATAAGGCGACGGTTAGGATGTCATGTCAGTCTTTGTAATCAAAAATAGCGAAAACAATTGTCAGAAAATATCAATATATTCTATAATGAGTAAAAAAATAGAGAATAAGAGGTGGACTTATGGGTAAACCAGTAGATTACAATCTATATCCGGGTTATCAAAACACACAAGATTCTAGACTAGATGAAAGAAAAGAAGAATATATAGAAGTATTAGAAAAAGCAAAAATAGATGGGTATATACTTGAGTTTGAAAAATCCTCTGAATTACCCCAATAACTATGTTTAAATCTCAATCTAATACAAGGAAGCCAGGCGCTCTGCGGAGTACCTGGTTTTTTACATTTTTAAGCTTTATTTGCCAAGCCATTATAAATAGCGGCTCCTAGACTATGTGCTTGTTCATATTTCATACATATTGTTTTTAATGATGATGACCTAGGTCTAGCTCATAATGGACTTAATGTAAAAGTTACTATAATCTACTAATTAATGCTGATATGGAAAGGGTGGTAAAAATGAGTAAAAATATTATTGTATTTGGAGCAAGTCAGGGGTTAGGCGACGCTTTTGTAAAAGGCTTACCCGTGAAGGGGGATACTGTATGGGTAGTTTCACGTACACGACCTAAAAGCTTAGATATCAATGATGGCGTAAATCGTCAATGGCTTTCTATTGATTTGTCTAGCCAACAACACATACCGTCATTAAAAGAACAATTAAAGGATATTGCTATAGATGTATTAATTTATAATGTTGGGGTTTGGGAAAAACGTGGATTTGAGGATGATTATACATTTGATAAAGATGAAGTCGAAGATATTTCAAACTTAATCAATATCAATCTCACATCTACTATTACATATATTCAGGCACTTTTACCAAATTTAAGACAAGCGAAAAATGGAAAGGTAATTTTGATGGGTTCAACGGCTGGATTAGACCATACAAACAATGCACAAGTTTCATTTGTCACATCTAAATTCGGCTTACGAGGCATTACAAATGCTTTACGTGAACATTTAAGAGAAGACAGAATTTCTGTCACTTGCATTAATCCTGGGGAGCTAGCAGCAGAAGTCCCTTATGAGGCAGGCGCTGATAAGGCCATCCAATTATATGAAGGTACACGTATCCCTGTCCAAGATATTGTAGCTATTGTGCAATGTGTGGTTAATTTATCACCCGCTTCATGTGTAAAGGAAATTAATATCCCTGCCATAACAGATTTAAATGCTTAATGGTTCCATATTATTCTAGGGATCTCGTCCTATTAGAGTATAATGTTAGCAGCTACATGAGCTATAACGGCGGGAATTAAAAAGGGTCACAGAGGATAGTGACCCTTTATAGAATAAGTGATATTAGTAGTTATGAACATTAGAGGCGAACAATATCATCAGAGAAGTGTTGGATGCCTTTAATATTTAGACATGAACTTGAGCTTGCATTAAAACAAATGATGATTTAGAGCCATAACCATCCCTTAATCTAGCAGACCGCATTACTCCCCCTCTCTAATTGTTCATGAATAGAGGTTCAC
The DNA here is from genome assembly GCF_049315265.1 of Lysinibacillus sp. NPDC056220. NCBI lineage: Bacteria > Bacillati > Bacillota > Bacilli > Caryophanales > Bacillaceae > Lysinibacillus > Lysinibacillus sp. NPDC056220. The sequence continues at coordinate 959,891 of NZ_JBMOXD010000002.1, forward strand.
AAGGAAATTTGAAAATATTGTTATGGTTGGGGAAGGTAATAGATTTTTAGTCTAGTGATTTGGGATGGAAAAAATGGCTCTAAAATGGCTATCTATCATTTTACTTTGTTCCTATATAGGACAAACGAGTAATGAGAGATTAATATAAAACTGAAGCGCCGACAATAATTAATAGAATAAATAGAACAACAACTAGAACGAATGTTGAACCGTAACCGCCGCCGTTATTGCCTCCGTAATAACTCATAAAGTATCCCTCCTTTCTCTCTATATGTATAGTATGTATCGTTATAGGAAGTTTAAAGGTATTTATCCAAACCTATAGAGCTCTAATGAAAGAAAAATTATTGCGACGAACTAAATTATAGGAAATGGTTGATTTTGCTATTCAAATAAAAAGTAACCAAATGCTTACTTGAAAGCTTATGTAAAATGCCCGACTTACTTTTGATAGAACGAATATGACATAAAGAATTACAGACACCTCTATCTACTGTAAACCAAAGGTATCGTGAAGAAGAACCCTCTTGGTGGCTTTTGTGATGTTAGCATATTCATTTCAAGAACGCCCCCAAATAGAAGAGGGAAAATCAATGATTGTCTCTTGTTTTCGTCCTAACAGGATTTGAGGAGCTATGTTTTTAAAGGTGCCTTGTCCATCTATTTCATTCCCCAAAAAGTTCATTGGGAACGAATAGCGGAGACTTCTGTAGGAACAGCGTGAAAGTCGAGAACCTAGAATGGACCAAGCAGCTCGTCCCCCATGTGTAGTGAAAATTTCCATGCTTGGAATGGTGCTCGAAGCTTAGCATTTCGAATGGAATAATACCTCATTTCGGTTTATTTACATCGCTAATACGCACATCAGAATTCTCCTTAAAAAAATGACAAAATAAGAGGGGAGGCTGAAGCAATAAAAGAGCCTGTAGGTCTGACATTATCATACAGTTGATTATTTTCCGCAGGTAGTTGACCAGTTGCAAAAGAATTTATTTCACGAGCCTTGCCGACTAATTTTTTTGTCCCCATCTAATCACCTCAAAATTACAGTATATGTGAAAATAGCACATGAAAAACGACAGCGTTTAAGCCCACCTAGAAGGCATCAATAGGAAATTCATGAGGGTGAAAATAATATATTGAAATAAATGTTGGAGTGGCCGAAGACTGCTTCTTTAGGAAACGAATTTTTCCTGTAAGCAACTCTTTTATATCCCTTCCACTAATGTACGCTTAGGCAAAAAGGTTGCTGTAGACCCACTCGGGGTGGGGCTGTTATGATAAAACAGAACGTTAGTGGGAGGTAATGAATTGGAAGAAGAAAAATACAATAATCTTAAATTAGGTGAACGTGGTGCCATTATAAGTATTATTGCTTATATAATTTTGTCTGTTGTAAAAGTGGGAATTGGTTACATGAGTGGTTCAGAAGCCTTAAAGGCGGATGGTCTCAATAATACGACTGATATTATTGCCTCGATTGCAGTACTTATAGGCCTTAAGCTTTCACAAAAACCTGCAGATCATGATCATCGATATGGTCATTGGAAAAGTGAAACAATTGCTTCTATGGTAGCTTCCTTTATTATGATGGCAGTAGGTATTCAAGTATTATTTGGTGCATGTACTTCCATTTTTCAAGGTGGAAAAGAATCACCTGACATTTTCGCAGCCTATGTAGGTCTTGGATCGGCATTGGTCATGTATTTTGTATATCGTTATAACAAAAAATTGGCTGAAAAGATAAATAGTAAAGCCGTTATGGCTGCTGCCAAAGACAACTTGTCAGATGCCTGGGTAAGTATTGGGACAGCAGTAGGTATATTTGGATCACAATTACATATGCCATGGTTAGATACAGTAACAGCTATTATTGTAGGTTTTTTAATTTGTAAAACAGCTTGGGATATTTTCAAAGAAGCTTCTCATGAACTTTCTGACGGATTTGATGAAAACATACTTCAAAACTACAAAAATATTATTTTAAAGTTAGACGGAGTTATTGGAATTAAAGAAATTAGAGGTAGAAATTATGGCAACAACGAAGTGATTGATGTTGTCATTCTAGTCGATGCACATTTAGATATTACAGAGGCTCATGATGTAGCTTGTCATGTTGAAGATAAGATGATTCATGAGCAGGGAGTATATGAAGTTCATGTGCATGTGGAACCCAATGAGGAGAAAATATAAAAAAGATTAGGCACTCAATGAATTTGAGTCCTAATCTTTTTTTATATTTGTCCATATTTAAGCCATTTCTTTCAAGGAAATGTATAAGTTTGTTTAAATTAATTAGAAATTATTAGTATAATAAACTTACTTTGGAAAATAATTATAGTAGGAGGATATCTTCATGCCAATTCATATAGATATAGTAAACAGAAAAGGGGCTAGAAAAGTTAGTGAAATCCCTGAAGAGGTATTAATGTTGTTGAATGAAGGAGAAATAGAAAGTGTTAATTTAACTGAATGGTTGGGGGTCAATCATATTTCTTTAGTGAAACATGTCCTACCTAAGATAGGATTATCTCATAAATTAGAAGGTATAGTAGAAGAAATGTTAAAACAGAATGCTGAATCGGGAATGAAGGCTATTCGTTTAACTGGTGAACTATTAAATACAGCAATAAACGAAGAAAACGAACGAACAAAAGAAGATATTATTAAAAAATTTGCAACGCATCCTTCTGATAGTGTTCGCTGTTGGGCAGCATTTATGAATAAAAATGAAAGCTCCTCTTTGGAAGAAAAATTAGCATATATTTATCCATTCGCTGGGGACCGTCATTTTGGGGTTCGAGAAATTTCTTGGATGTCGATTAGAGAGGAAATAGCGCAACAACTTGATGATAGTATAGAATTCTTAACAGAATGGGCAAAAGAAGAGGATGAAAATATACGAAGATTTTCTATTGAAGTCATTCGTCCTCGTGGTGTTTGGGCCAAGCATATCGAAGTTTTAAAACAGAATCCTAGTAAAGCCCTTCCTATTCTAAACCAACTGAAATCTGATCCATCAAAGTATGTACAAGATTCTGTAGGGAATTGGTTAAATGATGCCAGTAAAACCCAACCTGATTTTGTCATAATGCTTTGTGAAAAATGGAGTAAAGAATCTGAAACAAAAGAAACATCAAAAATTATAAAGAAAGCGAAAAGAACAATTATGAAGGGCAATTAATTAAAAAAGATAAAAACGTCAATCTAGCATATGCAAGAGCTAAAGGTTCTTGATATTTAAATGAATTAAAGTAGGTGGGAAGGGAAGGAAAACGAGTGAAGCCTTTTTAAATGCTGTTATTTTGTTTCTTCCCTGTTTCCATTCCTGCCTCGAAAATAAAGACGAGCATAAGAAAGAAGATAACAATTTTTATTGTGAGGGTTTCTGTCCAAAAGCCCAAATAATACATGAACACCATCATAATAGATAAAAGTGTTTTAACAATCTTTAGGGTCATTATGACACCTCCTAATAGTCGGATTACCTTATAACAAAAGGCTGTATAATAGAAACGCTTTTTTTTCATAAAACAAAAAGTAGCCAAAAAGAAATAAACTTCAATGGCTACCTGTAACGTAAATGATTATTTATAATTGGCTGTTTTGAGTAGTGTATTAATCATTGCTTGGTCGTATCATTTAACCGTTAATCCGAGCAGTGAAGCAAACCCGATAGCTTGTTCAGAAGATACTTCACACCCATTCAAACTTTCGAGAGATACTTGAAGTCTTTTAAAGGTACACGTACTAATATCAATCCCCTTTAACGAAGTTTCAGTAAAATCAACCTCATTAATATCACATTCTTGAAATGCCACTTTCTTTAGTAAGGAATCAAAATAATTCGCTCCTTGTAGGTTGGTGTTATGGAATAATACTTGTTTTAAACGAGCCTCAGGAAAATTGCTTAAGGTTGCCATACAATTTTCAAAAGAAACATTTCCAAGATTAGCTTCGGAAAAATTCACACCTAATAATTTACAATTTTTAAAAACCACTCTATGTATAAGGCTTTCCTTTAAGTTTAAGTTAGATAAATCACAGTTTTCGAAAATGACATCCGTTACATCCATTTTTTTAAAAGAAGAATTGATGAATGTGACATTTTTAAAAATAACCTTAGCTACGATTAATCTTTCAACAACCTCCTTATCAATGACTGTATCTGCGATCATGCAATTTGATAAATAAGGTTCCTCCTCGTCATAAATAGCTTGAAAATTAGCTTTTTCTAAATCAGTAGGTATTTTTGGTGATGTAATTTGGAAATTATAAGACATATAAGCACACCCTTCGAAAGTAGTTAGCATCTATCTTATAGAATAAGAACTAAAATAAAAAGTCTTTCTTATTAAGTTAAAGTGTGTGCAAATCTAATTTTCTATAATAAAAGTGTTCATTCCAATGATATTCGGGAGTAGGGAAAGAGGCAAAGGCTTACCTATAGCCAGCATACATAAAACCATTTGTTACGGACTCAGTGTCTTCAGTAGAAGAACATTCTATAGCATATGACGAATACCTATTTGATGTTCCACTTAGCTTTCAGTGGTACTGAAAATCAATGAGTAGGATCCCAAACAGTTCATTAATGGAGGGCATCGGTATCATTTATTTAGAAATTTCAAATAAATAAATGACCAAAACCACATTAAATGGTAAAGTATAGAAATAGTGATTGGGGGAATGGTCATATGGAGAAATTGAACAGGGTTGAACTAAAGCATTTCATAAGTGAATATAAAGAAGAGTTAAACACTTTTGTCCTTACAGAGGAACAAAAACAATTCTCTGCGCTTCCAAGCAATTTTGAGGAAATCAATGAAGGACAATATCGTATTGTAATTTTAAGTGATCATACACCTGTTGGTTTTTTTCTATTGAATTCAAATGAAAGAGTAAAGAAGTACTCTAATAATTCGAACGCTTTGTTATTATCGGCACTTTCAATTAATCATGCTGAACAAGGAAAAGGTTACGCAAAACAGGGAATGACATTACTAGTTGAGTTTGTTCAATCAGAATTCCCTCATTGTGATGAGCTTGTCTTAGTTGTAGATAAAGATAATATACCAGCACAAAAGTTATATTTAAAGGTAGGATTTGAAGATACGAATGAGCGATTAATAGGACGGATTGGCGAAGAAATTATTATGAGACAATTAATAAAATAATACACCCCACAAATACATAACGACCTACTTTTATGTATGGGAACGGCCATGTACGGCAGTACGACGACGTTCGGTAGCAGAAACAGTAAATTGAAAACAATGATGAAGTAGCCAAGCAGCTACTTCTTTTTAATGATGGCTAGATGAAATTTAATAAGCAGAGGTAATGATTTAAGATGCGAGAAAGTGTCAATCATTTTATGAACGATCCGTGGTGGCAGATTTCAAGAGGTATGTCAGAATCATTAAATGAAGAGTTAAAGAAATTTCACAACAACATATTCTTTATGGGAAAGAGGCAATTGCGGTGGCTAGAAGAGAAGATAATGATGATGTGATTTTTTGGATTGAAAAGATGAATAAATACGCAGTCGTTCATTTAACCTATTCGATAGAAACTTCAAGCGAATATCCTATCACATCATTATATACACGGAGAGAGTTAGAAGAATACTGTAAGAGTGTTTCGAAGCTTTATTAAGGTCTTTTAAATTTTATTTTGATACCATTTGCAATTTTGGTAATATAAAGGAGGATTTATTCGGTAAGTTATAAAAATGCCTTTATTAAAATTTCAGAGGATTCGGAAGTTACTTCGGCTGTTACTCCTCTCCCAAGAAACAACAGGCCTACTATAGCTTCAATTGAATTGAATTTAATTTAATTTGACATAACCCAGACAACTATACTGAGGAAGATGTGCAATTCCAAACGTATTTGATTAAAAATCAAATTGATTTAAATCGGATTCATTAGATGAAATCAGGAAACAATTTTTCCAAAAGTCTAAAGCGTGTTTTAGAGCTATTAATCATCTCATTTGTCCTCATTGCCTTTGTTTGGGTGATGATAGCGAAATCAGAATCCTACTCTGAACCTCATGAAGCGTTATGGTCAAAGGATAGTGATTTAGTGTTAATCCAAAGCTAACAGCTAAAGGATAAGGCACTCTTCTTTTTTATAAAAAATACGAATAATATAGGGGCTGCTTATGTTGAAAAAGGGCTCTTTGGATGGAATGCTGGGATGCTTACTTGGGACCCAATGGACAAGGAGAGAGGCTATGAAAAATTGGATCATTTAAAAGGACATAGCGATAGTCTAATCTATGGTCTCATTAGGAATGGTGACGAACAACTTATTAAAATCGGCGAAAGATATGCTACTATACTAGATTTAGCCGTCATACCGCCACCAAGTGAAGTAGAAAAGTATCAATTAGACGGTCTATTTATTTGGTATTTCGAAAGCCATACACCTCCCAACGAAGAGGAAATAACCATTAATAAAGTTACTTAAGAAGAACTAGGTACGAATTTTTAAAATGAATTTCAGGAGGGGAAAAGTTGTTATATATAGCTCTATTAATTGGCATCGCAGTTATTATGATTGCCGATAAGCTTACTCAGGCTTTTAAGCTATCAAGCATTTGGGGATTAATAAGTCAAATTTGTGCTTCACTTGTCTTGATAATGGTTGGTGGTCTTGAGGTGAATTATATTCATCTAAGTAACCACATCGAATTAGGGTATTTGGCGATTCCTTTTTCTTTATTATTTCTTGTAGGCTTTACAAATGTTATGAATATTGAAACAGGACAAAAATCTTTCATACTACTATTGCCATTGGTCTCTTTAGTGTGCTTCTCCATGGCAGCCTTCATTATGGGGCATTCATTTATTTTAATAATCGGGATTTCTAGCTGTTTAGCGATTCTACTTATTCTGCTTTATAGTTATGTCTCAGGTAACCTATTTATAGGAAAATCGCTTACCACATCAATAGGTTTTATCATAGCTGTACTTTCAATATCGCTCATTAAATTATTTATTGTAGCCATTTATATTCCGATATTTACGTTAGCACTACCATTCACTTTATATTATTTTATTCAAGATAAGTTTACGAGTGTCCAAGCAATTATCATTAGTACTTTAACAGCTGTAATATTTGGTGTATTTATATTCATCGTACCTACTCATCTATTATGGTATCCCGTTGTTGGCATAACCATTATGTTGGTTATCATGCAATCTTCACGTAAATTTCGTATTATTTAGAAGCAACGCTCAGCCTCACTAATAGTTGAGTGGTTGCTTTTTTTACAGAATATAAGTTCTTAACTGTTTTAATTTTGTATTTGCAACCATATAATACCATAAGCGCTATTGTGAGTGTGAGTGGGGGTGAGGTAAATGTATATGAAGGCACAAACTAATTTTATTGATGTAGTAAAAAATACGATTAGTAATAACGGACAATCTATCGAAGAAAGACTTGAAGAAAAGCACAAAGGCTTTGAAAAAGGCTGGAAAATGGATGGAAATGAAGTTGTGTTTTGGGTCAGTCCTACATTAAGACTTAGTGAGTATACAGGAAGTATAATGAACGAATTTAGATTCACTCTATTATTTGACGAAGAAAATAAAAAGTTAATAGTATCTGGTAACAATGTTAAATCACGAAATTTATTATAAATAATCCATTACCTAGTCACATCCAATAGATGTGGCTTTTTAATATTGTAAGAACAAAAAACTCTAAAAAGGAAATAATCATCCATAATTTTAATAATTGCCTAAATAGAATATGGAACTATTCAATTATATTACTCTATAGTGAAAAGGAGAGTTATGATGAAAAGTGGGTTCGAATTTAAAGATTTCCCCGTATTAGAAACAGAACGCTTTATTCTAAGAAAAGGCACAGTAGATGATGGTAATGATATTTTTGAGCTTTATGCTAATGAAAATGTGGTTAAGTATCTTCCATTAAATTTATTTGAATCGCCTGATGACGCAATGGTTGAAATTAATTGGTATGAGAAAATTTTTAAAGAACAAATTGGTTTAAGATGGGTAATCGAAGAAGCCAAAACGAAAAAAGTGATTGGAACATGTGGCTATTTGAATTATGAAAAAGAACATAACCGTATAGAAATGGGTTATGATTTGAACCCTGTTTATTGGGGGCAGGGTATCATGCAAGAGACTTTAGGCAAAATTATTCATTTTGCTTTTACGTCGATGGCAATAAATAAAATAGAAGCGAAAGTTGAACCTGAAAATAAAGCATCCATCAGATTGCTGGAAAAATTAAAGTTTTGCCAAGAGGGTGTTTTAAGACAACATGAATTTGAAAAAGGGAAATATGTTGATCTTGTCCTCTTTTCAATGTTGAAAAGTGAATATATCGCGCTAAATGAGGAGTCACGCTTGTAATGAGCAGTGGCTTTTTTCTTTTCTTAATAGTGGGTATCAACTAGTCAAAACGTTAGTATGAATTTATGAGGTGAAAGGGAATAATGAAGCATTTATTATCTTTAATATTTGAGGTTATTGATTACCAAAATTTGTTTTTTATGCTTTAATATAAAAGAAGAGGGGAGGAAATGATTAACAAAAATCTATAAGACGCATGGTCATTAAGAAATAAGAGGATTGTGAAAAGATGTTACAAAATAAAATAATTTCAGCTGTAATTACATTAATTATAGGTACTTTTATTATTCCATTATTTATTGGTTATACATACAGCATTTCATATGGTATTTATGGCACTGCATTTACTGCACCAGCTATGCTTATAGCTGTTACCATATCAATTTTAATTGAAAAATACAGTAAAAATAAAAATGCTATATTCATGTATTTGAAGCATTTACTATGTGCATTAATTTTTTCACTATTATTTAGTTTAATTAATTTTAATGTTAATACTTTTAAAGATACTATTTATCTAGTTTCTTTAATGGGAAGTATTTATATAACTATATTTGTAATCTTTGATTATTTGTTAAAAAGATTACAACTAAACCAATCAAATCGCAATTAGAGTATCTACAAAAAACATTCAAGAATTTTTGAGGAAAAAGGGGAGATTATATGAATACTATCAATTATTCATATGGAGCAAGGGTGAATATAAATGAAGGGTTTTATGATTGATTATTTTGAGAGAAAATTAAGATTTAAAGATATGGAAGTCTGGGATATCTGGTTTGATAAAGATATATATAGATTGTTTATAGTAGATGAAAACCGTGCTTCTGAAATAAGGGATCTGAACTTGCCCCCTAATGCAAGGGTATTTGAAGAGGATTTAAGAGAGAATCTAATCACTGTGAAGGTATACTCCGAAAAACAAGTAAAAAGTGAACATATAGAGTTAATCGATCAGTTTGCTAAACAATTAACGGATTATGTTGCATTAGCTCATTGTGATATCCACCTTACGTTTTATACGGGTAAAATAAATGATGATATTTTTGAGAAAATTCCTTTAAAGCATTTGCTACATTTCAACCAGGACTAATTTCAAAGTAGCTCTTGACGTAGAAGTTGATTAGAACAAAGGGTGACCTCACTCTGGGAAAGCGTCTGCACGTAGTGGTAATCAACGGCTTTACTGTATGGTAAAAGAAAAAAGACTGTAGATAAACTCAAAATTCATTGAGTTTGCCTACAGTCTGAAAGGATTTTTAAATAGAAGATCCTTTAGCTATTTCCTTGCTTGATTTTTTGTATGTTGTTTCGTTATTTCTTAACAAGCTATCTTTATCTAATATAGTTGGTAAACAAATACCAATAATGATTGTTACGATACCTGCAATTTGCAAAGTTGTAACCGTTTCGCTTAATAAGATAACGGATACCATCACTGCTATGGGTAATTCAACCGCACTTAAAATGGATGACATTCCTAAACCAACTTTAGGAACGGCAATAGTGAATAAGAATACGGGTATAATCATACCAAATAATCCCAACGCCAATCCGTAAACCCACAGTCCTTCATTAAACAAAGTACCATTCCAAATAATTTCTGGGGATTGAAAAACAGCCGTAATCATAAAGGCAAAGAAAGAAACAAATACTAAACGGTTGGACGTGGACATATTGGCAGTAGCTTTTCCGTTCACATATAAAAATAAGGAATAACAAAGAGCAGCTGCTAGCCCCCATAACCATCCCTGCATAGGGATTTGGGATAAATCAACATCAATGATGCCAGCAGCTGGAATGGTTCCAGCTACCAATATGAGTAAAGAGATTAATTCAATTCTACTTGGGAATTGTCGTTTTGTAATACAAGATATCAACATACCGATCCATGTAAATTGAAACAGTAGTACAACTGCCAACGAAGCGGGCAAAAAGTTTAAAGAATGACCATATAAAATGTTTGTTAATCCTGTTAAAATACCTGCGAATATAAGGATTTTAACACCTTTAAAGCTCATTTTGGCTCTGTTTGTAACTAAGAAGATACATACCGCTATACAAAAGCCTATAAAAAACTGACTTGTCACGGCCTCAGAGACAGAAAACCCACTACGCATGGCCAGTTTTATAATAGTTGAAACGATACCAAAACTACTAGCTGCGATAATAACTAGTAGGGGATAAAGATACATCTTCATTTATCCACTTCCCTCCTAAAACGTTTATATAAATAGAAATTTAGCTATGATTTTGAGATTTAGAAAAAAAATCATAATCTCCAATATAAATGACAGATTGCTATTTTACAATCTTTTTTTTTATAATAATTGCTGGTGAAAAAGAGTTTTTCTGTGGAGGAAAGTAATATTTTAGAAAAGGTAAAAATACCAAAATCATATGTATCAAGGCTTTGGCTTATGGTTGTGGCTAAATATTTTTCAAAATGGAGAAATGTATTTGCTATCAAGAAAAAATGAATAGCATTGACACTTCCCCAATTTTTTTATACAATTGTGCTAATTTTATAAGCAAACACTCACAGGTTCGTGAGTGGCGGAATTTTGTAGAGTGTTCACTCTGTTTCATTCGCTCGTTGTCTATTTATAGGCGACGAGATTTTTTATTTTTTGGAGGGATTTTTTGAACAAGTTGAAGTTTTCTTTAGTGGTTTTATTAGGGGCCTGTAGCTATGGGGTCCTATCATCCATTCTGAAAGTTGGATTTTCAAATGGCTATACTTTTCCTCAACTTTTAGGGGGACAATATGTATTCGGTTGGTTTGGACTTTTAATACTCGTTCTTACTTTTTCTCGTTATAAAGTATCCTTGAAAAATATAGTATCACTATTAGCGGTTGGGACAACGATGAGTTTAACGAGTATTTTTTACGGCTTTTCTGTAAAAGAACTTCCGGCATCTATTGCGATTGTGCTGTTATTTCAATTCACATGGATGGGTGTTCTCATTGAAGCGATTATTAATAAAAGTTTCCCAAGTCGCGAAAAGGTTTTGTCGATCATTATCTTATTTGTAGGAACGATGCTCGCTGGGGGTGTGTTTGAAGGGTTAGGACAACAATTATCTTTGAAAGGAATACTCTTTGGACTACTAGCAGCGATAACTTTTTCCTTCTATATATTTGCTAGTGGCCGTGTTTCTACCGAAGTACCGATCTATTCAAAAAGCTTTCTGATGACAACGAGTGCAACACTCTTTGTTTGCATAATGTTCCCCCCAACATACTTGATGGATGGTACATTGCAGGCTGGATTATGGAAATATGCGCTAATCCTAGGTTTCTTTGGTGTCGTTATACCAGTTATTTGTTTTTCTATTGGTATCCCAAAAGTAGGGACGGGTTTAGGAACCATTTTAGGAGCTGTCGAGCTACCAACAGCCGTGATCGCTTCAATTACGCTTGTTCATGAGGTCGTGTCTCTTTTGCAATGGCTGGGAATTGTCTGTATTTTACTAGGTATTTTCATCCCTCAAATGCTAAATGTACGAAAAGAGAGGCAGCTAGCCCGTTTTAGTAATGAAGCCACAGAATTTTAGAATGCTATCTACGGGGATCACCGATCAATCTAGACATTTTATAAAGCTTGGTTTGCCTATCTATCATAGAAGCTTTCATCTTTGAATGGAGGCTTTTTTATGAGTCAAGAAGGAAGAGTTGTTTTAATAATTGTAGTCTAGACAGCTATGATAACTATATTTTATCCTCATTTTTGGTTATAAATTGGTAATTTATTTTGGAATTAACTATATAATTATAAAAAAGGGGGATGAATGTTATCTATTTATCTAAAAAAATAGGAATAGTAAGCTGGATAGTTACCATTTTATATTGCGTGATAGAGCCGATTTTTATTATGACTTCACTTGTACCTTATAATATAATGCAACAAGCTATGAGTGATTTAGGAGTGACAACATGTGGTAAGTATACGTATACAATCGCGCCGCATGAAATTTGTTCGCCATATCATTTTTGGATGAATATATTGTTTATCGTAAATGGTTTATCATTTTCAGTTGGCGTTATATATATATATCAATATTTAGAAAAGAATTTGATCAATAAAATAGGAACAGTATGTATTCTTATTTTTGCAGTAGGAAATATTGTGTCTGGTATTATACCGGCAAATGTTCATTTATTTTGGCATTCGATTTTAGCTCAAATAGGCATGATTACTTTTTTAATTGGGCTGGGGATATATGCAAAATCATTAGATAGAGGTAAACATTGGACCTATTTAAACTTAATTGTACTGATAGTTTTACTAATCCTTATTGGTCTATTGTTTTTCCTTCCTTTGCCTGCAGGTTTATTACAAAGGCTTTTTTATGGTGTAATTTTCGTGTGGGGTATGGGACTAACTATTCTATTAGGTTCATCAGAAATAAAACCAGGTACTCACTGACTTGAGCCTGGTATTTTTTATATAAACGGAAAAGTAAACATACAGAGGATCATCACAAAGAAGAGGACGACTCATGATGACCATTTCACTGGGAGAAGGATGTAAGAAAGGTACATAGCAATAAAAAAAGCTGCTTAATCTGACTAGAGATTAAACAGCACATGGATATTGTCAATATAAAACATAAAAAGGAAAAAGTCAACAAATTTTTAGTGGATAAAGTGCCAAGCATAATTTCGGCATGTACCCTATATACTATCTTCCATTAATTATACAGGTTTGACTTTAAGTTCTCTTTGGATTAAAACAACTCCAATTCCATACACAATCGAAATAGCTAAAGGGACAACAGTGAAAGCATAATCAACAAAGAAACCACCTAAGATGAGAGCAGAAAAACAGGTTCCTAAAGTAACGAATAAATAGGCTTTACTTTTATAAATCCATATGTATGGAAGAAAATGAGAGCCTGCAAGTAAACCAATTGTGAAGGGAAGGTATTCAGGTATTTTCATATACACAATGATAAATACAGGTATATAAAAAGCTTGAGGAGCCGCGACAATTCCTCCTAAAAACCCTAAAGGATTGTCTGTAGAGTTTAAACTGACACCAAGAATTTTACTAATGAAAATGCCAATAGGAAAAATAGTGCCCAATCCAAAGATCCAAATTAAACGGACAGCTTCTATTGGAAGAACAAAGTACATTAGGGTGAAAACTAAAAAGACAATAACGCCAGAAAGTAGAATTGGGAATCCTTTTTGTGTTTCAGCTATAAGTTCATTTTGCAAATTTACAAGAGTTTTACTCATAAACGTACCACCTTTCATAAAATGGGGAGAGGATAATATAGTATAACAGTTCATAATCAAATTTGCCGTAAATATCCTAAAAATGGTATCTTTTTCAGATGTTTTGGCGGAAGATATAGGGAAATGGCAATGGGGAAGAAATGGAAAAAATCATTCAATTGAAGGAGTAGCAGGCATTGATGATTCGTCGGTTATTCTTCCATCCCTCTCTTTTGAAAACTAAACGTTAATAATTACAGTATGAGGCATTTGGATATGTTATGATCAAATTTGTGGAAAATATTCACAAACAGTCAGTGTGGTCTAATGAAATAGGGGGACAGATGATGGATAATCAGTATTTCGTAGGTTGGGGTACATTAGCGTTAATTAATGCAGGCCTGGCACAAGGGAAAAATAGAACAGGGTTAAATTGGTTTTTACTTTCTCTTTTATTAGGTCCATTTGCCACATTAATTTTATTATTTGTTGAAAAGAGACAGTAACTTCCTTCCATCTAGGAAGATTTGCGATAGAAGAGACGAGAATAGCGTTTTAGTAGGACTAGATAAAACTTCTATAAGTGGAACAATACTAAGTCAGTTACATGAGGAGAACATATTTATCTTACTCATAGTCTAAGTAAAGTTAACGATGGAGCTCATTTGTTTAGCCATTTTGATGGTGACTCTCAATCTCTCATTACTTCTGCAATTTGAATCAAGTATTAAAATGACTATGATATCCTTGCAAATTCAACCGAGTTAAAGGGCAGTAAGATTGAACCTCACCTGATGGTGGGGCTTTTTCTTATAAAAATAGTCTAAACTAAAAGTGAAATCAAATAATAATAACGTTGTGGAGAAAACTCTATTTCCACCATCGAACGGATTCTTCATTTAGATTATCTGTTGTACTAACCTGTTGTATAATCTCGAAGAATAGTAGCATGTTTTACAAATGTAAAAGCAGCTTGTAAGTAAGCTGCTTTTACTTGAATCATTCTTTTGGAATAAAAAGATACTGAATCCTCTTACTAGAATACTGTCTTTTTATTAAATTTCTTTCCATAAAGACAGTGCGTTTATCCAATTTGGATCTCCATATCCTTGATAGCTTTGAACCGCTTCATAATTTTTACCTTGATACTCTACCTTATCTCCTTTTTTGTACGCCTTAAATGGACTCCATTGCTCATAAGAAGCACCTTGCTCCTTAGTCGTTACAGTTAAAATAGAACTTTTAATGGACTCATTTCCAGCTGCATCTACGGCAGTTACTGCATACATATATGAAGTGCTTGATTGAAGATTCATGTCCATAAATGATGGGATTGTGGAAGTCCCAACTGCAGACATTTGTTCTTTTGTTGACCCTCTATATATAACATAATGGTCAACGGCTACATTATCCTCTGAAGCACCCCACATTAAGTCTACACTTGAAGAAGTAATTCCCATTGTATGTAGTGAAGTTGGTTGCGTAGGGGATTCTGTATCTGGAGCAGCATTCAATGTTTTTACAACTAGAGACTCACTTACTGTAGAAACATTCCCAGCTGCGTCTACAGCCTTTACAGAGTAAGTATAGGTTGTATTGGAATTTAAATGTTTATCTATAAATGTCGTTCCTGGGATAGTGGCAACTACTTTGCCATCACGTAATACTTGATATTCTTTTACACCTACATTATCAGTAGAAGGGTTCCATTTTAGCTCGGCGCTAGTAGAAGTAACTTTTGTTGTATGTAAACCATTTGGTTGAGATGGGGCTTCCATATCCACATTGCCACCATTATTAACCAAATTTATATCAATCACATTATAGAATGCATTTGAAGTGTCTGCGACATCCCAAACGGCTAGAATAACGTGGTAGCCATTACGGTCCGTCGGCACGTTAATGGTATGAGTTAAATTAGTCGATGCAGCAGTGCCATTATGTGCTACAGTACCAATTGGCTCAAGGTCAGCGCGGGTTAAAGGTTTGTTAGGATTCCAATCACGTTTTGTAATATAATAGTGCCATTTGCTTGTTAAATGTGGCGCAGTATATTTCCATGTAAAAGTATTGGGACCTCCCGTAATCGTATTCTTATACCAGCGATCTGCAGTTTGTTGATCAAGGATACCACCAAAAAGACCACCCGCAGATGCAATTTTTCCATCTAGAGGTCCACTTTGCGGAAATCCTTTAGGCGCCTCTAGACTCTGAGGCTCATACATGATGCTTCCACACATTAAGTTAAGTGCTCCATAATTTTGAGTACATAACGCTGCTCGGCTAGCTGGTTTTTCAACAAATCCATGAGCATATGCATTTGGAGCTGTCGAAATCCCTATGATTCCGGCTGCTAATAGGGCAGCACTCAGTCCTTTTTTGCTTAATTTTGAGAATTTAGTGTTCATCATCCATCGTCTCCTTAATTTGAATTTGTATTGCGACTAGTATGATAGCAATAGATTAATAATTATTCAAACTACGGAGAAATAATACAATAGTTTTATTTTGCAAAAAAACATTTTTATAAAAATGTAGATATAAAGACCTGGTTTAGTGGAAATTGTTATTTTCAAAAGCTAATTTCTATTAAAAAAAGCTATAAATTCTAATAAAATATTTAAATTTGTCTATTTTCGTACTAATTGATATTATTCCAAAATATCCAACTGATTAAGCGTGTAAGGGCTATTGGAGATGTCTTTTAAAGGACAAACTAAGTTTCACCGCGAAGCAACAGTAAGTGGTGAGTTAAGGGATGAATCCAATGTTTTTAGACACTATGTAGGTAAATGTCTGTTGCGATAGAATGCAGCTAAGAAAAAAATAACCTAAAGATGCTTTGCTCTTGCACATGCATGCAAATCCTTTTGGTGGTTTTCTACACACCATAAACAAAGGAGTTGATTACATAAAATGGTTTAGATTCTTTTGTTTCATGGTTAAACTAATAAAAATCTAGATGGAGGTGAATGGGTTGGATATATCAAAAATGAATGAGGTTAACCATCATACACACGAAAATCGTTTTCAGTATGGGAAACGTAATATGTGGACCGGCATATTATTCGGCTTTGGTGCAGTAGCATTTATAGACGAAGTAATTTTTCATCAATTATTACATTGGCATCATTTCTATGATAAATCTACGGCTAATATTGGATTAGTCTCTGATGGATTGTTTCATGCCTTTAGCTTTTTCGCCACAATTGGCTCTGCTTTTTTACTGGCAGATCTTCATCGAAAACATGGGTTTTGGTTAAAAAGGTGGCTTGGAGGTATTTTTCTAGGTTCAGGAACATTTCAACTATACGATGGTATCATTCAACATAAATTCATGAGGCTACATCAAATACGATATGATGTCGATATTGTCCCCTATGATATAGTTTGGAATGTGCTAGCGGCTATTTTAATTATTATTGGTATGGCCTTATTATTTAAAACTAATCAATAAGGAGGTACCATGTTTGCAATCACATGAAACTCACATCCCAAATCTTTCTGTCATTGTACAGCTAATAGTAGTTATCCCATTTTTCATTTCTTTGATTTCTTATATCGTGGCAGTCAAGCTCTCAAATCAACATAAAAAACAGTGGCCTTATATTCGTACATTATGTGGGATTCTTGGACATGTATGTGCCATATTAACATTAATGGGTCCATTAGCAGAGCTTGCACATGTTAATTTTTCAGCCCATATGGTGGGTCATTTATTGCTTGGAATGCTAGCACCACTACTTATAGCATTATCGGCACCTATTACCTTATTCTTAAGAACTATTCCTGTGAAAAAGGCCCGTTTTATTTCACGAATACTCCGTAACTCTTACTTTAAATTTGTGTCCAACCCGATCATAGCAACGATTCTGAATGTAGGTGGTTTATGGCTTCTCTATACTACGCCGCTTTTTAGCATGATGCACGAAAGCTCGATTTTATATATACTGATTCACATGCATATTTTTCTAGCAGGTTATTTGTTTACTAGTGCATTTATCTATATTGATCCAACGCCACATCGATTATCTTATGTTTTTCGTTCAATCGTTTTATTGATAGCTTTAGCAGCTCATTCGATATTGTCCAAACATATTTATGCGAATCCCCCTAATCATGTAGCTACTGAACAAGCAGAGCAAGGTGCTATGATTATGTACTACGGTGGAGATTTAATTGAAATTGCACTGGTCTATATACTATTTTATCAGTGGTTTAAAAAGACAAGAAATCCTGTTTTTGCAAAGCCTATTATTTCTTAACAACTCATCGTATACACTTATAAACAATCATGATGAGTATGAAATCGAGTGATTTCCAACTATTTTCTCATAGCCCAATTAGATTGAGCTATGAGAATAACGATGCTCCATCTTGAAATTTTATAGTAAAAGACAAAGCTCAGGTACTCATCATATGAGAGCCTGGGCATTTTTGTATTTTATTCTTTGTAAAAATGAAACTCAAGTGTAATTAATCTAGTTGCCTTATATTAAAGTTCGAATAAATGCCAATAATTGAAACTTCTGTATTTTCAGTTCGTATAAATGGGTAATACTATTTTTTTCAGGAGGTAAAAATGTTTAAGTTGAGAAGCTGCTATCTTATATTAGTCCTCTTACTAACGGCCTGTACTCAGGAGGCAGTCATTCCAAAAGAACAAGAAAAAAATGATGATAATATCGTGGTGACACCAGATGGAAAAATAACCTTTGAGATTATTAAAAATATCGAGATTTCACAAAGCAAAGTAGAATCATTAAAAGATGAACTTCTAATTGCCTATCATGATATTCAAAACTCAATTCAAACGGATTATGTTCCATCCGAGAGAATAAAAGTATATCTTAATGCAGGTAATGACTTATCTTGGGGCCTGAGGTCGGAAATCTATTTATATGGTGTTAAATCAAATTTCTATCCACTTGTTCATGAATTGACACATTCTATACTAGGCTATGGCAACAATTTTGATGCAAGTAATGGCTATTTTACGCAAGAAGGGTTTGCTACTTACATGGAAGATAAGTATGGAAAAAGCTCATATACCAATCAGTTTGTGAAGTCTTTTATCGATTCAAATACATTATTACCTATTAGTAATTTAATAGACCCAACTCAAGACGATTCTTATTTTCGACCAGATATTACAAGTGAAACAAGGTTCACCCTAATGAGGATGAGCTATATTCATTCAGCTTCATTTATTAATTACTTAATTGAAACTTATGGATTAGAAAAGTTTGAAAAGATATACAACGAAAAAAATGTAGCAAATAAAATAGAGGAAGTATACGGGAAGAATGTTAGTGAAATAGAGAAAGAATGGGTAGCTTTTATTAAACGTAGTCCAGAACCAACAAAAGAAGAAAAAATAAAAATGAGAAATTATTCTGAATTAACTTCTTCACTTATTAATCAAATTGATGCCAAGTATTTTTCTAGAGATACTACAAATGACTAAGGACGTTCTGTTATATGAGAGAAAGAAAAAAACAGCTATTCCTACTAAAAAATAGCTGTCTAAACTATAATGCTAACAGTGGAAATGGTTGAATCAGCTTATAATGTTGCTTGTGTGTTAACGGAAATAGTGAGCAAGTGTCAATCTAGGCGAAAGACCTTATGTATCACCTCTAGGGTACCCATACAGTATGGTAATCTCTTAAAATGCTTTAATCCAATACTCACACAATCATCAATATCATTTGGAAGTCGCCATCGATTTATAAATTTAGCCCGTGTAACCTTAATTGGTACAGGGCTTTTTTTATTTTTACAAATCATCGCTTACAAAAATAAAAATAGTGTTCTATGGAGAGGGGGATGCCTAATTAAGTAAGAGAATAAGTTGACAACGATATATAATTACATTATTGTTAATAACGTTAACAACTACATTAACGAAAGGGGATAAAATGTTGGTTTTACAAAAATTACAAGACCAATTTAGTTATGAATTAGTGAAACTAAGTGCGGACGGAGGAAATTTATTAGCTGCACGACTTTTTACTCTTTTATTGTTTTCATCTAAACCTTTAAGTTTACAAGAAATGGCCAATCAATTAGAAGTCACAAAAGCTGCAGTCAGCATCCGAATTCGTGATTTAGAAGCAAGTGGGTTATCTGTGAAAAAGTCGAAAATAAGTGATCGAAAAGATTATTACTATATAGCGGAGGATAATAGCCTAGTTATGGCTGAAACACTTTTGGCGAAAATGAAGCAATTTTTATTAGGTACTGAAAATATATTAGAAAACTGGCCAGGAGAGGCAGAAATTCAAGAAGACCATTTGGATGACTACCTGATAGCTAAAAAAAGAATACAGGATTTTCATTTGATTTATCAGCTTGTTTTTCAGCGAATTGAGGGAATTGAAGAGGAATGGAGATCCAAAAGAAACAGTACTAATTAGGAAAAAAGACATTTAAAACAATCAGCCATAGCCATTATAGAAAAACATTAATAGGAGGTAATTATATGTTCTTTCGAAGAGCTCAGATTGCAGATAGTACTATATTAAGCAATTTAGCCTATAAATCAAAAGCTTACTGGGGATATACAGAAGATTTTATTCAACAATGTAAAGATAAAGATGCTTTAACTGTAACAAAAGACTATTTAGAAAAAAATACCGTTTATTTAATTGAAAATGATAACAAAGTAATTGCATTTTATAGTTTTGCCATTAATGAACAAAAATTAGATGCACTATTCTTAGACCCCGACTATATTGGTAAGGGGCTTGGGAAAATAATATGGAATCATTTATTAAATAAAGCTAAGGAGTTAGAATTAAGCGAATTTACAATAGATAGCGATCCCAACGCAGAAGGTTTTTATTTAAAAATGGGGGCAAAAAATATAGGTTCTACGCCATCTACTGTATTTCCTCAACGTAGCCTCCCTCTTTTGAAGGTTAAAGTTAATTAAAGAATGTTTAAACTCCAAAGGTGTTTTGGAGTTAACTTTAATATAAGGGAAGCACAACAATTACAGAATGGGGATTATTATGGAAAAAGTAAATTTTTATAATAGTAAACTATTTAATAAAAATGCTGAGAGAATTTTCTTGATACAAAAAAATAAAATAAAAATGCTTTTACCTGATGTAGATATACAGCACGTCGGTAGCACAGCAATTCCAAATAGTATAACTAAGGGTGATCTAGACATACAGGTACGCGTTTATGCTAATGAATTTGCGAAAGCTGTGGAACTTCTTTCAAATTTATATGAAATAAATGAGGAGAGTATTAAAACGGATACTTTTAGAGCATTTAAAGATGATACAACTAGTCCACCTTTAGGGGTGCAATTAACTGTTATTGATGCTGATTTTGATTTTCTATGGAAATTTAGAGAAGTCTTATTGGCAAATAAAAATTATCGCGAAGAATATGATAATTTAAAGAAGGAGTATGAAGGTAAATCCATGGATGAATATAGAGAAGCAAAAGATGAATTTTTTCAAGGATTAATGGAAACTCCCGAGTTTAAAAAATACGGTAGATAAAATTCACTACTACTTACAGATTAAAGACCAAAGCCTAAATACTACTGTAACGAAAGAAATTATTGTTTCATATTAGAGAGGATGAAAGTTAAATGGAAAGGAATTTCCCTATACTTGAAACAAAAAGATTAATTTTAAGAGAAATAACTACAGAAGATACTAATGATGTATTTAAATATTTATCGGATAAAGATGTTGTTAAATTTATGGGGATATCACCTTGTCAAAACATAAAAGATGTAGAAGAAGAAATTGGGTGGTATAAATCAATATATGTAGAAGCTTCAGGAATAAGATGGGGAATAACAATGAGAGATACTGGCACGGTTATAGGTAGTTGTGGTTTTCTCAATATGCTTACAAAACATTATCGAGCTGAGGTCGGATATGAATTAAGCAAAATTTACTGGGGACAAGGGATTGCAAGTGAAGCTCTAGAAGCAGTTGTTAAGTATGGCTTTCAAAATCTCCAATTAGAAAGAATACAGGCTTTGATTGAACCAGCAAATGTATCTTCGCAAAAACTAGTAGAAAGACAGGGCTTTATAAAAGAAGGTTTGTTAAGACATTATGAATATACTTGTGGTAAGTTTGATGATTTATTTATGTACTCTATCCTGAAAAATGATATGAGTTAATAAAATATAGTTTAGATGATGTACGTTGTAAACAAAAACTAAAATAATCGGATTGACACTTGATGCACAAAACGTTGATTTTTTTTAAAAACAAGTAACCCATATTCTCTAAAATGAGTATATGGGTTAGATAATAGCTTATAATTGTGATTAGACATCTTCATGCAAGTAGATCTGTATAAGACCAAGACAGCTAAATACCGTCGTGGTCTATAATGTATTGTAAAAAATGATTTGCTGGATAATCATATTAATATTTCCTTTTTGTAATCAATCCGAATTCATAAATAGCTTCTAGCTTGCCATTATTAAATTCTAAACTTACCATAGAATTTTCTTCTACACCGTTCTTTCCTTTATAATTAAGTTTATTTTCATCTGTGTGCAAAGCTCCGTATCCTACGATTTCTTTTACGGTTTCTTCACTCATACCAATTTTGAGCTTTCGAAACATTTCAGGCGTTATGGTTGAAATTTGTTTTGTCGGTTTTTCCTCCTCTGAGAAGATCATTTCTATCGATTGGCCAACTATCAATAATCCAATTATACTAATCAAAATTAAAGCGATTTTTTTAGGCCATTTTGGTGGAGTGACCTCTCTATAATAATAAGTTCTATTTGCTGACTCTCTGACTATTTCTGGGTGATTATATTCAAAATGAGTTTCTTTTTCTATAATCGTATAATCTTCTGAAACGGCACCACAATATTCACATACATATATATCTTTATATTCTTTGTGAGATTTTTTATATGAATTTGTAGCTAAACAGTTAGGGCAATTTTTCATAAATCCTTCTCCTTACCTTTGTCACTTCTTTCGGGTTGTGTCTTCAACAATCGTATGACAATATTCTCATTTTATTAACACTAAACCCTCTTTATAAACGTTCTTAAACATTACTGGCTAAACTATTAGGACAGTTATTCAACGACATACATCTCTCAATCTCTTCTTCTAATTACTATTTTAGGAAACTTAGTATGAATTGTATAGAGACAAATTGAGAATAAAAAAATTATTGTTGTCACAGCTGGTGAGAATCAAGTGATTATTTTTGAGGAAAAGTGTGCTAAAGGCGCAGATGAAGAAACGAATACAGGTAGCAAAGTAAAGACCAGAAGCTCAAATGAGTTACTGGTTATTTGTTGTGTATTATGTATAAAATATAAATTTAACCATTAGGCTGTATAACTTCCTAGTAAATCATTATACGAGTAGGCTTAAAAAAGCCGAGAAAATAAGCTATAATGTAATTCTAGAGAACTAGTAATGGGGCAGATTTTATCATAATTTTAAAGCGAGGAAGATGGAGATACAGTAGTTTACTCTCCATATCCCATTTCATATTTAGAAGATTGAGAGGGCTTGTATCAGTAGAACAAAAGTCCATTTGGTGAAAAAATGTATTTGGGTAGGCCAAGTAAAAAGAAGTATGATGTTATTTACTTATAAAAGTATTGGAGAAATTATATGAAATATACTTGTCCTTGTTGTGGATATAGAACATTAGGCGAAGAACCACCCGGAACTTATGATATTTGTGAAATTTGTTTTTGGGAAGATGATGGAATTCAATTTTCTGACCCTGATTGTATAGGAGGAGCTAATATTCCATCCTTAAGGCAAGCACAAAAAAATTTTATTGTATTTGGAGCTTGTGAAGAAAGATGTATTGAATTTGTAAGAAAACCTAATGAAAAAGACGAAAAAGACCCTAATTGGAAACGTATAGATTTCCAAGTTTTGAAATAGAAAAAATTTACCGTTATATGACGGATGAAGAACTTGCACAAAATTCAGAAGCGATAAATGATGATCTACATGCAATTTATTATGAAAAATGAGCTTCATGTAATACCCACCATGGGAAAATTGATCCATATAGTTCCATAAGAAAACCCAGGTACTTGTGTATCTGGGTTTTTATTCTTTTTCAAATTGCTATCATTTAATTTAATTTAGATAAAGTATCTATAATGAAAATCAGGATCATAAGTCCAATTACAATTACGAAAACCTTACCTGAAGATTTTTCATTTTGCACATCATTTTGAATTTCGTTACGTATTCTCTCTGACACTTCTCTCGTTTTTTTCGTTGTTGTTTTATCTTCAAAAATTGTATTACAATACTCACATTTCACAAATACTAAACCATCTCGATATACTTTTTTAAAAGGAGTATTGGCTAAACAATTAGGACAATTATTCATACATTCCACCTCGATTTATCTATCTTCTATTTACCATTTTAGGAAATTTGACATGAATTGTATATATAAATAAAATAAGTCATCAAATTTATGGAAGAGTATTTAATATCATTAATAATGCAAATATCAGATTTATTTTTGACTCATGAAGTATGTTTGACACGAACGGATAAAAGCTTTAAAAATATTGCGATAGAGATACACCTGATTTCAGCGAGATATTTTGGTGGCTTTCAAATAGTGAATTACTAAAGGTATACGATGAAATTTTAAAAGCCCAGGTACTCAATTAATTTTGAGCCGGGGCTTTTTCTGACTAACAGTTCTTCAGTTATAGATAAAATCTAAACTATTTCAGAGAATAATTTTTCATTTTAACCTATGATAAAATGAGTTGTCAATAATAAATTTGTGGAATTACTAAAAAAATGTTATAATAATGTTACAATTATTTTTAAAATCGTATTTTTGAATTCTGAAGTCCTTTTTGCTGATAGAGTTTGGGTACGTTTTTTTAATATCCTTTTATAAGCCAAAGAAAAAATCAAAACAATTATGTGAGCTTTTAAGGAAGTTAGTTGAAAATAAATTTATTAATTTACTATCTAATTGTAATTAAGTTTTTTATTCCTTAAGGAGGACTAAAATAATGAATCTAATCAATAAGAAAGTTACACACAAGCGTTTTGGTATAGGTAGTATAGTGAAGCATAACGATTCTAGTATTGAAATCCATTTCGCATCGGAAAATAAAAAGTTTGTTTATCCGGATGTATTTGGAAACCATCTAATATTACATGATAAAAGTGATGCTAAATTACTTGAAGAAATTATACAAAAAAAGGAAAAAGAACGAAAAGAAGAGGAACTAAAAAAGGAGGAGGAAAAAAAACAACAACGAAAAAAATTGGCACTTCGCTTGGAACATGAAAAACTTATGAAAAACCATAAACTACATCCATCCTCTCAAATGGTTTTTTGGTGTGACACAAATGAACAGAATAGTGCTTTTTCAGAGTGGAAAGTTTTTTCAGGAATATTGAAAAGTGGTAATAACATAGGAAAGCCAAACAAGCCGAGCCGATTGCACCCAAATAGTGCTGTCGTCTTAACAGCAATAGATCCCAAAATGCCTGAAAAAGACAGACGTATTTTAGGTGTCTATATGGTGAAAGAAGATTTTGTTGGTAAAATTTGTGAAGATGGATACATTCCAGCTCATTCCTTATACAGAATTCAGCTTACAGAACAAGAATCGAATCAGTTACTTTTCTGGAAATATTATATAAACGAAAAATCCCCTGAAAAAATAATATGGAAAACAGGTAAATATCGTTATTTTGAAAATTTGTGGATGGCACAAATTTTGCTTGATATAGTTTCGTTGAAAAGTGATTCAAATGAACGGGAGCTGGCACAACAATTTTTCAAACATTTTTGTAAAATGAATCAGATATCAGCTCAAGAATTACCAAAACCAGATGGTGCATTAATGCGTATTTAGACATTAACCCAAATATTATGAGGATGACTAAAAACCACTCTTGATAGAGTGGTTTTGAAATTAGATAAGGCATGTTCAAACAGTATTGTAGCAATGGCATCATACGTAAATGGTTTAGGTGCAGTTACATTCGTTTCTGGTGATTCGTGGAAAGCTACTTCATTGAGCATGACAAAGAAATAAATTATTCAAGGGACGCTCATATTGAGTGTCCTTTAATTTTTTGATACTAACTGGTTTGTATTAAAAATAATGAGATGGCTTTTTTTTATTATTTAAATACTGTTCTCTTACTAATTGTGCGTAGTCCTTTACTATTTTAGAAAGTGTGTCAGTATCTACAGAAGGAAGTGAAGGCATAATTTCAAAAAGTTGAGGGTCAAAAGATAAGGTTTTTCCTTTATATGTAGCAATAATTATTATTTTTATGAATCCAATATCCCCAAATGTTTTGTAGTGCTCACTTGTGATTAGTATCTCTTTTTGAGGGTGCAATTTAACCCATTTTCTTACACGGAATTTTTCCATTGAAACACCACTCCAATTATGATAATTTAACACTTTATATTTTATCATTAATTCCTATAAAAGGGTGCTTATATATGTATAATTTTAACTTTTAAAATAATAATAACCATTTTTATCAAGGGAAGATTTCCTGCAATATGGGGGTAAAAAACTAGTTGAGTTATAAAATGGTATATGAAGATCCGTTTGTGTACAGCAAGGGACCCATTTGGGTTGATGAATCGGATTTACCATTTTAGTGAGTCATTTATATGTCAAATACACAAATACTCAAAAATTTGTATGTCATAACACTTAGAGAATTACAGAAGCAAAATAAGTTTCAAGAACATGCAGCTTATGAAATGGCTAGCGAAGTGGCGTAAAAATGAACCTTAACCAAACTATTTGAAAACAAAGTAAAATGGGACAAGCACATCAGGCAAGAGCATTCTGAGTTGAAGGGACAGAACTATCTTGATTGGCGGTTGTAAGTAATTCCTGATAATCAATAAAAAAACCGACCATTTAGTCGGTAATATTTCATTATCAATATTGGTTAATAAAGAATAAAAACCAAACTGCGTGATTCTGTTCATCTGAAGCATTGGAACTGAATTGATTACTAATATAAGGAATATTATATTCTCTAGCAACACGATGATAAAATTCCACGGCTTCTTGTTCATCTTTAAATGCCGTTAAAATACCACTCTTAAAGTTCTGTGGCAATGTTTCGTTTATTTGTAGAGTTGGTTGTTGAGCTGTAAGGTAAGTATAGGTATAAACAAAACCTTGGTAATGTCTTATTTCATCTTTTTGTATTTCTAGTATACGATTTTTAACTTCCTCATTTGGAGCAAGCTTTGCCAATTGTTCATAATATCGAATAGCATTATATTCGCCGTTAATGGCTTTATTAAGGTCGAGAATTAATCTATTGTTTGAAGTTGGTTGTACAGTGTATTGCAAAGGTTTACCCTCCTTTTTTATATTTTAATGTCACCTTTTAAGGTTTAGGAGAAGCTCTAGTAATCGACTTTTTAACTTGCATTAATTCATTTATTAAATAGTCTATTTGCTTTTGAAGAGCCTTTACTACCTTAGATTGATCACTGGATTTGAGGATTTTGGTTATTTGTTTTTTTTAAAGCATTTGATGCTAAACCTGCTGCAACAGCAGATAGGCCATCACCCAAAGTGAATTATTTTTGGTCATTTCAATCAATAACCTCTTTACTTACATAGTGATGAATTACCACAACCGTATTCTATGTATTGCGTTACATAAAGGTGACAGCTCACAATCGGGTTACAGACGATACAGCATACAGATGAACAAATAATGAGGGGGAGAACCATTCATATTAGTAAAAATCGAAGAAATCTAAATCGAAAGCGCCTTTGCCGATTCAATAATTTGCTCATATAACTCATTGGCTTTCTTGAAAAGACTATTTAACAACAATTGGGTATAAGGGTGCCCATATAGAAAGGCTGTAGCGTGTTCACGCTTCTGCTCGAATTGGTTTATGCCCTTTGATGGCTTGTCAGATAAGTCATGATAACTCAGCTTGAAGGCAAACCTATGCTAAAAGAAAGAACACTACCAAAGGCAGCAATCGGCTTAGGCGATCCAATTATGCAGGATGCAATTAGACGTTCGAAAAATAGGAAACGTGTTACTGAGTATGAAAAGAAGCTTTTTGAGGTTCAAAGTTTAAACGAAGGAGTTGCTGGTGATAGAGAGGTCCAAGTGTTGAACTGGATGTTAGACGGCAAGTCCCAGCGATGGATAGGGCTACACATGGCTCTATCAGCAACAAGCAATAAACGTATTAAGGATAGCATCGTTAAGATGATTGCATGAATTGGGGCCTTGGCTCCTACGAATTAATTGCCACAATTAAAGAGTGTGGCAATTAATAAGATTTATATTTAGGTATCAGTTATAACCTTCACGCAAATTAATAATCAATACTAATCATGGTATATATTATTCGTCCTCAAATACCTGTTTTATATTTAGAGATATTTTTTTCCTTTTCAAAAATAGAAGTATTCTGTTCATATTTTTGGGGATTAGATACCTTTTCAAGCTCTTGTATCAACATATACTCTATATCTATAGACTCTTTCATGTTTTCTTTGGTTTGTTTTACCTCCTTAACAAGTACTCTAACTAATTTTTGTCCATTCGATTTCACAAGATATGTACGTATATATCCATCTTCATATCTGGTTTCGAATTTAGGTTTGATATTTTTTTCATTTTCGTCTTCATCTTTGTTTTTAATTCCAAATAAATCTAAGAGGCTTTCATTTTTTATATTTTTATTTACCTCAGTTTTCAAATAATTTAATGTATTATTGGTTTGGATTTTCATCAATAATTCTCCTTAATTACAAAATATTTTAAATTAAACACTTTGAAATAGGTTTAATTTAGTATTTTTTATACGTTATTATACCTTATATAGTTAAAAATTGGAGGTTTTTGAAAATTCATTCAGTGCTTTTAACATCAGTTTGCTGATATACAAATATTATAGCATTCATGACTACACTATAATTTGTTCATGTACAAATGTAATAGATGTATAAATGTTACATTCGTTACACATTAGGTATTTAAAATCTTTTCTTGTAAACTGGAGGGGAGGTTGGAGACAGAAAAATGTTTCCTCTCTTGGTATTTATAAAAAACCTAACTATTAGGGAAAGACATACTTACGAGCGGCCAGTGCTGAACAAACTTGTTCGAAGCATCCCATACAACGCCAGCCCATTTTTTTAAGAGATTAAGTAATTCTAGTAAATCAAAAAGCCGCCGAGTCCGAGTGTAACAGTACCATTCATAAGCTTAGAGGATTGGAGAAAGCAATTTAGTGCAAAATAAAGTTTGATTAGTATCGTTATTATTTTAAAGTAATCAAATTTGTTTTGTATTTAAGTAAGAAAAATTATATGCGAAATTTATCAATGTGGTAAAATAAACCACAATAAAGTATTGAAATAACAGAAAAGATATTTAATAGGAGGTTGAGTGTATGAATGAAGAAAAGAATAATAAAATACATATTTTAGCGATATTATTGATGATATCGTTATTGGTTGCGGCGTTTGTAATTTTTTTCTTAGGTCATTACATGGTGGGTTCTATTTTATTTGTAATTTTTATGCTGATTTTGAATGCTATTAGTAGTTGGCAGAAAATGAAAAATGATGAGTACATCCATTTGAAAAATTTTAAAAATAATGAGAAATGGTAATTGGCAGGATTGAAAATCATCATTATCAAAGCCCAGGTACTCATAAATTTGAGCCTGGGCATTTTTAATGAACATATGTTAACTCTATCTTTTTAGAAGATAACGACAATTTATCTACTTATTCAAATGTCATTGTCCAATTTCCGTCGGCTGAAATATCAAAGAAATAAAACTAGCTATGATAACTATTATTACAGCTCTGGTGAATTCTCCCCAAATTATGTATATTTGTGTATGAGGAGGGATTAGATGCAAAGAGTTATTCACCTAATAATCATTTCGTTGGTTGGAATATATTTCGTGTATGGTTTGTCTAGTATATTTTTAAACACCCAAGGAAATACAGCTGCGGACTTTATAATTTTAGCTATTTTATTAGTACTAGTTGCTCTATTTGAGGGATTTTTAATTCAACTTTATAGAAGAAAATATAGTGCTAAAGCTATAAAAGCACGCAAAGAAAGAGAAGCTAATAGAAAGAGAGAACAATTCGATGCAGAGAGTAAAGTACTTGGTTCAAGAGCTCGACAACAACTATTCAATGCAGATTTATGTATTAAAGTAAAACATACAGCTGGTTTACCAATTGCTGAAGGTGCTGAAACCTTTGTTTACAGATGCACAGATAAGGTCATTTTTGAGAGGGGTCAAGACACAATCGAGTTAGATATAAATAAAGTTACCGATATTCTAATAAAAACAGATGTTGAGATTCAAAAAAGCTGGGTAAGTAATGCTGGAAGAGCTATAGCGGGGGATAATATTTTTGGTTCGTTAGGTGCTATAATTGGAGGACTAGAAAAAGAAAAAACAAGTACTGTCATAGAAAAGTATTTAATTTTTGCTTATGAAAAGAATGGTGGGCAAAAATATATATCTTTTGAAGTCACTAAAGAACCTAATGCAAACTTATTTAATTCAAATTATTACAATCTCTCCCATAACGAAAGAAGATTTACGAGTCTATAGAGTGCCAAATTGGTGCTCTTTTTTGTATTTGAAATTAGTTTTGAATAGTATAGAAAAGAATTGTAAATGCGGCTACAGAACAACAAAAACCAAGACAGCTACATGATATGCTCCCTATTAGGTAGACAGATAAAAAAATAAAATCTGTTTATCTAAGGGGAGTATTTTTTATGGGCGAAGCAAACATCCACTCGAGTTGAAACTATATATCCCTTCAATTGTTCGAAGAAGGTCACTATTCTATCAATGAATTGTGTGAAAGGTTTTCAATAGATAATCAAACTTTTCATAGATGGAAAATGAAATTTGAGGCAGGTGGACGTGAAGGATTACAAGAAACTACTTCATGTAAGTTCTATTCAAAAGAGTTAAAAAAGGTTATATAGCGTGATGACAGCCAAGTAACAGAGTTAGTTGCTCGCAAGTGGTATTCGGATAATCCGAGGGCAGAGGTGACGATTGAATGGTAATTTGGAAGGATTAAATCAAAAACCGGCAGATTAAATCTGCCGGAAAAAATTAATTTAAGTTATTTCCAAAACCATAATTTGCTTTAGGGCCAGAAGCTCCTTGAAGGTACTCTGTTTCAGCAATTTTAATTTGTTGTCTTACTTGGTTCGCATCAGTCTCAGTTCCGAATTCTACGTTGTTCGTTGATCTCACAAAATTTTGATTTGAAAAACGACCAGAAGCTTGATTTTTGTTAGCTTCAGCTTGCTGGATTTTTTGTCTAATTTGGTCAGCAGTTTGGTTCTTATTTCGATTTTTTGACATGGATTTCACCTCCTCAAATTAGTCTGTTGTCTGTTCAGAAGAGGTTTTATTATCACTAGGAATTATTATGTAATACTCATGAAGGTACTGATCTTTGCCGATAACACTATTATCCTAACTGAGGGAGGCTGTGACGGTCAACCAGCGCCACAGCAAGTGCGTGCGATACACTTAATAATAATGTGTGCAGATTAAAATTTCTTATACAAAATAAAAGCCCCAGTTTAATACTGGGGAGACGTTTTGTCAGATATAATAAAAATTATTTTTCAGGATAATCTACATGTAATGGTGGTGGAACTAACCAACCTTTATTTTTATTAAGACGAAGTAGTTTGGCACCTATTTGAGCTTTTGCTGTATGGAATTGGCCATACATTAGTGCGATATCTTCTCGAGTAGAAGTTCCCATTGCTTGACTGCATGCAACTAACCCAGCAGCTAAATCTGCACTAAGAGCAGCACTAATTTCTGGATCATTAAATTTAGCGCCTGCAGGGATATCTTCCATTCTTGCTACTGGTCTTTCTGGTGAAGCAGGGGGTAAAGCAATTCCATTTGTTTTTAGAATCTTTTCTAATTGCTTTACTTCATCTCTACAAAGTTCAATTATATCTTCAATAATTTTTTTAAGATCTTCGTCACCAGCATGATTATAAAACGTTTGGTAGCCAGAAATTATACCATAATCTGTGATTAAATTTGTCCAAACAGCAAATACTTCACCGTAATGTAACGGTTCATCTAGTGGATTCCCACCAAGAATACCCATATTTACACATCCTTTTCTTATTTGTGGCTAAAGCATGGTTAGTATGGGTGAAAAAAGAAAAAACATTCACTTATTAATTAAATATTTAAGGATTGAGTTATTAAGTGAAATAAAAAAGGACCACTTTCTTTTAAGAAGGTGATCAAGAATGAAAAAATGTTAGGAGCTACAATGCCTAGGATTATTTTATGTATCCAATACTGACCAAGATAGGCGTTGCTTTATAAATAAAAAAGCCACAGCAAGTGAAATCTCTGCAGCTCCTTAAGTAGTTCGCCACTACACATTATAATTTGTTCGAATTTTAACTATTTATACATTAAAAAAGCCGCAGCGTCACCACAAGGCTAGTGGAGGTACAAGTGATCCAGTATAATAGACTACTAGATGGAGACAGCATGAGAGCTATTGGCAATCACATGAAACTATCAAGTACAACGATTATACGCATAAGAGAATGTATAGTTAAACAAATGTTGATGGGGCCTAAGGCACCTACTCTGCATGTATTAATTTTTAGAATGAAACCATACTTCACTTATCTAAACATTTTAGGAGTGATTGTATGTCGAAAAATAGATTTAAGAATATTGTCTTTGAAGGTGGTGGGGTTAAAGGGATTGCTTATATTGGGGCATTAGAAGCATTAGAAAAATCAGAGGTAATCAGTAGTATTCAAAGAGTAGGTGGGACATCGGCAGGAGCTATTACAGCATTAATTGTAGGATTAGGGATTAAATCTAAAGATATGCTAGAATTTATTAAAGGCAAAGACCTTCAGACCATAGAAGATAATGAGGTGCTAGATGTACTTGACGTCGCCAGATTATTAACCAAATATGGATGGAATAAAGGTGAAGTAGTAAGAAAATGGATTGGGGATGCAATAGAATTTGCAACTGGTAATGTTAATTCAACCTTTGAAGATATAAAACAAGTTCAAAAAGAAAAAAATTTTAAGGATATGTACTTTGTAGGTACTAATTTATCAACACATTCTTACAAAATTTATTGCCACGAACTCACACCCAAAACTCGTTTAATTGATGCTGTTGAAATTTCGACGTCAATACCACTCTATTTCACAGCAAAAACGGATGAAGAAAGAAATTATTATGTTGATGGGGGAGTTTTAATGAACTACCCAATTAGACTTTTTGATGAAAAGGGTTTTATTGAAGACACCGAATTATGGTCTGTACAAGATGTTGAAGTTCCAAAAAGCTATAAATTGGCAAATGAGAAAAAGACAGAACTAGTCATTAACAATATTACTGAAACTGAATATAAACCTAATCTTGAAACTATTGGATTTCGATTAGAATCAGAAGATAAAATTCTTTTTTATCATACAAAAGAAGCAGTTGTAAATGAAATTAACAACATCTATGATTTCACAAAACACCTCATAAAAACCCTAAGGGAATTTAAAAACTATACATATCTAAATGATATTGATATGTCTAGAACAATTTTTTTAGATGTAACCGGAGTTAATACAACTGATTGGAACATTTCACCTGAGAAAATGGAGAAAATAATAGCTAACGCTTATAATAGTACGAAAACTTACTTGGAGAAATTCGAGATTAATGTTCCTAATTATTCAGAGTGAAATCTAAGATTGAAAGCCCAGTTCAGCTAGATAAGATCCATTTTGACTTTTTTTAAAAAGTAACTGTAGCTAATATAAACTACTCAATTACTCGATTAAAGGGTGTATTGTTTAACAAGCGTCTCTTTTTATCATCTAAAGGGGACATTTGTTAAATATTCGATTTACGAAATATAAAAATAAAAAACCAAAGTTGTTTCCTACTTTTTGTAGATTCACTTTGGTTTTATTTTGTTTTGAAAGCTTGGCAACAATTTTTTAGAATCCGCCTTATTAAATGTATCAAATGCATATCAACATATGTTTACAATATTTCTATCTATATATTGCTTCTAGTTTGGGGATTTTTACATCTTTCTGTGATTGAACCGATATTTAAGACGAATATTGGTATGGATATAAATTATTACTTTTTCCTAATATCTAAATGACTTTATTTTACAGGTTGGAGTTATTTAATTTTAGAAGGCTTTATTGTATCTATGAGAAATGTGGTTTTAATTCAGTTATATCTTTTAAGTGTATTAAAGAACAATAAATCAAATTCGGAATAAAATCTTACGTGTGTTGCTCTACCACGGTGTCAAAAGTGAGAATTCGACTTTAGGATTACCGCAATATTTAAGCTTTCATCTTAGGATGGAAGAAGTAGGAAAATACGGAGGAGAAGTTCTTGGCTATTTTTCAAGTTATGAGAAAGCAAATGCAAAAGCACAGAGAACGAAGAGTGGTTGGAATTAAAGATTCTTGAAGTATCCGTTGAATAAATAAATGAGAAAAGGTTTATTTAACGGAATTTGCTTTATTTTTTAGTTACACCTTTAAATGACGTACCGTCTTGTTTTACATCCATAAACTTACCAGTAGCTGAATCTACTTTTACCCATTGGTCTGTTTTAGGAT
This sequence comes from Lysinibacillus sp. NPDC056220, assembly GCF_049315265.1. Lineage (NCBI taxonomy): Bacteria > Bacillati > Bacillota > Bacilli > Caryophanales > Bacillaceae > Lysinibacillus > Lysinibacillus sp. NPDC056220. Next base: position 994,203 of record NZ_JBMOXD010000002.1, read on the forward strand.
TATATACTTGATGTCGGTCTTTAACTGCGCCAACACGACCCTTACCTGGTTCTTTATTTTTTAGCTGCTCGTATTAAAGCTTACATATCTGATTTAGGGTTAACTTACAGGAAAGCTTTTAATAAGGCGTACAAAGAAGTTAAGCCGGTAGTGCCATTTATGAGTTATGAAGATTGGAAAAAGAAATTTAGTGGAGGAGGGTAGGTATGGAAAGGTAGAAGCTTCTAGTCGTTTGGTGATTCTAAATATGTTGAGTTTTGATTAGTGATAATTTCAAAGAGATATTGCTTAAAATTTAAATCCTCAAGTAACGTATTAGTTAAAATGTTGATTTTCATCATAAGAGTTGATTAAACTGCATCCTTTCTTCGTGGTTAATTTTTTTGGAAGTGATTTTATTATTGGGTATTTATGCTAAAATTTATATAGCATTAATGTAACAATAAAGGAGAGGGTTGTATGTGGCATCTGGGGTTAACAAACAACAATAAAACATATAGTTTAGCAAGACAAAGGTTCTCGAGTGATATAGATATAATGTATCTTACAGACAATAGTGAACATGAAACATACTATTTAATATCGCCTCATTTTAGTGACTTGCCAGAAGAAGATTATGAAAAAGCATACTACAAGGCACTGTCTTTTGTTCGTTTAATAAATGGGTGTTTACTTTTAACGGGTGATTACTTACTGCAAGCGGATAATTATTTGACTAATTTTGATGATTCATATACTGCTTTACGTAGGGGAAAAGAGGTATATGGCAGAAGTCTTATCGAATATGAGCAGATTGTAAATCCGTTCGAAAATATACAAATAGAGGATTTGGAAAGCAACTCATACCTAGCTAACTGTTTAACTATGGTTAAACATAATCAAAAAGTTAGAAGAGTAATTGGCCTATTATATCTATATCACAGAGACAATTTATATCTTTTAGTAAATGCCTATAAAATCTATGAAATTATTCTTGCTGATTTAAGTATTCAGAGAAATGCAAAGGAATATAAAAAAATTCGTACTACCTTATCAAAAGAGATTTTGCCTTATTTGGATTATTTTATCTTAGGAGATTTTACTCACTATGCAAACACTACAGCAAGTTCTGATGGAACAGAGGTGACTGGTATATTCTCGCGTCACGGAGAATCTGAAAAAGTTTATAATAAAAATCCTATAGATCTAAAGGAGCTTGATTTCAATTTGAGAAATTTAATCAACAGTTGGTTAAGTATAAAAATAGAAAATCAAATTGGTAAAGTCCTTAAGGTAGAATATCAAAGAAGTGATATTTTTGATATATAGGTTAACTTCATATAGTTTTTTGGGGTAAAAAAATTCTACAAAAGCCATTCATTTTGAGTGGTTTTTTATTTTGTCTTTATTCTCGCAGACGCTATAAAGAACGAGAACAAATAAACTTTCCAACAGTTTAGGGATTCATGAGAGTAACTAAATTGGGCAAGGAGGAAAACATGGCACGCAATCTATTCAATCTTAAAACTTTATTACCTTTAGATATTCAAATGCTTGCAGACGGTGGCGAAGGAACTCCCCCAACGGAAAACCCACCATCAGGAGATGACATAAACGGTCAAGAGTCTACATTGACACTTAAATCGGTTCAAACTTTCCTGAACGAAAATGCGGAAGGTAAGAGCTATTTACAGTCCTTTGCAGACACTCGTGTGACAGAAGCAATCAAAACCTATGAAACTAAAACACTTCCATAGAAACTGGAAGAAGAGATTTCTAAACGCTATCCACCTGAATTGGAGGAAGCAAAACAGTTATGTGATTTAAAAGCACAATTTGAACAGTCTCAAAAAGAAGCTGCACGAGAAAAGCTAGTGAATCCAGCACTGTCCACTGCTACCGAAAAGAGCTTACCGAGTAAATTAGTAGGGTTCTTTGTAGGCGATGATGCAGAAAAGACAACTACTAATCCAAATGCTTATGGACGAGAAGGGGCAGCTATTGGGCGAAACAACCGAGTCGACGGACTAGAATGGCTGGAAGTACTTACAGACGTCGCACAACATATGAAGATTTACGATATAGATCTCATTATGTCGTGGACGCCTAATGTACAAAGCTTTTAAGCAAGGTTCCATGTTACAGGTTGTTGACAATTACGACAACATGGCTCGTATGGTTGGATTTCATCGTATCGCCGCTGGATTACGGACAATTTAAAAGGCACGACACATAGAGATCCATATTTGTATTTAGCGAGTATGGGGATTACAGAGCAACAATTCAAACTACATATAAAGAACGGTTTAGAGGAAGTAAAAGAGACACAAGAAGCAAAAGTAATGCTTAATGATGCTAAGACTATCCCTGCTGTGATTACAAATGGTAGGACGCATGTACAAGTACGTGAGCTTGCAGATTTGCTAGGATTGAAGATCGTTTATAACAACGAAAGCAAGATAACAAAATTCTATGAAGTAAAATAATTGTAAAGGCCCAGGTACTCAATTTTGAGCCTGGGCTTAATGTGTCCAATTTACAGTAAACTTTTAAAGTTTAGACTTTGAACAATTTTATTGCTTTTTTAATTAATTTCGTTAATTATGCGATTTATCCAATTAGTAACTAACAGATCTCTCTCTTCGAAAGTTATATTACTTTGCATCTTAAGACAGTGTAAATCTTTTTGTAGTTTGGGCAACTTTTCTCTTAAAGTGAAATTATTTTCAGATTCCTCGTCTATAAAAATTAATTTTTGGTCATTCACTAATGTTTGGTATACTCGGCCAGAATACTCTAGGTCATCAATATAAACATTAACATGCCCTCTAACCTTAGGGTGAACATAAACATGATTTCCTTTAAGTTTAGAGAGTGAATACATGAAAGCCTCTAATCTCATTTTATTAATATAAAATTTGTGGCCGTAATAGAGCTGTTTGTGTTTCTTTGGGTTAATATCAAATACCTCATATCTAACACAAATATCTGTTTCCTTAGGTCGTTTCTTATTAGTCCAATGAGAAAAAGGTAACAGCCGTTCTTTTACTAAATAATCAATATTACTATGATCTAAATCACACCCGTAGCTTAATATAAAAACTTCTTCATGTTCATTCACTTAATCGGAGTCCCCCATGCAGGTAAGCTATTATGTCTTAAAAGTGTTTGTTCATGATGATATTCAAAACCATCATATTTAAGGTGGTAGTGCCAGTTGGTTACAGTTTTATTTTGTTCAAGGCCTACATGACCTCTCATGATAGAATTACCATTTTTTCCGTAAATTTCAAAAACATGGTCGCCTTGTCTAATTCCATTTGCCCCAGAACCTTCTGGTCCTACGAATTTAGAATAGCCATGTTTATCAATTTCTTTTTCAGCTGCAGCTATCCATTTATCCTCAATTTTATCTTTTACTTCCTTACCAATTTCTTTTTTTATTTTATCACCCATTTTCTTTTTAAGTGCATCTTTAATCAATACTCTGATTAATACATTTGCTAAACGGGGTTGAATGTTATCATTGTTAGTTACATTCTGTGAAACAGCAAAGGCATTTAAAGTTACCGATGGATAATTAATATCATAAAAATATTTTAGTAATGCAATATTTTGATCTTCAAGACCATATGAATTAAGGACAGTAATATCAGCATTTTCAAGAAATAAACTGCTATTTTCAGAAATAATATCTAAACTTAATTGTATATCATCTTCTGTTAAACTTGTTTCTTGTCTAATTAAATCTAACCCATTTTGAGTGTTGGCAGAGCTAGTTAAAGGTAAAGTTAATTGAAGAATTAATGTAAATATTATTATTATAGATAATTTGTTAAATATTTTTTTCATTTTTGACTCCTTGTATTTCAATTTTATTAATATTCCGGAATATTAAGGAAATTATCTCATTTTAATTAATATTTTTCAATAATTTCCTTAAAGAAGGATAATTCCTAATATTTACAATATTCTTTTTGGATAATTATCTTCTTATCTAATAGATGAACGTATGAAAGAAGATTTATGTGGTATCGTTTATTCGCTTATTAACGTACCTACAAGCGTGTTTCAACAACAATGGGATTATTGGTTTAATCTTAAAAAACAGACGCTTGAGGATGATATGGAAGCGTGGCAATTACAGCAGAAAAAATTAAAGCAACTGAACAAAATAACGAAACCAAGTAAACGCAGCATAAGCTAGCGTTATTTTTATGTTTAAATGTATTTATTCATAACCCGATATAATAATTAAAATTAGTCGGGAGAGAAATAAATGTTTTTTAATAGACAGAAAAACGAATTAAAAGTGCTTAAGAAACAATATCAAGAAGTTCGAGAAAAAGAGATGGTGCAAAGAAAGGAAATAAGGGAATTAAGGGATAAAGAGAAGGAACTGAATTTTTTGAAAGGATTATTAAAACAATATACAATTCTTGGGGTTGAAAAAAACAAACTAGACGTGGAATATTATGTATGTTTATCTATTAGCGAAGACACATTCGATTTATATTTAAAAAGCGCATTCACCAGACGTCACCCAGTCCCGCGTTTATTTGGAACAATTCACCCTCGTAGTTCAATGAATAATATTGGTAAGTGTAAGATTGATGATATGAATGCTGTTAATGAAAATGAAGGGAATGGAAGCATTTTATTGGATTATGCTAAAAAATATTTAAAATCAATAGGTATAAGGTATATATACGGTGACTTATCTTCTGTAGATAAAGATAAGTTCGGGAAGTTAGAAAAATTCTATATGAAAAATAGTTTCGAAGTAACTTTTAATGAAGAAAGAACTAGTGGGCGGATCAAGATTAATATTTAAAAGAATTACTATATAACATGCTTAATAGTAATATACAGTCTTCTTCAATCATTTGTAGAGGGCTTTTATTATGCAAAAGAAGGTGAACACATGCAAAATATCCCTCTAAGAATCATAGATGATGAATTTAATTTATTAGGAGAGGTAGATCGATATTCTTCAGCTCAAATAGGTATTTCATGGTCAGGTATTGGAGAGCTAGAGCTTCAAATCAATCGTTACCTACAACATGCTGACAAATTGATTAAAGGTAATATCATCTTCCCTTACAATCGATTAGATCAAGTTTACATCATCAGGCATCGAGAAATTGAGCTGAACGAAACCGGCAAGCAAACAGAGAACTGGAGCATAAAAGCCTTGTCTCTAAAAACTTTCACATCACAGCGCCTTATCTATCCGGCAGCAGGCAAGACACATGAAAGTTTGACAGGCAATATTGAAACAGTAATGCGTCATTTTGTAAGCATGCAAATGATTAATCCAAGTGATCCAGCTCGTATCTTTCCAAGATTAGTGCTAGGCGCTAACCAAAATAAAGGTCCTGTGATTGAAGAAAAATTCAAGGTATGACTCATTAAGCGAAAAGCTCACCGAACTATCAGAGCTTCATGGACTAGGTTGGAACATTGAGGTTGACCTGAAAAATAAACGTTTTGTATTCGTTGTTAAAGAAGTAAGGAACTTAATAGCCAATCAAATGGGGCAGCCACAAGCTATTTTCTCGACTGAGTTTGAAAACAATTGAATCCCTCGAATACACAGAAAGTGATTTGGATTATAAGAATTTCGCTGTTGTTGCAGGACAGGGAGAGGGCATAGAGCGCAGAATTTTCTCCATTGGCGATGCTATAGGTGCTGACCGTTATGAAATGTTTGTGGACGCCAGAGATGTATCAGAGGAAGACGATGAGGGAAACCTTCGTCCAGTAGAAAAGGTTGTAGCTGATTTAAACAAGCGTGGGAATGAAAAGCTATCAGAGCATTCTCCAGAAATTTACTTAAGTGGCCAGATACTGACTACATCACGTTTGATATTCGAAAAAGATTACAGTGTAGGCGATATGGTGACGGCCCATGATAAAGGTTGGGGCGTTACTATGGATACAAGAATTACGGCAGCAACAGTGATTTGCGAATATGGCAAACGAAAGGTTGCGGTAGTTTTTGATAATGATAAGCCTACCTTCATAAGTAAGATGAGACGAGAGATTGATGCATTCAAATATGAATTAAAGAAGTAGACGCAGCATAGGCTAGCGTTATTTTTATGACTTGTGAAAAAGGGAGGGATGCCTTCTGTGCTATTAAATCTTTAACCCACTTCTTACTTTGATTGAAACCTTTGCTATTATCATACGTATAAAGAAATTAGGGTAAAAATACTTATGAGAGGAAGCGTTAGGAATGATTGGTAAAAATCATCTTTGCTATTGTGGTAGTGGGAAGAAACACAAAAAATGTTGTATGGGAAAAGAAAAAAATGATAGGGTATCTACTGTTACAGTAGATATGGGTGAGCCTACAGTTATCAACGCTTTGCAAATAGATAGTAACGGAAATATTTGTTTTCAAAAAGATGGACAAACAATTATTCCACAAAGTGCTCTTTTAACCCATTTAATATCTAACAATAAAGATAAGGTCACTTCAAATATCCCTTTAAAAGAAGTAGATAAGCTAACAAGTGACACATTCAAAGCATTAGCGCCGTTAGATTTTCTATTTATAATTGATACTAATACCCCCTTGGAAAATAATAATGGAGAAAAAGTAAAGTCTGCTTGCGCTGTTATCTATTATCAGAAAGTGGCAACTAATTTAGATTATGTTAATGGAATGGGAAAAGTATTTTACCATCAAAACAATATACCAGGTGAAAAACATGCTTTAGTAGAGTTAATTCAATATATCCTATTCGAATTGAAAATTGGAGCAGATAAAATTGTAGGTATAGTTACTGACCATGATTTGGGTAATCATGATAAATATAACTCAAGGGAACTGCCGTTGATAGAAGGAACAGAATTATTTCTTCCTGAAAATTTTACTTTGATATACGCTAGTGCTGATAAGAAAAATGAGAATATACTTACTAAGTTAATCAGTGAATGTGATAAAAAAGCAACAGAATTATTAAAAGGGAATTAAACTATAATATTCTACAAATAAATATGGAATGGACCATAAAAATTAAATTAAACATTTTACACTGCTTCGTATTAAATTATGAAGTTTTCAGCCTTTCACGGTGTTTGTGATGGGCTTTTATTATGCGCTATGAGACCAATTGAGATGGGCAACGGTACATTGTACTGAATCTCGATTACTCTCATGGCTTTTTATTTTCACTAAAAAGGGCAAAGGACGTGGTTAAATGGAACAATCATTTAAATTTTTACTTAGCACAGTAGGCGGAGTAGTGTCGTGGCTTGTAGGCGGTTGGGGGCTATTAATGACGGTACTTTTAATTCTTAATGCAATCGATTTTCTATCAGGTATGGCCGCTAACTGGGGAACTATCAGTAGCAAACGTGGCTATCAAGGCATCATTAAAAAAGGCATGATGTGGGTTTGGATTGTAGTAGCTAATTTAATTTATTTAGTACTTCAAGACCAAGGCTTTTCAATTGGGCAAATTATTCCTGATGCTGTGGTATTGATGTTCATCTTAAACGAATTGGTTAGTTTAGGGGAAAACTCAGCTAAACTTGGAGTGGACATGCCTGCACCAGTAAAAAAAGCTTTAGAAATCTTCAATGCCAAGGAGGAAAAAGCTAAATTACATATACGTTCAAACAAGTTCTTTTATCCTCTAGTAAATATTCAAACAAGGCGCCATACGCAATGCTGCCTCAATACATCACGGTTCACAACACAGCCAATGACGCACCTGCTGCAAACGAAATTTCGTACATGATTGGCAATAACAATCAGGTGTCTTACCATGTGGCCGTGGATGATAAAGAGGTTATTCAAGCAATTCCTTTTAACCGTAACGCTTGGCATTGTGGAGATGGTGGAGGTAGTACAGATTCTAATGCACATAAAAAAGGCAACCGTATTTCTATTGGAGTAGAGATTTGCTACAGCAAAAATGGTGGCGTTCGTTATGGAGTGGCTGAAGAAAATGCTGTTCAGTACATCGCAAAGCTCTTAAAGCAATATGGTTGGAGTATTGATAGAGTGAAAAAACATCAGGACTGGAACGGTAAATATTGCCCTCATCGAATATTAAGTGAAGATCGTTGGGGTAGTTTTTTGAACCGTATTAATAAAGCTATGGAACCAAGCCAACAAATAGTAAAGGATGATGATATAATGCTATTTACAATCAAAGAAACTAAATCTGCAGTACGAGACTTCTTACAACAAGCAGTAGATAAAAATTTAATCGGTAAATCTTAGTTAGAATTGTTTGATAAAGGTGAACTAACTACAGGTGATTTCGAAGGTTTGAAAATCATTATTGCTCAACGATAAAATGTAATTCATAACTAATAATAAATAAAGGCCAGAAAAGTTATTATAACTTTTAGGCCTTTTATCATTTAGATAAGTCTTTAAAGATAATACGTTTTAACAATTAAAAGTGGACCTATTATTTAAATAATCATTCAATATTTAAATCAAACTGTTGTACAAATTTCTCAAGTGAAGTTTGCTGTTGTGCATTTAGCTCATTTAGATTCTGTTCAAATTGAGAATCAATAGTACTTCTTTTGGAAACTAAATCCTGTAAAGTTGCTTCTGTCTGTTTTAAAGAATCATTATCCGAAGGTACATTTTTTTCTTTCATTTGAGCTGTTGCGGTATTCAGACCTGTGATTATTCCATCAATACTAACTAAAGTTTCATTTTTTTTAGAAAGTAGTTCAGATCTTAAACAGTCAAATAAACTAGTATGTTTAGCTCTAAATTCTTCAAGTAGGTTTGACTTTATTTCATTAAAACTGGAGCGTAATTTTTCTTTAGTACCCGATTCTAACTTTTCAGATTTCTCTTTCATTTCTACTGCAACATTAACCAGCTTAAATTCTGGATACTTAATAGCTATTTCAACTTCTCGCATTTCAATATTTGGTATTCCGATAATCATATCTTGCCTTTGCATTGAAATTTCAGGTATCCCAATGACAATACGTTGTTCATTATTCTCACAAACAGGAACTGTGGTAATTATATCATGCCATTCCACTCTCAAACCGTGAAACTCAGGATATCTCCCAACCACCTGATCTTCCATATTACACACAGGCAAATTGAACTTAATGTCTTTATCAACCATTTTTACTGTTGGTAAATCTAAAGAAATTTGTTTATCAACAATAGTAATTGTTGGTAGGTGAAACTTAATTGGCTTGTCTGTCCAAGTAACATCAAAGTTAAAAGTTAAACCTGTATTACCTTGAGGGTTTTCGTCATTCAATTTATTTGCTTCAGCAATTGCTTCATTTTTTATTGCCTCAGTTTTATTGTCTATTGTATTTTTGATGGTTTCACCAAAAATACCCAATTCGTTAACTAAGTTAGAGCATGTTTCTGACATATTATAAAACCTCCTTAAAGTTTAATAATAGCCTTTGCTTAACTGATTATATTATTTATGGTAAAAAAATAAAAAAAATATTAAAAATGGTATTTATCTTTTGTTGCTAAAAAGAACGTTAGTTCTATAATATGCACAAACAAACGTTCTGTTTTAAGGAGAAGTTAAATGGTAAAATCAAAAACACTTTCAAAGAAAAAAGAACCCAAACATCTAGAGCGAGATGAATTTGACCTTGAAGAAATGACCTAAAAATTAGTAGATGTAATAGAAGGCAAAAAAACAAAAGCATTAACTATTCACAAACAGGAAGATCCGCTAACAGGGACAGTTACAAAAATGGATGCAAACACTAAATTAATCCATATTAAAGATAAGTACATGAATATTCACAAAGTACATTTCTTATATATCCTAAAAATTTCAGATATCGATTAATAATGGAGAGTGATTTGTATGTTACATGATCGTGGAAATATGAAATGGACATCATTAATGCTACCTGAGCACTTAGTTCAGTTGAAGGAATGGGAAAAAGAACAATACCATGATAAAAAGCGTGATTTAACCGAGTGGGAACTAGAGGAAATAGAGCAAACTATACAGCGAGCGTTTAAATTGAGGAAATTGGTTAAATTAACGCGATTAAACGAATTTCATTTGATCTAATACAAGAAGCAGCATTGGTTGACGAGGATGATTAATCCAGAGCAACGAAAGATGGTACACAAATATTTGTTAATAGAACTAACAATAAAGTCGCTACAGGTTGATTACTTAAAAGTAGAGCAATTTAAAGAAGAAAGTTTTTCTTCCTCTTATGGATTCATTATTAAAGGAACTTCGTCAGGAGTATTTTGACCTCAAAAGACAATTGTCTTAGCAAAAGATACGAGTCGTCGGATGGACGACTATAGACGAGTATTTTAGTGATGTACAGGTTGCTACTGCTGGTGATGATGTAGTACTAAGATATGCTAATCAGGTTGATAAGTAAGCAAAAGAAGAAATGACTAAGTACTTCTTGAAAAAAGTGTCTTGGTCATTTTTTTATTTATTGTTGACAACCATTAATTAATTAATTAACTATTATAAAATTAATAGTTGAGAGAAAGGAGATATTATTATGAACTTAATTGTTAAGCTCTCCGACTTAAAAGAAGTCGCAGCAAAATTCGGCGTATCAGAAGTTGAATTTTTAAAGCTATTAATAGAGCAGAACACGCTAACTTCACAAGAATTAGCAGAAGACCTTGGGGTAGCGCAACCTCGGATCTCTGGCCTTAAAAAAGCTGGAAAACTAACGGAATTAAAAAAAGGAATTTACTTAAAAGAGGAGGCAATGGATATGCGATTTAATCAATTAGCAAACGATAATACGTTAAAACATTCAATCGACAAGACTCAGTATCATTTAACACCAGCTAGTTATAAAGAAAAGCTAGACAATGGTAAAGATATTTTGTTAGTTAGTCAAACTCGTTTTTCAGACTGTCTGGTGATGGTCAATCGAAGCTCAGAATCTGATGAGTACCGAATAGAATTAGATTCTACATTTAAAGGAATGTTAGAAGTTTTGAAGAGTGGGGGATCAGTTCTTCCTATCACTGAGCAGCATTTTAGGGAGTTACTTTCAGTGCGTCCAATCCCTACTGCGGAATTAATGGGTTACAATCGGCAGTACGAAATTCCATACTATAACAGCGTAGGTTTAACTAACAAACAGTTATTGGACTGGCTATACCGATACCAATCAAGTATTGATAGTAACAATTTAAAGAATTTATGTAACTATCTTGCGGGTGAAATACAAATTGAGGTACAAGAAACGCTTTGTAACATTTATGGATTCAAGACATGTGTACTTACAAAAAACTTCGAGTCATCACAGCACTTTGAATGTACAGATAATCACAATCAACAGTATTCAATTAAAATTAACAAAGCAACACGTCGAATTTTCTTCAATCAAAATAATCAATGGAAATCAGACGTTAAAAACATGTTTCCATTCAAACTGTAATAATAAACCGCAAGGCACACTGCCCTGCGGTTTTTATTTGATTGTAGCAAAATACTTAGCAACCGCATCTTTTATAACTTGGTAGAAACCAAGTTTAAATTGCAAGGTACAGTATCAAAAACGAGTAAAGGTTCTTTAAGAATTGTCTCATTTAAATAAAGTACCAGAAGCAATATATAATAACCAGGCGCTCGGATGAGTGCCTGGTTTTAATCATTTACATCAAATTTTTCTCGTTTAAAAAATAGGTATCATTTTTGATTTCCAGCACCTGCCCAGTATCTTTTATTTTTAAATTTTTGTACCCCAGTGTACCCCAATTGAGTGGGGTACAACGGGTAAAAACGGAAACTAACATTTATTACCAAATATTATTCTGATTCTAATTTCTAATTTTTGTAAAAATGAATTTATTAACTTTTTCTAATCAATAGAGCAAAAACCCCACCAAACCAATACTTTTACGCTATAATGTAGGACGAGGTGAAGAAAATGTTTGTGAGTGAAAAACAGATTGAGATTCGATATGCAGAGACAGACCAAATGGGTGTTGTCTATCATGCCAACTATATCATTTGGATGGAGATTGGGCGTACGCAGCTTGTAAGTGATGTGGGCTTTAAGTATGCGGCGTTAGAAGAAGATGGTTATGTATCACCGGTTATGGATTTATCGATTTCCTATAAGGCTGCGATGCACTACGGACAGGTGGCAACGGTTCGTACTTGGGTAGAAAAGCATGACCGCTTACGAACAACCTATGGCTATGAAATTTTACATGAGGATGGTACAGTGGCGGCCACTGCACAGTCTGTACATATTTTAGCACGTAAGGATACATTGCGTCCGGTATCTTTAAGTAAGGTGGATCCTGCTTGGGATGCAAAATATAAAGAAATTGCCGTTGTGGCAAAATAGGAGAGAGCCTAAATGGAAATGTTTTTAGCGTTCGGTGCGATTTTGGCCTGCCTTGGTGTTATTTTAGGTGCTTTTGGGGCCCATGCTTTAAAGGATAAGTTTGCATCCCCCCATTATGCAGCTATTTGGGAAACAGCAGTTCAATATCAGATGTACCATGCATTAGGGATTATCGGCTTAGGTATTCTTTCAAATGAGACGCTTCTAGGAAGTTCTAGTCTGCTTTCATGGGCGGTATATCTAATGTTTACTGGGATTGTTTTCTTTTCTGGTAGCCTGTATGTCCTTGCCGTGACAGGTGTGAAAAAACTAGGCGCGATTACGCCCATAGGTGGAATGTTATTTATTATCGCTTGGGTACTTGTAGCAATTGCGGCATTCTCTTAAAAGAAAACGAGACAGTTCTCATAGGAGCTGCTCGTTTTTTTATGTGCGAATAAAGAAAAGTGAAACAATTTGTCTGATTATGCGTATTACATATTGTTTATAGATGATAAAATAAGCTAAATATCAATGTGAAGGTGGGAAATCAAATGGGTTTATTAAAAGCGGGAATTGGCGCGTTATCTGGCGTTTTAGAGGATCAATGGCGTGAATATTTCTATTGTGAGGCATTATCGGCGGATGTGCTTGTGACAAAAGGTGTGAAGCGCACGTCCAAACGAGGGTCCAATAAAGGGAATGACAATATAATTAGTAATGGTTCTATTATTGCGATAAACGAAGGGCAGTGTATGATGGTCGTTGAGCAGGGGAAAGTCGTAGAGTTTTCTTCGGAATCAGGCGAGTATGTTTATGATACGTCAACTGAACCTTCAATCATGTATGGCTCAGACCTGTCTCAGGGGATTATGGAGACTTTTAAGCAAATTGGCAAACGTTTTACATTTGGAGGAGAACCTGCGAAAGATCAGCGAGTTTACTATTTTAATAAGAAAGAAATAGTGGGGAATAAATACGGAACACCTGCACCTGTCCCTTTCCGTGTGATTGATCGCAATATTGGTTTAGATATTGATATTGCTATTCGTTGTCATGGCGAATATTCATATAAAATTATAGATCCACTACTATTCTATACAAATGTTTGTGGCAATGTAGAGCGTGAATATACAAGGGCTGCTATTGATAGCCAGTTGAAGTCAGAATTAATGACAGCTCTACAACCGGCGTTCGCACAGATTTCTGCTAGCGGCGTTCGCTATAGTGAAATACCTGCCCATACTGCTGCATTAGCAGAGGCTCTTAACAAAGTATTATCGGAGAAATGGCTTGCAACACGCGGATTAGCTGTTGTGTCTTTTGGTATTAGTACACTAAAAGCATCAGAAGAAGATGAGGCTATGATTAAGCAACTTCAACGCAGTGCTGTAATGCGTGACCCTGGAATGGCTGCGGCTCATTTAACAGGGGCACAGGCAGAAGCGATGATTGCAGCTGCCAACAATGAGGCGGGTGCAATGACAGGATTTATGGGCATGAACATGGCGGCACAAGCAGGTGGCATTAATGCTAGTCAGCTTTATCAAATGAATGAACAAAATAAGCAAGCACAAATGGCTCAAGCGGATAGGCAAAATCAATCAGCAAAAGAAGATAATTCATGGACATGTACATGTGGTCATGAAAATACTGGGAAGTTCTGTTCGAATTGTGGGACGGCAAAACCGGTTGAAGAAGGTTGGTCATGTGCATGTGGAGCGGTGAATAAAGGGAAGTTCTGCAGTGAATGTGGGACAAAAAAACCTACAGGAGCGTTATTATACGCATGTGATAAATGTGGATGGACACCAGTAGATCCTGCAAATCCACCTAAGTTCTGCCCTGAATGTGGCGATGTGTTTGATGAAAATGACGTGAAGTAAGGAGAGGATGATTCATGTCAACGCAAGAAGTTGAGAATGTCAAACAAGTAAAGCTTGATTTTGATGCAGAATGTCCATCATGCAGCGCAACAATTGAATTTAATCCTGCCACAGGTAAGCTAGCTTGCCCATATTGTGGCTTTGAGACAGAAATTGCAACTCCTGAGCAAGAGGAAGAAAAAGCTGCTCGAGAAATGGACTTTTTAACAGCCGAGGAACGTGGCAATTTCAATTGGGGTGTAGAGAAAAAAACAGTCATATGTGAAGCCTGTGCCGCGGAAACGATATACGATGCGTTGCAAGTGGCCGACAGTTGTCCTTACTGTGGTTCCCATCAGGTCATGGAAGCGAGTGCTGAAAACACACTAGCACCAAATGGTGTATGTGCTTTTGAAGTAACGGATAAGCAAGCTGGGGAACATTTTCAAAAGTGGATAAAAGGTAGATGGTTTACACCGAAAGCCGCCAAAAATAGTGCTAGGCCTGATGCCTTTAAAGGGGTCTATCTTCCATACTGGACGTTTGATACGAAAACAAGCTCCAGATATTCTGCCCGATATGGACGACATCGCACCGTTACAGATAAAGATGGGAAAACACATACGGAAACAGATTGGTATTCCACAAGCGGCTTTTATCAGGAATTTATCGACGATCATTTAATAAGTGCAACTACTCGCTATGATCAGAATATGATGCGAAAAATCGAGCCTTTTAATCTTTTAAACAATAAGGCTTATAAACCAGAGTATGTATCTGGCTTTTTGTCTGAACGATATAGCATCGGCTTACAGGATGGCTGGAATCAAGCCAAAAGGAATATCCATGATCATCTTCATGCGCAAATCACTTCAAAAATTCGTTGGGAAAATAGCGCGGATGTAGTATCGAATTTACGTTTTTCGACCAATCATGATGATATTACATACAAATATTTAATGTTACCGATTTGGTTATCCTCTTTCCGTTATAAAGAGAAAATTTATCGCTTTATGGTCAATGGGCAAACGGGTCGAGTGGGTGGGGATGCTCCTGTATCACCACTTCGTGTAACGATAGCTGTTATCTTATCATTAATGGTAATAGCGATCATTTGGTATTTCTTCATGTCTGAATAATGACGAGCAGTATTCCATCAGGGGCGTAATTGACCATTTGGAATACTGCTTTTTTCATAAAATTGTCCATCCGTGCTGGGTAAATGACTACTTTATGAATTATTATCATCTATTATCCCAACCACTAGTGACACTCGTAGCATAAATTAATATGAATAGGGAAAATGAGCGAACAGCCTTGAACCAATAACATGTTCATGAGAACAAAAGCATAACATGACAAGATGGCGTAAAAAAATAACCTTTTCTGTTAATAAGTCGTCGGAAATGATGGGAAATTATGAGTATGACACCTAAGTTGATCTGAAAATTTCTATTAGATAAGCTATAAATGTTAAGAAGTGAAGTTGCGATTTTACAATAAACAACTTATTATACAGTCAGAGAGCATTTTTTAAGCTATTTATAGACTATATATTGTTATTTTTGAATAACAAATAAAAGGTTATTCATAATGGAGGTTTCGAAGATGGACGCAATTGAAGTGTTAACGAATTTAGATCAAATACATGGGTATTATCAGCCGATATTTAGCGCAGATGCGCATACGGTGATAGCCTACGAAATTTCCGGACATCTACAAATTGAAGGTCAGCAAATTAATTTAAAGGATTTTGTCAATAATGAGGACATTCCAGAAGAATACCGAATAGATATGGAACATAAAATTTTGCATGCAGCACTCGCCCAAATTGATGAAATTGCATCTGATATTGATATTTACATTCCAAGTAACCCTAATTTATTGATGCAGGATTTTGGTGAGAGTCATTTTAATATCATCCAACAATATATTGGAGAAGAAGATTTACACAGAATCGTGTTTGTCGTATCTGAGCATCGATTTTTAGGCGATATTAATAAATTGCACCATGCACTGCGGTATTTTACGACATTTGGGGTAAAAATCGCTGTCCAAGAGGTCGGAGCTGAAAGTCATTTAGAGCATATTGCATTATTGGCCCCCCATATTTTAAAAGTCAACACACGTGATTTAAATTATGATTCTTGGTCTGCTCAATCCGATATGATTTCTGCTATTGGCAGTCTTGCTTATAAAATAGGTGCCAATCTTTTATTCGAAGATATTGAAACGGTTTATCAGCTACAATTTGCTTGGAAAAACGGAGGACGCTATTATCAAGGTCCTTATTTAGCCAACCCTGCTAGAAATCTTGTCGATAAAGATGTATTAAAGGAACGATTTAAAAAAGAATGCCAGCAATTTATTACGTCTGAAAAGAAAATGCTAGAGGCGCAATTTTTGCAGCTAAAGAAATTAAGAGAAGAGTTGGAGGCCATTGTTCACCGTGTGAAACCAACGAGTGATAATGCCTCACAATTAGAGCATTTAGCTGAATTACTGGATAACTATTCTTTTAGACTTTACATTTGTAATGAGGATGGTTTCCAATTAACGCCTAACGTCATGCGAATAGATGGAAATTGGGAGTTGCAGCCACGTGCCATCAACAAAAATTGGAGCTGGCGCCCATACTTCTTACAAACGATCATTAAAATGCGAAACGATCAAAGTGGGGAAATCTCTGAGCTTTATCGTGATATTGAAACAGGAGAAATTACAAGAACCTTTTCAATCGCCATCAACGAACATGAATACTTGTTTGTTGACCTTTCCTATGACTATCTTTATGAGCACAGTATTTTTAGGTAAGCCTAGAAATGCTTATATAGCAAGGTTTGTGGGGTATAACTTATGATTGTACCCCAAAATGATTGTTTATCATAATAGAGTTTGTACATTACCAGTTAGAAATAATATTTTGAGTCAAATGATGAAGTAGCCGAAAGGTTGCTTCTTTTTAGTTATATGTAAAAGTATTGTTTCTGCAACGATAGAGTAGTTTCATTGAATAAAGGTAGATGGTAAATTATGATAATAATAGAAATAAAATAGGGGGATTTTTCATGTATACTGACAATAAAATAGAATTAAAATTAGTGGAATTTGATAAATATGATGTCTTAGGCTTAGTAGAACTTTCTACATCAGTTGGCTGGGATTATGATGAATATGAAGTAAGAACTGTTATGGCATCTGGAAAAATATACGGACATAAAAATACTGTGGGGAAAATTGTTTCTAGTGCTGCAATTATACCTTATGATACTAATTTAGCTTCAATAGGTATGGTTATTGTTAATGAAGATTATAGAGGTTTAGGCTTAGGCAAGAAGGCCACTCAGAAGTGTATAGACAATGTTTCTCAAAATACCTCAATCATGTTAATTTCAACCGAGGATGGAAAACCTTTATATGAAAGATTGGGTTTTAGTACGGTTGATTCTGTACATAAATATTTAAGTGATAATTATATTCCAACTAATTTGTTTAATCATCCTCAAATTACTTTAGAAAGATACAAAGAGGAAGAAATTCATAAAATTATTGAATTAGATTCTGCTGCATTTGGAGATAAGAGGGGGGAATTGCTTCTTAATAGGATAAATCAATCAAAACAATGTTTAGTTGTTAAAAATCAAAATGGGAAGATTATTGGATTTGGATTATCTATATTAGGTCCAGAGAATCTATTAATAGGACCTATTGTAGCACCAAATTCACAAACAGCTGCTTTAATAATCGATGGGTTAGTTATTAATCATCAAGGGAAGATAAGGATTGATGTGCCATCCAGTAATGACGAGTTAATGTTGTTCTTGGAGAAAAGTGGATTTATTAAAGTTAGTAATCCTCCAATAATGATAAAGAATTCTATTAAAATGCCATATAGGAATAAAGAGTTGTTTGCTATTGCTGCACAAATTTTTGGTTAGAGATATCAATATCCTTTGTTCATGTAACGTTTGGAACTAATATAAGGGGAAAAGGTAATATGGTAAAAAAAATAAAGAAAGTGTGGACTTAGGAAAAAATTGATGATTACTTTGATTCCAAAACGGATCATTATTTAACTATTTATAATGGGATAAAATAGTATTGGATTGTCCAACTGCACCTTATAATAACCGAAGTTGGCAATGAATTATGATAATAGGACATCAAAGTCAAAATTAGAAATTCTGTGGGAAGATGAAAAGACTAGTGTTTGTGAAGCTAACACTTTCTACGATTCTGATAACGGGTTAGAACTAGATGATGATAATTATGAAGAATATGATGTTGCACTAGTTAAAGATGTGTTGAATGATTTTCAAAATTGAAATGGCAACAGGTGAAAATAAACCTACACGTATTAAGATAGAGAAAACAGGAGAAGTAATTTTTGACTGATTTTCTTGCAATTATTGAAAGAAAAATGTTATTACAGGGCCCAGGCACTCAATAAATCTTGAGCCTGGGCATTTTTTCCACAAAAGCGCCTGGTCTATTTGTGGTTTTACTTAAGATAACCTATTTCATGACTATCTAATTTAGGCTTTAAAAAGCACTATATTATTTCGTTTTTATAAATTATCTCATTTACATTGTGTCTTACGGTTTTGTGACCAGCCTTCGTCCCTTTACCAATCGCTATTAGCATAACATCTAAATATCTTTCAGAAATATTTAAGGCGTCTTTTAACTTTTTAGAATCATAGCCTGACATAGTAATTGTGTCAAAGCCCGCTTCATTTGCTAACAAGATTAATGACATTGAGGCAAGACTTACATCTCTAGTTAATTCTATCTTTAAATCTTCAGTTGATTTATTTTTATAATAATTTATCGCAGCATGCGCTAGATAATCTCTTAGAGATTAGTCAAAATAACCTGCTTGAAAGCCTTCTTCATGTATCCTAATAATATTTTCTTTATCGAATGCCTGATAATCTCCCAACATAACAATTAAAGTTGAAGCTTCTATTACTTGTTGCTGATTAAAAGCTATAGGCAATATTAAATTTCTTAAGTCAGGTTCATCAATTATTAAGTAACGTGTAGCTTGGATATTATTCCCATTAGGGGATTTGCTTGCAGTATCAACTAAAGAAGTTATAATTTCTGAACTAATTTTATAACTTGGATCATAATGTCTAACTGAACGTCTTTTTTCCAAAATATTTTTTACACTCATGATATCACTCCATAATTTTTATTATTTCTTGCAGCTTTAATTATAGTAAGCAATAATAAATAAGAAAATAACGCACAAAAAAGTGGTATAGCTACTTTTTTGTGCCTATTTAGGGAGAGAAAGCATATGGTTAAATATAATACTGGCATCAATATTTTTATGAATATTGCAGGTGGAAAATGGAAGTGTTTAATCCTCTTTTTTTTGAGCCAAAAATCTGTAAGAACAAAAGAATTTTATGAATTCATACCAGGAATTACACAAAAAGTTTTAACAGATCAATTGAAACAACTAGAAAGAGATGGGCTTGTACAACGAGAAATATTTAAAGAAGTGCCACCAAAAGTAGAGTACAGCTTGACTGATTTAGGTAGGTCATTTGTACCAGTTTTAAACACAATGTGTGAATGGGGGAATAAGTATGCATTAATGAATGGTATAGATAAAGATCAAAAAATTGATTGTCATACATTCATTGCAAACGAAGTAAAGTCGTAATTGCTAAAAATTGTATCGTTTAAAGGGTGAAATTTCTGAAGTTACAAATAAATAACCCGGTGCTCATTTAATTGAGCACTGAGTTATTTTAAGCGCTAAACTACTAATTCATACTTGAGAAAAAGGCCATGACCCGTTTCATAAATGTAATACTAAAAAAATGCAAAATAATGAAAACAGACCACCTAGAAAAGTGGTCTCAGACTGTAGACAAAAGTCATCGAGAAGTTTATTGTCGATGGCTTTTGTCATGTTTCTTTCTCTTTCATTTTCAATATCTGGTAAATCATTGCTGTATCCAACATACTCTTCGAGCATAGAGGCTCTCTTAAGCTGTCTGCCACGTCCAAGTAGCTAGTTTCTTTAAAT